>NZ_CAUQDV010000001.1:750000-1491137 GCF_963517015.1 uncultured Devosia sp.
CGACGATTGAGACGTTGGCCTTCAAGAGGGGCTGGCGTTGTTGAAGTTGCGGGCATTGATAATGAGAACGATCAAGCGTCTTAAGTGCATTCAGTGGATGCCTTGGCGTGCACAGGCGATGAAGGACGTAATACGCTGCGATAAGCGTCGGGGAGCTGCGAATAAGCTTTGATCCGATGATTTCCGAATGGGGAAACCCGACCATTTAGGTCACCCGAAAGGGAGCTAACCTGGGGAACTGAAACATCTAAGTACCCAGAGGAAAGGACATCAAAAGAGACTCCGTTAGTAGTGGCGAGCGAACGCGGACCAGGCCAGTGGCCTGTAGGTAAGAACGGGAATGGAATGGAAATTCCAGCCATAGTGGGTGATAGCCCCGTACCGGTAGAAAGCCTATAGGTCCTCGAGTAAGGCGGAACACGTGAAATTCTGTCTGAACATGGGTAGACCACTATCCAAGCCTAAGTACTCGTGCACGACCGATAGCGAACAAGTACCGTGAGGGAAAGGTGAAAAGCACCCCGACGAGGGGAGTGAAATAGTTCCTGAAACTGGATGCATACAAACAGTCGGAGCCCGCAAGGGTGACGGCGTACCTCTTGTATAATGGGTCATCGACTTAGTCTAACTAGCAAGCTTAAGCCGTTAGGTGTAGGCGCAGCGAAAGCGAGTCTGAATAGGGCGTTAAGTTAGTTGGATTAGACCCGAAACCAAGTGATCTAGGTATGAGCAGGCTGAAGGTAAGGTAACACTTACTGGAGGGCCGAACCCACGTAAGTTGAAAATTACGGGGATGACTTGTTCCTAGGGGTGAAAGGCCAATCAAACTTGGAAATAGCTGGTTCTCCGCGAAAGATATTTAGGTATCGCCTCAGACGAATACCTCGGGGGGTAGAGCACTGGATGGGCTAGGGGGTCTCACCGACTTACCAAACCTAACCAAACTCCGAATACCCGAGAGTACTATCTGGGAGACAGACGGCGGGTGCTAAGGTCCGTCGTCAAAAGGGAAACAGCCCTAACCTACAGCTAAGGTCCCCAAGTCATAGTTAAGTGGGAAAGCATGTGGGAATGCTTAGACAACCAGGAGGTTGGCTTAGAAGCAGCCATCCTTTAAAGATAGCGTAACAGCTCACTGGTCAAGCGTTCCTGCGGCGAAGATGTACCGGGTCTAAAACTATGCACCGAAGCTTAGGGTTTACGACTTTGTCGTAAGCGGTAGCGGAGCGTTCCGTAAGCCTGCGAAGCGGTACCTGTGAGGGGCCGTGGAGGTATCGGAAGTGCGAATGATGACATGAGTAGCGACAAAAAGTGTGAGAGACACTTTCGCCGAAAGTCCAAGGGTTCCTGCGCAATGCTAATCAGCGCAGGGTTAGCCGGCCCCTAAGGTGAGGCAGAAATGCGTAGCCGATGGGAACCACGTTAATATTCGTGGGCCAGGTGGTAGTGACGGATCGCGCAGGTTCGTATCCCCTTATTGGATTGGGGGTGCGATGAGCCGGTTCCTGGAAATAGCTCCACCAACATTGACCGTACCCTAAACCGACACAGGTGGACTGGTAGAGTATACCAAGGCGCTTGAGAGAACTATACTGAAGGAACTCGGCAAATTGCATGCGTAACTTCGGGATAAGCATGACCTCTATGCGGGCAACCGGATAGGGGTGGCACAAAAGAGGGGGTGGCGACTGTTTACTAAAAACACAGGGCTCTGCGAAGATGCAAATCGACGTATAGGGTCTGACGCCTGCCCGGTGCCGGAAGGTTAAAAGGAGGAGTTAACGCTCTGAATTGAAGCCCCGGTAAACGGCGGCCGTAACTATAACGGTCCTAAGGTAGCGAAATTCCTTGTCGGGTAAGTTCCGACCTGCACGAATGGCGTAACGACTTCCCCACTGTCTCCAGTATAGACTCAGCGAAATTGAATTCCCCGTGAAGATGCGGGGTTCCTGCGGTCAGACGGAAAGACCCCATGCACCTTTACTATAGCTTTACGCTGGCATTTGTGTCGGCATGTGCAGGATAGGTGGTAGGCTTTGAAGCAGGAACGCCAGTTTCTGTGGAGCCGCAAGATGAGATACCACCCTTATCGTCATAGATGTCTAACCGCGGCATAACAGTGTCCGGGACAGCGTATGGTGGGTAGTTTGACTGGGGCGGTCGCCTCCCAAAGAGTAACGGAGGCGCGCGATGGTGGGCTCAGGACGGTCGGAAATCGTCCGCTGAGTGCAATGGCATAAGCCTGCCTGACTGCGAGACTGACAAGTCGAGCAGAGACGAAAGTCGGTCATAGTGATCCGGTGGTCCCGCGTGGAAGGGCCATCGCTCAACGAATAAAAGGTACGCTGGGGATAACAGGCTGATAATGCCCAAGAGTCCATATCGACGGCATTGTTTGGCACCTCGATGTCGGCTCATCACATCCTGGGGCTGGAGCAGGTCCCAAGGGTATGGCTGTTCGCCATTTAAAGTGGTACGTGAGCTGGGTTTAGAACGTCGTGAGACAGTTCGGTCCCTATCTGCCGTGGGTGTAGGAATATTGAGAAGAGCTGACCCTAGTACGAGAGGACCGGGTTGGACGAACCTCTGGTGGACCTGTTGTGGCGCCAGCCGCATTGCAGGGTAGCTAAGTTCGGACGGGATAACTGCTGAAAGCATCTAAGCAGGAAGCCTCCTTCAAAACGAGTATTCCCTTGAGAGCCGTGGAAGACTACCACGTCGATAGGCCGGGTGTGGAAGCGCAGCAATGTGTGAAGCTTACCGGTACTAATAGCTCGATTGGCTTGATCGTTCTCATTAATCTATGTCCGCATAGATTGTGAATGATCGGCTCAGATACACCAAGTCGCGCTTAGCATGGAGCGCGCAAAACAAAACTTAACCAGAATTCACCAACGCGTTTTTCGCTGACCTTGTGGTTCTTGCGAGGAGCCCAAGACCCGATCCCATCCCGAACTCGACCGTCAAATTCCTCCGCGCCAATGGTACTAAGTCTCAAGGCTTGGGAGAGTAGGTCGCTGCAAGGTCTGCCAAAAACGCGTTGTCTCAATCAACGATATCGAAACACAAAACCCCGTCACGAAAGTGACGGGGTTTTTGCGTTTATGCCGCGGGAAAACCAACAGGGTTGAATGCAAACAGCGCCTCAGCGTATCCACATTTGCAGGGACTTAGTGTCCCGCACCTGTTCGATGACCTGATTTGCGGAATTCCCCATGCGTTTGCTTGTCCTGCTGCTGTTGCTGCTGCTCACTCCCGTTGCGGCCCAGGCTCAATTGCTTCCGGAAGCGCCAGCCGAAACGACAACGAGCAGTGATGCCAGCATCGACGAATTGGTGCGTATTCTCGAAAATGACGAGACGCGTGCGCTACTGATCGAGCGCTTGCAGCAGGGGGCCGTGCCTGCCGAAGCCGAGGTCCCGGCGGAGGAGCCGCTCAACGATCTCAGCATCGTCCGCCAGCTGGCCGAATATACCCGCGCCGCGGCCGAAGGGACTTCAACCACGCTGCGCTCGCTGGGCGCGATCTTTTCCGATCTGCAGCATGGCTTGACCGGCACGCTCAATGCCGATTTCGACGCTTTCCGCGATGTGGCTATTGCGGTGTTTCTCGTCGCCGTCGGGCTGTTCGGCAGCTTCTGGGTGTTGCGGATTGTGGTTCACGCTATCCAGCGCGGCATCGCGCGGCGGGTTGCAGGGCGCGGCTGGCTTTCGCGCGTGGCCGGCACATTTGGCGCCACACTGGTGGATCTGGGTTCGGTGCTCCTGGCCTGGGCGATCGGCTATGTCGTGGCATTGACCGTGGTAGGCGGCGCAACCGGCCGCATGGGCATCAACCAGACCCTGCTGCTCAACGCCTTCCTCCTTGTCGAGATGAGCAAGATGGTGGTGCGCGCGCTGCTGGCGCCTCGTTTCGAGCCTTTGCGCATCATTCCAGTCGGCGACAGCAATGCGGCCTATTGGTCGTTCTGGCTGGCGCGGATCATTTCGCTCGTCGGCTACACATTCCTCTTTGTCAGCCCTCTGCTGGCGGCCAATCTGTCCGCGGGCTCGGCTTCGGCGGTGCAGGTGCTGGTGATGGCGACGGCCGTCACCATCGGCATCATCATCGTGCTGCAGAACAAGGACGATGTGCGCAAGTGGCTGGCCGGTATTGCCGAACGGCGCGGCCATGACGGGACGGGGCAGTTGCTGGTGCTGCTGGGGCAATATTGGCACCTGATCGCCATCCTCTATCTCGTGGCGCTGCTGGTGGTCTGGTTCACCAATCCCGAGCAGGCGCTGCCCTTCATGCTGGGCGCCACGGTGCAGTCGATCATCTCCATCCTGGTTGGCATGGTGGTGGTCGGTTTCATCTCCCGCTTCGTCAATGCAGGCCTCAGTCTGCCCGCTGACATCAAACAGCGCCTGCCGCTGCTCGAGACCCGGCTCAAGGCCTTTGTGCCGACGGTGATGCAGGTGGTGCGCTGGGTGGTGATCGTGGGCGTATTGCTGGCGATCGCACAGGCCTGGATGCTGTTCGACTTCGTCGGCTGGATCGGGAGTGCCCATGGCCAGCAGGTTGCCGGCTCGGTGATTTCGGCGGTGCTGATCGTCCTTGCCTGTATCGTGTTGCATGTGGTGGTGGCGTCCTGGGTCGAGTACCGGCTCAATACCAGCATCGGCAAGACGCCCACGGCGCGCGAGAAGACGCTGCTGGGCCTGTTCAAGAACGCTTTCACCATCGCGCTGGTGGTGTTTGGGCTGATGCTCGCCCTGGCCCAGATAGGGGTCAATATTGCGCCGCTGCTGGCTGGTGCCGGTGTCATCGGCCTCGCCATCGGTTTTGGCGCGCAGAAGCTGGTGCAGGACATCATCACCGGCATCTTCATCCAGTTCGAGAATGTGATGAACGAGGGCGATGTGGTGGAGGCGGCTGGCAAATCTGGCGTCGTCGAAAAGCTCACCATTCGTTCGGTCACCATTCGCGACATGGGCGGGACGGTGCATCTGATCCCCTTTTCCTCGGTGGATCTGGTCTCCAACATGGTCCGCGGCTTCTCCTTCTATGTCGCCGAGTTCGACGTTGCCTATGACAGCGATATCGAAGTGGTGAAGCAGATCATGCGCGATGCCTTCCAGGTGGTGATGGACAGCGAGCACAAGGATGTCATCATCGACGATCTCGACCAGCCGGCGCTGGTCAGCTTTATGCCGGGGCAGATGAAGCTGCGCTCGCGAATCAAGACGCTGGCGGGCAAGCAATGGGGGCCGGGACGTCTCTATAGCGAGACGGTCAAGCGCATGCTGTTCGAGCATGGCATCATGGGGCCAAGCCAGACCGTGACCTATCGCAGCGTCAAGGGTCTGCCGCCGCCGGGCGGCGATGAAGGCGCCGGTTGAGGCTGGCGCATTCGTGATCGGCCGCGCAGACTAGCTTAATCCGATCTTAAGGCGGTCGGTTAAAATTGTGATACGTGCCCGGTGCTTGCGGACCGGGTGCGCTCCTGTTGCGTATCACGAGGCCCGCCATGTCTGTTTCAAATACTGTCACACGCGGCCTGTCCGCCCTGGCCATGGCGGCTGCGCTGAGCCTGTCGACGCTCGCGCCGTCCTATGCCAATAGCGCGGCATTCGTTGCGAGCATCTGGCCCTTGGCAGAGCAACGCGGCGTCAGCCGCTCCGCTTTCGAGCAGGCCTTTGCCGGCTACAGCTTTTCCTCCAAGCTGATGGAGCACACCAAGAGCCAGCCCGAGTTCACCCGCACGGTGCAGGACTATATCGACCGCCGCGTCACCAATGGACAGGCCCAGAAGGGCCAGGCGATGCGTGCCGAATGGGCGCAGACGCTGGCCGGGGCGCAGCAGCGCTGGGGCGTGCAGCCCGAAGTGGTGCTGGCCATCTGGGGCATGGAAACCAATTACGGTGGCTTCATGGGCGGCGAGCACACGGTGCATGCCCTGGCGACGCTGGTCGAAGGCAATTATCGCAAGGACTTTTTCCGCGAGGAATTGCTGACCGCGCTGCGCATCATCTCCGATGGTCATGTGAGCGCCAATAACATGACGGGCTCCTGGGCTGGTGCCATGGGCCATACCCAGTTCATGCCGTCGAGCTTCATGCGCTATGCGGTCGACTATAATGGCGATGGCCGCAAGGATATCTGGAATTCCGTGCAGGATGCGCTGGGCTCCACGGCCAATTATCTCAAGGAACATGGCTGGCGGCCAGGCGAGACCTGGGGCTATGAGGTCAAGTTGCCACAGGGCTTCAATTTTGCCGCGGCGCGCCAGCTCGACAAGGCGCCGATCAGCCAGTGGGCCTCGATGGGCATTGGCCGGGTGTCGGGCCGGGCTTTTCCGCGCGGCAGCGATATGGCCTCGCTCTATATGCCGGCCGGTGCATCGGGCCCGGTTTTCCTGCTGTTGCCCAATTTCGATGTGATCAAGCGCTACAATAATTCCAATTCCTATGCGCTGGCCGTGGGGCATCTGGCTGACCGGATCATCGGCGGCGGCAGTTTTGCCACGCCCTGGCCGTCGGGCGATTACGCGCTCAACAAGGACCAGCGCGCCCAGCTACAGGGCTTGCTCAATCGTGCCGGCTATAATGTGGGCACGCCCGATGGTGTGATCGGCCCCAAGACGCGTGCGGCCGTGCTAGCCTATCAGCAGGCAGCGGGCATTCCGGCCGATGGATACATCTCTGGCAAACTGCTCGATCGGCTCAAGCGTTAACCTCTCGTTAACCCTATGGGTTCACCCTTTCCCGGCTTAAGTAGAGGGCAGGCTGTCTCCATCCATTCGAGGCGCCTGCCCTCGCCCATTTCCCAAATGCCAAAAGCAGTCTAAGGCTGGCTCCCCTTTCAAAGAGTGGTGAGCCACTCCGCGCGTCACAATGTACTCGGCTTTGCCCGCTATCAGGCAGCCAAACAATTCAATCAGTCAGCCTCATGTCCAGCATTATCCTGTCCCGCCGTGCCTTGCTTGCTGCCGCCCTTGCTCTCGCTGTGGCGCCGCAGGCGGCCCATGCCGTTTCGATCATGGATCCGTTCAATCTGCCGGCGGCCATGGATGGTGGCGGGGCCAAGGTTGGCACGGATCTGGTTTATGCCGATGGCCCGCGCCACAAGCTCGACGTCTATGCCCCGACACAGATGAACGGCCCGGCGCCGGTGGTCTTCTTCATCTATGGCGGCGGCTGGAGCCGTGGCGAAAAATACGAATATCAGTTCGTCGGTCAGGCTCTGGCAGCGCGCGGTTTCGTCGTGGTGATCGCCGACTACCGGCTCTATCCGAGCGTGGTCTATCCTGATTTCCTCTATGACAGCGCCGCGGCGCTGGGCTGGGTGGAGGATAATATCGGCATCTATGGCGGCGATCCCAACCGGCTGTTCCTCGCGGGCCATTCGGCCGGCGCCTATAATGCGGTGATGCTGGCGCTCGATCCCAGTTTCATGCGCGAGTTCGGGGTCAACCTGCAGGTCAAGGGTGTTGCGGCTCTGTCTGGCCCCTATGACTTCTACCCGTTCGAATATAACGAAGTGCGCGACGTCTTTGGCAAGGCGCCAAGCCCACAGGGCACGCAGCCGATCAATCTGGTGACCAGTGCCTCCCCGCCGATGTATCTGGCCAGCGGCACTTCTGACCCCATCGTGCGCGTGCAGAATACCGAGCGCTTCGCACAGGCGCTCAAGGACCAGGGCATCTGGGTCACCACCAAATATTACGACGGCTTTGGCCATATGGAGCCGGTGCTGGCGCTGGGCTCGATGTGGCGCTGGCGCATGCCGGCGGTGCTTGATGACATGGTGGCGTTCTTCCAGATGTTCGGCGCCTTCCCCAGCGGTGTGCCCTATGTAGCCGTGGCTCCCGAAGCCCCCGAGCAGCTGCCGGAATCCATCGCGCCGATGGACCAGATCGTCGAGCAGATGAACGCCATGTTCCAGCCGATCGAGAACTAGGGCCCGGCGCTCCGCGCAAAATCGCTCCGGTGGAGCGATTTTAGGGCCCTAGGCCATGAGGGCTACGCCCGAATGGCAGGCGGGTGTCGCAAACTCTGCGCCGTACCACCACTTGCCCCAGCCTGCACCCATGCAATTATGCTCCAAACGGGGGCAGACATGGATCATCTTCGATTTTCCGGTGCAGGCGATGCTATCCAGCGTCAGGCGCTCGAAGCCATCATTCGTAGCCAACCTGTCCTGATGGAGGTTTTGCAGGGGCTACGCGAGCTCGGCTTGCCCGACCACCTCCTCGTGGCTGGCGCCATCTACAATCACGTCTGGAATAGCCCGACTGGCCGTCCGCCACTGACGGGGGTCAACGACATTGATGTCTTCTATTTCGACGGCAGCGATATCGGCTGGGATGCCGAAGACGCCATCATCAGGGAATGCGCTGCTCGCTTCGGCCATTTGCCGATCCCGGTGCAGGTCCGCAATCAGGCGCGGGTGCATCTGTGGTTCGAGCAAAAGTTCGGCATCCCGTTCACCCCACTGAATTCGTCTGGCGAGATGATCAGCCGTTACGCGTCAAGGCCTTATGCCGTCGGTGCCAGACTGCATCCAAGTGGTGACATCGATATCGTGGCCCCTTTCGGGCTGGATGATCTATTCTCGTTCCGCATCACGCCCAATCCTGCACTGAACAATAGAAGCCTGCACAAGAAAAAGGGCGAAAGTCTACGCTTGATATGGCCGGAGCTGACGTTCGTGCCTTGGCCGGAAGACCAATGAGTTAGGCCGGCTCGATCTCCACCGACTCCGCACTCCGTGTTGCCGGTCCGTGGAACACCGCCTCGATATTGTTGCCGTCCGGATCAAGCACGAAGGCGCCATAGTAGCCGGGATGGTAATCGCGTTCGCCTGGCGCGCCATTATCCGTGCCGCCCGCCGCCAGGGCTGCCTTGTGGAAGGCGTCGACCGTGGCACGCTCCTTCGCCTGGAAGGCGAGATGGACATGGCTCTGCTTGCCACCGGCGCTGACATAGAGTTCGTCGACCTGAAACCAGTCGTCTCCGCTCTGCTCGATATGGAATCCGAGTGGCTTCAGCGCCTCCCGATAGAAATGCAGCGTCGCCGCGAAATGCTCGGTGCGCAGGTGGATATGGTCGATCAGCCGTCCGGCATGCCAGGTCATCGCTGCCTCCAGTTCATGGAGCCAAAACAAAACCGCCCGGAACGCAGTTCCGGGCGGTTTCACAAATTTGGTCTGGCCTATTCGGCTTCGTCGGCCGAAGCGGAATTGAGCTGGCCGTATTTTTCGACGCCGATCTTGTCGAGCAGTTCGAGCTGGGTTTCGAGGAAGTCGATGTGACCTTCCTCGTCGGCCAGCAGGGCCTCGAACAGGTTCTTGGAGACATAGTCGCCAAGCTGCTCGCAGAGCTCGCGGCTCGCCTTGTAGGCAGCACGGGCATCATATTCGCCGGCCAGATCGGCCTCGAGCACTTCCTTGATGGTCTGGCCGATTCGCAGCGGCGCGACGCGCTGCAGGTTCGGATGGCCTTCGAGGAAAATAATGCGCTCGATCAAACGATCTGCGTGATGCATTTCTTCAATGGATTCAGCGCGTTCCTTGTTCGCCAGCTTCTTGTAGCCCCAATCGTCCAGAAGACGATAGTGCACCCAATACTGGTTGACGGCGCCGAGTTCGAGAAAAAGGGCTTCGTTAAGCCGCTCGATGACTTGTGCTTCGCCTTTCACGACGGACTCCACTCTGTTGCTTTTTAAGCTTGTCTAACCCAGAGGGAAGCGAAACGACTTCGCCAGTCTCCAGGGCTTGCTGCGAGTGGTAGTTTTCTGTGACGCGGACGATAATGTCCACCACATTCGGCACGCATCCGGCGCATTTGGCGCGGCGATTCAGCTCACTATAGACCTTGGCCGGCACGACAAGCTGCCAGGGATCGGCTTTCAGCAGGTCGAGAACGATGTTCTCGATCTCCTTGCTGGTGATCATGTTGCATTGGCAGACGAGCATGGCTGACGACGGTCTATAGAGGCTTGCTGTTCCGCATAAAGCGACTCCAATAGCTGATTGTCAATGTCAGAATTGGCCTTGCCCGACCTTGTGAAAATTTTCGTTCGCACACATGCATTTAGCAAAACCAAACGGGCACGGAATCCGTATCTGTTGGGAATACGGATAGGTCGGTCATGGGTTTTTCTGTCTTGAGCGTCGCAAATGCCCTGAGTCCAAAGGACCGGGCATCCCGCAGGATTGCCCATGATGTGGCCTATGGCTCAGCCGAGCGGCACAAGCTGGACATCTACGCGCCCACCAAGACCGACGGACCGTTGCCGGTCATCTTCTTCATTTATGGCGGCTCGTGGAATGACGGCGACCGCAGCAATTATGAATTTGCGGGCAGGGCGCTAGCAGCGCTGGGCTATGTCACCGTCATTGCCGACTATCGGCTGCTGCCCGAAGTGGAATATCCGGCTTTTCTGGAAGACTGCTCGCAGGCCTTCGCCTGGGTTGTCGACAATATCGCCGAATATGGCGGTGACTATACCCGCATTGCCCTGATGGGCCATTCGGCCGGGGCGTATAATGCGCTGATGCTTGGCCTCAGTCCCGACCATCTGGCCCGGCTCGGGTTAATTGCCCATGTTCGCTGCATGCTCGGCCTGTCGGGGCCCTATGACTTCTTTCCCTTCGATGGACGCATCTCGCTGCGCACCTTTGGCGCCGTGCGCGAGCCACGTGTCACCCAGCCGATCAACCTCGTGACCTCAGCCGCACCGCCTGCCTTTCTGGGCACGGGCGATCAGGACAGACTGGTCTACCCCCGCAATAGCGTGGCGCTGGCTGCTAAGCTGCGCCATGTCGGGGTCGATGTCAGCGAAATGCACTATCCAAGGCTGGGACATGCCGGCCCGCTCATTGCGCTGGCGCGGCCCACCCGCTTCATTGCGCCGGTGCTTGGAGACGTTGCGGCCTTCCTCAAGCGCTATCTCTAGAGCGTCTTTTCCTTGTCGCGGCGCGCCGCGATGACCGCTGCAGACGCTGCCGTGCGGTGCGAGGAGGAGAAGAATTCCCGGTGTGCGAGGATCAATATGGTCGCAAGGCATGCGGCGATGGGCAGCCATTCGTGGATGAACCAGGCGACATTGGCGACCGAGAAATAGTAGGCGCGAATGCCGCTGTTGAAGTTCTTGGCCCCCAGCGCATTCATGCGGGTGATGGCGTTGATCTCCTCCTCCGATGTGGGTGCGCTATGATCGATGGCGCCCAGCATGATGCAGAAGTGGTTGAACTGGCGGAGGGAGAGGGTGAAGGCAAAAAAGGCCAGCACGAACATGGTCAGCATGATGACCAGATGCAGTTGCACATCGAGGGTCGTATAGGTGCGATCGAGCGACAGCGAGTTGAGCGCGTCCATCAGCGCCGGCACCTGGCCGAAGACAGCAAAGACCGCGAGGATCAACAGCACCGCGGTCGAGGCAAGGAAACTGACCGAGCCCATGATGTTGCCGGAGAGGATGGCGTCGAATGGGGATTCCCGCAGCGCGGCATTGGCGACCCAGCGCCGCCGCTGCATGTTCATGATGACCGAAAGCGATGGCCGCAGTTTTTCTACCTGTGGCACGATCACATTGTAGGCCACATAGCAGAGCAGCGGAAAGATGGTCGAAAGGAATGCGGTCAATTGGTCACCGTCGATGCTAACAGTATGCTAGCGAATATACCCCGAATGCTGCTGCGCATCGAATGTCATGCTAGCCTAGATCGGACGCGGGTAGCGGCGGTGGATGGCATCGATCTCGGCCAGCAGTTCGGGGGATAGTGTCAGCTGGTCGGCAGCCAGGACATTGGCCAATTGCTCGGTGCTGGTGGCGCCGATGATGACCGAGGTCATGAAGGGTCGCGTCAGGGCGAAAGCCACGGCCATCTGCGCGACGTCCATATCGTAACGCTTTGCCAGCGCTATATATTCCTTGCCAGCCGCTTCCGAAAATTCATTGAGCCGCCAGAAGGCTTTCTGATAGTCGCCCCGGCTGCCCTTGGGCATTTGGCCGTCGAAATACTTGCCGGTAATCAGCCCGCCAGCCAATGGCGAATAGGCCAACAGGCCGACATCCTCATGATGGCTTAGCTCGGCCAGGTCATGGTCGAAAATCCGGCGCAGCAGGCTATATTCATTCTGGACAGAAACGAGGCGTGGCAGTCCTTTAGCTTCGGCAATCCGCAGCCACTGGGCAATGCCCCAGGTGGTCTCATTGGATACGCCGACATGGCGAATCTTGCCCTCCTTGACCAGTTCACCCAGCGTGGTCAGCACTTCCTCGATATTGGCAAGGGCCTGTTCGGTACTCTGTTTGGTCGGGTTAAAGGTCCAGTAATTCTCAAAATTATAGTGCCCGCGGCTCGCCCAGTGAATCTGGTAGAGATCGACATAATCGGTCTTGAGCCGGCGCAGGCTGCCCTCGAGCGCTTCGCGCACCGAGGCTGCATCAGGCGCCCTGGCGTCGCGGATGTGGGCATTGCCGCCGCCGACGATCTTGGTGGCCAGGATCCAATGGTCACGATCGCCGTTGCGCTCGAACCAATTGCCGATGATTTCCTCTGTCTTGCCAGAGGTTTGCGGGCTACCGGGGACCGCATAGACCTCGGCCGTGTCCATGAAATTGAGGCCCTTGTCCTTGGCCATGGCGATCTGGGCGTGACCCTCGGCTTCGGTATTCTGGCTGCCCCAAGTCATGGTGCCGAGGCACAGTTCGGTGACGAGCAGATCGGTGCGGCCAAGCGGCTTGGTTTTCATGGATGATCCGGAATTCTTGTATGGTTGGGGCCGCGGCACCGTAGCGGAAATGCATGCAATTGACAGGGCTTAGGCGGGAAAAACCTGGGCCGTCAAAAAAGCGTCACGGAAAATGGTTTTAGGGGTTGAGCAATCGACGATCACCCCCTATATACCCCTCACGTCGCGACCAATGGTCGTGATCGATGACAACCCACCCGGCATTGTTATCAAACATCCTTGTCGCGGGATGGAGCAGCCCGGTAGCTCGTCAGGCTCATAACCTGAAGGTCGCAGGTTCAAATCCTGCTCCCGCAACCACTCCAAATTGAAAGCGCTCGAAAGAGCGCTTTCTTTTTTTGATCTCCTCGTTGAGGCGCGCGAGGAATTCGGAGCGTTCGTTTCCCTTCGCGATCAACATCGGCCGGTTCACGGAGTCGAACCGCTCTACCCACGTTTCCGTGACGAACCGTTCCTCCGCCTCCCAAGCTTTCATAGCCGCCAATAGAGCAGGCGTCTGACCGTGGACTTCCAGTAGGACTTCGCCATCGGCGGTAGGCTTCACGACGATCTTGTCGATCAATGCCTGAACGAGGAGTGACCATTCCTTTTCCAGAGGAGTTGCTGCGCCGGCTGCAGATGAGACCACGGCATGAGTGGCGTACGCCCTCAGTGCCGCATTCAGGACCTTGGGACTTACGGTTTGGACCTGACCGAGTCTTGGGTCGACAGTCGGTGGCAATGGCCGTTCCAGGGCAGCTTTCTGCGCTTCGGCAGCCATGTACTCGGCTTGAATGCTCGGTGAGTGTCCGAACGCCTTGATCGCAGCGATCAGGTTTTCCAATTCGCCTTCCAGTTTCGCCAGTTTGCGCAGCCGTTCCTTTTCCGCTTTCCTCTCGTCTCTTTCAGCGACTTCGCGATGTCGCTGCACGAAGGAGAGCAGTTCGTCGATCGTGTCGATTGACATCAAAGCGTTGGGAATCGCGGCGTTTACCCGGCGTTCGAGTTTGATACGGGAGATCGTCTTCGTATTAGTGCAACCCAGCTTGTCTCGGTGGCGCGAGCAACCGTACCGATCCTTGCCGATGATCGAATACCGACCTCCGCATTCGCCGCAACTGATCATTCCGCTGAACATGTATTTGGCCCGCTGCGAGCCCTGGAGGCGATTGCCGGCCCCTGCAGGTAGAACGTGAGCGAGGCTTTCCTGCCGCGACTTGACGGCGAACCACCGCTCGTCGTCGATGATACGAAGGCTTTCGTCTTCTCGGGTCAGCCACTCGGAAGGAGAGTTATACCTGCCTACACGCTTCTCGGTGACCGGGTCCTTGCTGTACCGCTGCCTGTTGTAGACGATCCGGCCAATGTACATCTCGTTGTTGATGATGCCGCTGCCGCGCTTCCGGTGCCCTCGGATCGTCGTGTCCCGCCACATTTCGCCTCGAGGGCCCGGGATTTCCTGGGCATTCAGGGCGTCTGCGATTGCTTGGGGAGATTCGTTCTGAATATAGCTGTCGAAAATGAAACTCACGACCGCGCTCTGCTCGGGGTCGATTTCGCGCTCTCCCCTGACGCGGTCGCCGTTGGCGTCGTGGTTTCGGCCCAGCCTATATCCGTAAGGAAGCCCGGCGACATGTTTCCCTTTGACGAAATGCGCTCTCTGGCCCTCGCGGGTCTTGATGCGAACGTCTTGAACCATTTCCGCGCTCAGGATGGCGCGCAAACGAATCTCGAGGGCATTCAACGGTCCCTTGCTCTGAGCGAAATGGAGTTCCCACTCGTTGTGCTGAAAGCTTTTGAGGATCTTTTCGGTGTGCTCGACGTCTCTCGACAACCTGTCCGGCGAGGTGCAGATCAAGATGTCTGCATCGCCACGCTCGAAGACTGCCAGCGCCGCCTGGACCTCCGGCCGACTATGGAAATTTGTTCCTGACGTCGCCTCGTCCTGCATAATAGCGACGACCTTAATACCTTTTTCCTCGGCGTACTGCGAGCACTGCGCGATCTGTGCTTCGTTGGTTAACCGGTCTTGTCGGTCGGTCGAAAACCGGGCGTAAATGACGGCGCGCTTCATCGAGGTCTCCTAGTCGGCTTCTGCCAATAGCCGAAATCACCTCTATTATTAGTCAACCGAAAGCGATTGAGAGCCCGTCAAATTCCGACGTACGCCATTTGATCGTCGCTGGTGTGTCGAGCTCGTGGCCGAGCTGCACATCTGCCACCTGCGATCTGCCTAATGACGACACGAGCACACCAGCCAACCGGGGTGGCAGAGCGCAACGGTGGTCCTTGCCTGCCCAATTTTTCCGGAGGACAATTCGCTGAAAGGATTCGAAATGCCAGTTTGTATCCGCACCATTGGAGTTTGAAGTGAGCGACGAAGTAAGAAGTAACTGGACCGAATCCTTGTGGGATTTTCTGAACGGCAGCCTCAGCAAGGCCGATTGCGTCGCGGAGATACGTGCCAATGGATTACAGATCGACGAGGAGGAACTCGGCAGATCAAGACTTGAAGACCGGCCTGCAGTCGCGTTCCGCAACGGTGAAGTCGTGCGGTTGATCCGACCCAGCCACATTGCGATCAACTATAATTAGAATCCTGCAAATACCGCACAGCAAATCGATGCCAGTCGACCTGTAAGCCGGGTTCTGTAAGGCCCGAACCTCGCGGTTCGGACGTGGTGACCATTCATCTATGGCGCCTGTCGCCAGGACGCTCTTGCGACCAACCCGGATGCCGGAACATCAGTCCCGCCATCGCTATTCGGTCTTGCTCCCGGTGGGGTTTACCGTGCGGCCGCCATTGCTGGCAGCCCGGTGCGCTCTTACCGCACCCTTTCACCCTTACCCGTCGGTATTTCCGTTGGATCGCCTCGAACGGTGAAGCTCGAACGGCGCAGCGGAAATGGACGGGCGGTTTGCTTTCTGTGGCACTTTCCCTAGGGTCGCCCCCGCCGGCCGTTAGCCGGCACCGTGTTTGTGGAGCCCGGACTTTCCTCCCGCGGACGATGATGTCCGCCAGCGGTCACCCGGTCGACTGGCGGGGAATTCCTGATACAAGCCGACCTCTACGTCAATGACGACACGCCTATGTAACCGCCAGTTAGACAAGAAACTCCAGGCTGATCGCGGTGGGGGCATTCGGAATTCTTCTGTCGCTCGGATTCGATCAGGCTCTGTCGGTGGTGCGGCTGATCGCTACCAGCGTCGCCGGCGTGCGCGAATAGTCCGTATCGTCGAGGTGATCAGCACGAGTGCCACACAGGCGAGTAGAATGGCGGCGAGTATCGAGATATCCATGCGCTCCCCCGCTAAGAGCCTCTGCGCGTACGCAATACTTTTCGCGCAAGTCCACCGTGACCCAACAGGGTAAAGGACGCCCTAACCAAAGCGCTCCCTAAACGCACACGGTAGCTGCGATCAGACCCTTGTCCATCGGCTGCAAGGATATACTCCGGCTGGAAGTTGGCGCGGCCATGATCACGTAGATCGAGGTTGCGGCGGAATGAGTGCGCGCTCGGCGCGCCCGCCTCTTTCAGCTGTGGACAGCTTGACGTTGCGGGCTCTCGGAGAGCTGATAGGGCGCCAGACTGTCTCCATGACAACGAACTTAAACCGGCAAGACTTCGTTATCCTTCGGCACCGCCACTACGCGTGGGCAAGGGCACTGAGCGAAGGTCTCGATCCTCACCTAACGATGATGACGGAAAGTCGGGTGTTCGAACGTCTGAGCCTAGCGGACCCGACAGGTGGGCGTTATTGGCGCTGGCTGTCCGATTGGCGACGCCGAGGGTGGGAAGTGGCTGGATTGCGTGCTGGCGTGCGGCTCGAACTGCACCGCGAGTTGGCGCACGCCTTATCTGTGTTCCACGACACGTTGCCATTCTTGGCGGCCGGTGCCAGGGACATCGGCCGCTACAAGACCGCCGGCGAACTTTTGGACGCCGCCTCCGGTTCGGATCCCGCCATCATCCGTCGCACCCGGCAGCGCGAGCGAGACCAGACAGTACATCTGTTCGAGAATAGCGGCTGGACGTTGATCCGACTTGACGGCCCGGATGCTGCAAGGCGGTGGTCGTGGGGTACCCGTTGGTGCACCGGCACGCCCTCGGCTTACGCACGGTACCGACTGAGAGGTGAGTTGCTCGTGTTACTGACGCCCGCAGGAAAATTTCAACTCGCCACGGGGAGCGGCGAACTGCGGGACGCGCGAGATGTCGACGTCGATTTGAAGCAGGTTATGGCAGGTGCCCCGACGGAAATGGTCGTGGCGCTACGCGTTGCCTCGGTGCTGCGAAGGTTGGAACCTCAGTCTAACTCGCCCTTGGCGATATCGACAGACACCCCAGTTCATCGAGGCTTTCCCGTGAGCATGTAGCGAAAGCGCTTTACGATCGGAACTTGCTTCGGTCATCGCTTTCCCGGCGCGCTCTAGGAGCGACGCCATTTTCCCCGATTTGCCTTGTACCGTACTCTGCGACTTGCCGCGTTCCGCGGTAAGTGTTCTGCTCAGCCACTCCACCAGCGCTTCGAGGTGATGCGCAGTTCTGTAGCCGTCTTCCAGTAAATTCCGTCGGCGGTTTCGAAGACGATTCTGGTATCGTTAGCTCCGCATACGGTGCAGGATATGGTCAGACGCTTCTAGGCCGAGGCTATCGGGTTCGCGGAAAGCGAACTCGGAAAAGGCGTACTACTGGGACTGCAGAAGACCTAGGACAATTGAGGGGCCGCTCGAGGTTCGCGCATCGCGGCGTTCCGAATGGCGTCTTTCAGGGCGCCAATCAAACGGTCGTTCCAGGAACGATTAAGTTTCGATGTCGGTGGGACCAGCCCGGACGCAGTCAGGTTGCCGGAACATGGCGGCGCCCCTGGAACCTCCAGCGCCGTCCGGACAGAGTGTCCGATTGTTTATTTGTGCGAACGGGCCCAGACTGGATCGTGAAACGACGATGCGTGCCGCGACCGCGTCGCGCAATATCTGGGTGATCATACACATGGCGACAGCGCCGTCCGCTGGCGGAATATATCTGGACCACCATGCCACCACGCCTGTCGATCCTCGTGTGGCTCAAGCTGTCTTGCATTACATGGTCGAAGAATTCGGGAACGCCAACAGCGTGGATCACGTCTTTGGGGAGCGCGCTTTATTCGCTGTCGAAGAGGCGACCGAAAGCGTTGCCGAGTTGCTTTCGGCGGACCCTGCGGAGGTGCTGTTCACGGCGGGATCGACCCACGCGCTCGAGCTGGCGTTCTCCCATGCGCTGGGTACTCGCGGCGATCGACCGTTGCGAGTGGCTCTTTCCAGAGTCGAGCATCCCGCGGTGATCGATATGGCAGAACGCGCTCGTCGACAGGGTTTGGCGACGATCCGCTGGTTGGACGTGGACAGCCAGGGGGCCGTGGACCCCGCGCAAGTCGAGTCCATTCTCGGGGACACCGATCTTGTGTGCCTGATGGCTGCGAACAACGAGGTTCGGACGGTCGATCCGATCGAAGAGATTTACGAGCAGGCATAACGACATCCGACGTCGGAAGCGCCTGGAAACATCCCGCACGCTAGCTCCCGGAACGCTTGCAAAGCCGACCGCTACTTGTTGATGCTGTCTTTCAGCGCCTTCGCCGGTGTGAAGGTCAGCTTCTTGGACGCAGCGATCGTCAGTGTCGCCCCGGTAGCAGGATTCCTACCCTCTCGCTCCGGCGTGGACTTCACCTTGAACTTACCGAACCCGGGCAACGAAATTTCGTCGTCGCGCAGCGCGGCGTCGGTGATGGCTTTGAGAACGCTGTCCACCATGGCCTTACCCTGGGCTTTGGTCATCCCGTGTTCGGCCGCGAGCTGGTCGGCGATATCGTTGGCTGTCGTCATCATCGTTCCCCTTTTGCTGTCCGTGTACCTTATCTCTTCGTCACGTCGCCGCAACCCGATCGCTCACCACAATCGGAGACATTTCAACTTGGCCAGCCATGGCGTCTGATGTCCTGCCCTGACCGATGTCTTGGACAGGAGTTGTCGATTTCGCCGAGTCCTGATTTTGGGGTACCGCATTCTGTCCGAACTTCGGTGGACGTCACTTCCCGCCGGTCGCCTGGCGAGGGTTTCGGGGAAGGGTTAAGGTTTGTCTGTCGTTCATCGGTTTCTTGCCGGTCGTGGGCTCGAGGAGTGTTGTCAGCCGACCCAGTGTCTTCCGGATGCTGTCGTTTCCCTCGTCGCGTTCACGGACTAATTCCGCCCTCAGCACGGCGTTTTCAGCATCCGCCGCCCGAACCCTGTCTCTGAGATCCGCGATTTGCTCCAGATCTTTTCGCAGACCCGCGTTTCGGGTCTCGAGTTCGGTGTTCAGTCCGATCAGTTCTTCGACTTGTGCGTCAAGCTCCTCGATGACCGAGGACAGCCGAGCGGTCGTCGTCCTATGATTTTCCGCCTCGGCGGCCCGCCCCGCGCGGTAGATCTCACCCAGAACTGGGCGCGCGAGTTCCATGACGCTGGAGGGAACGTCACTGGCGCCGACAGGTTCGTCGCGGAGGGCCCTAAGATGCGAGAGAACGGTGGCCTTGCTACCTCCGCCGATAAACCGGATGACTTTGTCGGCTGTGGCCGTCAGCCCTTGCTTCCTCAAAGCTTCCGCTGCCCACCTGACCTTTTCCAGCGAGGCGATCTCGTTCATCGATAACTCCAGATTTTGTCGTGGCTGGTAAAGTACGGTTCGGTATCGAACCGAACCGTACCGTACCGGTCGTCGGCGGTGCTCCGCCTCAGTGCATCGCGGAAACTTCGTCGCCTGGCAGGTCGAACTGCCACTCGGCGTCGGTGGCCGTCCGGACGATCTCCACGACTTCCTCTGCTTCCAGATAGTGCTTACGGGCCAGTTCGGCGGCGACGACGACCAACTGGGATTTGTAGGCCTTCAATGTCTCGGTAACGCCGGCCATCAACCGTTGCAGGTCGCGGTCCACGGCCTTCGCAAGCCGTCGATCCAGGAGCATCAGCTGTTTGACGTCGTCGGTATGGAAGAGTGTATCGGCCATGCCCCATTGCGAATGCATCCGAGCGACGAGGGCGGTCGCGTCCTTGAAGTCTTGAACGGCGCCGTCGCTCGGATCGCTTGGCCCATAGAAGACGTTTTCCGCCGCACGGCCGGCGAGACAGAGCATGACCTTGCCCTCGATCCGGGCTTTCGTCATCGGTCCGGGGCGTTCGTAAGATCTCACCGCGCCCAAAGACTCGGTCGTGACGCCCAGTCGGACCGAATCCAGGATCGGCGCATCGGGGATCGTCAGACACGCCAGAGCATGGCCCGCCTCGTGTACCGCGATACGATAAAGCAATCCGCGATCGACGATCTGCTCACCCAGCAGTGCGTGCACCAAGTCGGAAACGGCGAGCGCGGTCCCCCGCGATCTGGCTGCCCGCCTTGCGTGTTTGACCATGCCCGCAAGCCGGGCCGGCGTCGATCCTCCTGCTAACCGTACGAAATAGTCCAGGTCTTCGCCGGCAAGGTCCCCGCGGAGGAGGGTACGCAGTACGTGTTCGAGGCCCTCCTTGTCGGGCGACTTCATCACGATCTGTCGCGACAATCGGCCCGGACGCAGCAGCGCCTGCTCGACGTCCTCAAGCCTGTTCGTGGCGGCGATGACGACGAGACCCGGATGCCTACGCTCCAGTCCGTCAAGAAGCGAAAGCAACTCGTTCGTCATCGTAACCGCGAAGCCGTTGTCGCTTTCGGCGTCTCTGCGGGAGAAAGAGTCGATCTCGTCCAGAAGCAGCACGGAGGGCGCCGCGGCGGTGGCTTCCGCGAAGCGGCGCCTCATCTCGCCCATGACATCGCCCAGGTGGCCCGTGTTCACGAAAAGCTTGCCCGCCGTCAACTCGAACAGGGGAGCACCCATGGCGGCTGCCATCAACCGTGCGAAATGGGTTTTGCCGCACCCCGGGGGCCCCACCAGCAGGCAAGCGTTGTCCATATCGCCGGCCCGCAGCTCGCCGGCCTTCCAACGCGAGATGTCCTCAATGACGTCGAGCCCCCAACGCTGCGCGTCGCCGTATTCGCGGCAGTCGGCGAGATGCGGTAGCGTTTCGGCCTCGATCGTCGATCTTTTTCCGCCCAGCCGAGCGAGAGCGGCGACCACTCTATCGACAGGGAATCCCGGAATCATGCAGCGCGCGACCAGCTCGGGCTTGGGGTGGATCTGGAAGTCGTCGGGAAAGGCCGGCGAGGGGCTGCCGTAGAGCCGCTCCAGCGCGGTTCGGAGCATGGCCGGGTCGAGTTCCGGCACGATGACGGTCTCTTCGGCCCATGCGCGGAAGGACGCCGGCACGTTCGTGGCGACAGCCGTGACCACGACACGCACTTTCCCCTGTCTGATAGCATCGAGCAGTAGCGATGCTTCGACGACGGTCGCCGGCATCGGGGTGGTCACGACGATGTCGTCTTGGGAGACTGCGGCGTCCAGCGCGTCTTCCACGATACCGAGATAGTCGTTCGCCGAGACTTCGACGACAAGGCAGAACGGGCCTGGGGAGTTCAGGCGCTCGATGATCTTCGGCGACATGCAAGCCTCGAGGAGGATTTTACCCAGGACGGCGCGCGCGCTCTGGGTTTCGGGCGAGGCGTCCGGAATTACGTCGGCTTTCTTGGCGATCTTGCTACGCATGGTTTTGTCCCCGGTCACAGTCGCGTCGAACAATACGTGCCGGCCCGCAGCGGTCGCGACCTGTCCAGGTCGACGAAGCCTTGCGAAGCCAAGCTGAAAACGACCGCATAAGGATCGTCATGATCCTTTGCGACGGAAGCCGCGGCTTCGGCGATGGTGCTGATACGAACGGTGCGAAGATGCTCGATGACCGTGTTCTGATGCGCCCGGCCGAACCGGACGCCGCGGGAGCGGGCGATGTCGCGGGACACCGAACCCCTGATCTCCGCTTTGATCCATTTCTGGGGAGCCAGGACACACTTCGTGCCGAACGATGCCGCGTCGCGCTTGAGTTCGAGGAGCCGCGCCTTGTAATCCTCGTCGCGCCAAACGCGGGTCGGCACCCCGATGATCGTCGCCACGCGGCGACCGATCGAGACACGCACGATCACCAAGTCGACCTGCGTGAACCCGGCGCTCGCGGCGAGGTGGTCGACCGCGTTGTCTCCGCCCAGCTCGACAACTGCGGGGTGGGCGTAGGCGATCGCCTTAACCGCGGAGAGCAGCTTCCTGTGTTCGTGGAAGCGGCGTTGCGTCGTGGCATCGCTGTGGAAGATATCGGCGCCGGTGGTACCGGCGAAGGACGTACGAAACATGGGTTACCTCGGAAAGCGGGTAGTCGTTGTGATCGCCACGCTGTCCTCGGGACTGCATGCGTATTGGCCTCTTAATTCGACCGGCTTCATTCGCCGGCAAGACGATACATAGCACGCTATACTGATCCGAAAAAGACCAGATGAGGCAAAAAGGATCAGTATTGAACGAGTTGGTTAACGGTTTCTGACCATGCTTTACTTGCGGCCGTCATCGCTCTGTTGCGCGACGCGTGACACTACGCATCCAAGTATAGTTCTCGCTATTGCTACCCTTGCTGCATGGTAGGCATCGTCTTGCGCTTTCTTCCCCAATACCCTTCCAAGGCGCGAAAGTCGTCGATCGATATCCGGGGTCTTAGACACGGAGACCTCCTCTGCGTCTCTCGCCAGCAGCGATGCGCTTGAGATCGGCGCCGCCCAAGACGCGATGCGTTCTCAGTGCTTCGGCGACGCGCTGCACGGCTTCGCGGTTATCCTCTACCAACGTCTTGGCTTGGGCGTACAGCGCGCGCATTTCAGTTTCGATGAGATTCATGACCTCCGGCGATCTTCGCGCGACGACAAGCGACTCTTCCGGATCCGAAACGTATGTGAGAAAGCCGCCGAGACCAAAGCTGAGATGCCCTGCGGCGACCAAGTGGCTGGCCAGCCCCAGGTCGCTGTCGGGCGCACCTCCGGCGCCTCCCGCGACACTTCCTAACAATACCTCTTCGGCAGCGCGACCGCTGAGCAAGTGAACCACAAGACGCTTGGTCCTTTCGGCCGTGGTCATCGCTTGCGACCGCCTGAGGACGGTCTGACCGCCCTGACCGGCGTAGGCTCCTGTAACGGAAGCACTGAGCAGCTCGCCGACGTCGAGAAGAGTTGCGGCGACGACGTGTCCGGACTCGTGCACGCATGTGCGCCAGATATCGGCTTCGGAGAATTTCGACGGCGGGCACAGTTGTTCGACGAGGTCTCCCACTTCGACGGGGCGACCGTTCCGACGGGCCCGAGCGCGTGCGCCCTTCACGCAGTCGGCCACTTCCGCGCCTGTACGACCGGCGGCAATCGACGCGATGCCCGCAAGGTCCTCTCCGATCAGGTCGGCCCCAAGATGCTGCCGGAAAATACCGGCCAGGTCGTCGAGGTCCGGCAACTCGATGTTCAGGATTCGGTCGAAACGGCCGGGGCGCACGAGCGCGGCGTCAAGATTATGTGGGTGGTTAGTCGCGCCGACGACGATCAACTTACCGGCCGAACCGCCGAGGGCTGAATCCAAGCATGTCAAAAGATGATTCACGACCGGCGTCCACCAGCTCGCCGATCGCTGATCGAGCGTCGCCCGATCAGGAAAACCATCCAACTCGTCGAGGAAGAGGATGGCCGTTTGGCCTGCTGCGTTCGCTGTCGCGAACACCGCGTCGATGGCCTTCACGACGCTGTCCAGATAACCCGGACTCGTCGCGAACATCGTGCCGACCGAACTGACGACAAGCGGCAAGCTCGTCGACTTCGCGAGAGAACGCATGAATGTGGATTTCCCGACGCCCGGGGGGCCTGCGAGAACGGCGTTTTTTTGGATCGCCGAAAATTCGAGCTTGCCGTCGCGCCACAACGCCAGATCGTCGATGAGCCGCTGGGCCCAAACCGCGGCTTCGCCATACCCATGCAGTTGGGAAAGCTCGGGTGCATCGGCGACCAACGCGTCCACCGGCACTACGGTTTTGGCGTTGCGCAGGCGGCGGATGCAAGAAGCCGCCGAGGTTTTGGCGCGGATAGCGGAAACCGCTGCTGGCAGCTCGAGGCCATCAATGTCTTCGTCCGAAAGCCCCCGCGGCCAACGTTCCGTGGTCTGCTTGATCGCCCTCGCGACATCGTCGCGGGTGATGGTGTCGACATCGAGCTCGATGTCGACCGCGGCCTTGAGCGCGGCGGGAACTGCCGTGTTCTTCGAGACGACGACGAGCACCCGGCCGCCGCGGGCGAGGTAGTCGAGAGCATCCGCGATGAGGGTGTCCCTGTTTCGGCCGGTAAAGTCGTCCAGAACAGAAGACCATTCACACATGAGCCTGGCTCCGGCACGGCAGGGCGCGATCCAGCTTTCCGACTTCACGCGGATCAAGACACAAAGGCCCTGCTCTTCCGTGAATCGCTTCAGCTGGCTCCCGAGCACACGGTGAAGCATGAAGATCGGCAGCGAGCGGAAGGTAGCTCTCGCGCGGGCCGAAGACACGAATGGTCTCGACTGCTGATCGTCATCGGCCTCTTGTTCCATGAGCCTATCGGACATCCGTGCCTCCTGAATCAAGAGATACGAATTCTGCCGGGCGCGCAGTCGGAATGCTTGGCCGACACGAACCACACAGAGCGGCATTGATGATTGAGAATGACAACTGAAGTCTCGCTTGACGCTGCGCCGGATCCGACGCGCTTTTCAGGTACGTCATGCGGCTCGATGCGGCATGCGAGACAGAGGCGGACAATGCCGCCACATTTAGTTGGGCGCCGGTCGGGGATCCTGCAAGGACCCCAGAGGAACTTTTTTCGGGCCCCTAACGTCATTATCGACAACGCCGTTTGAAGAACGGCGCCGAATAGGCGAAACTGGCCGTCATGAACACCACGACTTATACCGTCGCTAAAGTGAGCCCGCGCCAGTTCCGAGCGGCCAGAGAGTTGTTGGGCTGGACCCGCGACGAAGCCGCCAGTCTATGTGGCGTAGGCAGAGCGACTCTCACACGCATCGAGAGCGGCGGCACTGTACAAGACCGCACGTTCGCCGATGTCGTCCGGGGTTTCACCGCCCATGGCATCGTGTTCTACAACGACGATCGCGGGCTTGGCGTCGCTATCGCGGCGCCACGGTAGTCACCGAGGATTTGGCACGCTTTCTAGGCTGGCCGCATTTTCTTCTGCAGCGAGCAATGCCGGCTCGGAGAGATCCGCGAACAGGAGTTCTCCGACAGCGGTCCGGATGCGCGTCGCTGGCGTGCCGGTTCCGACCATGTCCATGATCTGCGGTTTGTCCGACAGCATAGCGAGCGACCACTCGAGACCGGGATCCACCGGCAGCGCCGCCTCGCACTCGTTTCGAACCAGGGCGCACAGAGCCCGGACGGACAGGCTGTCTTCCCCGCATATTTTGCGCCGTACACCGGTCAGTACGGTTTCGCGAATTTCGTCATAGCTAGACACATATGTCATTGGGACACCTCATTTGATGATGAGCCGAGCGTGGGGCGCATCTATGAAAGTCACCAGCGATTTGTCCGGGTCCGAGCCAACGTTAACGGTCATGATGTTGATGTATCGCGGTTCCGTTTGGTAATACCTCGGCCAACGCTGCGCCTAATTCGTTTGCAATGTGCCGAGCTGCCGCATCCAGGCGATCGCCTCCGAGGTCGAACTCGTGGTCGGCGCCGCCGTTTGCGGCTCTGAAGAACCAAAGTTGCTTTGCGGCTTCGCCCAAGTCCATCTCGTCGAAGCATTCTCCGCCCTCGGCACGGAGATAAGCGATGAACCGCGAACAGTCGCTCTGGATCTCTTCCAGAGAAAGGGGATGAAACGAGTCCGGACTTGAATTTTCCCAAAGAGTGTACTGGCTTTTGTATTCTTCATCGCCGAGGCCAGTGTCGTCCGCATCGCCCGCGGGATCGTCCTCGTGTTCCCAGTAGTCGTCTCTTGTCTCGGGCTGATTATATGCCTTTGTGTCGATGATCCGATCGATATAGAGGATCGCCATCGGGGACAAATCGTTGAGTTTCATCTCGGCCTCGGAATGTTTTTGGCTTGAACGGTTATGACCGAACGTAATCGATCGCCTGTGTTGCCCAATTGCTTTTCCAGTCGATCGCCCCTGCAACGATCATATGCACGAGGCCGGTGGACATCATCGCCGCTGCAACCTCCGCTTCGATCTCGTCTGCGGATGTTCCGCACTCTTCGGCGGCGGCCTGGAGTAGCCAATTTAGTTGATTATGGTCCCAGTCGCCCAACGGGTCTGCCAAGTGCAACTGCACGTCGGAAGGGTAGAAACTGGCGAAACCCGGTCGACTGGTGCAACGTTTCCTGATGATGTCGGCCAACGCCCTGTGCCCGCCCCTCTCGGAGATGACGAACAGTCGAACCGCTGCCTCGACGCCGATGTGCGCCGAAATACGATCTCGACTGAAGTTGTGTTCGGGCCGCGGGTCGAAGGAATTGAACACAAGACTAAGCCTCCCGAGACCGGTTTTCTCGCACACCGCGTTGAAGACCGTTACGTATGCGGTTGCGAACCGTTCGTGCAGCGAAGGATAATCGCAATGGTCCCGGATCCCTTGGTCATTTCCGGCCCGCACCCGAAAGTCCCTTTCTTGGAACTCATCGAGCACCTCCTCGACCAGGTCGGCGGGCCAAGCGTACGCAATGCCTCCAAACGGAACCACGATGAGTTGCGTCGAGGTGAACCGCAAGACGTCGTCGCTGGCCGTCTCTTCCGTGGTGTTAGCGGTCTGAGCCAAGGCGCCTCGAAGGTCGCGAAGTCCCGGGGTCATGCCGCCGCTCCCGTCCAGACCTTGCCCCAGTCAATCGACTTGGCGACGGCTGTGGGAACGGCGCCGGTCTTTTTGAATTCGCTTTCGACCTCGTTTTCGACATCGCCGATCGACAGGCCCTTGGCCTCGAGGGCTGCACGCAGGAGCCAGGTGAGTTGGTTGTGGTCCCACTGATCGACGGGCGCTTTCAGGTGATCGGCCAATTCGGGACTGTAAGGGCTATAGAACGGGCCCGACGAGGTGTTTTCGTCGACGAGCATCGCCGACAGGGACCGATGGGCCTCGGCCGCGGATACGGCGAAAAGACTCTCGATCGAGCCGGGAGCGATGGTCGCGAAAATCCGGACGATCGAGCCCGGCTCCCTGGGGGCGTCTACGAACGCCAGCGACATCGAGAGCGAGCCAACCCCGCAGCGCTCGCAAAGCCCGACGAGTGAACGGGCATAGTCTCCGGCCAACTCGTACATCATGCCTTCGAAATCGCAGTGATCGATCAGATCGCCGAGATGGTGTTCCCGTTCCTCCTCGGAGCTACCGCTCGGCAGGAAGCTCGAGAATGCTTCGTCGATAAGGTCTTCGAGCCAGCTGTGGTAGAAGCCGGGGAACGGCAGTACGAATTCTTTGTTCATAACGATCTCCTCTTTTCCGCTCATGCCACCGCTCGCAATTCGTCGGTCCCCTGGGGTGACGAAAGATCGAGCAGTGTCTCCACGCCGACAAGGAAATGCCCGTATTTCACCATGGTGATGCCGATATTCTTGTGCCCGAGCCATCGAGAGATGTCCGCGATCTCGAAACTTGCCGCGAGCATCAGAGCGCAGTAGGTGTGTCGGAGTTCGTGAGGGGTGAAAATCTCGTCGTCGAAATCGGGACACGCCGGCGGATGGCCGTTCAGCTTCCGTTGCGTCGATCTGATCCGGTACTCGAGCTGCAAAATCCTGAGGGGAGTGCCGTCCGGGTTGGCAAACAGCGGGCTGTCGGGACCGCGAAATCGTTCGTCGAGACTATCGCGGTAGGCAGTCAGCTCGCCCTGAAGCTCGGCCGACATCGGCACGCGCCTGACGGAAGCGCTCGTCTTCGTGACGCCTTTGTTCTTCCAGTCCCGCCGGTCCGGCATCTGGTCGACTGTCTTCGGCTCGGCGGTCGTAAACACCTCGAGCTTTCCGGTTACGAAGTCGACGTGTCCCCACGTCAGCTCGGCGGCTTCGCCGATGCGGACACCGCCTTTGAGGAACAGGTGGAAGATCGCGCGGGCCATGCCGCTCGTGTGGCAAAGCACCTCCATGATCTTGGGCATGGGCATAGGGCCAGGGGCGCCGGTCCGGTGTGCGTCGAGCAGGGCCTTGGTTTCGAACCTGCGATACTCGTCCATCGGATTGACGGCGATGACGTCCCGGGACTTCGCCCATTCGAGCACCATCGAAAAGACCGAGAACATGTTGTCCACCGTCTCGAGGTTGAGCCCCTTGTCGAGCATCCAGGCGAAGAAGCGGTGGAGGTCCCGTACGGACACGTCGCGGGTGCGTTTGCCGTCGAAAAACGGCTCGATGTGGTTCCGACGCGCGTTTTTCGCGGCATTGGAAAGGTGCGGGCGGCTCGCGTTCTTTTTCTCGAGATAGTCGAGATAGGCGGCGCAGGACGCCTCAACCGTCTCCGGCTTGCCCTTGCGCTTGTTCTCGCGCCACTCCGAGTCGGACTTCGCGCAGACTCTTTTTGCCTCTTCGTGCGCCTCCTCGCCGGCGCCTACGGTGACCGTCGTGCGGCGGCCTGTGACGGCGTCTCGCAGCGGTGCGACGTACTTTCCGGAAATCTTAGACTTATAAACCTTGGCCATTGTAACTGGAATCCTCTATTGAGACTTGCATGAGATTTGGTGATAAGTTCATCATTATGTCATATGGAGTTTTGGTGATGACAGGATCGAAACCGCTCTTCGTCGAAGAGGTGAAAGAGCGCCTGAAGCAATTGGAGTTGAGCCAGACCCAGTTCGCGAAGTTGCTCGGAATGGACCAGTCGACGATGAGCAGGGCGTTGTCGGGCAAGCGCAGGTTTCAACTGAGCGAGAAAGTTGCTGTCCTTGATCTTCTGAGTAAGCTCGAAGCGAGGTTGCGTCCGCTCGGCACCATAGGAGTGCTCCGAGCGCGAACGTTGCGCGGAAAGATGCTCGACTCCGGCTACTCCGCGGCAGAAGTGGCGAGCCGGTCTGGTATCGACGAAAGCCTGATCGAGGCTTACATTGGCGATAATGCTGAAGTAACTGACGAACACGCCGAGGTTTTGCGCACGACCTTGGGTTGGGTGTTGGATAGCATGCACCGATCGCCCACGAGTCCGACCTCCATTGATATCTCCAACGCAATCCGGCCACGGATGCTCGCACGGAAAGTCGACGATGAGATCACGCTCTACGTTGCCCCGGACGTCATTGGCGCGGGCTACTTCCGCTTCGTCGAGGAACGGCTGGGCGTGGTGGCCGATCTGAGTGTCGAGCGCCTGGGGCAGGGGGCATACGGTCTCTACGTACCGGAATACGGGCTGGAGCCGGTGTTCGAGGCTGGTCATGTCTTGCTTCTCCTTCCGGCGAAACCGGTTTCGATCGGTGGGTGGGCCGCCGTGTTCCTGCGTGACTTCCGGGTGGTTTTCGGAAGGATCCGCAAGACGGACGGCGAAGGGGTGGTCGTCATGCTTCCTGCGGGCGACGAGGTGACCGTCGCCCGCTCGGAGGTGTCGCGCGTTCACATGTTCGGCGGGGTCTGGTTCGGCTGATGCCGGCGCATGAACGTGTCCAAGGCGTCGATCCGGACCAGCCGGGCTTCCGGCCGGTAGGCCTGGAACTTCCTGGCGAAGTTCGAGAATTTCTTGATGCCGAACCATCTTGCGACCAGCATCGGTGAGTGGCTGGCCTCCAGCCACGCCGCCGCCGCCCGGTTACGAAGCTCGGAAGGCAGATATCGCGCCTCCATGTGGCCGTCGGCATATGCCGCCGGCGAAAGGACGCTGGCCCGCAACTGCACCTGGACGATGATTTCGCGGATCGCGTGGTCCGAGAGATGCGGGCGTCCGCGTCCGGGGAAGATCGCTTTGCGGGTCTGGTCGCCGAGCGCCGAGGCCATCCGCGCGAAGACCCCGAGCAATTGAGGGGTCATCGGCACCGGCCGGGTACGCTCGGGTGTCGTGGGCTTGACGGTGTTATCGTCGGTCAGGGTGTGCGTGATCGAGATCGTGCCGCCGTCGATGCGGTCCCAGCACAAGGCGGCGACCTCTCCGACCCTGAGGCCACATTCCAGCACGAGCCGCAACAGCGCTTCCTCCCGGTCGTCGCGGGTCGCCGCGATCAACTTCGCGGCGTCAGCCGCCTTGATGATGTGTGCGGCGGGCGGGGTGGGCGGCCGCGTGTAGTGTTTGCAGACCGGAATGGTCGGATCGGAGCTGAGAAGCTCGCTCTTGACCGCTTCCCGATAGATGCTGCCGAGCAGCTGGATAGTGCCGCACACGGATCCGTGGACGCGGGTCTCGCCCAGCTTGGTGGCGAAGGCGGCCACCTCCGAAGCGGTGATGCTCGCCGCGGGCCTGTCCGGGAAGTGGGCGAGGATGATGGCGAACCTCTTGCGCAGGCTGCGCAGGGAACGGAGGCCGTCCTTGACGCATCGGGCGTCGTACCGCTCGATCAGATGGTCGAGGGTGAAGGGCGGTTTGCGAAGTCCGTCATAGTCCGGGTCGGTCTTGAGCAAAGCCATTGCGGCCTCGATGGTCTTGCAGTTCGTGACCAGCCGGACGCCGGCGGGCTTGAAATCGGCGTCGAAGGTGTCGATGCCGGTGGCGGATGTGACGATACGGATGGAAGGCATAGCTCAGTCCCTTTCGAGCGGTTAATGCCCTCATAGTTTGTGCATCGAAAGAGTAAGTCAAGCCATCGAAAGCGCATTTCTAAATGCCGGGATTAACCGATCGTTACTGGATCGTTTGTGGCGGGAGGGCCGTCTTCGATGCCGCGCATCGACGGTTGTTCCAGACGGCGCCGAAATCTCGCGCCTCCCGATCGTCGTAACGGCGACGACGGTGGCGCGCCGTTACGACGCTTTTTGAGTCCGACGGCAACGCCGAGTGCCGGCTGACTCCGGTGTGGGGTATCACCGGGTCTTCCGCCGGGTTGTGGGCATCGACGGATGGTCGATAGACTTCGGACTCCGCGCCGCGGCAATCGCCGACAGCGTTCCGTTTCTTCGCGGTGACGGAAACATGCCGCGCAGCCGTCTTTGCACGATGTGTCCGCGCCGCGCGGGCGCCGGGTGTGCGCAGGTGACTGGGCGTCGTTGGTAACCGAGGTCGTGGGTGGCCGAGGTGCCGTTCCCTCGGCCGGGGGTGGTGCATCTCCGTGAGGCGGTGACCCGACGTCGGTGGAGACAGGGTGGCGCCGGGACAGCCCCGGCCGACATGGTGGATGCAGGGCCGGATCGGCGCGGCCGACGTGCCGATGCGCGGTGCGATGCAGTACCGGGAAAGCGCGTCGACCCGGTGCGAAGTGGCGGTCGTTCGCCACGAGGGTCGGTCGGCGGGTGGACCTCTTGCAAAGAGCGGACGGCGATCCGGTGCGACCCTTCGCGGGCCGTTCCGGAAGTCTACCCGACGGTCACAAAAAATACACCGGGGGTTCGGGAACGGCCGGGAATGCCGGAAACGCCGGGGTTTGGACGGTAACAGGAATACACATTGTCACGATCGTCCCGTTCTGGGCTCGTTTTGTTAAGGCGTTGATTTCAAAGGGAAAATCGATTTGTTTTCTTCGGCCCGAGACTGAATCGATAATGGTACCCGTCCCCCCGGCATTGCGTCGCCCACGGGTAACGCTCGGCCTAAAAGGTCACGGGAATACAATGTTCCTAAGAGGGGGGTCAGGCTGCCGAAACGACTAGGGACCAGGTCTTGCCCTCGTGCTGAAGGACGCCGTTTTGCTCGAGGCGTTTCAACTGCGGCGAAAGCGACTTCGGCGCCATGGTTCGACCGAATTCGGACTCGATCAGCTTCTCCAGTTCTGCCACGCCCAATCCCGCCGGGTGCTTCTTCAGCACCTCGATAGCGAGCGACTTGAGCGTCGGACCCTTTTCAGGTTTCGGCTCGGCCGAAGGCACGTCTGGGGTGCCGACAACGCTGCGAACCGAGGACTGCGCCGTGTGCGCTCGTGGCGGAACCGACGGTGCCGCGTCCGAGCGTTTACGGGTAGCGGTTCCGGACTTATGACCGCCCATCAAATCCGCTAGAACGGCTTCTTCCTCTTTCAACGCGTCGAGGCGCATTTCCAGTTCGGCGATTTCCTGGCTGACGTGTTTCGCGCGGACGGCGGCGTAGACGAACACCGACTCGTGCTGCCAGGGGTTGAAGGTCTCGCGCTGTCTAGCCATGGTCCTGCCTCTAAATGGTGAGGCGGTTATAGCGACCCAGTGGTTTAGACTCTGTTGCTCATCGGGGCGGCGATGCGCCAACAAGGTCAAGCATTGCCTAAGGCGACACTCCGCCTGACACTAGATCTTTGATCGACGAGACGATGTCAGAGACACTGCTCGTGACAGGATGGACTCTGGGATTGTTGCTGGCGGACTCTACACGTGAGACACCTTGCCAAAAAATTGGCGAGACTCCTCGGAAAAAAATCTGGGAGTGTCTGGTCAAAATCAGCGCGGACCTAGAACAACGGGCCGGGAAAGTTTGGGGCTGCGGTTGAAACAAGCAACGAATCTGCCGCTCAAGCACCACTTCGTGCCCGAGTTTTATCTGAAAGCGTGGATGGGAGACGACAAGAAGGTCACCGAATTCCGGAAGTGGCCAGCGCGGATATCGATTCGGCGCGCGCATCCCGCGGCAACCGGCTTCGTGGACCGGCTCTACACTCTCGAGGGCCTGCCCGACGAAACGGCGCAGGAATTGGAAACTGGATTTTTCGGACCGGTGGACGGGCGAGCCGCAACCGCCCACGTAAATATGCGAGAAGGCCGACTGGACGGTCTGACAGACGTCGAACGTGTCGGATGGTCGATCTTTATGAACTCTATGCTGATGCGAACACCCCAGGATCTGGCCATCGTGAGGGGAAAATGGCTGGATATCCTTTTCGAAGGCAACGCCGACTGGGAAGCCCGTTTCTCCTCTACTCGGACCGAAGGCGAACCTTTCACCCTTAAAGAGGCGGCCGAAGCTATCCCGGTCGACGAGCTGAAGCGGTCGGCGTTGCGGACCCTTGTCGCGGTGATGTCGGGTCGAAATATCGTCCAGACGATATCTAGTATGCGCTGGGAGGTCTTCCCGGCGGGTAATGCTGACCTATCGTTTATGACTTCCGACGCGCCGGTTATCCGAACCAACGGAATCGGTCGGCCCGAGGGTTTCTCGCGATGCCGATATCGCCCAATGCAGTTTTCGTTTCTGCGCAACGTCAGACTACGCTCGACCGCTTTACGAGCATGCCCGCCAGGCGGTTCGTCGGCCAGGTGAACGAGCAGGTCGTCGGCTCGGCGTTCGAGTATGTCTACGCCACCGACGAAAGCCAGTCCCGGTTCGTTACCAACCGTTTCGGGCGCACTCCCCTCCCTCGCCTGGTAAACGAAATTGGTCCGGAGTGATCGTGGGCACTTGCGAAGAAAAGTGCGGCCGGGTCCTTGAACGGCACCGAAGGACCTCCATCTGAAGCAAGCAATCTTTTGCAGACCGCTCCTACGCGTGCCCTACAACGCACGACGCATTGAAGCCTCAGGTCGGACCGACCTGGCCATAGCGGATTGCTTCCATGACAGCCGACACCGCAAGCAGCGGCAATGCCCATCGTCCACGCGCGGGGAGGGCACTGCGTTGAGCGCCATCCTAGCCGCCTTCCCCAAACTCGACCACCCTCACCGGGCTGCTCCTCGTCCGGACCTTTCGTCGACCTTCGGCTCCACTCTGTCAGTGCACCTTCTGCGTTCCGACCTCGACGGTCCGCGGATCGTCGAAAGCCGCACCTCGCCGTTGCAGGTATTCGCGGCTCCATGGTCCGACCTTCAGTCGCTCCTGGACGCCGGCGTCCCTTCGTCGCCGGGGTTCTATATTTTGACCCGCGCCAACGGGGGCAAAGTCGGTGTACGCCCAGGCGAAGCGGGCGACATCAGGCGCCGGCTGCTTGAGCACGCGAACGACGCAAGCAAAGACAAATACCAGGAGGTTTTTGCGGTGACCGCCGTTGACGGCCGCACGACTAAGTACGATGCGCGCTTTTTCGAAGCTCGCGTGCACGAAATAGTCGCCGCAGCTGCGCATACCGTTCTCGAAGTCGACAAGATCCCCGTGCTGGCGAACTGCAGGCCGGCCGAACGCGCTCCGCTCGAGACCCTGCTTCACCAAGCGAGAGACCTGCTCTATGCCGCGGGGTGCCGCGGACTAGACGCCCCGCGCATGCAGATCCCCGCTGCTGTCGACGAGGCCGACGACAATACCGACATGCTCATCGTCGAGTCCGCCGGCATCGGCGACGACGAACACAGCCTGAGCTACGACGGTCTTTGGTCTTGGGGATATTCGACCGCAGACGGTGGCTTCGTCGTCCGGGCAGGTTCGGATGTCCGGCGTCGCGAAAACAGCGCCTTGCTGCAGCCGGTCGCGGATCGCAGGCGTAAGCTGGCGGAATTGGGTGTGCTTGGCGAGATGCCCGGCGTAACCGACCGGTGGCGGCTCTTGTGTTCCATAAAAGTCGGTTCGCCGTTATTGGCCGCGAAAATGGTAACGGGCGCGCACATCAGCAACAAAGGCATCTGGCAGCGGTTGGCACCGTCGGCTCGGCTTATCGCTATGGACGGAAGGTAGCGATGGAAACGACAGAACTGGCGCAAGACATGATGGTCGGCGCCACTAAAATCTCGCGCTTTCTCGGCGTCACCCGCCGCCAGATCTATTCCGCGGTCGAACGGGGTGACATGCCTCTTTTCAAGATCGGGGCGCTTGTCTGCGCGCGGAAGTCCGCGCTTACGAAGTGGATCGAGCGCCAAGAAAGCGCGGTCATTGCGTCGCCGTCGGAGTCGTCCCCTTCAGGGGAAGCGATCCCTTCCGTATCGTGACCGAAATATCTCAACACTCGCGTGCCCCCGTGCATGTCGAACACCGCTCCTTTACAGGGACATAGACATGGACTTTTCTTTCGAAGACGCCAAGACTTTCGCCATCGCGCAGAGAATCCACGCGCTCAGCCGTGACCTCGAAGCCGTCTCGAAGCTTCAGGCGCCGGCGCTCCGGACGATCGCGCAGGCCCCGCTTCTGGAAGACTGGCATTTCGGCCAACGATACGAGCCGTGTTTGGTCGGCCGCGTCGAAGGGCATCCCGAGCGCGACGACGGGGTGATCATGACATCGGGCGTCTATTTGCTCGACCCTGTTATGGGATACGCCAGAACGTTGTCGCGGTGGTATCGACTCGGGACGCCCCGGCAGTGATTTGCCCGCAAAGGCATCGTAAGTAACGACGTGGAAGTGTTGGGTCCACGGGCAAGCTCGACGTGTTCGGCGTCCTTTGCGACGCCGAACTTACAGTTTTTCGACATCCTGAGGAATGACGAGGCCGCTTCAGCGCAACGGCTGGTGATCGAGCCAAGATACTCCGAGGTCCTCACCCAGTTGCGACCGCACCGGTCATTGGGATCCACTTGTTCCTTTCGTCGGGTCCCGGCACCGTCTCGACAAACAAGGAGATGGAAATGCAGCCCGAGATCATTACGCAGTGGGACCACGTGCCGGAGATAATGTCGACTTTGGAAGGCCTGCACGACTATGCGGACCTTTTGGGCACGCATTCCATCAACGGCACCGGTAACTGCTCGACGCTGTGCGTTATCGTGCGGGACTACGACGCCCAGGTCATCATGACACCATGGTCTGACGATTTGACAAAGCGGTTTCACATCGACTGGCTGCGCGAGACCTTTGCAATGGACCACACGGTCACGCGGTACGCATTCATCGGCGAAGCCTAACCTGCCATTCGGGCTAGGCAAGAAAATCGACGGTAAGATGATAAACTCGACCAAAAGGGTATCAAGGCGGCGACGGTCGACTGACCCATCCACCATAATGCACTAAACGAACCGGAGGCCGCCACGGGAGTGACGACCTCCGGCTACGATGTTTTCGTGGCATCTCTCCGGTGCGCTAGGGGCGGGTGGCACCGGCACTGATGAATGGTGGGTTAGTACGTAGGTTCCAGAGCGATGGGGAACGTCCGGTTCGGCGCCTGCCGCTCCCCATGCCTATAGCCCCGCGCTAAGTAACGAAGAAAGCGAAAGTAGTTTCCGACCGACCAGATCTAGGTCTCTGTACTTGCAGTAAGTAAAATTCCCGCCACGACCGATCCCAGTACAATTTATCTCAAAAGAAAATTCGCATCGCAGATGCCCGCGAACGGTTTCCGCAGCCGGACACCATCAAATTGATTAAAATACGGCTCAAACATCTGGAGATCCTCCGCCGGGCGGGATTGAAGATGCGCTGTCCCCGATTGGCAAGCTGTGTGAACCGGTATGCTATGACATGGCAACAGAAAGGCCGGAGCGCTATTCGCGTTTCCGGGAGTTGAGAATTTCCGCTTCTGGCTAGATTTTCGGTGCAGACGGACGAGTCTACCTTTGCTTGAATACGGTCAAAGATTGATGCTTCCTGAACCGAGCCAAAGCAGCGTGCGCAGATCATGTCGAGTTTCCTGGAATTTCCCACCCTTTTCGCAATCGGCGCAGCGCTGATCTTCACCATGTTGGTTGTGATGCCACTTCTCAAAACCATTAGGCGAAGGCGTTCACGCTGGTAACATAATTCAGGCGCTTGAGTGCGTGAGTTTCACCCATTGGCCCTCCACCGAGGCAGCACGGTGGGCGATCTTGTTCCCGGGGGCGTACTTAGACCGACACGTGGCCCAAGTCAGATTGGCAGATTACTGTTGCCATCTCCTGAGAGCGGACATTCCACAATGGCGCTGCTTACCGCCATCGAAGATTGGATTTCCTTTGCTGGCGTCAATAATGCGCTCAGACCATTGGCGCTCCGAGCGAACTACGCCAGACCAAGTCATCAATAATCTTCAACAAAAAGCTGACGCCGTAAGCTCTTCGACGTGAGAGCAGCCGAGATGGCCGAGCGTCGTCCAGAATTCCGACTGCAACAGCTGTAGCACCCGCTTAGCGCCATCTTCGCCATTGGCCGCGAGCCCGTAGCCGACCGAGCGGCCCAGTGCGACTACATCGGCGCCCAGCGCGATGGCGGCCGCGATGTCCGATCCGCGCCGGATACCGCTATCGAAGATGATCGGCGTATCTTTCGAAACCGCCGCGCGCACCTTGGGCAGGGCCGATATTGCCGAGGGCATTCGGTCGATGCTGCGCCCGCCATAGTTGGACACATACAGTCCCGCCGCGCCGGCCTCCATGCATTGCACCGCCTCTTCGGCATTCATGACGCCCTTGACGATGATGGGCAGCGGAGAGTTGCGGATCACCTCGCGGGCCTCGTCCCAGCCCCAGCGCTTGCGCTCGAACGCCAGTTGTTCGCGCAGCATCTCGGGGTCGGACTTGTCAGGGGCGTAGTTAGAATCCTCCATCGCAGTGCGAATGGTGAAGCGATCTTCCATCATGCGCTCGCGCCACTGGCGGATCGGCGAATAGGTGGCAACAATCTGCTCATAGCCGGCCTGCCTGGCGCGTTCGATCATGGCGAGAACGGAGTCAACCTTGCCGACGAAGGTCAGCTGAAACAGTTGCGCGACGCCGGTTGCCGTGGCGATTGTCTCGAGGCTATGGGCCGCAGCCACCGGTACAATCTGCCTGACGCCCACCGCCGCCGCAGCGCGACCCGTCGCACAATGCCCCTGGGCATCCAGCAATTGCTCACCTCCGCCAAAGGGAGCAATCAAGGCGGGAAAGCTCAGCTTGTGCCCGAGGAAAGTGGTGCTGGTATCGGGGTTGGAGATGCCGGCGAACAGGGGTGTACGGAAGGCCAACTTGTCAAAGTCGGCCGTATTGGCGCGCAGGGTGATCTCGTCGCCGGTACCGCAATTGAGATAGTTCCAGACGACGGGAGAGAGCTGCTTGCGCGCTTCCGTCTCGATGCCCCGCAGCGTTGTGAAGCGCTCATTGGTTGAATAGCGGTCGTCTATGCGCTTGCTGTTCATGCTGTGCCTGCCTGGGATGGAATGGTGTTGACGCTGGCGCGCTCGGCGGCCAGACGGTTGCGGATGGCTGCTATGCTGGTCGACGGCGTGGCATCGAATAGCTTGCGCGTATAGGGGTGCTGCGGGGCGGTGAAGATCGCATCGCGCGTTGCCGCTTCCACCACTTCGCCAGCCTGCATGACGATGACGTCGTCGGCGATATAGCGCACGACGGACAGGTCATGGCTGATGAACACATAGCTCAGGCCCAGCTCGTCCTGCAGGTCCTTGAGCAGGTTCAGCACCTGGGCCTGGACTGACAGGTCGAGCGCGGAAACCGGCTCGTCCAGCACAACGATCCTCGGATTGACCATGAGGGCGCGGGCGATGGCCACGCGCTGCCGCTGACCGCCCGAGAGCATGTGCGGATAGCGCCGCGCATGGTCGGCCGAGAGGCCGACGCGTTCCAGCATGGCCGCAGCCTTGTTGCGCCGAACCACGGCGCTGTCGTCGGTATTGAGATAGAGCTGCTCGGTGAGCGCGTCGCCGATGTTCTGTCGCGGATTGAGCGAGGCATAGGGGTTCTGGAACACGATCTGCACCGACCGCCGCAGCGCCGGAGAGGGCTTGCGCTGGGCGATATTGACGTCGTGGCCCGCAATGCGCAGCGAGCCCTGGGTCTGTGGATCGATCATAGTGAGAATGCGCGCAAGGGTCGACTTGCCGCAACCGCTCTCGCCGACCACGGCCAGTGTCTTGCCGGTCCGCACGGCCAGCGAAATGCCCTTGAGGGCGCGAACGCTCCTGTTCTTGGACAGCAACCCGCCGCCGCCGTAGTCGCGCACGAGATCATGCGCTTCGATGATGAACTGATCAGATGACACGGGCAGCCTCCCCCGCAGAAGCGTTAAGGGTCGGAAGCCGCGTTCCCACGGCATTTTCCGGCAGGGCCGAGAGGAGGGCGCGGGTATAGGCCTGCTGCGGATTTTCAAACAGCGAGAGCACATCCGCCTCCTCGACCTTCTGCCCTTGGTGCTGCACGATGACCCGGCCCGCCGTCTCGGCCACCACGCCCATGTCATGGGTGATCAGGATCAGACCCATGGCCGTCGAGCGCTGCAGGGCCTTGAGCAGATCGAGGATCTGCTTCTGGATGGTGACGTCGAGCGCGGTCGTCGGCTCGTCGGCGATCAGCAGGCGCGGCTTGCAGGCGATGGCCATTGCGATCATCACGCGCTGGCATTGCCCGCCCGACATCTGGTGGGGAAAGCTCGAGAGGCGCGACTGCGGATCGGGGATACCCACCGCGGTCAGCAGCTCCACTGCCCGGTCCCGGCTTTCGCGCCGCCCCAAGCCCATGTGCAGCCTGAGCGCCTCCTCGATCTGGAAACCGACCGTGAAGCAGGGATTGAGCGAGGTGATGGGCTCCTGGAAGATCATGGCAATGTCCTTGCCGATCAGGCGGCGCCGCTGCGATCCGCTCAGCGAGAGCAGGTCCTGGCCGTCAAAACGCATCTCGTCGGCTTCAACGATCGCGCCAGCCGGCAGCAGGCCCATGACGGACAGCATCGAGACAGACTTTCCCGAGCCGCTCTCGCCGACAATGGCGAGCACCTCGCCCTGATGCACCGAAATATCGACGCCGCGGACCGCATAGAACCGGCCGGACACCGTGGCGAATGACACGCGAAGATTGCGAATGGTCAGCAATGGCACGGGGTCAGCCCTTTCTCAGCTTGGGATCGAGCGTATCGCGCAGCCCGTCGCCGATCAGGTTGATGCTGAGCACGGTGACGAGAATGGCAATGCCGGGGAAGGTCACCACCCACCAGGCGCGCAGGATGAATTCGCGTGCTTCGGCCAGCATGGTGCCCCATTCGGGCGTCGGCGGCTGCGCACCCATGCCCAGAAAGCCGAGCGCGGCAGCGTCTAGGATGGCCGTGGAAAATGACAGCGTCGCCTGGACGACCAGCGGAGACAGGCAATTGGGAAGGATGGTCATGAACATGAGGCGCAGCGGCCCGCCGCTGCCGACGCGTATGGCGGTGACATATTCCTTGCCCTTCTCGGTCATCACCGCGGCTCGCGCCAGGCGCGCGAAATGGGGCTGCAGCACGATGGCAATGGCGATCATCGCATTGGTCAGGCCCGGCCCAAGCACGGCAACCAGCACCAGCGCCAGCAGCAGCGACGGAAAGGCCAGGATCACGTCCATCACGCGCATGATGACCGTATCGACCCAGCCGCCGACATAGCCGGCAATCATGCCGATGATCACACCGCCGGTCATGGCGATGCTGATCACGAGCGTTCCTACATAGAGCGAATACCGCGTGCCGTGGATCAGCCGCGACAGCATGTCCCGGCCCACCGCATCCGTGCCGAGCAGATAGGCGCTTCGTCCGCCTTCCTGCCAGGCCGGCGGCACCAGAAGCGCGTCACGGAACTGCTGTGCTGGCGGATAGGGGGCGATCCAGGGGGCAAAGATCGCCACCACGACCAGCACAAGCATGACGGCAAAACCGACCAGCGCGCCGCGATTGGACGCAAAGCCATAGGCGAAGTCCTGCAGGCGCTGCAGTTTCGGCGAGAGTTCGCGGGGTGGAGTCGACATTTCGGTCATGGCTGCATCACCTGTGGCGAATTCGGGGATTGATCAGGGCGTAGAGCATGTCGACGATCAGGTTCACCGCCATGACGATGACGGCGACCATCATCAGCCCGCCCTGCACCACCGGGTAGTCACGCCGGCTGATAGAATCGACCATCCACTTGCCGATGCCCGGCCAGGAAAAGATGGTCTCCGTCAGGATGGCGCCGGTCAGCAGCCCGCCGATCTGCAGGCCAAGCGTCGTGACGATCGGGATCAGCGCGTTGCGGAAGGCGTGCTGGGAAACCACGCGATAGGGCGGAAGCCCCTTGGCGCGGGCGGTGCGCACATAGTCCTCGTTGAGAACCTCGAGCATGGCGGAACGCGTCTGTCGCGCCAGCACCGCCATGGGAATGGTGGCCAGCACGATCGAGGGCAGGATGAGGTGCTGCACGGCCGAGGTGAAGGCCCCCTTCTGCCCCGACATCAGGCTGTCGAACAGCATGAAGCCGGTGCTGTTGGGAAAGTAGTACAGCAGGGCGATACGGCCCGAGACAGGCGTCCAGCCCAGCGTGCCGGAAAAGAAGATGATGAGCAGCAGGCCCCACCAGAAGATGGGCATGGAATAGCCGGTCAGCGCGATGCTCATCGACAGCTGGTCGAACAGTGAGCCGCGCTTTGCGGCCGCCAGGACGCCCAGCGGAATGCCGATCGCTGCCGCGAGAATAATAGCGCACGCGGCCAGCTCGATCGTGGCCGGAAACAGGGTCATGAATTCCTGGAACACCGGCTTCTTGGTGACCAGGGACGAGCCGATGTCGCCCTGGAAGATCCTGCCGACGAAATCGAGATACTGCACCCAGATCGGGCGGTCGAAACCGAACTGGGCCATGAGCTCGGCGTGGCGTTCCGGGGTCAGGCCGCGCTCGCCGGCCATCAGCATGACCGGATCTCCGGGCAGGATTCGCACGAAGCCGAAGGCGACGATCGTGATGCCGATAAAGGTCGGGATGATGACCAGGAGTTTTCGGAGCAAGAAGCTAATCATATACAGGGGCCGCCCTGGTGAAGACTGGAGCGGGATATGCGATCATCCCGCTCCGTGATGGTGTCGCGCGCGGACTATGGCTCCGGCGCGTCGGTCGATGGATCAGGCGGATTGCGGCATCGCGGCAATCGAAGTGATTTCGATCAGGCGCTTGGGGTCGCCCAGGTCGGCAACGCCGATCGTGGCGCGCGCGGGAAGCTCTTCGCCCAGCCATTCCAGCCAGGCCTCGTTCATCTCTTCCTTCTTGCTCATGTCGGTGATGTAGATTCGCGCCTGCAGCAACTGGGTCTTGTCGGTCCCGGCCTCGGCCATCAGCGTATCCAGCTTCTGGCAGATTTCGCGTGTCTGGTCGCCCATGCCCTTGTCCAGGTCATGTGCTGCGTGCCCCCCGATGTAGAGCACGCCGTTATGCTCGACGGCGCCGTGCATGATCCGAGCCTTTTTATGCCGCTTGATCATTTTGAAGTCCTTGTTTCTTTAGGAAGTAAACTGTGTCGCAGCAATGCTTTGCTGCGATGCACGAGGGATCAGGCGCGTTGCGGCGCATAGGCGTCGACGGGCAGCTCGGTGGCTTTGCCCTGGACGATGTCGGCCAGCAACTTGCCCGCATAGGGGCCGATCGAGATACCGCCCGCGCCCAGCCCGTTGCCGACGCTGAGCCCTTCGACGCCCGGCACGCGGCCAAAGATCGGCTTGATGCTGGGTCCGGCGGGGCGGAACCCGATGCGGGTCTCGATGATCTCGGCATCCACCAGTCCCGGCGCGATGGCCATGCCGGCGGCAAGCACCTCGGCCTGTCCGACTGCCGTGACGCGGTAGTCGAAGCCTGAATCGTCTTCGCGCGTCGCTCCGACGACGACGCGGCTGTCATCAAAGGTCAGCATGTAGTGGCTGGACATGGGCAGCAGCACGGGCCAGTGCCCGGTGACCACGCCCGCCAGGCGCAGATGGATGATTTGGCCCTTCTGCGGCTTGACGGGATGGACGATCCCCACCGGCCCCAGGATTTGCGAGGCCCAGGCGCCACCGGCAACGACAATCTCGTCGCCCGGCACGATCTGACCGGCGCCATCGCGGCAGCGCACGCGGCCATCAACGATCTCGAGGGTCGCATAGTCGTTGCGATACTCGGCGCCAAGGGTAACGGCGGCGCGCACCATGGCGGCCGACAGCAGGCGGGCATCGACACGCGCCCCGCCGGGAATGAAATAGGCCTCGAGCCCGTCGCGCAGCACCGGAAAGCGGGCTTTCGCCTCGGCATTGGACAGCAATTGCACGTCGCCGGCCTCGGGGGCACTGGCCACGCGGCGGGTGATCCGCTCTCCGGCTGCCTTGAATTCGCTCTCGTCGGTGGCGGTCACTAACGCGCCCACCTTGCGATAGCCAAGGTCGGTTTCGCCCGCGGCATGGAGGCTGCCGATCAATTCGTCATAAAAGCGCGCCCCGGCCGCATACATGTCGTACCACTCGGCATCCTCGATACGTGTGGCCCAGGGGCAGACGATGCCGGCTCCCGCCATGGTCGCCTTGCCGGGATGGGCATGATCGATGATGGTGACTTCGACCCCGTTGCGGGCCAGCTGGTAGGCAGTGCTTGCGCCGAACATGCCGGCGCCGATGACGATTACTCGCATGAAAACTAACTCTGCTTGAGGTCCACGACGACGCAAGCGCAGGCGCATTGCAGGCGCGTCAATCCGGGCTAATGGAGAGAATGGCGCCTGCCGGGATCGGCAGGCGCTACGATGGCGGAAACTTAGTCGACCGTTACGCCCGACATCCGCGACGTCCCAAAGATGGCCGGAACAAAGCCCTCGACGGTCTTGCCCACGGCGATCTGTTGATCGGCGCCGCCAAACATGACGGCCGCATACTCGTCATGGAGGATCTGCTGGGCTTCGACGTAGAGCGCTGCGCGCTTGGCCTGGTCGGTGATGGCGCCGGCCTCGGCCATAGTCGCGATGAACTCGTCATTGCACCATGCGCCGATATTGGACGGGCTGGGCGTACCGGCCGAGTCGCAGGTGAAGTAATTGTTCGGGATCTGGCTGGGATCGGGGAAGTCGTAGATGCCGCCAAACATTCCGACTTCGGACTCGAGCGCGCGCGCACGCTGGATATACTCGGCCCATTCGTAGGTCACGATTTCCGCTTCAACCCCAATGGCAGCCCAGTCCTCCTGCACCATCTCGGCGGCACGGCGGCCGTTGGGCATATAGGGACGCGACACCGGCACGGCCCAGAGCTGGGTCTGGAAACCATCGGCATAGCCAGCTTCGGTCAGCAGCTGCTTGGCCTTTTCCGGGTCGTAGTCGTAGGCGGGCAGATCGGCCGCGCCCCAGAATTCGGGGGGAACCACGGCGCCAGTCACATGACCCATGCCGTTGAAAACCACCTCGACCAAGGGCTCCATGTTGATGGCATGGGCAAGCGCCTGGCGAACGCGAGCGTCCTGGAACTTTTCCATAGTGAAATTGAAGGTCAAAAAGCCCGACGAGGCGACCTTAGCGACCACGAGGTCGAGGTTGTTACTAGCTTCGATCAGCGGCGCATCGGCCAGGTTAGGATAGAAGGAGATGAGGCATTCGCCGGCCAGCGCTCGCTGCACGCGCACCGATGCGTCGGGGCTGATGGCCATGATGATGGCGTCGACCATTGGCGTGTTTTCGGCAATGCCCTGCTCGGCGCCCCAGGTCCCGGCGAAGGGGATGAGACGAACCACCGCATCGGTCTGGTAGGCCTGCAGCTGGAACGGGCCGGTGCCGACCGGATCGCGGTCGAGCAGGTCCGGCGTGCCGGCAGCCAGCAGCTGTTCAGCATATTCGGCCGAGGTGATCTTGAGCGAGCCATGCGCCATGATGCCGGTGAACGGCGCCAGCGGCTGCTTCAGCGTGAAGGCAACGGTATAGTCATCGACCTTTTCCACCGACTCCAGGGCGTCGGCGAGCTTGGTGCTGAAGGTGATGAAATTGCCGCCATTGACGGTGTGGTACGGGTGCTCGGCATCCGTCATGCGGTCGAAGGTGAAGATGACGTCGTCGGCATTGAATTCGCGCGTGGGCGAGAAACTCTGCGTGGTCTGCCATTTCACGCCCTGCCGCAGCTTGAACGTATAGGTCAGGCCATCGTCCGAAACAGTCCAACTCTGGGCCAGCGCCGGCTCGATCTGCGAACCGCCGCGCTCGACGGCCACCAAGCCATCGTAAATCTGCCCGAGCACGGTCGACGTCGTGCCATTGCTGGTCAGTTGCGGGTTGAACGTTTCGGGGGCGCCTTCGAGGCAAACGGTCAGCGTTCCGGCAAAGGCTGGCGTCGCAAGGCCGGCCATCACGGCTGCGGTAGCAAGAGTTCTTTTCATTGATACGTCTCCAGATCCTTCCCGCCATCATTCAGGTCAGCAAGGCACATCGATCGGTATGCACCCCGTTGACCTTCCCTGCGAATGCTGGTCGGGTTCCATGGTCAATGAAGCTGGCCAACAGAATGAATGTCAAATATCATTTGGGCGTAGCAATATAACAAAAGCTCATGTTGTCCGATGAACATCCGCCAGATCGAAGCCTTTCACGCGGTTATGGAAACCGGCTCCGCCACGCGCGCCGCCGAGCGCCTAAACATCTCTCAGCCCGCAATTTCCAAGCTGGTCAAGGCCTTCTCCGAGACCTGCGGCTTCGCGCTGTTCCAGCGCAAGGGCGGCCAGATGGTGCCGACCCGCGAGGCGCAGGTTCTGGCGGGCGAGGTGACCAAGGTTTTTTCCGGGGCCAACCGGATCCGGGACGTGGCGCGGGCGCTGCGCGAGCACGAATGGGGCGACATTTCCATTGCGGCGCCTCCGGCATTTTCCATCGGTTTCCTCCCCAGAATTCTCGCGGACAGCATGCATTTGTCCGACCTGCGTGTGCAAATCTTGTCACGCACCTCGCCTCAGATCGTCGAAATGGTCGCCGGTCAGCAGGTCGATATTGGCCTCAGCGTAATCGAGCCCAATCACCCCGATATCAGCAGCAGGTTGCTGGTGACCTTTTCGCTAGTATGCCTCTTGCCTGTGAACCACCCGCTCGCTGCAAAAAAGCAGATCCATATCAATGATTTGCGCAATGAACCTTTCATCTCCCTGCCATCCAGCGACTGCTCATTCTCACGGGCAGAACGCGCGTTCCAGCTGTCGGGCGGGGCGATGAGACGCAAGATTGAGGTACCTTTTTCTGAAACGGCAGCGATGCTTGTTGCGCAGGGGGCGGGTGTCGCTGTCGTGCCGCCGTTTGCAGGCATCGACATCGATCCCAGCCTTGTGGCGCGCCGAGCGATTCAACCCGTCGAGCAAACCGATTTGTGGCTGATCAAACCTAAACAGCGGCAAGCGCCCTTGGTCGTTGGATTGATTGAAGAATTGCTTAGCAAGGCTTTTTCTACAATCGGCGCTTGAAGGGAGGCTCAGAATGCGTTGGCGCTCGTTGAGCCGTCACGGTTTATACTCCGCTCTCTGGCCCATTTCAGCCGTTTACGGCACTTGATCTTCCGGCAAGTTTGGGGTCGTTTGCGGACTGGCAGGTCTCAGGAACAATGCGACGGAAGCAAACTCCGCGTGCGAACAATCTAATGACGCAGATGGGGCCGGTACCGGTCCGTCCGGTTTTGGTATCCGGACGATCAAAGCAGTCATTGCGAGCGCGGTCGTGCAGTTGACCGATTTGGGGCCGGTAACGGACTGGCAGGTTATCGTGCAAGATGTTGTATAGCGGACCTTCAGTGCTGTACCCCAAGATCCGTTTTGGCGAAAATCGAGGTTCGCCCAGTTACGCCATCCATGACACGCCTGTGGTGGCCCGCGTCCTAAAAAGTGTTCTGCATACCCAAGCCTGTCACTTCAGAATGCGGTGTTGCGGGCGGCGGAGTTACCATCCTTCCGCCGAGCGTAATGCAAAAAAAATCGGACCACATAAATGTCGGACGCAGCCCATAATTTACGCCAATTCGACCGGAGCGACGGACGCCGGAGTGGCGGTCCGTTCGGGCTTGTCCAGGTCGAATGCCACTCTTTTCAAAGTGCCCGGACGATAGCTGGCGTTGGCCCAGCGCCTTCGTGTAGACGGCGCCACGTCAGACAGAAGCTGTGGGCCAGTCCGGTCTTTCTGCACCATCGACATTACCCAGGATGTGAACGACCATTTCTGCGAGGTAATGTTTACCAACGGGGCGGCATTATCGACCGACCGCTCTGCCGCCTCGAGGAATGCAGCGGGTAATTGAAGGCCTTTAGCCATCGCACCCTCCACCATCCACTTGAGAGCATTGTCAGAAAGCCCGGTGATGTCTCCACCCCCGCCGACCGATCCGTGGTCGCCAGGGAACCAAAGCTGCTGGTAGGGCGGCTCCATGCCATCGGGTTGGCGGGCGTTCAACTCGTCCAAGTTATCCCAGGGAGCTTCGGGAAATGTTGCGCGACGCTCATCGATGGCGATGGCGTGACGCGCCGATGCTACACTGCTGGACAGTGCGAAGTCGTGGAAGGTGTACTTCCTGTTAAAAAGCTTCGAGATCCACAGGAACGACGGCACACCCATGGCGCCCACCGTATCCCAGACGCCCAGATAGGTAATCTTGAGCGGCACTGCCTCGGTGAGGGACGTCTCGGGGTGGTGCAGCTTGCGCCATTCGCGCTCGGCACCGCCGGTCGTGACGCTCCTCGAATTTTCCCAGCGGAAGGCACAGTTCTCAGGGGCGTCGGGGTGTCCGGTAGCGCCACGGTTCTGGTAGCGCTTGATCGCCTCGGGCAACATGTGGATGCGATCGCGGTCCAGGATGCCGACCGAGCGGATCATGCCAGCCAACGAGCGCGCGGTATGCGCACCGCGAGAGAAGCCGAAGATATATATCTCGTCGCCAGGACGGTAGTTGAACACCAGATTCTTATAAGCCTCGACGACGTTCTGGAGCAGGCCCCAGCCGAACATGCCACCGCCCAGGCGGTCGATTTTCTTGGCGAGGGTACCCGTGCCGCGCCCTGTTCCTACGCCTTCCAGGTAAAACACTACCTGCGAAATACCGTCATTGGCCACGCCTGGGATGGCGCGGGCGAGTTTCAAGACATTGGTTGGATACGCGGACTCGATATGGTTCCAAGTGCCATCGCAGCAGAAAAAAAGTCTTCTCATGATCGATCTCCTTACGACAACGGGCACTTGGTGTAGGCATCGGCAGCATCGCCCAGGAACATGGACTTGACCTGCTGCCCGGAACTTGCGGCCATGCTTCGTGCGACATTGGGCAGTTCACGGATCGCCCTGTCGACATCATCCAATCCGATCGGCCGGTCGCCTTCCGATGGATCGATGCGCAGGACATTCTGGCGGCCGATCAGTAGGCCGGCCTGGCCCAATGCGTCGTGGGACTGCGCCTTCACCGCCGCGCGGAAAAGCGCGGGTCCACCAGCACGGAGCGGATTGGTCCAACCGAAGACGCCGGCGTTCTGAAGGCTCGTGGTCGAGAACAGATCGTCCCCGGTGCCCAAGCTTAGGATGCGGATGTTCTCGGGCGGCACGTCGTAGCAGGCCAGAGCATCTACCAGCGCCACCATGATCGGATTGTTGGCCCAGATGCCGCCGTCCACCATCATGTGGCCATCGTTCTCAACGCCCGCGTAAATGGTGGGTGCAGCCGCAGTATGAAGCGCCGCGTGGGCGACCTTCACGTGGCGATCGCGTTTGTAGTCGGGATGATGCGGGGTCTTGTAGATATAGGGCTCGCCGTAGGTACCCTCGAAGCTCGGGATCACCAGGCGAACCTTCGCATCGTCGATCAGCATGTCGCCGAAGACGTCGAGCAGCTGGGCCTTGAGTCCGGCCTGGTCGTGCTTCGCCTTGCCGATCCAGCGGCTCATGCGCATCCACCCGGCCAATCCACGATCGGATGGAAAGATGGCGCGGCCGCGCTGGGTATAGATCTTCATGGCCTCGGCACCGGTCATGCCCTTGGCGAGGCCCAACGCGATGATGCCGCCCGTGGAGGTCCCGGCGACCATGTCAAAGTTCTGGGCGATGGAGCCACCGCCGAGAAAATTGCGCTCGATCTCTGCCAGGTACGAGGCAGGCAGCAAGCCCTTGATACCCCCACCGTCGATGGACAGGATGCGGAAAAGGCGATCCTGCGCCCAAGGCTGCTTGACGCGGGTGCTGTGAAGAGTGCCGTCTGAGCGACGGGGAGCGATATAGTTCATGATGTCACCTCGTCGGTCTGTTGAGTGATCTTCTGCGGTACCGGGTCACCAGGGTGGCGCCCGCCGCCGAGCCATTTCCCGGTCAAGGACCAGGTTTCGTAGAAATAGAGCCAGTCGCCGATCCACGGCACGGTGGTGCGGGAGATGGCCATGCTTGCGTTCCATTCCTTCTGCACAGGGTCAAAGAGGCAGAGGAATGGTTTATCGCCGCGCCAATAGACGTGGGGCAGCGGACCGTCCTTGAAGTCTGGCCTTTCGCGCAATGCGGGTCGAAGGACGCTGACCCAGGGGAAGATATCCCCCTGGGTGAACTTGATTTCGACCGTGAAGGTCTGATGCTCAGCCTCCATGGTCCCACGCCAAACGACGGTATCGTCAGTCTGGGTGCGCACCTTGAACTGCGGCCAATCCTGCTGCATCGAGGCGACCTGTGCCGGAATACCCATGATGTCGGTCACTTGCGAAGGTCCCCGAAGAAGGTATGGGGAACCGGCGATGGCGCCGCCGTGGCGATCGACGGCGCCGCGATTGCGGCGACCCCCGGCAGGATGACCTTGCCCGAAGGCGAGTAGGAGTGGCGCCCCTGACGAACGGCGTCGGCTTCCTTGGCAATGCGCTCAACAGCATTGGAGACCACTCGGTCGCCGAACATCTCGCGCAACCATTCGCCAAGCTCGCCTGCCGACATCTCTTGAGCCCGTTCCAGACCTTCGATCAGTTCATCCAGATGGCGCGCGAACTGCATCTGCTGCTTCGGGTTCTCCGGCCAGCGATCGGTGAACACATCATCGTGGTGGGCCGGGTTGGACACATGAAGAAGCAGACCACGCTCGTTCGCAGCGCGGATCTCGCGGGCGATGTGGCGGCACAGCTTCAGCAGCATCTGCGACAGGGTCAGGCCGGCTTCGGCGATGGCACCAGCCATGCAGGAGAGCATTACGGATGGTGGAACGCGACCGTCGTACTTGGCGTAGCGGATGTTGCGGTAGCGCTTAACGAGCTGCAGGGCCAAAGTGGCGGTGCTCTTCGCTACGAACTCCGTCTGGTCCGGAACTTCGTCGACATCGGCGTCCGCACGATAATTGGCCGCTTCGAAATTGCGCCAACGGAGGTTGAATTCCTCAACCACCTTCACCTCGAACGGGGTGCGGTCATTGAACCAGCTGGCGAAGCCATAAGCGTTCATCGGCACGAAGTCATCGTCGGCACGGGCCGCTGGGCCCTTCGAATGGGTGATGACGCTCTGACGATCCGGAGTGTTCGCCTCGCGAAGGGCCGGAGTGATGTCCAGGTGCATGCCGTCGGCATAGTAGAGGGTGACGCAGCGCGTCTGACGGACGACCTTCAGGCCCTGATATCCATCGAGGGCGTGGAACAGCTCGTCGAGAATCTCGTTCGGCTGCATGGACAGGAAGCGGCCGCCCAGCTGGGCGACGATGTCGATGTCGAACTCGTCATCGGTCCCGCGATTCGAAATCGTGGCGTCGATAGCCATCGAACCTTGGGGATAGAAGTGTTCGATCAGGTCTTCGAAGGCATCGGTGCCTTCAAGGAATTCGCGAACGGCCTTGTAACGGCTCGTCGCCTTGCGATGGAGCGAGGGAGGAAGCTGCACATTGAATGCGACCTCGGCCAGGATGCGGTCGAGGGGAGTAGAAAACGGGTTAGCAGTAAGGGGCAGGCGGCTGGTCATGGTGATTACCTCTGGTGTCCGGCGGACGATGGATCTGCGTGGCCTGATGATTGTTGGCGTTGAACATTTTTGGGCTCCTTCGGGTTGGGGATGCGGTCGGTTTATGAGTTGAGAACCGGTGCTCCACATTGACTATGGCAGCGATCAGAATGATAAACTAGCAGCTACCAACGCCACACACGTCTATTTAATGGATGCGTTCTTAAAGATCAAGATAAGAAAGTCGACTCGTTAGATGATTCAGGACGGTCGTGAAATGCCCGCGCCAGAGCCTCTCAAACTCTCGGTTCAGAGGCGGTTGGAATTTATCGACTTCCGCTTGCTGTGGTCCGGCAGCTTCAATCGCCTGGACATCTGCGAGACGTTTCAGATCTCACCTCAACAAGCTTCGGCCGACATTGCTGCTTACCAAGAACGTGCCCCCGGAAACGTGGAATACGACAAAGCCTTGAAGTCGTACGTTCGGAAGGCCGGGTATAAGCCGCTGTCTATGGAGGCGAATACCGATCGGTACCTTCTGCAGCTTGTCGGCATCGAAAGTGGTTGGATACGGCCTGAGGATACTTACTTCGACTCGCGACCTTCAGCCCACGTTGTCGCGCTTGAGCGCAAGCGTACTGGCTGGCAACAGCTCCAGGCTGTACTAGACGGAATTCGGGATGGCCTTGAGATCGAAGTTTCCTACAATTCCATAACGTCGCCAGACAAAAATAACCTGCGGTGGATTGCTCCGCACGCCATGGTCTACAGCGCTGGGCGATGGCATGTTCGCGCTTGGTCGCGTGAACGCAATGAATTCCGAGACTTCAATCTGAACCGCATAGACAGCGTGAGCGGTCGTCGTGCTGTTAAGGTCGACACCAATCTAGACTATGAGTGGAACACTTTTTTCGATCTCAAGCTGCAGGCCAATCCCTCTCTACCCGCGGAAACAAGGCGAGCAGTAGAGCACGAGTTTATGATGGAAAATGGAGTGCTGACGAAGACAATTCGCCTTAGCCATATCTTCTATCTAATGATCGAACACTTGCTGAATGTCGATCCGCAGAAGCTCTCACCGCAGCAACAGCAACTGCTTCCTCTGAATCTGGATGAGGCGTTGGCTGAACAGAAACTCGCAAGGAAGATGTCTGGCGAAGCTCTCAAACGTGCCTTCGGAAGTTCGGGGACGTAATGGCTCTTCTATCGATGGCCCTGTTTGGGAGTCGAGCCCGGGGAGACGACGAGGCAGGCTCGGACGTCGATATCCTACTGATTACCGAGGAAACGAAACCTCGAATGGTTTCAACCAATCGGATGTCTTTCTCATTTTATCCGGCGTCCTGGTTACTCGACAAGGCAACAAAGGGCGACCTCTTCGTTCTGCACCTCGTGCGGGAAGGCAAAGTCATATACGACGAGCGAGGCGATTTTGACTCTATGTCCAAGGCTTTCCGTTTAAGGAAAAGCTACGGGGAGAACGTTGAGCAGGCCTCGTCGCTGGGGCGTTTCCTTGTCCGCTACGGCGTACGGTTTGAAGATACGGTCGCTTTGAATAAACGTATCGCCTGGTGCGTTAGAACGATACTCATTGCTCGAGCTGCGGAGGCTGGCAACGCCATTTTCTCAGCCAAAGCGCTCGCTGCCTTCGCGGGGTCAAGCTCTGTCGAAGAGTTGATCAAAAATAAGGACTCCTTGGAACTCGACAATTCTAGGCTTAGGGATTTCGCAGGATTTCTTGATCGTTGGGGAGAAAGCAACGCGAGCGATGCTTGGCAGCCGCATCGTTATTTGGAGCACTTCAGAACGACGGGCAACGAGCTCGCTTTGCGGACTTATTTCGTTGGCATCGAGAGTGGCAATGCAGAATATTTTTGAGCCAAATGGCGGTGCAGGCTACCGGACCAGGCGCTTTCGGTCATCGCGGTGCCCGGTCCGAGGCCTTCCCAACGATGTCTGCTTTTCAGAAACGACGAAACGATCTCAGCGTCTGATATGGGGCGCTTAGTTGCCCACAATCTGAGTGAGGCGTGGGGAAAAACAGACGGTCGGGAAAGCGGACTTTGCCACTACGCTTCCTTGCAGCTGGCGATGCACTTTACGCAATAACCGCCCCCACTCCATGAAAAAGCCGGCCAGCATGGCCGGCTGTTATCCAAATTATCTCTGGCCCTACTCTTCGGCGCGGCGGGAGAATTCCTTATTCACGCGAGCTACGGCCGCTGACAATAGGGCTGTTTTGTAGCGGTTGCCGGCCTCAGTGGCGCCAGCTTCGGTGCCCCGCGCGGCACGAACGTGCCTACGATCCAGGCTCTGCGCCCGGTCTCTGCGCTCGCGCAACCGTTTAGCCAGTGCCCTCAAATCGTCCGCAGACATGCCCGAAAGAGCTGGGTGCCGCGCCTCGGACACCATCGCTCGCTCGCCATTGTCCAGATACCGCTCTTCGTTCTTTCTGTTGCTGGCCATTGCTCTTCTCCTTAGGTGTATGAAGGCGAATGCAAATACCGAAGCACCGTTCCCCAATCCAGGTGCGATCCATTGTCTCGCCACCCAACTCCCCTTCGCCCCACAATCCATGCAAGGGTAGCTGCAGCCGCGCGGCTGAAAATGCGAATGTTGCCAATGGCGGCATCAAGCCAGCGAAGAGAAAATTCAATTGGGTAACGGCTCTGGAATCCCCGGAATCTGCGGCTGCCAGAGGCACGCTTGAGCTCTTGGCCGCTCACTAGCGACTGGCTGGCCCGTTTTCCTGGTCGGGGATATTGAGGCGGTCGTTAGTGAACTGCGACCAGACAGCGATGAACAAGGCAGCCACCAGCGGGCCCAGTACGAAGCCGTTCACACCGAACAGGGATAGACCGCCCAGCGTGGAGATCAACACCACATAGTCGGGCATTCTGGTCTCTCGGCCAACCAGCAGTGGCCGCAGAAGGTTGTCGATCATGCTGATGACCAAGGCGCCTACCAGTGCCAGAATGATGGCCTTGGTCATTTCCCCATTGAGGCCGAGGTAGACGGAAAACGGCGCCCAGACGAGTATTGCACCAACCGCCGGCAGGAGCGACAACACGGCCATGACGACGCCCCATAGGAGCGGGGCGTCAATGCCAAGTGCCCAGAATGTCAATCCGCCAAGCCCGCCCTGAATGACGGCAATGAGCAGATTTCCCCGGACGGTTGCCTTCACGACCGAGACGAATTTTGCGGCGATTTCGTCCGTGCGATGCCGGTCGAGCGGAATGGCATTGCGGATCATTCCGGTGAGCGGCTTGCTGTCGCGGAACAGGAAAAACAGCAGATACAGCATGATCGCCAGACCGATGACGAATTGCAGCGTCGACTGGCCAACACCGAGCGCACCGCTGGCTATTGTTTGGCTGGCCGTCGAGAGCGCTGACACGATACTTTCCTGGATTTCTTCCAGATTGCTCAGGTTCATCCCCGCCAGAGCGTTATTGGCGAAATCCGGCAACATGTTTTGAAGATGGGCCAGAGCATCGGCCAAGGTGTAGTCGCTGTCTCGCACCTGCCGGTAGAGCGAGGCGGCTTCGACCGATAGCGAGGTGATGATCAAGATCGCTGGAATGAGCACAACGCAAACGCAGACCAGCACACTGGTAACAGCCGCCAGACTGCGTTGCCCGCGAAACATCACAGTCAGGCGCCGTTGCAGGGGGTTGAACAGAATTGCGAGGATGACAGCCCACAGAATGGCGCTGAAGTACGGCAGCAGGAGCAAGGCGAACGCCGCCGTAATCGCCACGACCAGCGCCAGAAAGGTGAAGTTTTGAATGCTCTGCCTAGTCAAACGTGTCGTCCTCGGTCATGTAATGGACTGCAAATGTCCATCGACCGAACGCAGAGTACCTTCGATAGGTTGTGTCTGCTCTGCGAGAACCTGCTAAATTCACCAATCTACACGACACTTTCGCTCGTTTTGTCGCGCCGAAGGCAGCTTTTGGGAAACGTGGAATGGTCGGTCGAACGGCCGGAATAGGGCGCGTCGCTGCCAGAATGCTGCCGAACCAATCCCGACAGCTGAAATTAGCTGGCGGCTTTTCAAAAGCTGCATATCCGACCATTTGCGCTAGAATTCACAGAGGGAACGCCTGTGTGCCTCAGCTACAATAAAGCTACGTTTTCACGGATGGCCTCCCCCCACAGCAGACGGTGGATCGTTCACAGGGTTGCGCCGTTCCCGTTGGGATGGGTTGGAGGTGAATGATGGCAAGGCAGTATACCGGTGGCTGCAAATGCGGGGAGGTACGCTACGTGCTCGAAGGCGAGCCGTTCAAGGCAGGGATTTGTCACTGCACTGATTGCAGGCGCGAGACGGGGTCCGCATTCCTCTACTATGCTGATTGGAAGCCTGACCAGATCAAGGTGACCGGAGGCTATGCAACCTACGAAGGACGGAGTTTCTGTCCGACATGTGGCAGCAGGCTCTTCCACCTTGGGGATGTGCAGGCTGAAATTGCTGTCGGCTCGCTGGATGTAGCGCCAGCTGCGCTGTTGCCGCTGCGGGAAGGGTGGATCAAGCGACGCGAGCCCTGGTTGGCGCCGGTTGAAGGAGCCCAACAATTCCACGAAGATACCGATGTCTGAAACCTGGTCAGCTGAGCGGCATAAGACTGGAGACACCGGCGTCCTGACGGAACTGGTCGACGACCTCAAGCAGCGCGTCGAGGCAGGCGAACGCATCTCCATTGGCTTGATCCAGCGGATCGCCGGCGGACGGGCGGCGGGTCCCATACTGCTTCTTCCTGCTCTGGTGGTCGTCTCGCCGCTCAGCGCCATACCAGGGGTGCCGACCATCGTCGGGCTCAATACGATCCTCGTCGCTGGGCAGGTAGCTTTGGGGCGGGACCATCTCTGGCTTCCCAACTGGCTGACCAAGCGGGCGGTGCCGAGCAAATATGGTGCCAGGCTTCTCAAATATTTGGGCCGCTTCAGTCAGGTGGCCGATGGCATCGCCAAGCCGCGCGCCAAGGCGGTGATCGCTCCTCTCACACGGCGGGTGGGCGCAGGCATTTGTGTAGCGGTGGCCTGCCTCATGCCGGCCATGGAAATCATTCCGTTCACCTCGACTTGGGCTGCAGGCATCATCGCGCTCTATGCGCTGGCGATCACGGCAAGGGATGGATTTCTCACCCTGGCTTGGTTGGCCCTCGTCGTCGCCGTGGTCTCGGTCGCTTTGTTGGTCTTTGCGTGAACCATCCGGGCCGGCCATCGGTCGCCGTCAACTAGACAGCGGCTAAGGCATACATCGCCCCGCCTCCGAGAACACTGCGCCTGACACCGCGGCCCGCTTCCCGGCCACCAGAAAGCGGACTGTCCCAAGTCACCCCACGCAAGTTGCTGGGCGAATGGGGATGTCCGCTTCCGGGAACTCACCAAGGGTCGTCTAATGACCGAAATGGCGCGCGAAGCGGCTAACAAATCCTAGGTAATTGCAAACTGGACTTGGCGAGGCGCATACCGCCTCGCCAAATTGTCTCATTCAGGAATTGGCTTTGCTCAGGCGCAGGATTGAGGAAGTCCCGGCATCGGGATTCTCCGTTACTGCATAGACGGCGCCGTCGGGTCCCACCTTGACATCGCGCACCCGCGCATCAAGCGGCACGCGCTCTTCGGAAGCGACCTGGTCGCCGTCAAGGTGCACGATGACGACACCTTTGGTCACAAGGCCACCTATCAAGAAAGCGCCGTCCCATTCGGGGAATTCTGAGCCATCATAATAGGCCATGCCGGACGGGGCGATCACCGGGTCCCAATAGTAGACCGGCTGCGTCGTGTCCTCGGTCGCGGTAATACCGTCGCCGATTGGAGCCCCGCTATAGTCGATGCCATAGGTCACTTCGGGCCAGCCATAGTTGACGCCGGCCTCCGGTCGATTGAGCTCATCGCCGCCCTTGGGGCCATGTTCGACAGTCCAGAGACGACCTTCTCCGTCAAGGGCTGCCGACTGCATGTTGCGATGGCCAAGACTCCAGATTTCGGGCAACGCGCCTTCCGTCTCCACGAAGGGATTGTCCGGCAAGGCCGCACCGTCGGCATTGATACGGAAGACCTTGCCTAGACCGCTGCCGATATCCTGGGCCTGGTTGCGCGTTTCGACATCGGAGCGCTCGCCGACAGTCACGAACAGGGCGCCATCGGGCGTAAAGACGAGACGGGAACCGAAGTGCTTGTCGCCGTCATAGGTAGGCATCTGCTGGAAGATGACTTTCACATCGTCGAGCGCGCCGCCATTGGCGTCATCCGGGGTCAATACGGCAGACGCAACGCTGGTGCCATTGCCGCTATCACGCGGCTCGGAGAACGAGAAATAGATCCGCCCTGACGTTTCATAGTCTGGCGCCAGCGCCACATCGAGAAGCCCGCCCTGGCCACGCGCGTCGACCTCTGGCACGCCGGAAATAGCCTCGCCCGCTTCGCCTTTTGCTGTGACGATATGCATGTCGCCCGCCTTGGTGGTCACGAGCATTCGGCCGTCGGGAAGAAATTCCATGGCCCAGAGCTGCGACAAATCCTCTGCGATGACCGTAGTCTCGACTTCGGGCATTTCCGCTGGTTGCGGCGCGCGGGTCTGGCCCTCAAAGGCCGGCTGCTGATTTGCGGCACTGGGCGCCTGGGTCTCGACTGAGCCGCTCTCCTGGCCAAGGGCCACGGCTGGCATCAATGACGCGCAAAGCGCGGTACTCGCGAGCAATAGGGGTATCGTGCGCATCGGTATCTCCTATGACGGCTGGTGATCGAGCATGGTCAGGAAAAGTGACGCTCGAATGGAGTTGGGCAAAGTCGCCTGTGACTAGACGGCTCCACCACGGTCTACGTTCCTCGTTGGGGGATCACATGCCAGTGTAGTCGGGGCTCAAAGCTTTGGGCGAAGGCGCGTCAACGCCCTCGCCTGATATGGCAACGTTATTCCGCCAAAGCGTCCTGGTAGCGCTCGGACACCTCGGACCAGTTCACCACATCCCACCACGTGCTGAGATATTCGGCCCGGCGGTTGTTGTAAGTCAGGTAATAGGCGTGCTCCCAAACATCGTTGCCTAGGATCGGCGTGCCCTTGACCTCGGCGACATCCATCAGAGGATTATCCTGGTTGGGCGTCGAGGTAATTTCGAGCTGGCCCGCCTCGTTGACGATCAGCCAGACCCAGCCGGAACCGAACTGGGCTGCGCCCTTGGCTTCGAATTCGGCCTTAAAATCGTCCATCGAGCCATAGACGGTTTCGATGGCCGAGGTCAGATCGGAGCTGGCTTCGCCGACACCGTCTGCTGGCGCCATGGTCTCCCAGAAGAAAGTGTGGTTCCAGTGCCCGCCGGCATTGTTGCGAATAGCGGGGGGATAGGTACCTGCCGCGCCAACCAATTCCTCCAGCGTTGCCGTTACCGGCGCATCTCCGCCCTTGATGGCTTCGTTGAGCTTATCCACATAACTCTGATGGTGCTTGCCGTGGTGCAGCTCCATTGTTTCAGCACTGATCACTGGCTGTAGAGCGCCATATTCATAGGGCAGATCAGGCAAGGTAAACGGCGATGTCGTCTGTGCCAGAGCCGGCACTGTCGCAAAAGCGATAGCCGCGACGGTCAGCGAACGGGTCAGAACCTGCATTATTTCACTCCTCTTGAACCCTTGGGCAACGGGACGAGGGGAGCGGTGTTCCGGGCTATGTGGAAATCTCAGCGCACAATGATGTCAGACCCCGCCTCACTGTCCGCTCTTCGGAAGGCGCGTTAGTTCGACGGACGGCTGGAATGGGGCGCCTTCCGGCACTTGTCAGCGCAAGCTTGCGTGTCACATCTCTGACCGCTATCCTATTTCTGCACACATCAGGGTCGGGTATATGCCCCGTCCGTTGCCCGTCTATAGCGGCCGAGTGCAGGGGCGCCTTTGCAGGTCGCGGCAACTTTCTGGATCGTCATCGATCTTGGAAGTGCCATGCCAAAGCTCAGCAAACTACGTGATCAAGCCAGCGACAAACAAGGCGGCAAATGCTGGTATTGTGGCTGCGCCATGCTGCCAGCCTCGGACAAAAGTTCAGCCAGGTGCACCGCGGAACACCTTCGTGCGCGATGCGATGGCGGCAAAAATATTCCTGAAAACGTCGTGGCTGCTTGTTGGCTCTGCAACAACCGGCGTCACCGGCGAAAAGTGCCGCCGTCACCGAGACGCTACAGAAAGCTCGTTCGTAAGCGGCTTTCCAAGGGGCGTTGGGTCGTTTCAGCGTCGGCAACATTGCCATGAATTTTGCAGGATCTGATGTCCGCTTTTGGGAGGCCGCGCTAGGAGCCGCAATGACCGAAATGGGGCGCCTTCCGGCACTTGTCAGCGCAAGCTTGCGTGTCACATCTCTGACCGCTATCCTATTTCTGCACACATCAGGGTCGGGTATATGCCCCGTCCGTTGCCCGTCTATAGCGGCCGAGTGCAGGGGCGCCTTTGCAGGTCGCGGCAACTTTCTGGATCGTCATCGATCTTGGAAGTGCCATGCCAAAGCTCAGCAAACTACGTGATCAAGCCAGCGACAAACAAGGCGGCAAATGCTGGTATTGTGGCTGCGCCATGCTGCCAGCCTCGGACAAAAGTTCAGCCAGGTGCACCGCGGAACACCTTCGTGCGCGATGCGATGGCGGCAAAAATATTCCTGAAAACGTCGTGGCTGCTTGTTGGCTCTGCAACAACCGGCGTCACCGGCGAAAAGTGCCGCCGTCACCGAGACGCTACAGAAAGCTCGTTCGTAAGCGGCTTTCCAAGGGGCGTTGGGTCGTTTCAGCGTCGGCAACATTGCCATGAATTTTGCAGGATCTGATGTCCGCTTTTGGGAGGCCGCGCTAGGAGCCGCAATGACCGAAATGGGGCGCTGAGTCGACCACCTGCTCCCGGCTATTCTAACGACTAGCGGGTCCGGGGCAGCGAGCGGTCAGGCAGCTCTGGACGGGGCGGTCCAAGCAGACACTCGTTACCGTTGCGCCCGCAAATCAGTGTCCGGTCGCCATTGCGTAATACGTCCCAAGCCGGCGTGAGCGCCTACTCACAATCGCATTCGTTGAAATATTGACCTCCGAACTGAAGCGCGCCAGTTGCGAAGAGTGCGGGGAGCTGCGTCTGAATACCTTGGAGCGTTGCCAAGAGCTTTTCTGTGCCGACATCGTTTCTGGCGTAAAGCATTGTATTTTGGTCCATCTGTTCGGTCCGCAACACGGCTTGCAAATTTGCTAGGGTTATTGCTGGTCGGTCGCCGAATACCCGCGTGAGATCCAGCTTGTCGCGCTGCCCCACACTAAAGTCTGTGATCTGGCTCGCAGTCCATCCGGGCCTGGACAGTGCAAAAATGTCTGCGCCCGATCCGCCAGTCATCGCGTCGTTGTTGTAAGGGGAAACCAGAACGTCGTCGCCACGCCCTCCCAGCAGAACGCTGCCCTCCGCGTTTCCAACAAGGAAGTCGTCTCCATTGCCGCCGTCCAGCAACGACTTGCCGCCAAGGCCAAACTGATCTCGTTCGCCAGCGTAGATACGATCGTCGCCATCCTCGCCAAAGAGCTGGTCTTCTCCCAAGCCTCCGGTGACGATGTCATTGCCGGGACCGCCAAAGATTGTGTCGTTACCGTCCTTGCCAAACAGCCAGTCGTTCCCGTCAGACGCCATCATGGTATCAACGCCGCTCGTTCCAGTCAGCGTGTCATTCCCAGAGGTGCCATAGTATTCGTACTGGTGAGCTTCATTCACGTATCCCAAGTACTCGTAGGTCGGGATGGTGATGTTTACGGCCTTTTCGCCCATATCGCCTCCGGCCAGGCGCACTCGGATTGGGAAGCTTTCGAACTCACCCTGACTGCCTTCGGTGTCTTGCAAGGTATATGTGTAGTCGCCATTGGCTTGGATCGTAAGCATGCCATAGCGCCCGCGAACTGTTGCGCTGCCTTCGTCAAGCGCAACTTCGCCGCTCTCGGTGGTTGCGCTAACCACAACCGCGCCAGCGCTTATGTCGTCAGGGACAACCTTGAAAGCGTTGGAGCTGATAGATCTCTCGTCATCATGCGTCGCATACAGGCTGCAATTGCTGTCGGGCAGTCTGTAGTACCCAGTGCCGGCGTCCCGCATCAGTTCGCTAACGACCGTCGCTTGTACAGTCCCTGCGCTGGGGACCAAATCCGACGCGCCCGCGACGCTCTCGGCTGCGCCAACTAGCAGCGCGCCAATCGCGATACCTGCTCCGTTGCCTAGCCACTTCAACCTGTTGCTGCCCAGGAGCCCGCCTGCGATCATACAGGCCGCCCCAATCGCCACGCCGCCTACAACGAATAGCCAGCCACTGGAGTGCCACAGGTCACTGCCGGTGGGAATTGCGATCTGGGTAAGGCCGCCGAAAAGGCCCGCAGATCCGAGAAGCACGCCCCCGCCGTGCGTTGCAATCGTTCCCGCGTTTTTTACTATTCTGCCGCGAGGTAATTCAGCAGCGGTAGAGCCGGTGTCTGCAGCGGTCATTTGCTCATCCAAGTTCCCAATGCATTAGTCTGGAAGAGTGCTTTTCAGTCAACAAGTAATCGGGACCTGTAGGGACGCTTCTTCAGCGCGGAAGCCGCCAGTCCGTTCCCACCCCAAGCAGGTCGTTGGTTAGGTGAATGACTATGGCTGCTTTCGGGAGTTCGCCAAGTGTCGTCTATTGACTGGAATGGGGCGCGTTGCAGGCGTCTTTCTGCGCACGCTTGCTTGTCACTAGTACCACCGCTATTCTGTTTCTGCACACATCAGGGTCGGGTATATGCCCCGTCCGTTGCCCGCTCGTAGCGGCCGGGTGCAGGGGCGCCTATGCAGGTCGCGGCAACTTTCTGGATCGTCATTGATCTCGGAAGTGCCATGCCAAAGCTCAGCAAACTGCGTGACCAAGCCTACATCCGCCAAAACGGGAAATGCTGGTTCTGTGGCCGCAGCATGTCGCCGGCCTCAGACACAGGTTCATCTAGATGCACCGCAGAGCACCTTCGCGCGCGATGCGACGGTGGCCAAGATGTTCTCCAAAACATCGTGGCTGCTTGTTGGCTTTGTAACAGCCGGAGGCATCGGCGAAAGGCGCCACTGGTACCCGAGGACTATAGGAAGTTCGTGCGCAATCGACTTGCCGAGGGCCGATGGACCGTTTTTTTGCCCGGAACAGGCGTCCTGAAGTCTGCAGGAACTAATGTCCGCTTCTGGGAAGCGGCAGTCTGGACCGCAACGACTGCAATGGGGCGCGTTGCCGACCGGCCTCTTCCGACTCCATTTCCGCTGTTTGAGTGTGGCCAAAGATCTTTGAGGGCGGACATGCCGGTTGCGCAGGCAATTCATCACGCACGTCTTGGCATTCAGGTTCACAGGCTGACTTCATACGCGGCATACCGGCTGCTCCGGAAACTATCCACGGGAGCGGCCGTAACTTCATCGGGAACTACGGGATTTCCCTCATTCCTGTGGAGGGCGGGCACCGCCGCACTGCCCGCTCTCCACTTCTTTTCGGAACGACTTGGCCACGCTGCCATTGATGCCCGCCGGCGCTCTATCTGCCCCCAAGGTGCCAGTGCAATGCCTCCCAAGCGTCGGGCCGAAGGTCGCTGCCAAGCGGCGCCTCCGGCGACAGTCACACCGAAGGCGGCGACGCGCGAGCGTGAAATTGCGCCTTACGGCGGTATGTCAAAATTAAGTGCCAGCGCTTCAGTGGGGGTATAGTGTGATCGTCATCGGCACCGACATCCCCTCTCTGCCCAGGCTGTCAAATAACAGCGCTTCTCCCGCGGGGACGGACCACCTGCAATCACACAAGCAGCTGCGCGTGTCCTCCTAGAGGGCCAGCATTGGATTGTGCGCATTGGCAGTGCCAATGCTCTCCATTCAGTCCGCTTCCATTTTGAGAAGACTGCTCAGCTGTACGCGGAGGCACACCGAGCAGTCTTCGGCATGCCGGATGAAACGACCACGCTTATGCACGTGTCGCAGGTTGCAAACACCCCAATCCCTCTGGAGGCCGATATGTCAAAGACGTTCCGCATCATCGATCTTCGCAGCACGGTGATCGACGCCGTGGAGAGAACGGTGGAAGCGAATTCTCCCGAGGCTGCAGTCGACCATGCCATGGGCTTGGACACTGTCCGCAGCGGCGCCCGCAAGGATCTGGTCGCACGTGTCTATTGGCAGCTGTCGCCAAGCGAACCCACGAACATGGTGCGGCTTTACCGCCGGCTTGACCCAGAACGGGCAATGGAAAGGCTGGCTCGCGATAAGCATGAACCCCAGGGTTAGTTTCCTACCCCGGCTCGGCAGCTCTAGTTGGCAACCATTGATGCTCGTCGCCGTTACCCGCCGCGCTGGTAGGTGATTGCCCAATCTACCGCCAGCCTCGCTACCAGGACGCTGCCTGTTTGCGATGAGCCCGAGGGGACGACCTCCACCTCGGGCTCAGCAGTTTCTGCTTCTGATAGAGGAGACCCTTGATGCTCCAGTTCGATTTTAGAAGCCGAAATGGAACACTGCTAGTCGATGCCTATTTTGCTGAGTCGATCGACGCGATACCTGAAACCTTTCGACGAAACCTGCTCTATCCAACCCTGGCCGCGCCCACCGACTACTGGCAGACGGCTGCTCTCCTCGCCGAAGTGAGCCGTAAGGGCTATGCGAGCATCAGCCGATATAGCCTGGTTGAGAAGACTAAACCGCGGCCTAGGCCGCCAACGGCATTGATTTCATAAGCGAAAATGGCGCTGTGAGACTGCCTTGCCAAGAAGAGGCGATGAACGACCGATCTGGCCTGTGGTGGAACTACCGAGCTGCCTTCTGCGTCTCTCAGAAAAGGAGACAGCAATGGTCAGAGAATACTTGGTGGTGGTGAGGGACTTCCAATGGTGGGTGCTGATCGACGGCGTTCGGTGGGCCCATACCTGAGCAGCGCTGTTGCCGACGGGTCCGCAATATCCTTGGCGAAACTCGACTTTAAAGCAGGTCAAAAGGCAAGGGTGGCTGTTGAAGAGGACAAACTGAGGATCGTCTATGACAGTGAATTACCAGACCCAAAGTAGCGCAGGCGGGAACTGCAGCTCGCCCACACCGTTGGCCGCTCTCCAAAGCAGGAGATGACCATGGCCTTGCCACCGCCTGAACCAAACCCAAACGAATTTCCACCGCCGCCGGATGTGAAGCCCATCGACAATCCCGACCGCGACCCCTTCCAGCACCCCCCAGAGCCGCACGAGGAAGATCCTCACGATCCCGGGACTGTACCGTTGCCCGAGGATTTGCCGCCGCCGGTATGACTACCGAAACCTCATATAGTAAGTGTCTCCGATGTTATCGCCGCGTGTTTCAATGCCGTGGCGCGGGCTACTATTGGCGCCGTCAATGAAACCAAAGAAGATTTTGCTCTGCGTCGGGGAATGCGCGCTCATGGCATGGCCATCGCTTGTTCAGAAAGCCTACCGCTACTCCCAATTGGCGACCAGAGTTCACTGCATTGACAAGATGGCATCAGGCCGAGACGTCCGCTTTCGGGAATTTGCTTGCCCGCTTTGAATGACCGCAATGGGGCGCTTCGCCGACGGTTTGAACTAACCGTCGGCAAAGACTTTGAGGGTCAGATTTCCGTGGCCTCAGACAGCGATAGGGCGTCGTCGACGTCTACGCCGAGATAGCGAACTGTGTTCTCGATCTTGCTGTGACCAAGCAGGATTTGAATGGCCCGCAAATTTCCTGTGGCCTTGTAGATGAGCGACGCCTTGGTTCGACGAAGCGAATGGGCCCCATATTCCTCTGGCGTAAGACCGATAGCAGTCACCCACTCGTCGACCAGTCGTGCATACTGCCGAGTGCTGAGGTGGTCTTCGGGATGTATGCGGCTCGGAAATGCGAAATCATCGACGTTGCCACCTCGTCGTTCGAGCCAGGCGAGCAGGCTGGCCCTCGTGTCAGCGGTGATCTCAAACTGAACTGGTCTTCCCGTCTTCTGCTGTATCACCATCGATCGAGATCGGATGGTCGGTCCCGCCACCAGCGTGCCAATCTTGATTTTCACCAAGTCGCAGCCTCGGAGCTTGCTGTCGAGCGCGAGGTCGAACAGGGCTCGATCTCGCATGCGACCTTCCCGATCGAGAAAGAATCGGATCGACCATATCTGCCTAATTTTCAAAGCGCGTTTGGCGCCGACTTGCCTACCAGCGTTCCAAGCGGGTCTCCCTGCAGCGGCAGGGTCATATTGTGAGATACCCATTACATTTCTCCTTTAGCCGAAGCGGCCATAGGAGAAATGAATGTGGCAGGGGCCCAGATGGCGAGTGCCGACCCCATTACGGTCGTTCACAGTAGAATGAGGAACATGCGAAAGCAGCCATTGACCCTTCACACGCCGACAGCGCCTTGGACTGGCGCAAAAGCATCATGATCTACTAAGCCTCAATCGTGGCATTCGCAGCTGACATCAAGCGTACAAGCTCCAATTGCCCGCGCGCATAGCGCTCTACGATAAGGATCGCTTCACTGCACGCCTCCTGCAGCTCTTCGGGACTTGGCGTTTCGTCGTAGTAAGTGCCATGCGAGAGATTGTTTATGAGAACGCTCTTGATAGTAAAATTCTCTTCACCCGCAAGAAACTTGATAAAGTCTGAGAGTGACTCCGATTTATCGGGGTGGCAGAATCGTCCGATTGCTTCGAGTACGCATCGAACGGCATTTCCAGTGGTGTGATTTGCCTCTCGGCCGCCGTGCACTTCCACAATTTCTTTCAGGTGCTCCTCAAAAGGTGCAACATATTTTGCCCGATTGGCGAGCTTGTGTTCAGCTCCGGCTTTGTAAAGGAAGAAGGCAGCTTCTTTCTCAATGATCCGATTGGTAACGCAGATATTGTAGAAGTAGCTGCTGTGCGTGAGCACCAGCAGCTCAGGCCTTCTCCCGCCGCCAATGTCTGCCGGATTGATCGAGAAATCTCCGCCGTTGCTGATGCTCATGTTCTTGAGCGTCTGCGCGATGGAGAAAACGAAGTCGTAGGACATTGAAGTAATCGGATCGTCGAACACGAAAAACAGCTTCGCGTAGTCCGATGTCTGCTTAACCTTCTTGTGCGCGCAAGCCAGGAAATAGCAAAACGCGATAGCGGTCTTCTCGCCGTCGCTCAACGTGCGGCTTGCACCGCGCGCCATTTTCTTACTGTCCCTGCGAAGAACGAACTCGGCACGGTCAAAGGAATATTTGTTCCCGAAGAAACTGGAGATGAGAAGCTCAAAGGTTTGGGCTACACGTTCTTTAACGCTGGTGGAGACTTGCGACTTTTTTAGAGCCTTCAACTCAGCCTCGGCGGCTAAGGCCTCTTGGTCGAGCAAATGGATTGCCGCGATGGCCGCCCAATTCGAGTGAGAAAAATCCACTGAGAACGTAAGGCAAGCTTCTCGATGGAGAGCTTTCCGTTCGTCGTCGGATTTTCTCACTGCCGCAGACAGATTTGAGAAAGCCGCATTGTAAGCAGCAATGTGAGCGTTCAGTTCATCTAGGCGGGAGAAGATCTCGTGCTCTGGAATTGCCACTTCCGAAGAGGGCGACGTGCCTTTCGTTTGAACGGCCAGAAGATAGGCCTCGAAAGATGCGTCAAGGGTATTAGCGACATCGCTAATGTCGGGAAGCTCAACGGATCGCTGCGAAGGCACGAGCTTGCGGAGCGCCTCAAACTTTAGTGCTTGCCTGGCAACGGACGCGACACGATCGCTCACCGTCGATCTTAAAGCCTTAACATTGCTCCATGCAGTGCGAAGCTCCGCCTTATGCTTCCCCTCAGCGTCAGCAAAGTAGGCAAGATAAAGCTCTATGCGATCCTTTGCAGGCGGGTGGGTCACTGATTGCTTGCAGAAAGGACAATCGCCATCGCCGTTATGATCGAGCATTTCGAGGCCCGTCTCGAAGAACGTCGGATTGCTCTCAAGCAGCGTCTTGATGTGCTCTGAAACAGTCGAGGGAGATGTGATCTGCGACAAGAGCATGTCAACGACGCGCAAAGTACCCGGATCAATCACGACCTGGTTTTGCCCCGATGGATAATCGGGCTCCGCAGGGATCGACTTAAGAGCGTCGAGGTCACTTAGAACGGTCTTGAATGAGCGCTGTGGCAAGGATGGCTGCTCGGTTAGCGCAATGAGACGGTCAACGCCGATATACTGATATTCGCGAAGCTGGCGATTGATCGAAGCCTTTTGGACCAACTCCTCGGTTTTTTGCGTCTCCAATAGGCTGTGGAGTTCCAAGCGAGATTTTGCGAAATCCTTTTGTTTGGTCTCCAGCCGCTTCTCTACGTCCTTCGTGTCGATGTTGTCCTGGTCGAGCGTGATTTCACTCTCAATATTTCCATCCATGTCATAGTTGTTCTGGCGAAGCTCTGCGTGGACAAAGTCGTCTGAAAAGACGTGGAAAATTCGATCAGGGCATGAGGCTGAGACGCTAGAATTACTGTTATCAAGCGTCAGAGACCCAACGGCAAATGGACCTTGCGTCAGAGAAAAACTGCCGCGCCCGTCAACTGACTCTTCCGACACAAGATTGAAGGCAGCCTCAGATATATCCCCTTGCTGCCCGTGCATATCTAAGTAGCGAAGCGCGCGTGTGATAAACGACTTGCCTGTACCATTGCGTGCATAAATCATATTGCGCGCATTCTTGCTTAGCGGCGCATCCAGTTTTGCGACCGGCCCTAAACACGTTGCCTTTAGCTGCAAAGGCGGCTTCGGTGGTGTTGACATGCGAATTCTCCCCCCCTGCTGTGTAATAGCACCAGAGCCAGAAAATAATCGAGGGCGCTACTTGGAGCGCCCTGACATTCCCGCGCCACATTGAAATTTATCCGGAAGAGGTGCCTCGCTATTCTGGTCGCTGCGTCATTCAGATAAGAGGATCATAGCTCCGGAGAGGTCTTTAAGCGGCTCAAATGCATTCGGGTGTCTAGCTAGGAAACCCGCTGCAGAAAAACGACCAGTTCGCTTCCGACACCGACTTTGCCGATCGGCGAGAGGCTGTTTTCCCGCCGGCCGATCTAAAAGCTGCCGGTCCGCATTCCACCCCAAAGCGGCGACCTGCCTTGGTTTGATCTGTGTCGACCATCATCTCTGCTGTCGTTTTGACCCTGCATGCATATCTGGCAAAAATATCGTCAGCAGTCCTGCCAGCGGTAGAAACGAGCAAAGCCAGAAGACGTGTTCGATGCTGGTGAAATCGGCAAGTGCACCGAGGGCCGCTGCTGCTATGCCGCCGGCGCCGAATGCAAAACCAAAAAAGATGCCGGCGATCATTCCCACCCGTCCCGGCATCAACTCCTGGGCGAATACGACGATTGCCGAGAATGCCGAGGAAAAGATGAGACCGATCAGGATCGTGAGGATGACCGTCCATGTTAGGTCGGCATAGGGCAGGAAGAGGGTGAAGGGCAGGACGCCGAGGATCGAAAACCAGATGACGAACTTGGGACCGAAGCGGTCACCAATCGGTCCGCCCAGGAAAACGCCGAGAGCGGATGCTCCGAGATAGACGAACAGCAGCAGTTGAGCATCCTGGACCGGAACGGCGAACTTATCGATCAGGAAGAATGTGTAATAGCTCGAAAGGCCTGACATGTAGGCGTTCTTCGTCAAAGTCAGGACGGTGAGCACGGCCAAGGCAACTACCGTCGTACGCTTATCGAAAAGAAGCGTTTTGCTCGCGACTGGCTTTCCCGCGTTGGCCCTTTGATGGTCGGCGTACCAAGCGCCCACTCGCCACAAAATAAAGATGCCCAGCAGCGAGCCGATGCCCATGAGGCTGACGCTCCACTGACCGCGAGGAAGCACGACGAATGCTGCCAGCAGCGGTCCTATAGCCGAACCGGCATTCCCACCTACCTGGAATAGCGATTGTGCCAGGCCGAACCTGCCGCCAGACGCCAGGCGTGCGACGCGGCTCGACTCCGGGTGAAATATCGCCGACCCAAGACCCACGAACGCGGCGCCGAGCAGAAGCATCGGATACGTCTGCGCAAAGCCCAGGATGAGAAGCCCCACAAAGCTGGACGCCATTCCGAAGGGCAGGGAATAGGGCAGCGGACGCTTGTCGGTGTACATGCCGATCGCCGGCTGGAGCAGCGAGGCCACGCATTGAAATGTGAGCGTCAGCAGCCCGATCTGCACATAGTCCAGCCCATAGTTGTCCTTGAGGATGGGGTAGATGGCCGACAGCAGCGACTGCATGATGTCGTTGATGAGGTGACAGACGCTGACCGCGACGATGACGGACAGTGTGGTCTCTCCTGCGATCGAAGTCGCCGGATTGGTCGCAACGGTAGCCATCGGGAACTCAGGGTTGATTGTCTTCGGTTCATTCCTACCAAAGCGTCCAACCCTGGTCTTCGCTACATTTTCGAAATCACTCGCAAAAAGCCACTTGCATATTAAATAGGACTCCTATTTAAAATGGTGCATGGAAACTCCTGCTTCACCCAAGTCCGTAACGCACCGTATCCACGAAGGCCTGGAGCGCATCGCTACGGCGTTGCGTGCGGATGACTGGTTGAGTGCCCGCGCTGCCGGGGTTAACCCGACGCAGTTTGCCATAATGTCGGTGCTCGAGGGTCGGTCCGAGGGGGCGAGCGTGCGCATGATCGCCGATCAGCTCGGCGTATCGCAGCCTTCCGCGACCGACTCGATTTCGGCGCTCGAGCGTAAGGGATACGTCTTGCGCAGCGCCTCTGCCGCCGATCGCCGATCCGTCATTGTCGGGCTGACGACGGAAGGACAGGCTGCGCTCGCTGCTGCGCACTCGACACGCAGCGTAGCTGAGCAGGCAGCAGGGGCACTCGATGCAGATCAGCAGGAAGCTCTATTGGTTTCGCTGGTCACCATGATCCGGCACCTTCAGGAGTCCGGCAATATTCCCATCCAACGTATGTGCGTCAGCTGCCGGCATTTCCGGCCATACGCTCATGCTGATGCGGCCCAGCCCCATCACTGTAATTTCGTGGACGCAGCCTTCGGACAGCAGGATCTGCGCATCGATTGCCGCGAACACGAAACCGCCGATCCTTCAGTCCGGGCTGCCACCTGGTCTGCATTTCAACAGGATCATTCTCACAACCCTCCAGGCATTTAAGAAGGAATTCTCTCCATGACCCGTCTGTTTCCGCTGGCAGCCCTGCTGCTGGCATCGCTGTCGGCCGCCCCGAGCATAGCCCATGATACAGGTATTCATGCCGAACCGTCAGATGCGGTGAAAGCCTCGTTCGACATCATCGAAACCACCGTCGTGACCAAGGGTGACGAAGCAGTGTTCACCACCCGCGTGCGGGGAGAGGCCGGCATCGACAAGCCCGATGCCACCGGTCAGTTCGCAGGCTCAGATGTCTATGCCTATGTCTGGCCCACGAGCCTCGACAGCGGCGACATCGGCTTCGACGCCGGCCAGGGCATTGTGGCGCTGGCGGTGACCTTTCATCCCGATTTCGACGACGCGGCTTACGGCGGCGTCAATCGGCATGTGTGGCATCCTCATTGGGTCGTCCTTGGCGAAGACGCAGCTTGTCCGGGCGGGCTCAAGGTCCACGACATACCGGAGGGCACCACACCGAAGGTGCCACCCACCTGGCCCAACGTTCCGCTGCTGATCGATAGCCCGGAATATCCCACCAGCTTCACCGGCGACATGGTGGAGGTTCGCATCCCGCTGGACCTGATCACCGGTATCGTCGACGCGAATTTCGACGGTGTCACTGCCGGTCTCAAGATCAACGGCAACCTGCATGCGCCGCTGCTCTGCGTCGACAACGTCTTCAAGGTGGCCTCGGGCGATCTCAGCCTGCCCGGGAAGGTCAGCACAGCCCATTGATGGCGCCATACCGGCTCATCAGCAAGAGCCGGTTCGTCGACTGCCATCGACGAACCGGCAGTTCCAACCCTCCAGGCATGAAGAGAAGAAACATGAACAGAATTACCCTTATCACCCCAGCCGACGCAACCGGCTCGGTCGAACAGAGCTTTGCAGAGATCAAGTCGGCCTTTGGCGTCGTGCCCAACATGTTCAAGGCCGTCGCCAATTCTCCCGCAGCACTTGCCAGCATGTGGGGCGCATTTGGTGCTCTGGGCGGCGGCACGCTCGGCGCCAAGCTGGGTGAGCAGATTGCAGTCGCTATCGCTGACCGCAACAACTGCAACTATTGCCTGGCGGCGCACACCGGCCTCGGCAGAAAGGCCGGTGCCACCGCCGAGGAAATGGCTGAAGCGCAGGCCGGTCGGTCCCCCGATCCACGCACCGCTGCTGCCCTTGCCTTCGCCATTGCGTTGGTCGACAAGCGCGGCGCAGTGGAAGCCCAGGAGGTTTCCGACCTGGCTGCCGCCGGGTTCGACGAAGGCGAAATCGTCGAGATCGTCGCCCATGTCGCGCTTAATCTCTTCACCAATTACGTGAATGTTGCGCTTGATGTGCCGGTGGACTTTCCCGGTGTGAAGCTCACCCGGGCGGCCTGAACCCAAGGTCCGCGCCGCCGAAGGCGCGGACCACCATCCTTTGCATGAGGGAAGCCATGTCAACTGCCACAATCCTGCGCCACATCGCATTCGAGGATCTGGGTAGCCTTGCGCCAGTGCTCGTCGAATTGGGCTACGTCTTAACCTACCGCAGCGTGGGCGATGCCGACTTCCTCGACTTCGATCCCACTGCGCCCGATCTGCTGGTGGTTCTGGGCGGTCCTGTCGGCGTCTATGAGGACGCGGTCTATCCGTTTCTCGTGGGGGAGAAACAGAAGATTGCGGCTCGTATCTCAAATGGCTTGCCAACGCTCGGCATCTGCCTCGGCGCACAGTTGATCGCAGCAGCGCTCGGAGCGGAAGTCTTTCCTTCGGGGACTAAAGAGATAGGCTTTTCGCGACTGACCCTCTCCAAAGGCGGCGCGCAGGGGCCATTGCGTCACCTCGATGGGGTCCCCGTTCTCCACTGGCACGGCGATACCTACGATCTCCCACCGGCTGCCGACCATCTCGCCGCGACAGACGCGGTTCATCAGCAGGCCTTCGCCGTTGGCCGTCACGTGCTTGGCCTGCAGTTTCATGCCGAGGTGGACGCCCGGGCGGGCTTTGAGCGCTGGCTGGTCGGCCACGCCAATGAACTCGCAGCAGCCAACATCGATATTCCCGCGCTTCGGGCTGACGCCAGGACCTTTGGCGAGTAGTTGGTGCAGGCCTCGGGAAGGATGTTTGGCGAGTGGCTGAGCGGATTGCCACAGCGATGATCGCTGTTCCGCTTCAGGCGCTGCTCATCGGATCCGTCAAACCGCTCGGCCAGCGGACTGCGCCAAGCGGCATCGACAAAAAGTGCGTCGAACGCCCGCTTTTCCTCGATGCGCGAGGATTTTCCGGCGATGCCCAGGGGGATACTCGCCATCATGGCGGGCCCGATAAGGCCGTGCATCACTATGCCGGCGAGCATTATTCGATGTGGAAAATAGAACTGGGTGAACGTGAACCGCTGAATCGCCCGGGTGCTTTCGGAGAAAATCTTGCAACCTTAGGATTGACGGAAGACCAAGTGGCGATCGGAGATGTCTTCGCGCTGGGAAAGGCGATCGTCGAAGTCAGCCAAGGGCGGCAGCCATGCTGGAAGCTCAACGAGCGCTTTGGGGTTCCGGATATGGCGCAGCGGGTGCAGGGAACCGGGCGAACGGGGTGGTATTATCGTGTCCTGCAGCCGGGCGAGGTTTCGCCCCGCGATAGCCTATCGCTTTTGCATCGGAACGCGCCGGAGCGGACCATCAGGCGGATATGGAGAGCGTTCTATGTGCACACGCTCGATTTGAATGAACTCGAACGGATCGCCGCGCTTCCTAAGCTCGCGGATAGCTGGCGTAAGCACGCCGCCCGTCGTCTGCAGACCGGGCGGGTCGAAGATTGGACGCACCGGCTTACCGGAGAGGAAAGACATTGATGATGCCTGACCAGCTTGAAAGCAAGGGTGGACGACTCCTTCTCCGCCGGCCGATAGCCAGCGATCTGGATCGGCTATTCGAGATATATGTCGATCCGCAAACCAATCTATACAATCCGTTCCCCATGACATCATGGAGCGAAGCAGCTGCAACGCTCGACGGTTGGCTTGACCATTGGGCCGAACACTACTTCGGGCTCTGGGCCATAGCTGAGATCGAGCACCCCGAACAGGTGCTCGGCTTCGGCGGTCTGAGCTGGAGGATCATCGATGGCAGCAGCAGGTTCAACTTGGGATATCGCTTCGCACGGGAGGCTTGGGGGAGGGGGTACGCAACTGAAATGGGCCAGACAGCTCTGGTCCAAGCATTCGGAGCGCTACATGCGGACGCCGTCTATGCCTACGTGCGGCCGGCCAATGCGCCCTCGATCCGCGTACTCGGACGTCTGGGAATGACGTTGGCATGGACCTTTGACGACGTGAAAGGCGAAGTCCCCAGTTTGGTCTATCGAGCGCTGCCGATCTGACGGTCAACTGTTGCAGAACCATGCGACGGGACCGGTGAGACCAAACTCACGCATTCCATCGTCTGCATGTCCCGGTACCCATCTCGCACGCAGACGCTACCGAGCCGTCGATTGGATCGTGAAGCATACAGATATGTGCTAATCGGAAGCTCGCGTGAAAAGTTGCCGCCTGCCTACTGAAGCCGAACCACGTCATGGATGCGTTGTGTGAGCACCTGATCAACGTCGAAATAGCCGGCCCACGCATCCACACCTTGAGCCTTTTCGGACGCAGAAAAGATGTCGAAACCGTTGGCCCTATCGAGGCCGTCCAGCTCCTCCCAGGTAACCGGCACCGCGACAGTGCCGCCGGCTCTAGCGCGGGTCGACCATGGGCAGATTGCCGTACTCCCCTGACCGTTGCGCAGATAGTCCAGGAACATGCGACCCTTGCGCCGGGACTTGCTCATATTGGCGACGAATCGGTGCGGCTCGGTTTTGGCCAGCAGCTCGGCGAAGTTCTGGCAGAAGGACTTCACCGCGTCCCAATCGGCATCGGGTACCAGCGGCACGACCACGTGCACGCCTTTGCCGCCGGATACCAGCGGCCATGACTGCAGGCCGATGGCGCCCAGGATATCGCGGATGTCGATGGCCGCCTGTTTGACATGGCCGAAGTCTAGGCCTTCGTCGGGATCAATGTCGAAAACCAGTCGCTCCGGAAGGTCGGGGGTATGGCGATCGCTGCCCCAGACGTGGAACTCGAGGGTATTCATCTGTACCCCGCCGATCAGGCCCGACAGATCCTCGATCCACAGGATGCGGCTCTCGGTGCCCTTCATCTTGGTCAGCTCACCCGCCTTCAGCGTTTTCGGCATGCCGGGTAGCTGGTGCTTCTGGAAGAATGTCTTCGCCAGGTCGTTGTCGGTATCGCGCACTAAGGACAGCGGCCTATCCTTGAGGTGCGGCAGCATCCTGTCGGCGACCGCGGCATAGTATGCCACCAAGTGCGCCTTGGTGATCTCGGTGCCGGGATACATCACCTTATCCGGGTTGGAGAGTTTAACGCCCACGGCCCCGGCTATCTCCTCACCCATCTCCGGGTCTAGGCCGCCGACGGCGTCGTTCTCGATCGCGGTTTCGAGCACGACTTGGGAAGCCTTCTTGTCGACACGCATTCCCTGGAAGCTGGCGTGGCGAATCGAACCGTCGGGCGTGATATCCGCATAGGCGACTTCGGCCACCAGTTCTGGCCGCACCCAGTGCGCTTTGCGCGCAACGTCGCGCGGCACCGCGGCAAAGGCCGGTTTATCGATCCGGCGGGCTTCCATCTGTTTGAGGATCTTGTCGCGCATGGCATCGCTAAAGCCAGTTCCAACGCGCCCGCGATAGACAAACTCACCATTCTCATAGGTGCCAAGGATGAGGGATGCCATGCCACGGCCGGTGTCGCTGGGACGCCAGCCGCCGATGACGAACTCCTGGCGCTTGGTGCACTTGATTTTGAGCCAGCCGGTGGTGCGGTCGCCGACGTATCGGGCGTCCGCCTTCTTGGCGATCATGCCCTCATGCCCGCCAGCGGCCATGGCATTGAAGACGGCTTGGCCGTTGTCGACGACGTGATGACTATACTGCAGGCTGTCGCCGGCATCGCGCTGGCCAAGCAGCTCTTCCAGGATGGCCTTGCGTTCGGACAGCGGCAGCCCCGTCAGGTCAGTGCCGTCCTTTTCGAAGATGTCGAAAGCGTAGAACTTGAGCGGGATGCCGGCAGCGATCCCGGTCTTAAGCATCGAGAAGTTGGTGCGCCCCGCCTTGTCGACGGCGACGATCTCCCCGTCGAGCAGTACCGAGCCGGTTGTCAACGACTTCAAGGGTGGCAGGATGACCTTGAACTGCTCGGTCCAGTCATGACCGTTGCGGGTATAGACCCGCACCTCGGAACCGGTGATAGCAATCTGGGCACGGTAACCGTCGAACTTCATCTCGAACAGCCAATTGCTGCCGGTCGGGATGGTGGTGGTCAGTGTGCACAGCTGAAACGGACGGAAGGTCGGAAGGGGGTAGCTAGGGCTAGATTCTGAGTCCCTGCGGGACTGCCGCTTTTTGCGGGGTGGGGCCTCTACGGCCTCCATGGCTCACTCGGGTACATCGGCGGACTCAATCCAGTGCGGGGGAAACAGTTCCGCCGGGATTGAACCTCCCGACTCTTTGCAGCGTTGGACCTCAAGAAATCAAAGGAGGAGATCAGCAATGGCACAAGAAAAAACGTCGCGTGGCCGCGCTCAGGATCGCGCCAAAGTGGCAGGTGGTCAGGACCACGAGGTTCGCTACGAGGCGGGCAAAACCGGCGCATCGAAAGATGAGGTCAAGTCTGCGGTCAAGAGCGCCGGAAATAGCCGCGACGCCGTCGAAAAGAAGCTGGGTTCGAAATGAGCAAGGAAAGCAAAGACGGGCTGCCCACAGGCGTACAGCCCGGCGTCGCCCACGATGTGGCGGATCCCCATCCAGAGAGGGATACAGATCACGACGCGCCCCGTCACCCTGGTGGAGCAACGCCACCCCAGAAGTCCGACGTTGGCTCGAACAGCTATGCCCATGACGGGACCGCGCCACCCCGGCCCAAAAGCAAGACCGGACGTGATGAATGACTACGATCAAGTTGGAAGAGGACTTGTTAGACGGCTTAGAGAACTTCATCGCTGACCGGGATCAGCCGCCGCGCGGCAAGATGAGCTATGACGATGCCGTCAACATTGCAGTGAGGGATTGGCTGATGAGCCAAGGTTATCTGGCACTACCCGACGACCCGGACACCATCGTCACGGCGTTCGATGCCGCGGAAGTGCCTCGGTGAGCCCGCACACCAATGGGAATTGGAAACAACTGACCTCAATATCGTTGGCAGCGAAACTACTGGCCACGGAGTTCCGCCATTACGACACCTAATGATCTTTCCGACGGTGCACTGGCCGTGTTTGCCTTTGCCGCTTACCATCAGTTGAGTAGCGGCGATGCGGTTACAAGCATCATTTCCGACGATGCGGTTGGCCATAGGGCGGATCCCGCAGCCGTCGCCGAGTTGGTTCAGGCACGGGTGGCTACCCAAAAAGATCACCGCTTGCATTTAACTGACGAGGGGCAGGTCATGCTGTGTCAAGTCATTGACCGTATCCGAGGGGCTTGGTCGTAACGGCGGAGCTGAAAGTCGATTGCGTGCTTGTCAAAGGCGCCAGCCCGTCTTGCCACGCGGTGGGCGTTGGCAAGCAAACCGCGCGATGTTTGATTGGACAGATCTTTTCGGTGCGGTGTTAGGAGATTATCATGAGCAGGATCGTCGTCATCGGCGCCACTGGACACATCGGCACCCATCTCGTGCCACGTTTGGCCATGGCGGGGCATGAGGTCGTTGCGGTGAGCAGGGGCAAGGCGCAACCCTATCAACTCAGTCCCGTGTGGAAACATGTCGAGCGTGTTATCGTCGACCGTGACTTCAACGAAGCGGAAGGCACATTTGGCGAGGCGATCGCCGCGCTTCAGGGCGATGTGGTAGTTGACTGCATTTGCTTCATGCCGTCCAGCAGCCGCCAGTTGGCCGACGCTTTGACAGGCCAAGTCAACCACCTGATCCATATCGGCACCATCTGGACGCACGGGACTTCCTCGGTTGTGCCGACTTTGGAATCGAGCGTTAAGAGGCCTTTTGGGGAGTACGGTTTAGCTAAGGCGGAGATAGAGTTTGACCTTCTCCGTCGAGCGGCGCAGCAGCGCTTCCCCGTCACAATCGTGCATCCTGGCCACATTGTCGGACCTGGTTGGGTCCCGTTGAATCCCGCAGGAAACTTCAACCCCAAAGTTTTCACGACTATCGCTCAAAACGAAGAACTGCTCCTGCCTAATTTCGGGTTGGAGACGGTGCATCACGTCCATGCCGATGACGTCGCCCAAATGGTAGAACGCGTCATCAACAACCGCAGCGTATCCATGGGGGAGGCATTTCACGCCGTCTCATCCGGGGCGATCACGCTGCGTGGTTATGCGGAGGCAATGTTCAGATGGTTCGGACACGAACCCAAACTTGCCTTTGAGCCTTTCGGTCTCTGGTCGAAGTCGCAAGAGCCAGAGGATGCCAATGCAACTTTCGAGCATATATCGAGATCACCAAATTGCTCGATCGAGAAGGGGCGCCGACTGCTTGAGTACGCACCGCGCTATACATCGGTTGAGGCAGTACAGGAGGCGGTGATCAAGCTAATCGAAAGTGGCGAAGTACTCGCCTCGAACTTGTGAACGTTGCCTCAAGCGATATGGTAACATCCAACGCCTACAGGCAGGTCACTACCCCAAATCTGACAGTCGGCAACCGACCCCTTTGCCGTCATTAGCTTGGTGCAGATTCTGATTTGTAAGCGGACATTGGGCAAATACCTGCGCCGTACCTCTTGCACTTCAAGTCATCAGTTGTGGATCATAGAGTCTGCAGGTGTCCGACCAAGCCATCCGGGTCAGCGGCGCCATGCGTTGTGCGTTCGATGAATTGCGGGGTCAGGATTGTCCGCCTGGGACGGGCATGAGCGTTTCGGTTCTCCAGCCGCCAGTGGAGCATCTGCATGGCGGCCGCGCCTATCTCATGCATGGGTTGCCGGACCGTCGACAGTTTGATGCCCAGTTGCGAAGCGGTATGCGAGTCGTTCGAGCCTACTACCGAAACGTGCTGGGGTATTTTGAAGCCCAGTTCCAGCAGGCTCCACGCTAGGGTCATTGCGACAAAGTCGGTGGCTCCGGCGAAAGCCGTCGGCGTGACGGCGGAGCGTAGCACGCGCAGCACCTCGGACTTCATGTCGTCTCTGCCATCAAAATGAACCGGCAGCACGGCGCCGCCATGAATCCGCATGGCCTCGACGAGTCCAGCCTGCCGCAAATTGCGGCCCTCATCCTCCGGCGCATCGGTGAAGAAGGCGATTGCCTTGTGGCCCAGGCGCCCCAGCACATCGCCGGCACAATAGCCGCCGTCGAAATTGGCTGCCTGCACGCTGTCGATGGGCTCCATCGGCCGGGGGTGGCCTATGAGAACCTTAGGGATTGCGAGATTGATGAATGGCTCGATCACGCCGCGTGACCGACGACCCGCCAGCAGCAAGCCATGGACGTTTTCCTGCAGAACCTCGACGCTGCGATCGGCACTGAGAACGTCGATGACCAGCCGGTAGCCCAGAACGCCCGCTTCAGCCTGTGCGCCCTCGATGACTTCCACCCAAAAGCTTGAATTGATGGCGTCGGCTTGCGGAATGATCAGGTGGACAACCTTGTCGCCCGTCACGGTCGGAGAAACGGCACTGTGATTGTAACCCAGCTCCCGGGCGACCCGCAGCACGGTGCTCCGCGTCTTCTCGCTGACGCCAACTTTTCCCGACAGCGCGCGGGATACAGAAAACTTCGAAAGACCCAATCGCAAGGCAAGGTCGTCCAGGGTGATTTTTTGGGCCATAGCCAGCTCCGGAGCAATTTGACCGCTCTAGCAGAGCCAAACCTGCACCGCAATGTCCTTCAATAACAGCAAAAATGTTGCGGTGTATTAGCGCAATTAGTTTCTTGTTATTGCGCTTCCTGTGTTGCGCATCCGGTCCGGGCTGGTTACCAATTGAACAATCGGACTGCATAAGCGGCCGCTACGGGAGGACAGAGATGGCGGATGACCGCAAGCTGAGGATATTGCTGACTGGCGAGATCGACGACAAGCGCCTGGCAGAATTGCGCAGCGTTGCGCCTGACGCGGACATCACGTTTTACGACAAGCAGGCCGAGATGGAGGCCGCCATCGACGATGCTGACATCGTGGCAGGGCAGGTATCATCCGAGGCACTGGGGCGCGGCAAGAACCTGAAATGGGTGCATAGCTGGGCGGCCGGTCCCAACATGCAGCTCTATCCGGAATTCGTCGCCAATCCCGTGGTGCTGACCTGCTCCAAGGGTAATGGCGCCATTCCACTGGCCGAGCACGCCATGATGCTCATGCTCATGCTCAACCGCAACGCGATGCGCTGGATCGAAGGGCATCGAAACAAGAAGTGGGATGCGTTCTTCCACGGGGAGCTCAATGGCCAGACCGTCGGCATTATCGGCGCCGGCTATTCGGGTGTCGATCTGGCGCTCAAGGCCCAGGCCTTCCACATGCGTGTGCTCGGCTTGCGTCGCAACAACCAGCCGACGCCAAACTTCGACCTCATGTATGCGCAGGACCAGCTGCACGAATTCCTGGGTGAATGCGATTTCGTCGTTGTGACCGCGCCCAAGACGCCCGAAACGACCGACATGTTGGGTGAGGCCGAGTTCAAGGCGATGAAGAAGTCGGCATTCTATGTCTGCTTCTCTCGCGGCGGCGTTGCCAATGATGAGGCACTGTACAAGGCGATCACCGAAGGTTGGATTGCGGGCGCGGGCCTCGATGCTCATGGTATCGAGCCGCTGCCGGCGGACAGCCCTTTCTGGACAGCACCCAACACGATCATCACCCCCCATAATGGGGCAACAACGCTCGCCACCAAGGCGCGGGGTTACCAGATCTTCGCCGATAACCTGAAGCGCTACGTGGCCGGGGAACCGCTGATCAACATTGTCGACAAGCAGATGGGCTATTGAGGAGGCTGCCATGGACCAAGAAGCGGAAATGGCATGCCAGCGTCTGGTGGTTGCATCCTATAGCCTCATGGATCAGGGGCGCTACGAGGAGAGCGCGGCCCTGTTCAGTGCGGACGCGGTGTGGGTCCGCGGCGGAAGGCCCGTTGCGGGTCGGGACGCGATCCTCGCTGCCTTGCAGCAACGCCCAGCCGGCGATCTGTCGCGGCACCTGATCACGAATGTTCTGGTGGAGGTTGCCGGTAACGAAGCGACAGCAACGGCCTGCTTCGTGCCATTGCGCGGGAGCAAGCGCGAGGATGGCAGCGTCGCGACCCCCTCGATCACCAATGTGGGCGACCTCGCCTATCAATTTCGCAAGGAGGCTGATGGCTGGCGCATTTCGCACCTGCAGCCAACGATGATTTTCAAACCCTGAGCCGGACAGAGCGGGACAAGCGCTGACGGCAGACGGAATGGCGGCTCGATGAGCCAAATGGGAGGAAGGCATGAAACTGACTACAGGACTCGGTCGAGCCTATACGCTCGGCCTCACGGCCGGGCTGATGCTGATGACCAGCGTTTCCGCCTGGGCGTTCAATCAGGCGCCGGGCCTGCAGACCATGGTGGATGCCGGCAGCCTGCCACCGGTCGACGAGCGCCTTCCGTTGGACCCGCTGGTGCTGACGCCGCTTAACGAAGTCGGCACCTATGGTGGCGACATGCGCACCGACCTGCTGGGCGGCACTGATCGTGGCTATGGCTGGCTGAACCGCATCATAGGCTATGAGCCGCTGGTTCGCTTCGCGCCTGAGGGCGGCAATGTGGTGCCCAATATCGCATCGTCGTGGGAGGTTAATCCGGAGAGCACGGAATTCACCTTTCACCTGCGCGAAGGCATGAAGTGGAGCGATGGCGCGCCGGTAACGGCAGATGACATCGTGTTCTGGTATGAGGACATGGCGTCCAATACCGAACTGTATCCGGGCGGTCCGGGCGGGCATATGATGAATGCGGGCGAGCCCGCGGTGCTGACCAAGGTGGACGACTACACGGTCAAGTTCACCTTTGCTGCACCCTATGGGCTGTTCATCCAGCAGCTGGCCTCGGGCAATAACCAGCCGCCGATCGCGCCGCGTCACTATGGCGAACAGTTCCTGCCCAAATATAACGAGGCCGGCCTGCCGGGACTAATCCAGGAAGCCGGTGTTGCCACCTGGATTGAATTGTTCAACCAGAAAGTGGGCGGGACCACGGGCAGCGATTTTGCCAAGTGGCTCAACCCGGAACTGCCGGTGCTCAATGCCTGGCAGGTCACGAACCCATATGACGGCTCCAGCACTCAGGTCGTTGCCAGACGCAACGCCTATTACTGGAAAGTCGATACGGACGAAAACCAGCTGCCCTATCTCGATCAGATCACCTTCCCCATCGTGGGTGATCCCGAAGTGCTCAAGCTCATGGTGATGAACGGCCAGGTCGATTTCGTCTATCGCCCGCAAAACTTCACCATCACTGACAAGCCTACCTTCTTCGACAATCAGGAAGCCGGCCAGTATCACTTCATCGACCTGAGCGCCGACGTCTCGGCGGCCCATGCCCTGCACCTGAACCTGACGGTACTTGATGACACCAAGCGCGAGCTCTTTACGAACAAGGACTTCCGCATCGCCCTCAGTCATGCGCTGAACCGGCCGGAGCTGATCGACATCATCTATGTCGGGCAGGGCGAGGCCTTCCAGGTGGCACCCCGCCCGGAATCGGCCTTCTATGACGAGGTCTTCGCCCATCAATATACCGAATTTGACCCCGACACGGCCAACCAGATGCTGGATGCGTTGGGACTGACCGAGCGCGACGGCAATGGCATCCGCCTGATGAGCAACGGCCAGCCGCTATCGATCCGCGTGGATGTGCGCACCGACACCACCCAGCAGATCGACAGTCTTGAACTGATCCAGGGCTATTGGCGCGATGTGGGGATTGACCTGCAGGTCAATGTCATCGACAGCGCGCTCTATCGCGAGCGGCAGGTGGCCAACCTCTACGAAGCCATCTCGAATGTTGGCGCCGGCGGGCTGAACGAATTGCTCAATCCGCGCCTCTATGTGCCGATCAATGACAATGCGCTTTACGCGGTGCCATGGTCCTATTGGTATAATAGCGACGATCGCGGCATCGAGCCCAATGCGGCTACCGTCGAGCAGCTCAGGCTCTACGACGAAGCTTTGGCAACGGCCGATGTCGACATGCAGGCCGATCTCTTCAAGCAGGTGATCGATATTGCCCGCGATGAGTTCCGCAGCTTCGGTATCTCATTGCTGACCGGCACCTATGCGATCGCGACCAACCGGCTGGGCAATGTCCCCGACACCATGATCGACTCGGCCATCTATCCCACGCCAGCGCCGCTCAACCTGTCTACCTGGTACATCAAGGCCCAATAAGCATGGCGGTCCCGCCCCACCCGGCGCGGGGCCGCACCTTTTCGTGGAGGCTTGCATGCTTACATTCATGATCCGCCGGCTGGGCTATATGCTGGTTACCCTCGCGCTGGTCTCGGTTCTGACCTTCATCATCATCCAGCTGCCGCCCGGCGATTATCTCAGTTCCATGGTGGCCGGCATGACGGCCGAAGGCGTCGAGGTCAACCAGGCCTTTATCAACGGCATGCGTGAGCGCTACGGCATGGGCGAGCCGCTCTATATCCAGTACTGGAAATGGATCTCGGCTATCCTCTTTCGGGGTGACTTCGGTCAATCCTTCGAGTGGAACCGCCCGGTCGCGACCCTGATCTACGAGCGGATGGGGCTCACCCTTGTCCTATCCATCTCCACGCTGTTGTTCATCTGGGCCGTCGCTTTTCCCATCGGCATCTATTCGGCCATTCGCCGCAATTCGATCGGTGCACATCTGGCGACTTTCGTCGGCTTCATCGGGCTCGCAATTCCCAATTTCCTGATTGCGCTGGTCTTCATGTACCTGTCCTTCCGCTATCTGGGGCAGTCCGTGGGCGGGCTGTTCTCGCCGGAATTCGAGAATGCGGCGTGGAGCCTCGCCAAGGTTGGCGACCTTATCAGCCATCTCTGGATACCGGTGATCGTCCTGGGCATGGCCGGCACTGCGAGTCTGATCCGCATCATGCGCGCCAATCTGCTCGACGAGCTCAACAAGCCCTATGTGGTCACGGCCCGTGCCATGGGGCACCCAGAGCATGTGCTGCTGCTGAAATATCCGGTGCGGGTGGCGCTCAATCCCTTCGTCTCGACTGTCGGCTGGGTTCTCCCGGGCCTGGTTTCGGGCGCTACCATTACCGCCATCGTGCTTAACCTGCCCACTTCGGGACCCATGCTGCTGCGCTCGCTTCTGACGCAGGACATGTATCTCGCAGGCAGTTTCATCCTGCTGCTTTCAACGCTGACCGTTGTAGGCACGCTGATTTCCGACATCCTGCTGGCGTGGCTCGACCCGCGCATTCGCTACAGCTGAGGAGGGCGTCATGACCGATCAAACTATCTCGACCGTGCCGCAGTCTATTACCCGGCCTGCCGAACCCGAATACAAGGAACAGGTCGCCGGACAATGGCAGCTGATCTGGTGGCGCTTCCGGCGCAACAAGGTTGCTCTCTTCAGTGGCGCCATCGTTCTGGCCATCTATCTTGTCGCCATCTTCGCTGAGTTCCTGGCGCCCTTTTCGCCGGACTATTACGAAGGCCGCTATGCTTATGCCCAGCCGCAGCAGATCAACTTGTTTCAGGTTGACGAAAGTGGCTGGCGGTGGGCACCGCATGTGAACGGCTATTCGAGCTCGGTAGATCCGGTCTCCTTTCGGCGCACCTTCGTGCCCGATCCCGAAAAGCCCGTGCCGGTGGCATTCTTTGCCAAGGGCGAGCCCTACAAGATGTTCGGCTTCATTCCTGGCGACATCCACCTCATTACGCCGGTCAATCCGCGCGATCCGATGTATCTGTTCGGCGCCGACCGTCTCGGTCGCGACGTGCTGAGCCGCACCATCCACGGGACGCGTGTCTCGATGTCCATCGGCCTGATTGGCGTGACCCTGAGCCTGGTGCTCGGTATTGTGCTGGGCGGCATTTCCGGCTTTGTCGGTGGCACTGTCGACAACCTTATCCAGCGCACCATCGAGTTCTTGCAATCCATCCCGACCATTCCGCTCTGGATGGGGCTCGCTGCGGCCATCCCGCAAAGCTGGACACCTCTGCAAGTCTATTTCGCCATTACGATAATCCTGTCGCTGATCGGCTGGACCGGACTGGCGCGCGAGGTGCGCGGCAAGTTCATGGCGCTCAAGCACGAGGATTTCGTGGTGGCCGCAAGGCTCGACGGGCTGGGCGAAATGGCGATTATCCGCAAGCATCTCGTACCCAGCTTCCTCAGCCATATCGTCGCCTCGGTAACCCTGGCGATCCCGGCAATGATCCTCGCGGAAACGGCGCTGAGCTTTATCGGCATCGGCCTCAAGCCGCCCGTGGTCAGCTGGGGCGTTCTGCTCCAGGAGGCGCAGAACATCCGATCGGTTGCCTCGGCGCCTTGGCTGTTCCTGCCTGGTGCCGCCATCGTGGTGGCGGTGCTTTCGATGAATTTCCTCGGCGACGGCCTCATTGATGCGGCGGACCCCTATGGCCAGTGACAGCAAAACAACGCCCCTGCTCGAAATCACCGGTCTCAAGACCTATTTCGGTACCGGCAATCCGATCCGAGCCGTCGATGGCGTCGACCTCACCATACGCGATGGCGAGACCGTCTGCGTGGTCGGCGAGTCCGGTTGTGGCAAGTCCATGCTGGCTCGATCCATCTTGCGCATCGTCTCGCGCCCGGGCAAGGTCGTCGGCGGCTCGATGAACTTCCGCAAATCCGATGGCAGCATGGTGGATCTGGCGAAACTCGATCCCACCGGCGAGGATATCCGTGCCGTACGCGGTAACGAAATAGCCATGATCTTCCAGGAGCCCATGACGTCTCTGGGCCCGGTCCAGACCATCGGCTCGCAGATCATGGACGCCATCCGCCTGCATCGCAAATGCAGCAAGAAGGAAGCGCGCGAGCGTGCCATCGACATCCTGCGCCGAGTGGGTATGCCGCGGCCCGAGGAAAGGCTCAACGCCTATCCTTTCCAATTGTCGGGCGGCATGCGCCAGCGCGCCATGATCGCTCTGGCTCTGTCGTGCAATCCGCGTCTGCTGATTGCCGACGAACCCACTACCGCGCTCGATGTGACGACGCAGGCCGTGATCCTCGATCTCATCAAGGAACTCCAGGCTGAATCCGGCATGGCCGTGCTCTTCATCACGCACGATCTGGGCGTGGTGGCGGAAATCGCCGACAATGTTGCCGTCATGTATCTGGGTCGCGTCGTCGAGCGCTCCGATGTCGACGGCATCTTCCACGCGCCCAAGCACCCCTATACACGTGGCCTGCTGCGCTCCATTCCGCGCCTCGGTATCCATGTCGGAGAAGATCTCGATACGATCGAGGGCATGGTGCCAAATCCGCTCAATCGTCCAGCGGGCTGTTCCTTTCACCCGCGCTGTCGCGAAGCGGTGGCCGGCTTGTGCGATCGCCTTGATCCGACGCGGACGCAATTGCCCGACGGGTCACAGGTCCGTTGCCTGCTCCATGAAAGCGATACGGCCGGCGTCCAGCTGGTGGGAGGATTGCAATGACCGACATGACACCGATCCGCTCGCCCGAACAGGCGCCCATTCTGCTGCAGGTCAGGGACCTCAAGGTACACTTTCCCATCACGCAAGGGCTGCTGCGCCGCACGGTGGGGCATGTCAAAGCCGTTGACGGCGTCTCCTTCGATGTGCGCCAAGGGGAGGTGCTTGGTTTGGTCGGGGAGTCCGGCTGCGGCAAGACCACGACCGGACGCGCCCTGTTGCGGATCGTCGATCCGACATCCGGCTCAATCCATTTTCGCCGGCCCGATGGACAGGAAGTCGATGTCATCAATGCCGGTCCGGCCGAACTGCGCCGCATAAGGCGCGACATGCGCATGGTGTTCCAGGATCCCAATGCCTCGCTCAATCCGCGCCTGCCGGTCGGCGAGATCATCGGGCAGAGCCTTGAGTATAACGGCATAGCAAAGGCCGAAGCCGATGACCGGGTCGCGACCCTGTTGCGGCGGGTGGGCTTGCGGCCAGAATATATCAAGCGCTATCCGCATGCTTTTTCCGGTGGCGAACGCCAGCGTATCGGTATTGCGCGCGCCTTGGCGCTCAACCCGGCTTTCGTTGTCTGCGACGAAGCGGTGTCGGCGCTCGACGTTTCCGTACAGGCGCAGATCCTGCGCCTGCTGCGTGAGCTCAAGCGCGAGTTCAATCTGACCTATCTGTTTGTCGGACACGATCTTGCGGTCATTCAACATATCTGCGACCGCGTCGCCGTCATGTATGCCGGCAAGCTGGTCGAGATCGGACCGACTCAGACCCTGTTCGACAAGCCGCGCCATCCCTACACCGAGGCCTTGCTGTCGGCCGTGCCGCGCCCCGATCCGCGCCTGCGCCGCAAGGGGGAACGCATACGCCTGCAGGGCGAGGTGGCGGACGTGACCAACCTGCCCAAGGGCTGCGCCTTCCACCCGCGCTGCCGCTACGCCACCGATATCTGCCGCGCCGAAGTGCCCCAGCTCAAGAATTTTGTCAATGGCCAGGCTGCCGCCTGCCATCATGCTGAAAGTCTGGAGCTGAGTGGCACGACGGTGTGAAGCAGGCCGGGCTGCTTTGTGCAGTCCGGCCGCTGGCTTCAGTCTCTGCTGATGGCCGACAGGTTCTCGATTGCCTGCACAAGGGCCGAATGATCGCGATCGCCCAGTCCTTGCGCAATCGCGCCGTTCATCAACTGCTGTGTCGCAGCCGTATTGGGCAGAGCCAGGTCGAGTTCACGCGCAGCGTCGATGGCCAGCGCCAGATCCTTGCGGTGCAGGCGAATGCGGAAGCCGGGGTCGAATGTACGCTTGACCATGCGGTCGCCATGCACTTCCAGAATCCGCGACGAGGCAAAGCCGCCCATCAGAGCCTCGCGTACCTTGGCGGGATCGGCCCCGGCCACTTTGGCAAAAGTGAGAGCTTCGGCCACCGCTTCGATCGTCAGCCCGACAATGATCTGATTGGCGACTTTTGCTGTCTGACCATCCCCGACATTACCGACACGAGTGATATTCTTGCCCAGTTTCTCAAACAGCGGTAGGGCGCGCGCAAAGTCCCCCTCACTGCCGCCGGCCATGATCGACAGCGTCGCATTCTTGGCACCGACCTCACCCCCCGAAACCGGTGCATCGACATAACCCACGCCCCTGCTGCGCAGGCGCTCGGCAAATTGTTTGGTGGCCACCGGCGAAATTGAGCTCATGTCGATCACGAGCTTGCCGGCCTCGATATGCACCTCGATGCCGTCTTCGCCGAACAGCACAGATTCCACGTCGCCGGTATCGGGCAGCATCAGGATGACGATATCTGACCGCATGGCGACTTCCGCCGCACTTTCGCAGCTCTTGCCCCCGGCCTCGACCAGCGCCGCATGTCTCTCCTTGACGCGATAGAGATTGACCTGATGGCCTGCGGCGATCAGGTGCCCTGCCATGGGCATGCCCATGACACCCAGACCGATGAAACCAATTTGCATGACAGTTCTCCGTTTAGGCTGGGGAAGCGGCGAAATGTGCCGTGTTGAGCTGGAGCCTAGCCGAGCCGAGCCCGGCCACGTCGCCCTGGATCACGGCCGCCTGCCCGGTGGGCAGAACGAGCCTAGCGCCGGTCGTGACTATATGGCCGCGCTGCAAGGGGAGACCGCGTTGCGCAGCGTGATTGGCGAGATAGGCAAGCGTTCGGGCGATGGTCTTGAGATCCGCGCCGGTTGGCGCGCTGCCTAAGGCGACGCCGTCAAAGATCAATGTCGAGCCCGCAGCGGAGGTGTCGAAATCGCGCCATTCGGTTAGCGCCGGACCGAGCACGAAGCCGGCGCTGTTCTGCAGATCCGCCAGCTGTGAAACGCGATCTACCTTGTCCCGGTCAAGCCAGCTCAGTGTGATCAGCTCGATCAGCGGATGCAGGCTCTGGATTGCGGCCAAGGCTTCATCGGCCGTGTATGGTGCGTCGCGGAAGGGTAGATCGTGTCCGATCGACACTGCAATTTCCAGCTCGACGAGTGAAATAGGCAGTGGCCCCTGCGGCGCCGAATAGTCTTGGGCATAAATCAGGCTGGATGGAATGGGCGAGAGCATCGGGGCCGGATCATCCCCGGCAAAGATCTTCCATCCGCCCACGCCGCCAAGTTCAGCCACGATCACATCCTGAATGCGATGTGCATCGGCATGTGTCTCGGGGCGGCAGGGTTCTGGCAGGTTTTCGATGCGATTGCCGGTGCGGCGTGCATCCAGCAATAGTCTGGCTGCCAGGTCGGGCGTCGAAAATGATCGGGTCATCGCTTTTCTCCGGCCTTGAGGGGTCAAGGGGTGGTCAGGCCGCCACGCAGGCGCGACCGCCACGACTGCTGGGGTGGTGGGCCGCTCGACTGACGCTCGACCAGATTGGGAACAAGGTTGACGCGCTGCGGCGGCAGGCCTTCGAGAAAGCCTGATTGACCCGCCCGCGCCAAAAGAATGCGGGCTGCGGCCATGCCCATTTCGCGATGCGGCATATGCACTGTCGTCAGCTGCGGTGAGATCTGTGTGGCAATGGCATAGTCGGCATGGCCGACCACCGAGACATCTTCGGGAATGCGCAGCCCCAGCCGCATCAGTTCGGACACCACGGTGACCGCCACGGTATCGCTACCGCAAAAGAATGCCGTGGGTTCGAAATCGGCCGCAACCATTGCAGCCAGGGCCTCGCGCAGGTCGCCGGCCGCCTGGTCATCCGAAAAACCGATGGCGCGCAGCTGCATATTCCCGGTTTCGGCTATCGCCTCAGAAAACCCGGTCAAACGCGCCAGACGGCCCGGATAGCCAAGCTGGCCATGGGCATAGACCACTTTTCGGTGTCCCAGTTCATGCAACCGGTTTGCAACGAAAACACCGGCTTCGACGTCGGCAGCGCTGACCTGATCCTTTGGCCACAGGGGAGGCACCACGTGATTGACCACCACGGCGGGTGTCGTGAAACCCAGCGTTGCCGACAGTATTTCCGGCGATTGCGGCCCGACCAGGATAAATCCCAGTGCGCCAGCTTCTAGCCTGGCCAAGTCCGCCGGATCGTCGATCCAGCGGACCGACATTGTCACCTTGTTGGCGATGGCCTCCTGGTCGATGCCGTTCTGCACATCCACCCACAGTTCACGGTTGGCGGTGGCGCGGTTCTTGAAAATCACCTCGATATTCTGTGCCGGGCGAGGCCTGCGTCGCGACAGGTAGCCCAGTGCTTCAGCCTGTTCGAAGACATCACGACGCGTCGTCTCGCTGACGCCGGACTTGCCGCTCAGGGCACGCGAAACCGCGAACTTGGAAATGCCAAGCCGATCCGCAATCTGCTGGATGGTTACCCGCTGCATGGTTCGCGCCCGTTGGCGCTCCTCTTCCCTTTGTTATTTGTTTTGTTAGGTATTGTTTTTGCATTTGTCAATTCGTGTTTGCCGTCGGCGCAAGAATCGCAAGGTTAAAGGACTGGAAACAGGTCGTCGATCAATGTGTTTTAGGCATATGTGACAGAGGTTTATGAGCTATCATTCGTGAACGAAGGTTTGTTGTGAACAAAATTCCCTCTTGACGCATGCAAATAGTTGGCAGAGTGTTTGGCTAACAAAAGACATAACAAAAGTCTGAACGCCATGAGGCAAGAACCCAAGGGAGGATATGGGAATGCTGCATGAACAACAGGCCGGCGCTGGCGGGACCGCGCAGGATACCAAGACATGGTGGCATCGCCCCTATCGCATGGTGCAGACCAATCTGCGTCAGCCCGATGCCCTCTACGACCAGCGCAAGCTGGCGCGTGAGGTCAAGGATTTCGGGGCGGACGTGCTGCTCTACAATATCGGTGGCATCTATGCCTTCTACCCCACCAAGCTGGCGCTGCATGCCGTCAACCCATACATGCAGGGCGACGCACTGGGCGATGCGGTCGAGGCGGCGCATTCCGAAGGTCTGGCACTGGTTGGGCGCTTTGACATGTCAAAGGCCACGCGGCTTGGCTATGAGGCTCACCCCGAATGGTTCGTGCACAATGCCAAGGGTGAGGCGCTCGAATATAACGGCACCTACCAGGCCTGCGTGAACGGCGGCTGGTACCAGGACTATTCGCTGGAGATCATCAGCGAGTCGCTCGGCAAGTATGATGTCGACGGCGTGTTCTTCAATATGTTCGGCTATACCAATTTCACCTATTCCGGGCACTATTTTGGCACCTGCGTCTGCGACAATTGCCGCCGCAATTTCCGCGACATGTATGGCAAGGCGCTGCCGCTAAAGGAGGATTTTTCCGATCCCTCCTATGCCGACTATCTCGAATTCAAGGATCGCACGTCGCTCGAACTGCGCTCGCGCGTCTACAAGCACATCAAGCAGGTGGCGCCCAAGGTCGCCATGACGGGGCATCGCGGTGACAGCGACCTGATCCGCATGGAAACCCAGCGAGCCATTGATCGCTCGGGACCCGAATGGGCCTATCAGGCCGGCGAGCAGGCGCGCTGGGGCCAGGCCTATGGCCAGGGCAAGACGGTCTCTTCCACTTCCGCCAATTTCATTGACTTCGCCTGGCGTTTTGTCTCGGAAACCGGCGCCTATCAGCTGGTCCGCGCAGCTCAGCAGCTGGCTAGCGGCGCTACGCTCGATTTCTACCTACTCGGCGTCATGGAGCAGGACGACAAGTCCGCCTTTGCCGACACGTCCAAACTCTTCCACTGGCACAAGGCCAACGAGGCCAACTATACCGGCCTCAAGCCGGCATCCAAGATCGCCCTTTATCACTCCCACGCCGTCGTGCCCGGCCATGGCGCCGGTGGCTATGCCAAGCGGCCCGCCAGCGGCAAGCATGCCGAGGCGGCCTTCCGTGGTGCGTATCGGGCGCTGATCGAGGCACGCTTGCCTTTCGATCTGGTGGTCGACGAAATCGTGTCCGGTCCTGATGGCGCCAAGGTCCTCAGCCAGTATGACGCTCTGGTCATGCCCAATGTGACCTGCCTGAGCGACGCCGAAGCCAAGGCGATCGATGCCTGGGTCGAGGCCGGTGGCGTCCTGTTGGTGACCGGCGAAACCGGTCTCTACGATCACAAGGGTGCCATGCGAGAAAAGCCCGCTCTGGCCAGCCTGCCGATCACGGATCGCCCAATGGCACGGCAGGATATGAAGGGCGCCTATTTCCGCGTCGGGGCGGGTGAGCTGCCCATTGGCGAGGGCGTCAAGCTGCTTATGCTCGACCATGCCTATTATGTCGCCGAACTCAAGCCGGGCGTCGAAACGGTGCTGACGCTGTTGCCGCCCCAGCGCTTCGGTCCGCCCGAACTTTGCTTCCCCGACTACGAGAGCGAAATGCCCGGCGCCATCATCGGCGCGCATGGCAAGGGCAAGGCCATCTATGTGCCATGGCATGCCGACGCGCTCTACCATCGTGACAGCCTGCCGCATACCCGCACGTTCCTGATGGACCTGATTACCCGCAACATTCCTGCCGCTCCGGTCAAGGTCGAGGGGCGTGGTTCGCTCGAGCTCACGGTCCAGGCCCAGCCAGGCGCAGGCAAGCTGCTGGTTCATCTGGTCAATTATGGTGGCCAGCGCGGCAATCTCTACGAAGACGCCCCAGCCCTGCACGGCCTTCGTCTGGGCATACGTGGCGTTGCCGGCGAGGGCAGGGCACTGTTTGCCGGCCAGTCCGTGTCGGCCGAGGGACCGGCCGATGGTGACGGCTACACCTGGTATGCGCTGCCGCCCGTGGAAGCATTCGAGGCCGTGCAGTTCACCAAGGCCTGATTAAAGCGGCTGCCGTGGCGCCTGAGGAGTGGCGCCCGGCAACCTTGTATTTGAGGAGGAAACCCGATGTTTAACACCTGCAAAGCCGGTAAACCGGCACGCTCGTTCAGCAGATCTGCCTGGCTTGGCGGCCTGTCGCTGGCCCTTGCCATGGGCTGCGCCATGCCGGCCCTGGCGCAGGACGGCCCCACCCTGACCGTTGGTATCAGCACGCCGGTCAACCAGTTGATCCCCCATTCGGTCTTTCAGGGCACCATGCCTTGGATTCACACCATGTATGATGCGCTGGTCTTCTGGGACGGTGGCCCTACCCCGCAACTGGCCGAAGGCTGGGAAATGTCGGAGGACAGCCGCACCCTGACCGTTAAGCTGCGCCCGGGCATCACATTCCACGATGGCAAGCCGCTGACGGCACAGATCGTGGTCGACAACCTGACCTGGGCGACAGACCCGGCCAATAACGTTACCGGCAACGCCTTCCTCAAGACCGGCACCTTCACGGCCACCGACGACCTCACCGTGACGCTCGAATTTCCTATTCCCGCGCCGCAGATCCTGACGGTCCTCGCCGTGTTGCCGATCATGGATCTGACATCCGATATCGTCTCCAGTCCGAACGGTACGGGTCCCTTCAAGCTCGCCGAATTCATTCCCGGCACATCGATGAGCTATATCCGCAACGACGACTACTGGGACAAGGAGCGCATGCCCACGGTCGCCCGCATCGACTTTCCGATGTATCCCGACAATGCCTCGCTCATGGCGGCGCTGTCCTCGGGCCAGGTACAGATCCTTGCCTTCCCCGACTTCCGCCAGATCACCGTGCTCGAAGGGCAGGGCATGCAGCTGGTGAGCCAGGATCCGCCGGGCAATTTCATGCTCCGCGTCAATGCTGCCGAAGGCAGCCCGGTCTCCGATCCGCTCGTGCGCAAGGCCCTGAGCTATGCGATCAACCGGCCGGTCTTTTCCCAGCTGATGACCGGCGGCAAATCCACGCCCACCTGCTCGCACTTCCCGCCCGCTTCGCCCGCCTATACGCCCGAGATCGATCAGGCCTGCGAATACAATCTCGACAAGGCGAAGGAATTGCTGACCGAAGCCGGCTATGGCGACGGTCTCACCATAGAATATCTCGCCGGCAGCGTCCGTCAGCCAGAACTGACCGGATATGTGCCAATCCTGCAGGAAGACCTCGCGAAGATCGGCGTGACGCTGTCCATCGAAGACCTGTCCTCCCAGGCCCTGGGCGACCGCGTACAGGCCGATGACTATCAGGTGGCCGGCGACTGGTATCCCTGGGGGATCTTCGATCCTGCCGTGTTCTTCATCGGCCCGTCCTTTGCGCCCAACAACCTCTCCAACTTCACCGATCCGGCCTATCTCGACATGCTGACGGCCGCGCAGAGCGAAGTGGATCAGGAAAAGCGCATGGGCATGTACCAGGACATCAACCGCTACCTGTCCGAACAGGACTTCATCATCCCGATCGGTACACGCCCGTACAATTATGCGGTGCGCCCCGAGGTGACCGGTTTTGGCCTCGATCCGTTCGGCATGGCCTTCTACAACGACGTCAGAATGCCCTGATCGCTCTCTTGACCTGCGGCTGCGCGGGCTCCCCCCGCGCAGCCGGCTCACATTGAGCGTTGAACGGAGCCTATCATGACAGCTTTCCTGCTCAGGCGGGCGGCGCAGGGTATCATCACCCTCGTGGCAGCCAGCTTCATCATCTTCATGGCCATTCGGCTGATACCCGGCGATCCAGCGCTGATGTATGCCGGCAGCGACGCGACGCCGGAGACCCTTGCTGCAATCCGCGAGCGCTTTGGCCTGAATGAGCCGATCTGGACGCAATATCTGATCTGGGCCGGCAATGCCCTGCGCGGCGATTTCGGCACGTCCTATGTGGCCCGCGTGCCCGTGCTCAACCTGATTGGTCTTCGCGTCATGCCGACGCTGCTGCTTCTGCTCGGCTCGCTCCTGGTCATGTCTGTGCTCGGCTTTGCCATCGGCGCCTGGGCGGCCGTGACGCGCAATCGTACGCTTGATGCCGTGCTGACCGGCTTTGCTGCGCTCTTGTCCGGTGCCCCGGTCTTCTGGATCGGGCTTATGGCCATTTTGCTCTTTGCCATCCAGCTGCGCTGGTTGCCAGTCGGCGGCTATGTCAATCCATTCACCGACCCGCTGGGCAGCCTACGCTCGATGATCATGCCCTGCGTGGTACTCGGCATCGCCATGGCCGGCTCGCAGGCCCGGTTCATCCGCACCGCCTATAAGGAAGTGCTCAATTCCGACTATATCCGCCTCGCGGAGGCCAAGGGCGCCTCGCGCTCGCGCGTCGTCTGGCGGCATGCCACCCGTAATGCCATGGTGCCCATTGTCACCATTTATGGCCTCGCCATTGCCAATCTTCTGGGCGGCGCAGTGGTCATTGAGACGGTCTTTACCTGGCCCGGTCTCGGCCTGCTGATGATCAATTCGGTCGGCGTCAATGACTTTCCCACCGTGCAGGTCATCCTGCTGCTCTATGTCTTCATCTTCGTGGTGGTGAACTTCCTCACCGATATTTCCTATTCGATCATCGATCCCCGCATTCGCCTGACAGGAGCTGCAGCATGAGCACGCTCGGAAACGCTTCGCCCATTATCAATCGGCGCCCGGTCTTCCGCGAGGTCATGCAGTCGCTCCTCATGCAGCCCTCGGGCTCCGTGGGCCTGACCATTACCGCGATCATCGTTTTCATTGCCCTGTTTGCGCCCTGGATTGCGCCATGGCCGCCGCTTGAAACCCACTACATGGAAGCCCTTGCCGGTCCGAGCGGCAAATACTGGCTGGGCACCGACGAAGTGGGTCGCGATGTCTTCAGTCGCATCATTTTCGGGACCCAGCCCTCGCTCGCGGTGGCCCTGACGGCCGTGCTGAGCGGCGGCACGATCGGCATCATGCTCGGCATTGCAGCCGGCTATTATCGCGGCTGGTTCGATGCCCTGGTGATGCGCATCTGCGACATAGCCTTCGCCTTCCCGCTGATCCTGATCGGCATCTGCACCGTCATTATCCTGGGCCCGTCCATCATTTCGGTCGGTATCGCCGTGGGTATCGGTGTGATGCCTTCCTTTGCGCGCCTCGCCCGGGCGGAAGTGCTGGAGGAAATGGACCGCGATTTCGTCAAGGCGTCACGCGGCATGGGCGGGACCGACCTGTTCATCGTGCTCCGCCATATCATCCCCAATATCGCCGCAACGCTCGTCGTGCAGCTGGCCGGTGCCGTTTCGGGGGCGGTGGTCATCGCTTCGGCCCTTGATTTTCTTGGCATCGGCACACAGCCGCCCATGCCCTCCTGGGGCAACATGCTCCAGGCCAGCCGGCTCTATCTCAACCAGAACCCGAGCTATGCGCTGGCGCCCGGTATTGCCCTGACCATCTTCGTCATCGGCATAAACATCTTGGCCGCTGCGCTCACCAATTCGCTCGATCCCCGTATTCGGACCGAAATCCTGAAGGGAGGCAGGAAATGATCATGGACCAGCACGCCCATCGCCGCGAGACGGCGCAAACCATCGCCCCAGTGGCCGGCAAACCCTTGCTTCGCCTTGAGGATGTACGCACCGAACTGCAGGCCGGCGCCTCGATCGTCCGCGCGGTGGATGGCGTCTCTTTTCACATCAATCCCGGTGAGACCCTGGGCATCGTGGGTGAATCGGGCTGTGGCAAGTCGATGACCGCCTATTCGATCATGCGCCTGCTGCCCACTGGCGGCCGTATCGCTTCGGGCAGTATCCAGTTCAACGGCAAGAACCTGGTCGATCTGTCGCTCGACGATATGCGCAAGGTGCGTGGCAACGATATCGGCATCGTGTTTCAGGACCCGATGACCTCGCTCAACCCCACCATGACCATCTTCAACCAGGTAGCCGAGCCGCTGCTGCTGCACACCCAACTGGACAAGGAGCAGATCCGCGCCCGGGTGATCGAGACGCTTGAACTGGTCGGGATTCCTCATGCCCGCGAGCGGCTGGGTAGCTATCCGCACGAATTGTCGGGCGGCCTGCGCCAGCGCGTCTGTATCGCTATCGCGCTGGTCTGCCAGCCCAAGCTGTTGATTGCCGACGAGCCGACGACTGCGCTGGATGTGACCATCCAACGGCAAATTCTTGAACTCATCGACGGGCTGCGCAAGCGTTTGCAGATGGCTGTGATCCTGGTGACACACGATCTGGGTGTCGTGGCCGCCCATACCGACCGCGTTGCGGTGATGTATGCCGGCCAGATCATCGAGACGGCACCGACTGCCGAACTTTTTGCCCAGCCCAAACACCGCTATACTGAGGGACTGTTTGCGGCCCTGCCCGAACGGGCACATGGCCGGGGACGGGCGCTTTATACCATCAGCGGGCGGCCGCCAGATCTGTCCGACCCGCCTCCGGGCTGCCGCTTCGCCCCGCGCTGCCGTCACGCCACCGACCTTTGCACCAGCCAGGTTCCCATTCGCGAGGAAGCCAGCCCCACCCATAGTTTCCGCTGCTTCCACCCGGTTGCGGCTGATGAGCAGTTGATCGACCTCAATCCCGTCATCGACGCGGCGCCGACCAGTGGCGCCCAGCGCGAGCCGGTCGTGAGCCTGCGCGATGTCGTGCGCGAATTCCATCTCGGGGGTGGCGGAATCCTTGGCGGCAATCCGCTCAAGGTCAGTGCCGTCGCCGGTGTCTCTCTCGAAATCGAGGGCGGCAAGACCTTCGGTCTCGTTGGTGAATCGGGCTGCGGTAAATCCACTATTTCCCGCATGGTGGCGGCCCTCGATCATCCGACCGGCGGGGAGATCAAGGTTGCAGGCGAGGACCTTTTCAGCCTGTCGCGCCGAGAGCTTCGCCGCCGCCGCCGCAACGTGCACCTGATGTTTCAGGACCCGTCAGCCTCGATGGACTCGCGTATGCGCGTCATCAACGTGCTGCGCGAACCTCTCGAAATTCAGCGCATGGGCAATCGTGCCGAACAGGATCGCAAGGTGCTGCAGTTGCTCGATCAGGTCGGCCTGCCGCAGACCATGCTCGATCGCTACCCGCACGAATTGTCCGGTGGTCAGCGTCAGCGTCTCGCCCTTGCCCGCGCACTGGCTCTGGAGCCCGATGTGATCGTCGCCGATGAGCCGGTCTCAGCGCTCGACGTCTCCATCCAGGCGCAGATCCTCAACCTGATGCGAGATCTGCAACGCCGTAAGGGCCTGACCTACCTCTTCGTTTCGCACGACCTTTCGGTGGTCCGTTACATGTCGGACACGATCGGCGTCATGTATCTGGGCAAGCTGGTCGAGGTCGGTCCGGCCGATGCGGTCTATTCCTCGCCGCAGCACCCCTATACCAAGGGCCTGATCGAATCCGCGCCGACGGCCGATGTGGAAGCCAAGCGCAGTTTCGTCATCAAGGGCGAGCTGGCATCGGCCATCAATCCGCCCTCGGGCTGCCGGTTCCGCACCCGCTGTCCCATGGCGCAGGACATTTGTGCCAAGGTTGAACCCAAGCTCGAACGGGCGGGCGGTCCACAGAAGGTGGCATGCCACTTCCCGCTGCCATCCATTCCGCCTGCAACACCAGCAATCAACTAGGGGGCGGTCATGTGCAGTTCTGACCACGATTACGTCGGCCAAATCGGCCGTGTTCGCCATGGCGACGAAGCCCGACGCGGCGCCTATAGTTACATTACGCCGCAGACCGTGCAGCATGCCATGTCGCTGGCGCGCAGCGGCACGGTGGTGCCGCTCAACCTCGCCCTCGATACAAAGACCATAGGGCGGCCCAATCTGGTGCATCACGCCCGCATGCATAACCAGACGCGGCCATTGCCCAATGGGCGGTTCAACGTGGTCAACGACGACTCGGTGGAGCTGGCCCTGCAGTCCCATACCCATTGGGACGCACTTGCCCATTGGGGCGTGATCGAGAATGACGGTAGCGGCGTCTTTTATGGCGGTGTGGGCCTTGATGACACCTGGCCCGAATTCGGCTCCAAGACGCTCGGCATGGGCACGCTTGCCGGTGGTATCGTTACGCGCGGCGTGCTGTTCGACATGGTCGACTATCTCGAAAAGGGGCAGAGCACCTATCTGCGCGATGGGATCAATATCGACGCTGCCGCTATCCGCGCCTATCTGTCCGACTACAATCTCCAGCTGCAGCCGGGCGATGCCGCCATTTTCTATACCGGTTTCCAACACAGGCTCCTCGAAAATCAGGGTGCCTGGGTGCATGGCTCGCCCAATTTCAAACCGGTGGCGTCGGGCGTTCTCCCTGACACGCTCGATATTTGGGAACAGGGCAAGACCTTTGCCCTGGTTGCCGACAACCCCTCCGTCGAACCCAACCCGATGGGTGAGGGCCTGTTGCATGCCGGCGCCCTCAAGCGTCTCGGTATCTATCTGGGTGAATTGTTTGACCTTGAAGAGCTCGTCACGCAGTGCCGGCTTACCGGGCAGCGTGAATTCACCTTCATGAGCGTACCGCTCAACCTGCCAAAGGCGTTTGGTTCGCCCGCCAATGCACTAGCCATTCTCTGACGAGACGAGTGGTGCAGCGGAATTCGGCAGCGATGACCAGCAGCGGGGGCGACGGTTGGGACAATTTGCTCGCCGGCTGTTTTGCCCTCGCAGCCATCTTCATCTTCGCGCTGATCTTCAGCTCCGGGCGGTTTACCCTCGATCTCGCCTCCGCCTTTCAGATCATGTTCCTGCGCTATGCCGGGGGGCTGCTGACTGTCGTCGTGCTGGCGAAGTGGCAGGGCCAGACCTGGTCCTCCATGCAGAGCCGACACCGCCAGCAACAGGGGATGCGGGCGCTGGCCGGCGGCCTAGGCGGTTCGGCCCTGATTTTTGCCAACATGTATATGCCTCTGGTGGATGCCAACGCCATCGGCCTGCTGAACGTGGTCTTTTCTCTCGTGCTCGGATTTGCTGTTCTGGGCGACCGGCTGCGCGTGCGCCAATTGCTGGGCGCCGCCATTTGTCTTCTCGGCGCTGCAACAATCATGGCCGCGCGGGGTGCCTTTGCCGGCTTCAATACCAGCTATCTCCTCCCCTCGGCTGTGGTCGTCGCCGGCGCTTCTCTCATCGCGGTCGAAGGGATTTTCATCAAGATACTCACCCGGCTCGACCGACCGCTGGTGACGCTGGCTCACGCCAATTTCTTCGGCGCCCTGCTGCTGCTCATACCCGCCGTGCTGACTTGGCAATCGACCGGCTGGATCAACCTGGCGCTGCTGTTGCTTGGGCCGCTGGCCATTCTTGGCCAATACGCCAATATCCGCGCCTATTCGCTGGCGCAGGTCAGTGTGCTCGCCCCGCTCAACTATGCCTCCCTGTTATTTGCAGCGCTGTTGGGCTGGGTCTTCTTCGCCGAATTGCCATCGCCCGTCGTCGTGATGGGCGCGGCTCTGATCGTTCTTGGTGGCACTACCATCATGCTGTCCCGTCGCTGACCCCTCTCGAACCACGTCCGGCCCAATCATGCACAAGAACTTCCTCGCCGATCTCTTTCATCAGGCTGTCGCGGCGGCTGATCCCGCGAACGCGATTGCCGCCAATCTGCCGCCGCTGCCCCCTGGTCGCACGGTGGTGGTCGGTGCCGGCAAGGCTGCCCTCTCGATGTATCTGGCGCTACAGGATTGCTGGCCCGGTCCCTTGTCGGGCATTCTGGTCACCGGCAACGGGCAGGGCGTGCAGCTGGGCAATGTCGAGGTTTTGGAAGCCGGCCATCCCCTCCCGGACGAACGCGGCCAGCTTGCGGCACGCAAGATTGGGCAGCTGATTTCGGGTCTTGGCCCCGACGATCTGGTCATCGCGCTGATCTCCGGCGGCGGCTCGGCCATGCTGCCCGCTCCTCCTGATGGCCTGACACTTGCCGACGAGATTGCACTCGGGCAGACCCTGCTGGCCTCGGGCGCGCCTATTTCCGCCATGAATACGGTGCGCAAGCATGTGTCTACCATCAAGGGTGGCCGCCTCGCCGCCGCAGCTCGCGCCCGCGTCCACACTCTCGTCGTCTCCGATATTCCCGGCGACATTGCCAGCCAGGTCGCTTCGGGCCCGACCCTGCCAGATGCCTCCACGCGCAAGGACGCACTCGATATCGTCGCTCGCTACGCCCTGGCCTTGCCGCCCGCCGTCAAGGCTCATCTCTTGAGCCCAGCGGCCGATGCACCCGCGCCAGACGATCCCGTATTCGCCCGCCATACCCATGCCGTAGTCGCCTCGGCGCAGCTGTCCCTAGTGGCTGCTTCGCGTCGCGCCCTCGAGAATGGGGTCGAGGCTATGGTGCTTTCGGATTCGCTCGAAGGAGAGGCCCGTGAAGCTGGCGGCTTTCATGCCGCGCTGACCCGTCAGATTCGATTGCATGGCGAGCCGGCCGCCAGCCCGATCGTGCTTATGTCGGGTGGAGAAACCACCGTCACCCTGCGCGGCAAGGGGCGGGGCGGGCGAAACGGTGAGTTCCTCCTCGCCTGGGCTATTGCCATGGATGGCGTCGAAGGCGTCGAAGCCATCGCAGCAGATACGGATGGCAGGGATGGGTCAGAACGCAATGCGGGGGCCTTTGCCGACAGCACCACGGTCCAGCGTCTGCGTGATCTGGGATTGGATGCCCGGGAACTACTTGCGCAAAATGACAGCTACGCAGCCTTTTCAGCCTTGGGGGACCTGTTCGATACCGGTCCGACAGGCACCAACGTCAACGATTTCCGCGCCATCTATATCCGGTAGTCGAGGAATTCAAGAAAGGCCAACAGGCCGCCACCGACCCCCTTCCGGTCGTTCGACTCCCATGTTGGTGGCGCCAAAAGCGGACATGAGACTTTCAGGAGAGCACTCATCGCTTGGGAAATTGGCGCCCCGCTGCCATTCTACTTAAGCTTGGTCGGTTGGCATTACCCAAAGCTCCGCAATGGACGCATGCCGTGGCCGCGTCACCATATATGCGACGGCATCGGCGATGTCCTCAGCCTGGAGCACCTCGGTGGTTTCGTAGAAGCTGTCGATGCCCTCTTTCATCGCGCCGCTGTTGTGGGAGCCAAGCTCGGTGGCGACACCACCAGGTTCGAGCACACCGACACGAACATGCTTCTTGGTGACTTCCTGGCGCAGGGCCTCGGTGAAACCGTTCACCCCAAATTTGGTCATGTTGTAGACCCCATAGTTGGCCCATGCCACGCGACCTGCAATCGAGGAGATGTTGACGACATCAGCGACTTGGCGTGGCCCTTGTTCTGCAGCCTTCAGGAGATGCGGAAGAGCGGCGTTGGTCATATACAACAGGCCGTTCTGGTTGATGGCAATCATGCGTTCCCATTCGTCGGGATCGGCGCCTACAATGGGGCCGAGCAGCATTAGGCCAGCATTGTTCACCAGCACGTCCAGCCGACCGAAAGCGTCGATGACGGTTCGGACCGCAGCTTCGGCCTGGCTTCGATCGGTGATGTCGGCGGGGATCGCCAATGCCGTTCCACCAGCGTTTTCGATCTGAACAGCAAGTTCGTCGAGACGATCCTGTCGGCGGGCGACCAATGCCACCGTCGCGCCAAGCTCGGCCAGTTTGAGGGCCGTCGCGTGACCAATTCCGCTACTGGTTCCTGTAATCAGGGCAACCGTGCCCGTCAGTGATTTCGACATGATACATTCCGTATGGTTATGGAGAGGAAGGCTTCAATGCCGTTCCACCCGGTAGGAAACTTTAGGGCTGCCGCCGTCATAGGCGATCTGCGCCACCAAGATCGAGAACGGCTCGATATAACGAGCGGTCTGCAGCCCGCCTGCATCGAGGGGAGCGAAACCTAGATCCGAGATCAGCTTTGCAGTGGCTTCCTTGGCATGCTCATCGTCACCGCAGTAGACCAGCGTGGGCCGAGCCTGCGTTCCCTTGGTCTCGAAGACGCCGGACAGAACTTCGCTTGGCGTGCTGCTGAACGCGGACACCACATGGGCGTGCGAAAGCTTGGTCGCCAATTGTTCTGCGCCAGACGTGGTGTGCCCAACGGCCAGGGCGGTGTCGTCGTTGGTCATCGGTAGCGAGCAGGTTATGACGACCTTGCCCGCAAGATCACCGGCCAGATCAAGAACATCGTCGACCTTGGACCAATGCACTGCCAACACCACGACATTGGCGTCTTTCACCGCCTGAGCAGGCGATCCCGCACGGGCGCCGTTGCCGGCTTCAACTGCTAACTGCTCGAGCTTTTCGATGGAGCGGGCATAGCTGAAGGCGACCTCATGGCCGGCATGGGCGAACAGGGTTCCAAGCTTGCCGCCGATGAGACCCGAGCCAAGGATTGCGATACGCATGGTTGTGTCCTTTCAAAAGGGAGGGCCCCGGAGGGCCCTCTTGATTTTACTCGTCTATGGCCAGCGAACTGGACAGTTCACGATAGGCTTCGATTTCCTTTTGCAGGGTGGCGATCTTCTGCTCGGCGGTAGCAATCGCGTCGGCACCCGCAAGGAAACGACGTGGCAGCTCGGCTTCGCGGTCAAGCGTCACCAGGGCATTGGCCAGCTTCGCGGGATCGCCACCTTGTTTGCCGTTCGACCCGGTCCAGAAGCTTTCCTGGGCTGCACGCCGCTCGGCATAGTCGGCGACGGTGTCCTCGGCATACTGCGTGGACTCTTCCGTCAGCAGCTCGGTGCGGAAGAACCCAGGATTGACGATCATGGTCTGGATACCAAAAGGACCGACTTCGGTCTGCAGGGCTTCCATCCAGCCATCGAGACCAAATTTTGACGCCGAATAGGCAGTGCAGAATTCATAGCCAAGGATGCCTGCTGTCGACGAGATCGAGATGATCTTGCCGGCTTTCTGCTGTCGCATGATCGGCAAGAAGGCGCGGGTTACGTTCATCGGACCGACGAGGCTGGTTGCCAGCTGCAGGTCCATCTGCTTCTGGGACAGTTCCTCGAAGTAACCGGCATAGAAGCTGGCAGCGTTGTTGATAAGGACGTCAATGCGACCGAAACGTTCGATCGTGGCCTTGGCAGCAGCATCGGCATCGGACTGGCTGGTGACGTCGAGCTTGACTACCAGAAGATTGTCGCTGGCGGGGAAAGCCTTGGCGACCTTGTCGGGATTGCGGCCCGTGGCAACGACCTGATGACCGGCAGCCAGTGCCGCCTTGGCGAAATGCTGACCCATGCCACGACCGGCACCTGTGATGAACCAAACGCTCATGATGAAACCTCTCTGTTGTTGACCAACAAATAGTCCAGAGAGGGCGCCGGCATTAGACTGCACAAATCGATTGGGCTTAGAAAGAAGCCTTCTTAATCTGTGTCAGCGGTGATGGCGCAGGGCGTCAAGCACCAAGGCGAAAGCCGGAGAATGCTGTCGGCGGCTGGGGTAATAGAGGTGATAACCAGGGCGTGGCGGGGTCCAGTCCGCGAGCACCTGCACCAGGCGCCCCGCGTCAATATCCGGCATTGCATAGTCCAGGGGCATCATACCGATGCCGAAACCACTCAAGGCGGCGTTTCGCATCATCGGAAGCGTATTAAAGGCTGCCCGCCCCCGAACACGGACCTGGATTTCCCGACCATCCTTGCGGAATGGCCAATTGTAGAGGCCGCCATTGGTCGGTAGTCGAAGCCCGATGCAGGAGTGGCCGGTGAGATCTTGAGGAACCACGGGCATCGCGTTGGCAGCCAAATAATCAGGCGATGCCACGGTCACCAAGTTGAGATCAGGACTGATTGCGACCGAGATCATGTCCTTGTCGACATGCTCGCCCATGCGCACACCGGCATCGAAGCGATCGGTGACGATATCGGCAAGGGCATAATCGCTGATGACTTCGACATTGATGTCGGGGTAGTCGGGCAGCAGTTTTGCGATCGCCGGCCAGATATAGGTCTCGGCAGCATGTTCGACGGCGGTAATGCGGATCGTGCCTGCCGGTTTATCTCGCCAATCGCCGATGGCGGCGATCTCGGTTTCGATTTCGTCGAAGCGAGGTCCAATGCTGCGAAGCAGGCGATCCCCCGCTTCGGTCAATGAGACACTACGGGTAGTCCGTGTAAGCAGGCGCACCCCGAGCCGGCCTTCCAAAGTTCGGACCGTGTAGCTCAACGCAGACTGCGATACCCCCAGTTTGGCGGCAGCCTTGGTAAAGCTCTGCTCCCTGGCGACAGCGATGAAGGCAAGGAAGTCGTTGAGGCTCTCGCGTCTCATTCAGAAAGCTTCCTTCTAGGTACATGCAAACATAGCTGTCTAATCTATTTGTCCGGTTCGAGCTACCTTTCCATGCATGGGAACGAAGGCATTCGGATTTTCGATCTGGCTTCGGTTCTCATCGGCAAATCGGCGAGCTCCAAAATCGTCCGTGTCAGCCCATGCAAAAAAGGACGTATCGATCATGAAAGACGAAACGCAAGTCGCCTCGAGCCTGGATTTGAAGCGGCGTCAGCTGCTCATCGGTGGCTCCACCCTGGCCCTCGCCTTGGCACTTCCTGCCACAACTTTTGCCGCCGCCGGCACCGCTGCCGCGAACAATAAAGACATCGATATGCAGGACGTGACTTTCAACAACAACGGCATCACCATGGCCGGCAATGTGTATTATCCCGAAGGCTTCGACGCCGGTCGCAAGTACCCCGCCATCGTTAGCGTCCATCCGGGCGGTGGCGTCAAGGAACAGACCGCAGGCCTCTATGCCCGTCGCCTGGCCGAGCAGGGTTTTGTCGCTCTGGCATTTGACGCTTCCCACCAAGGCGCCAGTGGCGGTGAACCACGCCTGTTGGATGATCCTATGCGCCGGGTGGGTGATATCTTCAGCGCCGTCGATTACCTGACGTCACTTCCATTCGTTGACGCTGATCGGATTGGCGCGCTTGGCATTTGTGCTGGCAGCGGTGCCGCCGTGAAGGCATCAACTATGGATAGGCGCATCAAGGCTTTGGTGACAGTCAGTGCCGTCGACGTCGGCGCTGCCACCCGCAAGGGCTGGGACGGCACAGCGAACGAAGCCGATCAGTTGGCGACGCTTGAAGCCGTCGCTCAACAGCGCACAGCCGAGGCAGCCGGCGCCGCTCCGGCCTATGGAAACTATGTTCCGGCCATCGGCGACACAACTGCTCCCATGGATCTGCAGGAAGCTGCAGATTACTACCTGACGCCACGGGGCCAGCACCCCAATGCACCGAACCGGATGTTGCTGACCAGCGTGCCGTACCTGGTCTCGTTTACGGGTTTTGACCGGGTAGACACCCTGCTGACCCAGCCCGTGCTGATCGTCGCCGGCGACAAGGCCGGATCGCTCTGGCACAGCCAGGAACTCTACGCGAATGCAGCCTCCACATCGAAGGAGCTGGCCATCATCGAAGGCGCCACGCACATGGACCTTTATGACGGCCCCGGATCGGAACTGGCCATGGAGCGGGTCGCACCGTTCTTCCTGGCAAACGTCTGATGGTTGGGGTGAGCGGGCTAACCGCTCACCCCTTTCCCTGCTTTCATTTCAATCAGAGGCTCACATGGCCAACATCAACCGTTTGTCCGTCGTCGCAGTCGCCTTCGCATTCCTGATAGCCTTGATCCCGGCAGCTCATGCCCAAACTAACCGCATCACGACCTTCCCGGCATCCTTCGACCAGATGGTGATGTATGGCGATTACAGCCGTGGGGATGGCGGCGAGCTGGCTTATGCCCTGCAGGAAACCATAGACGCCGCAAAGGCAGGCCTGCCACTGCCAAATGGCACCGTGCTGGTGCTGGAGATTTACAACGGCGGCGCCCTGACGGACTATTTCGTAATGGAGAAGGGTCAGGACTGGGGGCTCGATTTCGCCGAGGAAGTCCGCAACGGCGATTGGCACTTCCAGCAGTTCGACGCGAGCAAGAACGTGCGCCGCACCGCATTTGCCGATCGCTGCATGTCCTGCCACCAGGGAGCGGGTGCCGACAGCGATTTCATGTTCAGCTATGATCGAATGCTGAGCTACATGCCATGAAACCGCTATTTCTGCTCAGGCTTGTACTGGACTTCGTGGCGGCTGGCTTACTGCTGGCCGCCCTTGCCTATAACCTGATGGGCAATTTGGTGCACGAAATCATCGGCAGCGCGATGTTCGCGCTGTTGATTGGACACAACCTCTTCAACCGGCGTTGGTACGGAACGGTTTTCAAGGGCCGTCCCGAGCCACGAACGCTGATCACCAAGGGCCTCAACCTATCGCTGCTGGTGTCGATGCTGACGCTGCTCATCACCAGCGTCACCATTTCCCAGGCTGTCTTCATCTTCCTGCCGATTTCGAGCACGGTCACCGCCCGGCAGATCCATACGATGGTCGGCTATTTGGCGTTACTCATCGTCGCCGTCCACCTTGGCCTGCACTGGACCATGATCATGGGCGTAGTGCGCCACCTCTTGAAGGTGACCAAGGAAAGCCGTCTCCGGACGATTATGCTGCGTTTAATCGCGGCTGGTATTGCCGCCTCTGGTATTCACAGCCTCGTAGCGGTGAATGTCAGCTCGAAGCTGCTGATGCAGTTCAGCATGGAGTTCTGGGACTTCCAAAACGCCACCGTTGCCTTCTTTCTCCACCACGCCGCGATCATCGGGCTGGGCGCCGTCATCGGACACTATACCCTCCATCTCGTGCAGACGAGGCGACGCAAACTGGCGTGAAATGGCGCATCCCGTCGCCGGGTGACTTACCCAATTCGGCTTAAACTAACCAAATCCAGGTCCAGAATGAATTCAGTTCGTCAAGCACTCTTCGACCCTCTCACCCTTCCAAGCGGGGTCGCTATGCGGAACCGTGTCGTCATGGCGCCGATGACCACGTGGTCCGGTAACGCCGATGGCACAGTAACCGACGAGGAAATCGCATACTATCACGAGCGGGTTCGTGGTGCGGGGCTGGTAATCACCGGCTGCACCCAAGTCCAAGCTAACGGCATCGGCTTCACCGATGAGTTCGCCTCGTTTGACGATCGTTTCATCCCAAGCCTCCGCAGACTTGCTAGTGCCGCCAAGAGTGGTGGTGCGCCTGCATTGCTGCAGATTTTCCATGCTGGAAATAAAGCCGTCGCAGATTTGATCCCGAATAACGATGTGGTGAGTGCCAGCACCGTTGGCATCGTCGGAAACGGTTTTGCAGCTGGCACATCACCTCGCGAATTGAGCGACGGCGAGGTCATCGAGGTAATCCAGGCGTTTGGTGACGCGACGCGACGCGCGGTAGAAGCTGGTTTCGACGGCATAGAGCTTCATGGCGCCCACGGTTTCCTTATTCAGAATTTCTTCTCACCCCATTACAATAAGCGACAGGACCGGTGGGGCGGCTCTCTTGAGAACCGCATGCGCTTCGCGCTCGCAGTGGTAGCTGAGGTTAGGCGCGTGGCTGACGCCCATACCAAGCGACCGTTCGCGCTCGGCTTTCGCATTTCGGTTGAAGAACCTGAAGCGGACGGTCTGCGGATCGACGACAGTCTCGTTCTGGTCGACCGTCTAATCGCAGCCAAGGTCGACTATGTGCATGTTTCACTCGGTAGTGTGTTGGAAAGCAAGCCGATCGGTGGGTCAGGATCCGAAACCACTGCCCAGATAGTGCTTTATCACGTGGCAGGGCGCGTCCCGGTATTTGCCGCTGGACAGATCCAAGTTCCTCTACAGGCCGATGCGGCGATCACCCTTGGTCTCGCCGGCGTTGCCGTGGGTCGAGGTCTGGTTATCAATCCCGACTGGGTCGAGCTGGCCAGAGCTGCAAGCGATATAAGCGTTGCCACAGCGCTAGATCCTGCTGACGTCCCTGACCTCAAAATCCCCGGAAAGCTGTGGGGCATAATGCAGGCCAGGACTGGATGGTTTCCCTTAACGCCCAATGCGGATAAAGCCGAGGATGGCCCAGCCGAATGAAATAGCTCATGCGGCACTGTTCCTGCTGTCGGATCAAGCCAGCTTCATTACCGGCTTTCCCATGGTGGTCGACGGCGGCATGTCTGTTCGCCTTCTCTGAAAAGTCAGTCAGCAAGTCTCTTTCTTGGTGAAGCCCACCCAGAAGCGGACTGACAGCAAGCCACCCCAAACCGGACTTCCTACACCCAGGTACCAATCCTTACTGTCTCCCAACCTTAGATTTTCTGACCGCCTCAACGACCTGCCGAGACTGAGCGGTATTAACCAGCTCACGTCCATACATTGGACAGTCATGCATATCTCCTCCATCACCTTCGGGATGTTCGAGGGAAATATTATGCGTTTTATTGGTGTTATCATTTTTGCTCTTTTGGTCGCTGGTTGCCAGACCACTGCAGCTCCAAATTCTTTTAATGGACAGTATTACATGGCCGGCGACAGCGCGTGCACCAACGTGCGGGCCGCTACCTCGACCACAGTAATTTGCAGCAATGCCAAGGGCGAGGACACTGGCTATCGCAATGCCATGACCGCGGCCGATATTCAGATGTGGCAATTTCAGCAGATGCGCGCGGATGCCGAAATCCAGGCACTAACTGCTCAGGTAAACGCCAATAACCGTGCTTTTCAAGTGCCACAATATCCAGTGTACCAACCGCCGACTGTCGCTCCAGTTCGCCTTTCTGGGCCGACGATTATCCACTGCATAAGCGCCAGCATATACACGCAATGCCGAAACTAGCGGTCCTTAAAGCGTATCGACGCGGCGCGCATCAAACCGGCGACAATGCCAGCGCATGTCCATCTCTGCGTGAGAGCCTGAGCTACGAAAATCTACATAATCAAATTATTGATGGATATTCCTTGTGCGCGTTGGTGCTGTAATTGCATGCATATTTTTGGTCGGATGTTCATCGCCGGTTAAATCATACTGGCAAGTGCCACTCAGCACGGACGATGCGTTTAGGCTTGCAAGTGTGATCCTGTCGCACGGCAAGGTCCGAGGGTGTGGTTCATTTGAAGTAACGTCGCAGTCGCCAATAAACTGGTCCATCGACGTTGAATGCGACACGGGATCCAAGAAGACAGCGAACAAGGTGCGCTATTGGCCTGCGTTTAGTGTCAACGGACGCGAGGTAGCGGAAAGTGCCTGGGACGAGACCTGGCTGTCGACCGCTTATTGCGTAAAGAAGTCGGACGGAACCTGGGACCAGGCTTTCATTAACCTGTCTGACGCGCATGATCGCGCACGTCAAATCTCGAGCGAAAGCGGGCAGAAGACCTTGTTCTACGCCGCAGATAGCCTGCTGTATTGGGAAACGCGCCAGAACGATAGGGGAGAGTGGTCTACGGGTGCACCAACCGACGAAGTCAAAGACCGCAATGAGCGTCAAGGATGCGGTCTCGAAAAGTCAGTGCTGGACTATGAGCATCAGTAACCGTCTCTGGCCTCTTAGAAGTCGTGTCGGTCCGACGCCGACCCCATTTCGGTCGTTGATGCTACCTTGCGCTGTTCCTGAAAGCGGACGTAGGCCAGGCATCGAATGCCCGGCCTATCCATTGTTTGAATTTTGCCGTCGAATTTAAGACTTTGGCGGTGCTTCTGTAACTGACATAGCCAAGACGGCTTCGGGAAGGCGCGTTCCCTGTACATCGATCGCAGCAACGGCGGCGTTCAGTTCTACAATCTCGGCGTCGTCAAAGGTAATGGCCGCAGAACCGATATTTTCGAGCATGTGCGCCATCTGGGTAGAGCCTGGGATGGGTACGATCCAGGGACGCCGGGCCATCAGCCAGGCAATGGCGATCTGGCCCGGCGCGGCTTGCTTTCGTTCCGCCCAATCTCGAGCCGTTCAACTAGACGCAGATTATTTGGCAGGTTGTCGGGCGAGAACCTGCCTTCAACAGCGCGAATATCACCTTCGGCAAAGCGAGTTGCCTCGTCGATGGCTCCGTTCAGGAAGGCTACACCCAGTGGGCTACATGGCACGAAACCGATGCCGAGTTCCTCACAGGTGTCGAGCACATCCTCTTCGGGTCCGCGCCAAAGCATGGAATACTCGCTTTGGACAGCGGCCAGCGGCTGTCCTGCATGAGCGCGGCGAAGGGTGTTCAGCCCCATTTCGCACATGCCCCAGTTCAACCGCGGCACTTGCAAACACAACGATCAACAGGCTCAGTCCAACCGAACCGCCCAGCTGGTTTGCAACATTGACCAGCCCGGACGCACTGCCCTGATCGCGCGGTTCGACCCCGCGTACGCCTGACGCCGTCAGCGGAACCATGGCAGTGCCATTACCGATGCCGATCAGGATCATCGGCAGCGCCAACTGCCAATAGGTAGCGTCTGTCCCCGCCTGCGACAGCCAGAACATGCCGACCACGATGAATGCCAGCGACCCGATCAGTAGCGGAAGACCACCCACGATCCGTGTCAGCCAGTTTGCAAACTCACGCTCATGGCGGTGCCGGTTTGGACCACGTCTCGCCATTTCCTCGAAAGCTGGTCCAGTTTCTGCAGAGGAAATGGTGCTGATGTGGATGGACCGCCGCCCCTCCGGTACAGGTCTGCCTGTCGCAGCGAGACTATGGTCAGGAAGCCAGTATTGGGAAAACCGAAGTGGTTGAAGGGTTCAGGACTCCATCGCGCTGAACTGGTTGGCCAGCGGCTGGTATCTCCGCTGAAATGCAGGGCGGCCAGGATGAGGTCCCACTTGCCGGACTTGAGCCAGTAGCGCGCGGTACGATAGGCCGCCCGTGAGGCATTATCCCGGTTCCATCCCGCGTCGGCCGCGATGATTTCCGAGATGAGAGCGATCGAAGCCAGCCGGCCGCTCAACTGGTCGGGTTCCTCGGGATGAAAGACCGCGGCCAGGTCGGTCGTCCACCAAATTGGCCCATATGTTCCAGCCATAGACTGCTCCATAGAAGTGGCATACCAGCGTCAGCGTTGTGCAAAGCATTGCAAGGAGCGTCAATACCTTAATCTAACAAATTCAAGCGGCGATGGGCGATCTTACGAAAATGCTAGCATTCAGCCTGCATATTCGGCTGTGTTTGCGCTTGCACACAAGTGCAATTGATGCGAATTGTTTGTCGGTCTTGCCTGGGTGAGGAGGGTCGCCGAGATCGACCCAGGCGGCGTTGGCGGGCGTTGAAGCGCCTCGTTCTGTCTAGAGGAGATGGAAATGAATCGTATTTTACAGGCCACACTTTGCATTGGCCTGACCACGGGGCTTTTGTGCGGGACGGCCCTGGCGCAGGCGCTGGACCTGGAGGCGATGATTGCTGCGGCAAAGTCGGAGCCGGCCATTACGGTCTATGACAGCACCGGCAAGATCGTGGATATGGCTGCCAATTTCGAAGCTAAATATGGCGTCAAGGCTATCGGGCAGAAGGTTTCGGCCAATAGCCAGCTCGAGATGATCATTCGGGAAAGCCAGTCCAATAATGTGATCGGCGATGTGGCGCTGATCACCGATGCGCCTGCCGCACTGGCCCAGCTGCTGCCTAATGGCTTTGTGGAAAGCTGGGCCCCTTCGGATCTGGCGGAGAAGATCGCGCCGAGCTTCCGCAATCCCCTGGCCATATCCACCAATGCCAATGTGTGGGCCTACAACACCGAAGTCTATGACAGCTGCCCGGTCAGCAACCTCTGGGAACTGACCCAGCCTGAATGGCGTGCCAAGGTCGCCTTCGTCGATCCGCTGACCAAGGGCACCTACACCGACTGGTTCAACCAGATGGAGATGCATGCCGACGAGGCGGTGGCTGCCGCCTACAAGGCGCATTTCGGAACCGATCTCGACACCAGCTCGGAAAGTGCCACCCGCCAGTGGCTCAAGGCATTCGGGGCCAATGCGCCGCTGGTCGCCGATGGCGATGACCCGGTGTCGGAAGCCATTGGTGCGCCGGGTCAGGCCGAGCCCTTCATCGGCATGCTCAGTTCCGCCAAGTTCCGCGACAATGAGGACAAGGGCTACAAGCTGGGCCTGTGCACCAGCATGACGCCCTGGGTTGGCTGGACCTATACCAAGCTTGCGCTGATCGCCACCAAGACCGATAGCCCGAGCGCGGCGCGGCTCTTCGTGCACTATATCCTGACCGAGGAGGGCATTGCGCCCCAGGTCGCGGACGGCAAGATTTCGACCAATGCTGACGTGAAAATCCCCGATGACGAACCCTCGGGTATTGCCGAACATCTGGATGCCCTGTTTCCCTATGATGCATCGACCGGACTGGATGACTGGGACACCCGCCAGGATTGGCAGGATTTCTGGACCGTCAATTACTCGAAGTAATCCATGCGCCGGTCGGTCCTCCGGCCGGCGCCTCTCCCTATCCCAGCCTTGCCGATCGGACTTGCCATGACATCGACCCAGACCCTTTCGTCCGTTGACCGCCACGCGGAATCGACGAGGCTGATGAAGATTGCGCGGGATGCAGCGCTGAGCGTCGGCGATCCGCTGCGCGCAGCGTTCCGGGCAGCGATGACGGTCGACTACAAGGTAGACCTGCATGACGTGGTGACGATCCACGACAAGCAGAGCGAGGCAGCTATTCGTGATTTCATTCTGACGGCAGCGCCTGACTCGGCATTGCTGGGTGAAGAGGGCGGTAGCGTCGGCTCAGGCCGGATCAAATGGTATGTCGATCCGATCGATGGAACCTCCAATTTTGCCCGTGGCCTGGCCTTCTGGTGTGTGTCGATCGGCGCGATGGTCGATGGCGAGATTGTCGCCGGGGTTGTCTATGACCCGATTGCCAAGCAGCTGTTTGCCGCCGACCTGACGGGCGTGTGGCTGAATGAGGGGCCGATCCGATCTCGCGCGGTGCCCGAGGAGGCGCATGCCACACTGATTACGGGTTATCCCGTTGCCCGCGACTTCCGGCTCGATGGCAAGGAGGCCGCTCTTAAGGACTTCGGGACGCTGGTCGAGGCCTTTTCCACCCTGCGCCGTCCGGGAAGCGCGGCGCTGACGCTCTGCCACGTTGCGGCCGGATGGTGCGACGCGGCGACGGGCTTTGGCGTCAATCCCTGGGATGTGACGGCCGCCATTCTCATTCTGCGAAATGCTGGCGGCAGCTATCGCCCGCTTGGCCTGGGGCGGGTGCCGCAGGGGCAGCCGGCGAACATGTATCCAGGCTATGTCGCCATCGGCGCGGGCGGCAACTATCCGACGTTAAATGCGGTTGCCGACGGCATTTCGTCCCGGCGCGAAATCCGAGCCGGCAGCGGCAGGGACTGATCGAGGGGCTTGCCCGCCTCGGCAATGACGCCTGGATTATGCGGTGAACATCTGCTGATCGAATGAGCGGATCTGGCGCAGCATCTGCGCCAGGGCCGGCGATTGAACGCGGGCAACGGCGGCGTCCAGCCCAAGCCATGCGCGCGACCTTTGTCTCTGCTCTGGCCAAGCATCGAGTTCACTGGTTACCCGTAGGCTGAAGACCAGCGCCTGTGAGGGAAGGCTGCGGCCATTGTCCAGCAGCTTGAGATAGCGATAGGAGCCGATGGGCTGGCGCGAGATCATGCCGAGCACGCCGGCCTCTTCGAAGGCCTCGGTCTGTGCAGAGGCCGCAAGGTCCATGCCGTCGATCTGCCATCCCTTAGGAAGCATCCAGTGTCCGCTGCGGCGCGAGGTCACCAGCAGGACCTGTGGGCAGCAGTCCTGCATCCGCCAGGGCAGGGCTGCCACCTGAGTGACCAGCTGGGACGGTCCAGGAATTTTACCCGACGGCTTCATTGCAACTTTTTTACCCCGATTATGACGAACGGCCCAGCACATACGGACGATTCTGTCACGATGCACAGCAGTGCACAATAGAAGCGTTGAGAGATGGATGCGTCCACCGCGCCTGTTTCTTGGGGATCCCGCATTTTCCGCCTGCGCCTGCATTGGCGATTGATCTAAATCCGCGGCGAGATTCGTCGTTGGGGCCAACGGATACTAGCTCAAAACAGGAGCTCATACGATTTTGCACAGCTGTGCACAAATCCGTTGACAGCCTTTTCTCCCTCGTTAATGATCGTGGCGAGGAGTGACGACAGCTGCGTCTTACCGCGCTGTACGTCAGATTGGATCTGACGCGCCATTGGCGCTGTTAGACGGGAGGATCGGATTTGCACTGCTTTGCGAGAAGCTTTGCATCGGCGCGCCCAGTCAATGGGAAGGTGCTCGATGAACGGAATTGACCTGACAGCCGGGCAGGTGGGCAAGCGCACCAGTCGTTGGCGGTATCGGCTGAAACTCGCCATGCGGGAGCCGGCGACCCTGATCGGCGTCCTGATGGCCGCGCTATTTTTGTACCTGATCGCTGTTCCCATCGTGTCGATACTGACCGATGCGGCGACGGTGCAGTTTGGCGATGAACGCCGCACCCAGGCAGCGCTGGGCAGCCATACGCTCTATTATCTGCAGCGCGCCTTCACTTCCGCTGTGGCGCAGGACCTCTTCTGGGAGCCTCTGCTGAACACGCTCAAGGTGGCGTTCGGTGCCATCGGCGTCTCCGTCGTCATCGGCGGCATTCTGGCCTGGCTGATCGCCCGCAGTGACATGTTTGGGCGCCGCTGGTTCGCCACGGCGCTCATCGTGCCCTATATGCTGCCGGCCTGGACCTTTGCCCTTGCCTGGACCACGCTGTTCAAGAACCGCACCGTAGGCGGTCAGCCAGGCTGGTTCGAAGCCATCGGCCTGACGCCCCCGGATTGGCTCGCTTATGGGCAGGTGCCGATTACCGTGATCCTGGCGCTGCATTACACACCCTTCGTCATCCTGCTGTTCGGTTCGGCCCTGCGCCGGTTCGACAGTCAGCTCGAGGATTCGGCCCGCATCCTGGGCGCCTCAAGCCGGACTGTGGCGTGGCAGGTCATCCTGCCGCTGATGCGGCCTGCGCTGATGTCGGCCGTCGTGCTGATCTTTGCCAAGTGCCTTGGTGAATTCGGCGTGCCTTATGTGCTCGGCCTGCCGGTCAAGTTCGACGTGCTGGCCACCTCGCTCTATCGATCCATCGGATCGCGACAGACCGGTGTTGCCGGCGTGCTGGCTGGGGCGATCATGCTGATCGGGGTCACCGCCATCCTGGTCGACAGCTACCTGGCTCGTGAAGCCAAGCGCTTTGTGACCGTTGGCTCCAAGGGCTCGATGAACCGGTCGTCCTCGCTCAAGGCCTGGCGCCTGCCCGCAACTGGATTTGCTACCCTGATGTTCGTCATCTCCGTGGGCCTTCCGCTGATGACACTGGCGCTTTCGACCATCATGCGCCGGCCGGGCAATTTCGAATGGAGCAATTTCACCCTCGATTTCTGGATCGGGCAAAATCTCCCGACGGTTGCTCTGCGCACGGGTATCCTGTTCAGCCCGGACCTCTGGCAGGCGGCGCTCAACACCATCCTGATCGTAGGTACGGCTTCAGTTTGCTCGGGCATCCTGGGCATCCTGACTGGATATGTCGTGGTGCGGTCAAACCTGAGGCCGTTGTCCTTCTTCATGCGACAGGTAACCTTCATGCCCTATCTGGTGCCGGGCATCGCTTTTGCGGCTGCGTATCTGTCGCTGTTCGCAGTGCCGCGCGGACCCATACCGGCACTCTATGGCACGTCGCTGATCCTGATCCTGGCGCTGATGGCCGACCAGATGCCCTATGCCTCGCGCGCCGGCATCTCCGCCATGATGCAATTGGGCAAGGACCCCGAGGAGGCCGCGCAGATCGTCGGCGCGGGCTGGTTCCGGCGCATGCTCTGGGTGGTGCTGCCTATCCAGAAGGGCTCGTTGGTCACCGGCGTGCTGCTGCCCTTCATCTCCGGCATCAAGGGGCTGTCGTTGTTCGTCATCCTCGCCGTACCGGCCACCGACGTGCTGACAACATTCTCGTTGCGCCTCGTCGACTACAACTACACCCAGGCTGCCAATGCGGTGGTGCTGATTATTGCGGGGCTGGCCTATGGCGGAACCCTTTTGGCCCAGAAGCTGACGCGAACCAATCTTGCCGAAGGACTCGGAACCTGATGCCAGACATTATCCTGAACAATGTGCAGAAATCCTACGGTTCGGGTTCACCCAACGCGGTGAGCGACCTCAACCTCCATATCGGCAATGGCGAGTTCATGTGCCTGCTCGGCCCCTCGGGCTGCGGCAAGACCACGACCCTGCGCATGATCGCCGGCCTCGAAAATCTCAGCGATGGCGAGATCACGGTAGGGGACAGGGTGTTCGACAGCCCTGCCAAGGCGCAGTTCGTCGGGCCGGAAAAGCGTGGCATGGGCCTGGTGTTCCAGTCCTATGCGCTGTGGCCGCACCTGACCATCGAACGCAATACCGACTTTGGCCTGCGTCTGCGCAAGATGCCCAAGGCCGAGCGCGAAGAGCGCGTGACCAAGGTGATGAAGGCGCTGGATATCGAGAAGTACCGCGATCGCTATCCGTCGCAGCTTTCGGGCGGTCAGCAGCAGCGCGTTGCCCTGGCGCGCATGCTGGCCGTCAATCCGGGTGTGCTGTTGCTCGACGAGCCACTGTCCAATCTCGATGCGCGGCTGCGCCTCGAAATGCGGGCGGAGCTCAAGCGCATCCATGCTGAATTCGGGACCACCATTGTCTTCGTGACGCATGACCAGTGGGAGGCGATGACGCTGGCGACCTCGATCGCGGTGATGAATGAGGGAACGCTGCAGCAATTGGGTACGCCCAATGACATCTACGATCGGCCAGCTAACCGGTTTGTCGCAGAATTTGTCGGCAGCCCGCCGATCAACATCCTCGAGATCGGCGCGGGCCATGCACTCGATGTGGCGGTGGAGGGCTGGCTGCGGCCGCGGCTGGGCAATCGGACCGAGCTTGGCTCGATCGGCATTCGTCCCGAAGCACTGCATTTTGCCGAGAGCGAATCGGCAGTACCCAATGGCAGCTTCTGGCATGCGGCAGAGGTGGGCGGCATCCTGCCCACCGGCGGCAGCTGGATCATCGAGCTCAAGGTCGAGGGGCGGATCCTCTTCGTCACCACGACGGAGGCGCCCAGCGTGACCGGGGGCGAGCGGGTCTGGCTCTATGCCAAGGCAAGCGCGCTGCACATCTTCGACAAAGCAGGCAAAAGGCTTGATGGCGCAGACGAGGCGCTGCGCCGGGCTGAGAGTGGGGTCGCGGCAGTGCGCGCCTGATCATTATCAAAGAAGGGCCCGCAGCGGCCGATACCTGAGGAGGAATCAAGATGCGTAGACTGGGTGGGGTCGCCATTGCCCTGGCAATGACGACGACGATGGCTCATGCCCAATCGGGCGAGCTGGAGGCTCTGATCGAAGGCGCCAAGGCGGAGCCGCCAACAACGGTTTATGCCGTAACGGGCAAGATCGTCGAGACGGCCGAGGCCTTCAATGCCAAGTATGGCCTTGAGGTCACGGGAAAAAAGGTCAACGAAGCCGGGCAGGTCGACTTGTTGATCCGCGAGCATCAGGCGGGCAATATTGCCGGGTCGGTGTCTCTGGCGTCGGACGCTTCCGTCATCATTGCCGATCTGCTTGGGCAAGGCGTGGTGGAAAGCTGGGTGCCCGAGGACATTGCCGAGCACTTGCCCGAGACTGCGCGCAATCCGCTGGTTGTGGTCTCCGATCCCCATGTCTGGGCCTATAACTCGGCCGCATACGACACCTGCCCGATCAGCAATATCTGGCAGCTGACCGATGCTGAATGGTCGCGCCGGGTAGCGATGATGGATCCGCTGGACAAGCCCGCCTACGCGGACTGGTTCAACCAGTTGGCCGAACATCATGACGCCGCGGTTGCCGCCGCTTATGAGGCTCATTACGGCAAGCCCTTCGATGCGTCACAAGGAACGGCGACCGACGCCTGGGTCAAGGCCTTTGCCGCCAACGGTCCGCTGATCGGGGACAGCGATGCCGTGTCCGAAGCGGTGGGCGTCGCCGAGCAGGAACAGCCCTTTTTCGGCATGATGTCGACGGCAAAATTCCGCGACAATGAAAGCAAGGGCTTCAAGCTGGCGATCTGCACGGGCATGCAGCCCTTTTCGGGCTGGCTCTACCCCGGTCTCGGCGTCATCGCCGCCGGCACGCCATCACCCAACACAGCAAAGCTCTTCATCCACTACCTGCTGACCGAAGAGGGGATTGATGCCCAGCGTATCGACGGCAAGGTGCCGTCCGATACGCGTATCGGCCTGCCTGAAGACGAGGCATCCGGCGTGGGCGCAGTTATGGATCAGTTGATGGTCTGGAATACCGCTTCGGCTGTGTCGGACATCGATGCACGCCAGGACTGGCAGGACATCTGGCGCACGAACCTCGTGCGCTGACGGACAAGAGAGCGGCCCGCGGGGAGGCGGGCCGCCTGATTTTCACGGGAGGAAAAGATGAAATCACGCAGTCTGTCTGTCATAACGGCCGTCGCAATACTGGCCGCCAGCGGAGCCATGGCGCAGGAGTTCGACCTTGATGCGCTGATCGAGGCGGCAAAGGCCGAGCCGCCGATTACCGTCTTCGACAGCACCGGCAAGATCGTCGATATGGCCGAAGGCTTTACCGCCAAGTATGGCATCGAGGCCATTGGCACCAAGTCCAAGGCGACGGCCCAGCTCGAGACGATCATCCGCGAAGTGCAGTCGGGGAATGTGCAGACCGACGTCTCGCTGATCTCGGATCCGGCAGCGGTTATCGGCCAGCTGCTACCGTCGGGCTTGGCGGAAAGCTGGGTACCGCCGGACCTGGCTGGCGACATCGACCCATCGGCACAGAACCCTCTACTCGTGGTTTCGAGCCCCAATATCTTTACCTACAACACCAGCCTGTTCGACAGTTGCCCGGTGAACAATATCTGGCAGTTGACCGAGCCCGAATGGAAGGGCAGGGTCTCCATGCAGGACCCGCTGGGCAAGCCCAGCTACACCGACTGGTTCAACCAGATGCGTAGCCATGCCGATGCCCAGGTGGCAGCAAGCTATGAAGCGCAATACGGCAAGTCCCTCGAAAGCGAATTTGAGAGTGCCACGGAGGCTTTCGTCGCTGCACTCGCTGCCAATGGCCCCCTGCTGACCGACTCAGACTCTGCGGCCGCTGAAGCCGTTGCTGCCCCAGGGCAGACCGAGCCGTTCCTGGGCCTCGTTTCGGCAGCCAAGTTCCGGGACAATGAAGGCGCCGGCTTCACCTTGGGCCTGTGCGACGGCCTCGAGCCCATCATTGGCTTCAACAACGCCACGGCCGCGGTGATCGTCAAGGGAACGGACAGTCCCAATGCGGCAAAGCTCTTCGTCCACTATGCGATGACCGCCGAAGGTATCGCGCCACAGGCCGATGACGGCAAGGTCTCGTCGAACCGCACCGTGGGTCTGCCCGATGACGAGCCATCGGGTGTCGGCGCGCATCTGGACAAGGTGCTGGCCTACAACCCTGCAACGGGGCTGGACGACTGGGACACGCGTCAGGACTGGCAGGATTTCTGGCGCATGCACTACGTCCGATAAACGAACCGCTGGTGGTCCTCCACACCACCAGCCTTCGGAGGGCGGGCGACTGCCCTCCGGAGACCAAGGCGCGATGTTCACCCCAATCGCATGGCGAGCATTGCATCCTTTGGTCAATTAGCATGAAAAAACTCTTGATACTCCTATTGCACAGCAGTGCAATGTGGTGCAGTTATGCGATAGTTCGGAAGGCGCTCATGATCTTGGATGAAATTGGAATTGACAGGCGTGAAGCCTTCTTGCGCGACCTGGTGAGGGAAGCCGCTGATATCGCGATGGCCGGATTTGCCCGGCAGGGCAGCGAAGTGGTCAGCATGAAAGGACCGCAGGACTACCTGACCGAGACAGACGGTCGGGTCGAGGCCTTCGTGCGTTCACGTATCGCGGCTGACTTTCCCGATGATGGCTTTCTCGGCGAGGAAAGCGGCGGTCTGCCGGGCCAGCAGGCGTGGGTGGTGGACCCGATCGACGGAACGGCCAATTTTGCGCGTAGCATTCCGCATTTCTGCATTTCCATCGCCTTTGTCGCCAATGGCGAAACCCAGCTTGGCGTGGTGATGAACCCCGTCTTGAACGAGATGTATTTCGCCAGGCTCGGTCGTGGGGCCACGCTGAACGAGCGCGCCATCAGGGTCTCGGCCACCGCCCATGTCGCCGCCACGTCCGTTGAACTGGGTTGGTCCAACAGGCGTCCTCTGGAACAGTATATCGGGGCGGTACGGGCGCTGTTCGAAGCCGGAAGCAATGTCCGTCGGGCCTCGTGTGGTGCGCTAGGCCTGGCCTATGTCGCGGACGGTCGCAGCGATGGCTATGGCGAGTTGCACATGAATTCATGGGATTGCCTTGCCGGTCTGCTGCTTGTGCGCGAGGCCGGCGGAATGACGGGGCCATTCCTGTCGGTCGGCGGGCTTGTCGAAGGCGCGCCGGTGCTGGCGGCAGCGCCCGGCGCGGCGCGCTTCCTGTCAGAAGCGACCGGCATACCCATTCTGGTCGGCAATGACGTCCTGGCCGAGCTCGACGAACGGAGGACAGCATGACCGAGCCAGCAACGCGCCATTATGACCGACCGCATATCAGCCGGGTCTACGAAAACCTGCCCGGCTACGACGTGGACCTCTATGTCGGTGGACGGGAGGGCGCCTCCGATATTGCCCTGCTGCGGCAGAACGGCATTTCCACCGTGCTCAATTGTGCTGTCAATCTGGACTTCAACTATGTCGCGACGCCCGATGAGGTGTCGCATGACAGCCGCGTCGGCTACGGCCCGGCGCCCATCCGCTACTACAAGCTGGGGATCGTCGATGGTCCGGGCAATCCGGATACGATGATGCTTGCCGGGTTCTACCAGCTGCGCGGTGCGCTCGACCAGATCCTGCCGGAAAAGCCGAGCTATCCCATGCGCGAGCGGGGCAACCTCCTGGTCAACTGTCGTGCAGGTCGTTCACGATCGGTTATCCTGGCGGCGCTTTTCCTGCATATCCATATCCCCACCCAGTTTCCCGAACTGATCGATGCCATCAACCACATCCGCGAGCGGCGTGAGTTGCGGCCCGATGAATGGCACGAAACGCCGAAGCCGATGCTGATCGCGGCCGCCGAACGCACTGCGGGCTGGATACACTTGGTTGAAGAGGAGAGGGCCGGGCAGGCGAGAGTAGGGCGCGGAGCAGTGGCTTGATCCGCTACGCCGTTATTGCCGATCCCCATGTCCACGACTGCCACTGGACGCCCGCGGGGAGCCGGCTGCCCAATGCCATACGAACTTTCGCCGATACGGCCGCTTCGACCCGTGTGTTCAACGAAAGCGTGCCGGCCTTTCGCGCGGCGCTGCAGGGGGTCGTCGATGCCGATATCCGCCTGGTCATCCTGGTTGGCGACCTAACCGACGACGGGCAGCGCCCCAATATTGATGCGGCGCTTGCCATCATCGAGGAATTCCGCGTTCGTCACGGACTCCGGGTGCTTGCCACGCTCGGCAATCATGACCTCTTCGCCCTGTCTGGTCGGCCGCAGCGCAAGAACTTCCTGTTGCCCAATGGCGAGGCCTTTGTGCTCGATAGCGCGGATTGCCCGGAGGCGGGCACATTGGGCACGACGCCGGCGCTGGAACTGATGGCATCGCTCGGTTATCAGCCGAAGCCTGAGGATCTCTATTGGGAAAGCCCTTTCGGGACAGACCCTGACTGGGCGCAGCGTCATTACGCCGTCACCAGTCCGGACGGGACGGCCACCTGCGCCATGCTGGATGCCTCCTATCTGGTAGAGCCCGTGAAAGGGCTATGGGTGCTTTCGATCGACGCCAATGTCTGCGTTCCGCGCAATGGTGCAGTGGCATTCGATGACCCTGGGAGTTTCCTCGACCCGACGAATGGCGGGTGGGACGCTGTTATCCAGCACCGGCCCCATCTTCTGGCGTGGATGAGCGACGTCGCCCGCCGGGCCCGCGAACGGGGCAAGGCACTGCTCGCCTTTTCGCATTATCCAACGCTGGATGTGCTGGGTGGCATGGCGGGGCGTGAGCAGGCACTCCTGAGCGGCTCGGCACTGGCGCGGCGCATGCCGTCGGCCCGGACGATCGCGGACTTTGCCGCGACCGGGGTACAACTGCATTTTTCAGGACACCTGCATGTCAACGACACTGCGCACCATGCGTCGGAGCAAGGAAGTTTCGTCAATGTCGCGGTGCCTTCGCCGGTCGGCTATGGCGCGGCGTTGAAGCTGGTCTCCCAGTCTGTCGACGAGATTGCCATCACGACAATTCCGCTGGTGGAGGTAGACGGTTTCGACCATGCTTTTCCGGCCTACCAGGCGGAGGCGGTGCACGCCGGCCGGGCGCCACAACAGGCAAGCCGCGCGGCAGACCATGGCCAATTCATGGATCGCCACCTGCGTGAACTGGTCCTCAATCGCTACCTGCCACGGGAATGGCCGCCGGAGATGGCGGATTTCGTGCGCCAAGGCACGATGGCTGACCTCGTCAGCTTGCTGGGCGTGACGACGCATTCCGAATGGGATTTTCCCCTGATCGACTTCGTCCAAGACTGGTATCGCCTGCGCAAGTCCGGGGAACTGGGGCAGCGCGATGTCGGCGCGCATCGGCTGGCGTTCTACCGCAGGCTCTGCGCAGCTGCCGCAGGCGGCGAACGGCATGGACTGGCCGCGGCGATGGCCGAATTGGTCGCATTGCTGGATGCTTACGTCACCCGTCTGCCCAACAGGGACTGCACCATCCTGCTGCCAGGCCTTGATGTCGTTCGGCCTGCGGTCGCTGCCGCTAGGGGCGAACGGTCTTCCGCCACACAACTTGCGTCGGCAGGCTGATCGGTGGGCCGGGTGTTTCGTCTTCCCGCTCCACGATGAGCGCGATGTGATCGACAATTTCGCTCAAGGGCTGGCGGAAGGTTGTCAGGTCGTAGCCGAGCCAGCCGGCCTCGGAAATGTCGTCGAAGCCGACCACGCAGAGCTCTTCCGGAACCTTCATGCGGAACTCCAGGCGAGCCGCATCCAGAAAGCCCATGGCCAGCAGATCGGTGACGCAGAAAACGCCATCGGGGCGGTTTGAGGCAGCGAGCAATTGCCGCGCGCCATCGGCTCCGGTCTTGTAGCCGGTTGGTCCGGCCCGACACACCGTGGCCTCCATCCCCATTTCGGCGGCGGTGGCAACGAAGGCGCGCTCGCGCGTCATGAGGCTGGGCGTGCCGGCGGTGGAGCTGACGACGGCCAGTCGTTCGCAGCCTGCGCGGCGCAACATCAGGCAGGCTTCGCGAGCTGCGCTTTCATTCTCTACGGAAATGAACTCCGGGCCGACCAGCTGATCGGCGCGGTTGATCAGGATTACCCGCTGGCCGTTGTCGATGCAGGTATTGACGAGTGAAGCGGGCGGGGAGCCCGAGACCACCACGGTGGCATCGGCCCGGTAATTGAGGGTCTGGCGGAGCGCTGCTTCCACATTCTCGGGCTGGCCGGCGGTGTTGAGCACCATGACCACCTTGCCGATGGCCTGCAGCCGCCGCGTGGCCATTTCCACGATAGTGGCCTGGAACGGGGTCTGCATTTCCGCAACGATCAGGCAGACGATGCCTGTGCGATGGCGAATGAGGCCTCGCGCCAAGTGGTTGACGTGATAGCCCAGCTCACTAGCTGCCGCGAGCACCTTGGCTCGGGTCTCGGGGGAAACGCTGGCACCATCGGTGAAGGTGCGTGATACCGCCGATCGCGACACCCCGGCGCGCTCGGCCACTTTGTTGGCGCTGATCGAGGCTTTCTTCAGTTTCAACTTTACACCGGCCACGGTCTGATTCTCCCCGGGCGAAAGTGCCGGTTGCACATCACTGTCTCGCCTGGGCAAGGAATTGCTCAGCGGTGCGTGCGGCGAATGTTTGAGGAAATCCGGGCGAAATTGCAAGTTCATTCGCCTTGGATTGCCTCCGAATGCGCGGATGTTGCGACGCGATGCGTCGTAGTTTGCAAAGCTGTGCAATGTGTGTCAGCTTACTGTGCTTCAGATGCTCCGGCCAAGAGGGCTTTGCCTTGAACTCCACGATTCAACTGGTCGACCTGCTCGGCGCGACTGCCCTCCTGCTGTGGGGCCTGCGCATGATCAAGACAGGCGTACTGCGGGCCTATGGAACCGTGTTGCGCCAGTGGATCGGCAAGGGCGCCAGCAACCGATTTACTTCAGCCTTCTGGGGTTTCGTTGTCACGCTGGGCCTGCAGTCCAGTACGGCGACGGCCGTCATCATCGCGTCCTTCACTGCGCGCGACATCGTTCGCCCACGCCTGGCACAGGCCATGATGCTCGGGGCCAATCTCGGCACAGCCGTTGTGACGCTGATCCTTTCGGCCGACGTGCACTGGATAGGCAGCGCATTTTTGTTCGTGGGAGTGGTCCTGTTCAGCGCCGCGCAGGGAACGCGCAACCGCAACCTGGGGCGGGCCATCCTCGGCCTTGGTTTCATGCTGCTGGCACTTCACCTGTTGAGCGGCGTCACCGAGCCTCTGCGCGAATCCGAACTCATCGCAACGGTGCTGAGCGGATTGGGCGATGCGCCGGTCTTTGCCGTGCTGCTGTCAGCCGGGCTGGCGCTGCTCGCGTCATCGTCCTTGGCGGTGGTGGTTCTGGTGATGATGCTGGCGGCCAGCGGCATCGTCGAGCCCACCCTGGCCCTTTGGCTGGTGGCCGGCGCCAATCTGGGTGGCGCGGTGCCACCCTACTTGACAGTGCGCAGCGAAGGGCTGGCTGCCCGGCGACTGACGCTGGCTAATCTCCTGGTGCGAGCGCTGGGAACTCTGGTGGTGGTGCTGCTGGCAGATCCGATGGCCACGCAATTGACGCGTATTGCGCCCAGCGGCGCGGCGCTGGTCGCTTCGGCGCATCTGATCTTCAACGCCATGCTGCTGGTTGTCTTCCTGCCCCTTCTTGGGCCGGTGGCGCGCCTGGCTGAACTGCTTCTGCCCGAGCGGAGCAAGGGTGGAAGCCAGGCGGCCACCTATCTCGACGAGAGCCTGATGTCAGTGCCCGACATGGCCTTGGCCGTCGCTGCGCGCGAGACATTGCGCATGGGTGACCTGGTCGGCGAAATGCTGGACCAGACCCTGCAATTGGTGCGCAACTCTGATGCTGCTCTTTATGAATCGGTCTCGGGGCTGGAGGCCGAAGTCGACCGGCTGCACGAATCCATCAAACTCTACGTCGCCCGGGTCAGCCGGGCCGATCTTGATGAAGAAGACACGCGGCGTGCCAGCGAAGTCATTTCCTATGCCATCAACCTCGAGCATGTCGGAGACATCATCAAACGCGGCCTTGCAGAGATTGCTGCCAAGAAAGCCCGCAAGAAGCTGTCGCTGTCTGCCCAGGGCCTGGGAGAGATTTCCGAATTCTTTGAGCAGACCCGGGAAAATCTGCAGATGGCGCAGGCGATCTTCATGTCGCGCGACCCCACGCTTGCCGAGCGCCTGCTGAACCAGAAGATCGAGATCCGTAAACTGGAAGCTCGTTCCGCTCAGCTGCACATGGAGCGCATGCGGGACGGGTTAAGCGAGAGCCTTGAGACCAGCTCGATTCACCTTGACCTATTGCGGGACCTCAAACGGGTCAATGCCCACTTGGCTTCGGTGGCATATCCCATCTTAGAAGAAATGGGTTTGCTGGGCGAAAGTCGCCTGCGCAATCAAAACGTCAGCGGTTAGATCGGGTCACCTTGGCCAAAAGATGGGTTTAGCCTGATGAGCGCTCCTTCAAACGCCCGCTTCTAACCGGGCCCTTTCCCAACCGTTTGAAGAAGTGATCCAGCCAAAATCGAACTGTCCGCCTACCACCCGATGTTGCCGGCATCGCGACGGCCCCCTGCTGCAACCCCAGTCAGTGACGCCATTCACAAGACGAGGTTCTGGCCACAGGAATAAGAAGCAACTGGTTAGTTGGTGGGAGTGCTTTCCAGTCGAAACAATGAAATCTGCTCGTCGGAAAGATCCAACAGAAACCGCGATAGGTCACGTTCGAATACCATCCTGGCGGCCTTGCGTGGGCGTACCCAACGTCGCTCCCTCTGGCCCTTTTCGTCCCATTTCGTCGCTTCACCAGTGACACAGATAGGGTAGACAACCGCTTGAGCTGCTTTCCTTGAGCCGTCATCAAACATCTTGATGTAGTGATAGGAACCAAGTGGAGCCGTCGAAACTGTTCCCGTAACCCTGGCTTCTTCGCAGGCCTCCAGAAGGGCGGCGTCCGGGTCGGATTTTCCTTCCATCGGCCAGCCTTTGGGGAGCATCCACCTCGCATTGGTACGCGACGTCACGACCAAGATGCGCACCTTGCCGTCTTCCCCTATTCGCCATGGCAATGCAGCGATCTGCCTGCACGGGCCGATAATGTTTGCAGCGGACTTAGGCATACATGGCCTTGTTTACAGTATTGGCGTAGATCAAAGGACCTGTCCTCGCGTCAATTTCGAACCCAGTAGCTCGCCTTGATCGCTGAGAATTGAGTAGGCAACGCCGCACAATAGAGAATTGATGTGGCGAAGCGAGCGCAGTGTTTGAAGATGGAGTTCGCTGGTTTCAAAGCTGTTCGGATCGCGCTTCCGGAGGCGGATAAAGTGCTGGTTCACGCTCGTCCGCTCAAGCACACCCACGGCGTCCTTTTCAGCGACTAGTTGGCGGGCCGAGGCGACGTCCTCGGAGACCAGAACGTTGAGCGCCAGTTGAAGATTGCCTTGCACGTGGGCATGCAGATCGAGCAACTCGTCCCAGCCCTCGGTTGAGAACGTGAGGTGCCGGTCAGATAGCTGATCGGCGACGCGCAGGAGTTGCCGGGATATGATGTCACCGGCCTGCTCGAGGCTGATGGCAAAGACACCGAGGTCGGAAGCCCTGCTGCTTTGCGCCTCGTCCATTGCGTCCCAATTCAGCTGTGACAGGAAGAGTTTGATGGCGGCATTAGCGCGGTCCACCTCGGGTTCGAGCGCCTTTACCCTGCGGATGGCCGCCTTATCACCGTTGCGCAGAATTTCCATGGTCGGCTGTAGCATTACGTCGATCATCTCGCTCATTCGCAGGAGCTCGCGTGTTGCGCTGGCCAAGGCTGCATCGACATTGCCGGAAGCGGCGGAGCTCAGCGCCGGCCGCCGCATACGGGCGAGATCGACCGTATCATCAGCAGCGCCTTCCCTGATCAACTTCTCCAACATTTGGGAGGCGGGCGTTGCCAGCGGCAAGCCGAGCAGCATTACGGCGAGGTTGAAACCGCTGTGAAATAGGCTGGCCTGGAGGCCGACGTTGCCAGGCAGACCCAGGCTGTGGATTTGGAAAAGCTCAATCGCCACCAGGCAAAGAATAGCCGCACCACCGCGAAAGAGAAGCGCACCGAATGCAATGCGGCGGGCGCGGATATCGGCGCCACGGGTCATGCCAAAAGAGATCAGCGTACCGCCCAAATTGGCGCCCAAGACCAGTGCAGTCGCGACCTCAAATGGAATAACTCCGGTACTGCCGAAGGTAATGATGACGAGGACGCTGGCGACGGACGAGTATGAGAGCCAGGTCACGATTGCCGCCGACAGAAAGCCGGTCCAGGGATCGTTACGCAGGTAGTCTATTGCGACGGCCATCAATTCGCTGTCCTGCCAAGGCGCCGTGGCCTCCGACACCATTTCCAGCGAGAGTAGCACGAAGGCCACTCCCAGTATCATGCGGCCCATTTGTTTGAACTGTCGATCACTGGCCCGAAGGAAAAGAGAACCACCCAAGATGATGAGTGGCGCCGTGAGCAGGCTCAGATCGAATGATAGGACGCTCGCCACAAGGGCGGACCCAAAATACGCGCCCAGCATGAGAGCGAGGCCAGTACTGCCCGCAAGCAGGCCGCCCGAAGCAAAGCTGGATACCAAAGCGGCCACCGCCGTCGAACTTTGCAGAGACACCGCCATAGCGGCGCCGACCAGAGCAGCCGAAAATGAATTGCGTTCAGCATGAACCAGGGTGCGCTTAAGTTGAGCGGAATAGGCACGTTCGACCGCAGTGCGCACCATTCGAACGGCCCAAAGGAGCAGGACGATAGCCGCCACCAGATGGACGATTATGAAATACATTCGGCTCCTCATCCGAACAGATTCTGAGTTGCTATGATGTTCACATGAACGTCGTCGGTGCAATCAACGTCTTCAGCCTCGTTACCGCTGATCAAATCGCCGAATTCGCTAGTAAAAACAGTCAATTTCGGCCGCCTCATTCCGAAGTTATACCGCCAGCGATGTTCATATGAACATTTTTAGGTTGCAAACGATCGCTTGAATGGTACCAATTTGACAGCTCGGGGCGGGGAGGCCTCGAACAAACATGAGGGAGTGAGCATGTTCAAGAGAGCACTTTGCCTATCCGTCGGCGTGGCTGCAGTAGTGGTAAGCGCGCCCGTTTACGCACAGACCGAAATCGCCTGGTGGCACGCCATGGACGCCGAACTCGGCAAGAAGCTGGAGGAAATCGCCACCGGTTTCAACGAGAGCCAGGACGAGTTCAAGATCGTTCCAACATATAAGGGTGGCTATCCGGAAACGCTGACAGCCGCAATTGCGGCTTTCCGTGCCAACGAACAACCGGCAATCGTGCAGGTGTTTGAAGTCGGTACGGGTACCATGATGGCGGCCCAAGGGGCTGTCTATCCTGTCTACCAGCTGATGCAGGACAATGGAGAGGCTTGGGATCCGTCGGGTTTCCTGGCCCCGGTGACCGGCTACTATTCCGACACTGACGGCAACATCCTGTCTATGCCGTTCAATTCCTCAACGCCGATCATGTATTACAACAAGACGGTGTTTGAGGAAGCTGGCCTCGATCCGGAAACGCCGCCCAAGACCTGGGGCGAGCTCGAGACGATGGGACGGCAGATCGTTGAATCCGGTGCTGCGCCTTGTGCGCTCAGCAGCGCCTGGATCACCTGGATCCAGACCGAGAACCTGTCGGCTTTGCACGATAAGCCGTTCGGCACGCTTGAGAATGGTTTCGGTGGCCTCGGCACAGAATTCGTCTTCAACGACGAGCTGCAGGTACGCCATTGGGACAATCTCAAGAAATGGTCCGACGAAGGGCTGTTCCAATATGGCGGCCCAGCGGGCGGGGCGGATGCCGGTCCAAAATTCTACTCGCAGGAATGCGCGATCTTCATGAATTCGTCGGCAGGCCGCGCTGGCGTCATCAACAACGCGAAGGATTTCGAGGTCGGTTTCGCGCCTCTACCTTATTATGACGATGTCATAGACGAGCCAAAGAACTCGATTATCGGTGGCGCCACGCTGTGGACGCTGAACGGTAAGGATCCCGAAGTGTATCGGGGTGTCGCCAAGTTTTTTACCTATCTCAGCCAGCCTGAGGTGCAGGCCAACTGGCACCAATTCACAGGCTATCTTCCGATCACCAACGCTGCCTACGAACTGGGCCAAGAGCAGGATTACTACGCGCAGAACCCTGGCTCTGACATAGCAATCCAGCAGATCACCCGTGGCACGCCGACCGCCAATTCCAAAGGTGTACGGTTTGGCAATCTGACGCAGGTCCGTGCGGTCGTAGATGAAGAGTTTGAATCGCTCCTGGCGGGCAATAAGACCGCTCAGGAAGCACTGGACTCATCGGTCGAACGCGGGAACCAGATTCTGCGCGACTTCGAAGCCGCCAATCAGTAGCTGCTTGATTTGAAGCCTGCTCCACCCGTGCGCGGGTGGAGCGACAGCATCATTGCGCTCGGGCGCTGCCAAAAACGAGGCGGAGCATGCAGGCCAAACGGACTGTCTTTCCCAACAGAATCCTTCCCTATTTCCTGTTGTTGCCCCAGCTTGCGGTAACGCTGGTGTTTTTCATCTGGCCGGCGCTGCAGGCGGTCAAGTCGTCCTTCGAGCGAGAGGATCCCTTCGGTTTCCGCACCACTTTTATCTGGTTCGAGAATTACCGCCGGCTATTTATCGATCCGCTTTATCTCAGCTCGATCGGCAAGACAGCGATATTTGCCGTGAGTGTGACGGCGCTCTCCATGTCACTGTCGCTTGTTCTGGCCGTCGCGGTAAATCGCGTGCTGCGCACCAACCGACTCTACACGACCCTTCTGGTCTGGCCCTATGCGGTTGCCCCCGTAGTGGTCGGCATCCTCTGGTGGTTCATGTTCAACCCGAATATTGGCATCGCGCCCTATCTGTTGCGTGGCCTGGGCGTCAGTTGGAACCACCGGGTCGATGGCGTCGATGCTATGATCCTGGTGATCATCGCGGCGAGCTGGAAGCAGATTTCCTACAATTTCTTGTTCTTCGTAGCCGGGCTGCAATCGGTCCCCAACTCGCTGATCGAAGCGGCCGCCATCGACGGCGCGGGGCCGTTCAAGCGCTTCTGGACCATTGTCTTCCCGTTGCTTGCCCCTACGACGTTCTTCCTGCTGATCGTCAACATCAACTACGCCATGTTTGACACGTTCGGCATCATCGATGCGACCACTCAGGGTGGCCCAGCGCAGGCGACCAATACGCTCGTTTACAAGGTCTATTCCGATGGTTTCATCGGCCTCAACATCGGTTCGTCCTCGGCACAATCGGTCGTGCTGATGATTATCGTCATTGCCCTGACCGCCATCCAGTTCCGCTATGTCGAGCGGCGGATTCAGTATTGAGGAGCGAGAGAATGATCGAAAACAGACCCTTCCTCGCCTTCCTCACGCATCTGGTCCTGATTGTCGGCGTGGTGGTCGTGGCCTTTCCGGTCTACCTAGCCTTTATCGCCTCGACCCATGGGAGCGGCGACTTCATGCGTGGACTGGTACCGCTATTGCCCGGCCCGCATATGATCGAGAACTACAGCTATATGTTCAATGTCGGTCTATCGACCGCGGGGGCGCCGCCGCTCTCGATCATGCTGCTCAATTCGCTGGTCATGGCGATCTCGATCGCCGTGGGCAAGATCATCATCTCGATTCTGTCGGCCTACGCGATCGTCTACTTCAAGTTTCCATTCCGACTGTTGGCCTTCTGGATCATCTTCATCACGCTGATGCTTCCGGTGGAGGTGCGCATCATCCCGACCTTTAAGGTTGTGTCTGACCTGGGCATGCTGAACTCGTATCCGGGGCTGATCATCCCGCTGATCGCATCAGCAACGGCCACCTTCCTGTTCCGGCAATTCTTTCTGACGGTGCCGGACGAATTGATGGAAGCTGCACGGGTCGATGGGGCAGGGCCGCTGAAATTCTTCCGCGATATCCTGCTGCCTCTCAGTCGCACCAATATCGCGGCACTTTTCGTCATCCTCTTCATCTATGGGTGGGTGCAGTATCTGTGGCCGCTGCTCGTCACCACCGACAGCAAGTACTACACGGTGGTCATGGGCATAAAACGGCTGGCCGCCACTGCCGATGCCGAGCCGCAATGGAACTTCGTCATGGCGGCGGTGATGCTGGCCATGCTCCCCCCTGTCCTGGTCGTCATCCTGATGCAGCGCCTTTTCGTCAAAGGCCTGGTCGAAACCGAGAAGTAAGCACAATGGCAAGCATCGACATCAAGGGCGTCAAGAAAGTCTATGGCGGCACTGTCACGGCGATCCACAATCTCGACCTGTCCATACCAGACGGACAACTGGTCGTCCTGGTGGGGCCGTCGGGCTGCGGAAAATCCACGCTGCTCCGCATGATCGCTGGGCTGGAATCCATTTCGGACGGAACGATCTCGATCGATGGTGCGGTGGTCAACGCTAAGGAGCCCGCCGAGCGAGATATCGCGATGGTGTTCCAAAACTATGCGCTCTATCCGCATATGACAGTTCGCGGCAATCTCGAATACGGCCTCAAGAACCGTGGCACGCCAAGGGACGAGATCGATCGTCGTGTCGCGGAGGCGGCCCGCATTCTGGAAATCGAGCCCTTTCTCGATCGCCGGCCACGCCAGCTGTCGGGCGGACAGCGCCAGCGCGTGGCCATGGGGCGGGCCATCGTTCGTCAGCCCAAGGCTTTCCTGTTCGACGAGCCATTGTCCAATCTGGACGCCAAGCTGCGCGGGCAGATGCGGATTGAGATCAAGCGGCTGCAGAGAAATCTCGCCACCACCAGTGTCTACGTTACCCACGACCAGCTCGAGGCGATGACGCTGGCAGATCAGCTCGTCGTCATGAATGGGGGTCGTATCGAGCAGGTTGGGGCGCCGATCTCGATCTATGAGCGACCTGAAACCCTGTTTGTCGCCGGCTTTATCGGTTCGCCGCCGATGAACCTCATCCCATTGGACGGTGCCTTCGGGGCTCAGGCTTTTGCCGGCCTCGATCTTCCTGATGCCACGGATGTTGTGGGCATCCGACCAGACAGCCTCGTCGTGGCAAGACCCGACATGCCATCGGCCACGTTCTCCGGCACCGTTGAACTGGTCGAGCCTGTGGGGGGCGAAAGCCACGTGCATATGAAACTGGCGGGTTCGTCCCAGATCATGATCGTCAGCGTGCCTGGTCGTACCGACATCGTTGAAGGCGATTCCATGACCGTGCACGCAAAGTCGAGCGATCTTCACAGCTTCAATCGTCAAAGTGGCGGTCGAACCGACGCACTTGTCGCTAAACCGTAACACAACAGACTTAGGCCCCCGGAAACCCAAATAGAAAACGCGTCATGACAGATAGAGTCGATATTGGTCCAGCCCGCCATGAAGCGCAGGCTCATCGTGGTGCATCAGCCGTCGCCCCGGAAAACACATCTGCCGCCTTTCGCGCTGCCGCAGAACAGGGAGCGCGCTGGGTCGAACTTGATGTTGCGCTGCTGGGTGACGACACACTCGTCGTCATCCATGACGACAGCGTGGACCGAACGACATCGGGGCAGGGCGCCCTTGGCGACCTGACGGCCGCCGATGTCGCGACATTGGATGCGGGATCATGGTTTGACCCCAGGTTTTCCGACGAAAGGCTGCCAAAGCTTGAACAGGTGATCGGTCTGCTGGGAGAGTTGGGCCTGAGCGCTAACATCGAAATCAAGCAGCACAAGCACCACAAGTCGCTCGATCATCTAGTTCATGCGGTTCAGGCGGCCATTGACGGACGGCGCGAGAGTACTGATGTCATGATCTCCAGCTTCGATCCGGAAGCGCTCAAGGCAATGCATGCCCTTGAGCCGAGCCTCGAGATGGCGATGCTCTGGTGGAGCCCGCCCCTGGACTGGGCCGAAAAGCTGAGGGCGATTCCTTCAAAGAGCATTCACATGAACTACAAGGCCCTGAGCCTCGGCCTCCTGGAAGATACCAGGCAGCATAACATCAGGGTCCGGGCCTGGACGAGCAATAATCCCGTGGAACTGTTGTCTTTCTGGGGCGCGGGTCTGACGGGCGTGATAACCGACAACCCAAAGCTTTTCCTGGGCTGATGGAGACAGAGGCCGGAAATGCTTTCGGACCGACAACGCGACATCCTGAGTCTGATCGAGGCGGAAGGCGCTCAATATATCGAGCGGCTCGCAGCGCGCTATGACGTTACCACCCAAACTATTCGGCGCGACATCAACGCTTTGTGCGACCTCGGCTACGCCAAAAGGTTTCATGGCGGTGTGGAGAAGCCTGTCGGCGCGCGCAATATTTCGGTCAACGCGCGCGCTGCGCTTAATAGTGCGGCAAAGCAGTGTATAGCCTCACATATCGCGGCCACGATTCCTTCAGGGGCCACGGTGTTTATGGGGATCGGGAGCACCGTGCAGTTCGTTGCGGCGGCGCTGATTGATCATACGGACCTGCGTGTCGTGACCAACAACATCCATGTGGCACTAACGCTTGCGGAGGCTCCGCAAGTGGAGGTCCACATGACCGGGGGGCTGCTGCGCCACAACGACCGCGACGTCGTGGGGCCGGACACACTGAACTTCTTTGAGAAATTCTATGCCTCGCACGCCATCATCGGCGCGGGGGCGCTGCATGCGGAACACGGTATCCTCGATTTCAGCTATAGCGAGGCCCAACTCACCGCAAAGCTGCTGAGCAATGCCCGCCTAAAGTTTCTGGCCGCCGACGCCAGCAAATGGACGCGGGATGCCTCGGTCCGCGTCGCGTCACTGAATGAAGTGACACATCTGTTTACCGACAGCCTGCCAGAACAGGAGCGGGCCCGGTCCGCTGTTGCGGACTCGGGGATCGAGGTTGTGCTATGCGAGGCGGTGCCGTGACGTTCCGGGGGCCAGCACCATCGTCCGATGAGTTGAAAGCCATTCGCTATGTGCTCACCGACATCGACGACACGCTAACCACGGACGGCAAACTGTTGCCTGAAACCTACCAGGCCCTGTGGGATCTCAAGGCTGCGGGCATCGCTGTGATAACGGTGACCGGCGGCTCGGCCGGCTGGTGCGAGCATATTACGCGTGCTTGGCCCGTGGCGGCTGCCATAGGTGAAAGCGGCGCATTCGTCATGCGCGCAAGGGGTAATCGGGTCGACGTCGAATACTGGGAAGACGAAGCCATTCAGGTCGAGCGGCAAGCAGCCCATCTCGCTGCTGTCACCCCCTTGCTCCGAGATCGCTTTCAGTTCGCGCACGACCAGCGCTTTCGACTGGCCGATGTGGCCGTCGATATTGTCGGTCAAGACCGACCTGAAGTGGATGAGCTCGCCGCTGACATCCGCGCCATTGGTGGTACCGTGGCGATCAGTTCGGTCCACATCAATACCTGGATCGGAGCTTACGACAAGCGGACGATGAGCCAGCGCCTCCTGCGTCGACTGGGTCTGTGCGAGGAGGAGCTGTCCGAACAGGTTTGCTTCGTTGGCGACTCACGCAACGATGCACCCATGTTTTCCCACTTCCCGAAGTCCTTCGGGGTTGCCAACATCCTTCCTATCCTTGACGATCTCCCCCACAGGCCACGCTGGATTTCCAAGGCTGTTGCGGGTCGGGGCTTTGTCGACATCGCGCGGGCAATCCTTAGCCGATAATCTCGTGGTCCAAGGACGGCCAATGAAGACGCTCATACACGACAATCCTAATACCCTGGGTCAGCAGGCCGCTATCGAGGGGGCGCAAGCTATTCACGTAGCTGTGGAGCAATTTGGCGGAGCCAATATAATCGTTGCGACGGGCGCCAGTCAGTTTGCCACTCTTGATCACCTTGTTGGTCAAGATCTGGACTGGGGTCGGCTGACGATATTTCATCTGGATGAATATGTCGGGCTGGGCGCCAACCACCCGGCCAGCTTTCGGCGCTATCTCAGGGAGAGGTTGCTGGACAGGCTGCCTGGGCCTGTAGCCGAATTCGTGGCTGTCGACGGCGATGCGACAGATCTTGATGCCGAACTTGCCAGACTCAATCAACGCATCGGGTCCGAGGCGATCCACGTGTGTTTCGCCGGAATTGGTGAAAACTGTCACCTCGCCTTCAACGACCCCCCAGCCGACTTTCAAAGCGGGACGCCCTACATCGTGGTCGAGCTGGACGAGGCCTGCAGGCGACAGCAGATGGGCGAAGGCTGGTTCGAGAATTTTGACGCTGTACCCCGCCGGGCCATTTCCATGAGCATTCGCCAAATCATGAAAGCCGACAGGATCGTGCTGTCGGTGCCGGATGAGCGCAAGGCTGTCGCCGTACGGAAAGCCGTCGAGGAGCCGGTTTCGCCGATGCATCCAGCGTCGATCCTGCAGCAGCATGGTGCGGCGAGCCTCCACTTGGACCGCGCTTCGGCATCTCTCCTCGTATGATCAGCCAAGGCTTGTTCGACCTGCAGGTCAATGGCTATGCCGGGGTCGATTTCAACGATCCGGCGATCACGGCCGCCGACTTCGACATGGCGCTCGAGGCCATGCTGACGGCCGGCGTGACGCAATGCCTGCCCACGATTATAACAGCGCACGCCCATGAGCTGGTCGAACGTTTCGCGGCGCTGGACAGGGCCGTAGTCGCAAGCCGGCTGGGCCGATCCATGGTGCCCGGCTACCATCTGGAAGGGCCTTTTCTCAACGCAGCCGAAGGTTATGCAGGCTGCCATCCTCAAGCTGCAATGATTGACCCCGATGCGGCCCTGTTGGCGGACCTTGAACAAAGTCTGAGCCGGCCGATCCTCTTGGTCACTCTGGCGCCGGAGCGGGCGGGGGCGGCGGCATTTATCGCCACCATGCGCAAGCAAGGCAGGGTAACGGCCATGGCGCATTCAATGGCCGGCTTTGCTGCCGTGAGGGCGGCGGCCGATGCAGGACTGACGCTATCGACACACCTGGGGAATGGTTTGCCGCAGCAACTGCCCAAGCTCGAAAATACCTTACTGGCGCAGCTATCCGAGCCGCGGCTGGCCGCCTGCCTCATTGCCGATGGCCATCATATGTCGCCCGACGCACTCGCCGCCTTGATAACCCTCAAGGGTGCGGACAATTGCATACTCGTGACCGACGCAGTGCTGGGCGCTGCGGCCGCGCCGGGCGTCTACAGCTTTGCGGGAATGATGGTAGAGCGGACGGCGACTGGCGCCATGGTCCAGCCTGGCCGCACCAACCTGGCAGGCTCGGCTCTTTGTCTCGACGAAGCCGTGCGTAATGTCGTGAGCTGGACCGGGTTGCAGCCGGAACAGGCGATTGCCATGGCTTCATCGGCGCCGAGCCGGGCCATGCGATGCACCACTCGCAATCTCGGCAAGATACGCTGGAGCAGCGACCTCCAGCCGGTGGTCGAGACACTGGCTGAAAACTAGTTCAGAGCTATGACTCGTGTCGAGCCGAATACGCCCGGGTCGTCGAAGCGACCGGCGGGATCCCCATTTGTGATCAGCACATCGACGTCGGCCATCTGCGTCACCACATGGGGCGCGCGGCGCTCGAATTTCTCGTCATGCGCCACGAGGATGATCTGTCGCGCATGGGGCAGAATAGAGCGCACCAGATCGACTTCCATCGGGTCGAATTCCTGCACCGTTCCATCGCGGTCAATGGCGCTGGCGCCTATCACCGCCAGGTCGAATTTGAAGCGCTGTCGGCTATCATCCGCCAAGGTCAGAACCGACGAGTCCTTGTTGCGCACATAGCCGCCATAGACATAGACCGTTGCATCGGTCTTGAGCGCGCAGGAATGGGCAACTTCAAGATTTGGCGTGGCGATCAGTATGCCAGGATGGCGCGCCAGCACCTCGTGGAGGGAATCGAAGGTCGTTCCCAGCCCCACGAAGATCGTCGCGCCCTGGACCAAGAACTCCTCCAACGCCAAGACCAGCTGCCTCTTGACCCCGACCTGGATGCTGTGGCGCTCGTCGTGGGTGTAATTAGCGACGCCGGGCGAAGCGAAAGCGCCGCCGAAGCCCTTTTGCAGCAGGCCCTTCATCTCAAGAGTGCGCAGGTCGCGGCGGATGGTCTGGTAGGTCACATCGAACTTGGCAGCGAGCTCAGCCACGGACGCTGCGCCATTGGCGCGCACCGCCTGCAGGATCGCGTGCCGGCGCTCGCCAGCCCGGCCGGTTTCAGCCGGCTCGGACTCGCTGGAAAAGTTCAGGCCCGGACCGGCCTCGCCGCTCATTTGAGTCGGACGCCCAGATAGCTGCGGTCATCTGTGAGCTGCGTTGACGTGGTGCCCTTGGTGCTCATGTAGCGGCCGATCTTGTGGAAGTCTTCTGCCTCTACCTCCTGGAAAGCGGCTTCCCAGGAGGCGACACCGAATCCATCACCAGGTTTGAAATAACCATCGGAGAATAGCTCGATCGTCTCCACCTCGACCAGAGGGTAGCTGCGGGTCTCAATATAGCGATTGGGCACCGAGAAGCCGTCGATGCCGCCATAGCCCAGCACCGGCTCGGTGACATTCTGGAAATTGCCCTGGCCATGCGCAATGCCGTGCTGAATCAGTTCGAGCAGCTCGCTTTCCGGCACGTTTGGCAGATGCTGCCGGCTGGCGGCGAGAGCGCGCGCTTCGAGGGTGGCAACGAGATTGGGATTGTCGGTCGAGCTGCCTTTGGGCTGGTTGCGCGTGCCCTGCCAGGTCATGGAGGCGGCATTTCGGTCGCACTCTTCGGTGGAGCCTCCAAGTGCCTCGAAGTAGTGCCAGGTTTCGCGACGCAGGATGGCGGTCACGTCATCAAGGGGTTTCAGCACCTGGATGGTGTCGTTGCCGTTGATGCGGATGCCGCTGTCGCCGACCGCGACAACCTCAAGTCGGTCGCCGATCAGCATGGCCGCCATGATCGTGCAGCCACCGCGCAGTTTCCAGTCTGCCTCGACTGCGGCCACCGCACCATTTGCGACATAGCCGTCAAAGATCGCCTTTCCCAGATAATGGACAAAATGCTCGCCACCACGGAACTGCAGTTCAGGCTGCCGCGCATCGCCCTGTGCAAGCAGGAAGAGTTCTGTGGCCCGCTTGACGGTGCGTGAGGCGAATTGCCCGGACAGCATACCGCCATAGCGTGTTCCATTGCGATCGGTTACGCCATCGATGACGGCGTAACCGAGATTTGGCATGACCACGAGGCTGTCTTCGTTGGTCTCAGGTTGGCCGAACTTTTTGCCCAGAGTGAATGCTTCAAGATGCCTCATAAGGTCCTGCTATAGTCGTGACGCTAAAGGATTACTCGGCCTACTCGCCGATGGCTGTCCGCCATTCCGCCAGCACGGCCTCGGCGCCGCCGAATTCGCTAAGGGGTTTAACATTGACCAAGGTGAGGTCCGCCAAATTAGGCGTTCCCTCAGGGCCAGCGACGTCAAGGCGCACCGAACGGCGGCCGATGTCCATTGCCAGCTTTTCTTGGGTCGACTTGGACATGGCCCAATCGATGAAGGCTTTGCCGCCTTCGGGATTAGGGCTGCCCTTGACCAGCGCCACGCCATCGGGCGTTGCTGCCGTGCCGTCGGTGAGATGAACGATGGAGATGGGCGCGCCGCCCTGGACATACTCGAGAGCATTGTCCTCAAGCGTCAGCCCCATCGCTGTTTCGCCATCGGCCACGAAACGCGGAACAGCACCCGAGCTATCCGCAAAGACGAAATTCTTGGCAATTTCGGCATATTTGGCCCAGCCGTCGTCACCAAACACGGTCAGCACGGTCTGGAGCTGCTGCATCGCGGAGCCGGAGCCATCGGCACGCGCGCTGGCGATTTGGCCGGCCCATTTCGGATCGGCTAGTTCGGCCCAAGTCTTCGGTGCGGAATCGAGCGGCTGCAGGTCGGTGTTGACGGCGAGCACATAGACGACCGCGGTGTAAGGCGTCCATGCGTCGTCCTTGACGAACTGCGGATCGATCTGGTCAGCCTCTGGTGGGGAATAGGGCTCCAGCAAATCGCGAAGTTCGGTCAACTGGCTTCCGGAGATAGACCAGATCACGTCTGCCGCAGGCGCGCCGGCTTCGGCCTGTACGCGCTTTGCAATGTCGCCAGAGCCAAGCTTTACAACCTCAGCTTTGAGGCCAGTTTCCTGCTCGAAAATCGGAAGAAGAGTGTCGACAATCGACGACTTGTGGGCGGTGTAGATTACCACCGAGCCGTCCTGCGCCAAGGCCATCGACGACAGGCTCGTTGAGGCGATCATCGCCACAGCAGACAAAGCCAGAAATGTACGTTTGCGAATGATCATCGAAATCCTCCCGTTCGAATAAGACCATTTAAGAACCGAAATGATCGTGAACTACGTGAATAGATGTTGCAATACGAAAGTTAGTCGGTGTCATATGTGACAGTTTCATGACGATGCGGTGGGGGAAACGCACGTGAGTTATCTGACTGTCAGCGACGCGACCAAGAGGTTTGGTCCGGATTTTATGGCCCTGAACGGGGTGTCGATCGCAGTTGAACGCGGCGAGTTTTTTACGCTTCTGGGACCAAGTGGCTGTGGCAAGACCACGCTGTTGCGCTCGATTGCGGGCTTTAACGATCTGACATCGGGTTCAATCACCCTCGACGGCGCCAATTTGCGCATCGTGCCACCACACCAACGCGACATCGGCATGGTCTTTCAGGACTACGCGGTGTTTCCGCATTTGAGCGTCTTCGACAATGTTGCCTTTGGCCTCAAGCCCCGCAAGGTATCGGCAGCCGAGATCAAAACCCGCGTGACGCAGGCGCTCGGGGCCGTTCGTCTGGGCGCCATGGCAGACCGTCTGCCGGCAGCAATGTCGGGCGGCCAGCAGCAGCGTATTGGTCTAGCGCGCGCGATGGTGATCAATCCGCGCCTGTTGCTGATGGATGAGCCGCTTTCCAATCTCGATGCCAAATTGCGCATCGAATTGCGTGAAGAAATCCGCGATATCCAGAAGCAGGTCGATATTGCCACCATCTATGTGACGCACGACCAGGAAGAGGCCCTGGCCATTTCTGACCGCATCTGCGTGATGAATTCGGGCAAAATCGAGCAGGTAGGAACGCCGCCCGAAATTTACGGAAATCCGCAGACCCGTTTCGTGGCCGAATTCGTCGGTACCCTGAACACGTTCACACCGGGCGCGGCGCTCGATGCCCTGTTGCGGCAGCTTGGACTCGACCTGCCGGGTGCTGCTGCGTGGACAGCGCGTCCGGAGCGACTGGGGCTTGCCTCGCGTGATGGCGATGCTGCCGGCGCAGCCGCGCTTGAAGGCACGATCAGCAAATTCACCTATCTCGGGCGGGAAGCGCATGTGCAGGTGGAAACGCCCGCCGGCCAGATCGTCGTGCAGATTGCAAATCCCGGTATGACGCGGACGCGTGAGCCGGGTGAGCAGGTCAAGGTGCTGGTGCCCAGCGATGCACTGATGGCCTTTGGCGCCGACAGCGCCCGCATCAAAGGATGACGGCCATGCCACGTTTGAATTTCTGGACCGTGGTGATGATCCTGACCTGGGTGATGCTCTTCATCCTGCTGTTCATCCCCGTCGGCTCTGTCCTGATTTCCAGCTTTTACGATCAGGGCGGCCGTTTCACTTTCGGCAATTACGCGAAATTCCTGGGCGAACCGCGCTTGCACCAGGCCTTCGTCAACACGCTGGTGGTTGGCTTCGGGGGCTTGCTCGGCGCGCTGCTGCTCGGCTCGATCATGGCCTTCTGCGTGTCGCGCTTCGTCATACGGGGCGGCAAGTTCGTCTCCCTGCTGGCCATTCTTGCACTGGTCTCTCCGCCCTTTATCGGCGCCTATTCATGGATCGTGCTGTTTGGGGCAGGGGGCGTCGTGCGCGGCATGCTGCGCGACTGGGGCATCAACATGCCGCCCATCTACGGCGTCGGCGGCATCCTGATTGTCTTCTCGCTCAAGTTTTACCCTTACGTCTACCTGATGGTCTCGGGCGCCTTGAGCAATGTGAATCGTTCGCTCGAAGAGGCCGCCGAGGGCCTGGGGCTGACGCCCTGGCAGCGCACCATGAAGATCTCGTTCCCCATGGTGTTTCCGGCACTTACCGCCGGCGGGCTGCTTGCCCTCATCCACGCCATCGCCGATTTCGGTACGCCGCGCCTTCTGGGCCGTGGCTACAATGTGCTGGCGACGGAGGCCTTCACGCTCTATTCGGCCGAGGTGGGCTCCAACATGTCCATGGCGACCACCATCAGTGTCATCCTGATCCTGGTCTCGATGGTTTTCGTAATGCTGCAACGCTACATGTCGCGCCGAAACGTCTATCACGGCAACATGATCAACAAGCCCATCCGCATCAAGCTCAAGGGCTGGCGGAACGTGTTGGCGCATTTTGCGGTCTATTTTATTGGTCTCTGTGGCTCGCTGCCGGTGATCATCTCGGTCATCTACTCCTTCCGCAAGACCAGCGGTCCGGTCTTCCAGGACGGTTTTGCTCTGCAGAGCTACGAGCGCATCCTGTTCAACCTAGGTGACGTGGTGCGCAATTCGCTGAGCTTCTCCTTCGCGGCCGTGGCACTCATTGTCGTGGTTGGAACGATCGTCGGCGTCCTCGTTGCGCGTCGGACCAATCTCAATACCGCACTGCTCGACGGCGCCTTCATGGTTCCCTATGTCATGCCAGGCATCGTCATCGGCATTGCTTTCATCGCCGCATTCAATACCGGCCCGATCGTGCTGACCGGCACCGCGACCATCATCATCCTTTCGGTCTTCATCCGCAGGCTGCCTTACACGGTGCGCACAACGGCATCATCGCTGCGGCAGATTTCACCCAGCATGGAAGAGGCCGCGATTTCGCTGGGCTACAGCCCGTTCCAGGCCTTCTTGCGCATCACCGTGCCGCTGATCGTGCCGGGCATCATCGCCGGGGGCATGCTGAGCTTTGTCACCGCCATCAATGAGCTTTCCTCGTCGCTGGTGCTCTATGTGGGCAGCACCATGACGATGCCGGTCCGGATCTACCTGCTGATCCTAGACGGCGATTTCGGCGTCGCGGCGGCGCTTTCCACCATCCTTCTGTTGCTCAGCGGCTGCGCCGTCTACATCGCCTTCCGCTTCATGGGCCGCAACGAACAGGCGCTACTCTGACGGACCAGATCCACTTCATGCTTTCCAATATCAAGGGACGAAAACATGCCTAGCCTGACCAAAATCACTGCGACTGCCTTTTTCGCCACGGCCATTTCCTTGGTCGCGCTCGCCAGCGCCCAGGGACAGGAGATTTCCGGCACCACGCTGGTGGTCTATACACCCAATGAAGAGGGCATGCTGCAGAGCCTCATTCCTGTCTTCGAAGGCAATACTGGTGTCACCGTTCAGCTGATCACGGCTGGCACCGGCGAACTCTATTCGCGCATCCGCAGTGAAGCCGGCAATCCGCAAGGCGACGTGATGTTTGGCGGCGGCGCGGCCCAGGCGGCCGTCAATGCCGAGCTCTGGCAGGACTATGTTTCCCCCGAGGATGCCGCCATGGTGGAGGCCGGTAAGAACACCACCGGCGCCTTCACGCCTTATCAGGCCGACGGCTCCAACCTCCTGGTCAACACGGACGCGCTGGCCGAAGCCGGAGTCTCCATCACCAGCTATGCCGACCTGCTGCAGCCCGAACTCAAGGGCAAAATTGCCTTTGGCGATCCCACCGCTTCCTCATCGGCCTTTGCTCAGCTGACCAACATGCTCAAGGCCGTCGGTGGTGACTACGAGAGCGAAGCCGGCTGGACCTATGTGACGTCGCTGGTCGAACAGCTCGACGGCATTTCCATCGGTTCGTCCAGCCAGGTGGGCGCGGATGTCGCCAATGGCGAATATGTCGTCGGCCTCACCTATGAGCCGCTGTCGCTCAATTTCGTGTTGAGCGGTTCGCCGGTCGAGATCGTCTACCCCGCTGAAGGCGCCGCCTTCCTGCCCGCGACGGTTCAGGTGATCAAGGGCGCGCCAAACCCGGCCGCCGCAGAAGCCTTCATCGACTTCATTATCTCCGAACAGGGCCAGACCATCATCGCCGAGGAAACGGCCGGCCGTCCGCTCCGCGAGGGCATCATCAAACCGGGCCTCCCCGCGCTCGCCGATATCCCGACCGTTCAGGAAGACGGCGCCTATGTTGCCGCTCACCGCGAAGACATCGTCGCCAAGTACCGCGCAATTCTCGAGGCCCGTTCTTGATCGTATCGATGCACACAGGAGAAGCGCTATGACCAGGATAGCGCTTCAAGCGCTCCGTAAGGAATATGCCGGGCAGGTCGCCATTCCCGATCTCAACCTCGAGATTGCGGATGGCGAATTTTTCACCCTGCTCGGCCCCTCGGGCTGCGGCAAGACCACGCTGCTGCGCATGATCGCCGGCTTCAATTCGATTGAAGCCGGTACAATTTCCTTTGACGGGACGGTCATCAATGACCGGCCCGCTTCAGAGCGAAATATCGGCATGGTGTTCCAGAACTACGCGCTTTTCCCGCAGATGACTGCGGCCAAGAACGTGGGCTTCGGCCTGCAGACCCGAAAGATTTCGCGGGGGGAAGCCGAAAAGCGGGTCGAGCAGGCGCTTGATGCCGTGCGAATGGCTCACCTAAAGGACCGCTTGCCGGGGCAAATGTCGGGCGGCCAGCAGCAGCGCGTGGCACTTGCTCGCGCGCTGGTTATCCAGCCGGCACTCCTGCTGATGGACGAGCCCCTGTCCAACCTCGACGCCAAGCTGCGCGTTGAGATGCGCGATACGATCCGCCAGGCCCAGCGCGATGCGGGGATCACAACGGTCTATGTGACCCACGATCAGGAAGAAGCCATGGCCGTTTCCGACCGGATCGCGGTCATGAATCTGGGTGTAGTTCAACAGGTCGGAACGCCGTCGGAAATCTACCGGCGCCCCGCCAATCGCTTTGTCGCCGAGTTCATCGGCAAGACCAATCTCCTCGAACGCGATCTCCTCCGTCAGCACGGAAAAGCTCTGGTCGAGTTGGGACAGGGGCAGGTGATCGACGTGACTGGCATGGTCGATCTCACCGCCAGCGGCCGTGTACAAGTGTCCGTTCGTCCGGAAGCGGTCAAGGCCGCAAACGCGGGTCTCCCGGCTGAAGTGGTCGACGAAACATTTCTCGGCTCACATTCGCAAGTGCGGGCTAGGCTTGCGAGCGGCGATATCGTCGAGTTTCTGGAATTCTCGCGACGCTCCGAACTTTGGCAGCCGGGCGAGAAGGTGTTTCTCGCCGTCGATACGGACCTGCTGACCTTCTTTGACGCCGCAAGCGGCATTTCGATCATGCGGGGAGCAACAGTGTGAAGATCGCCGGCAAGACCCTTGATGGCTGGACCTCCATCGCGCTGCTGCTGACCGCCGGCTATCTGTTCATGGTCGTCTGGCCCCTGGTGACCGTGCTGTTCAGCAGTGTCACCAATGGCGATGGCTTTTCGCTCGACGGGTTTGCGACCTTTTTTTCGTCCCGGCTCTACTACGGTACGCTGCTCAATAGCCTGGTGGTGACGGTCTGTGTGACGGTGCTGGCTTTCGTCATCGCGTTTCCGCTCGCCTATTTCATGACCATGTTTCGCATCCCGGGCAATCGAGCCATCCAGGTCTTGATCCTGGCCTCCATGATGTCGCCGCCCTTCATCGGCGCATATTCTTGGATCCTGCTGCTGGGCAACAATGGTCTTATTACCCGCTGGTTCAAGGAGCTGGGGCTGGACGTGCCCAGCATCTACGGCTTCACCGGTATTGTTCTGGTGTTGACGCTGCAGCTGGTGCCATTGATCTTTACCTATCTCATGGGGGCATGGCGCACGATCGACGTGTCGTTGCTCGAAGCCGCCGAAAGCATGGGCATGACCGGATGGCGCCGGGCGCTCAAGGTCATTACTCCGCTCCTGCTGCCTACGGTCCTGGGCGGAAGCCTTTTGGTCTTTGTGCGCGCCTTTGCCGACTTCGGCACGCCCATGCTGATCGGCCAGGGATTCCGCACCATTCCAGTGCTGATCTACAGCTCCTTTGTGGGTGAAGTGAGCGTCGACCGCAGTTTTGCTGCGGCTGTGGCGGTGATTGTTATCGCGGTCACACTGGCCGTCTTCCTTGCGCAGAAGTTTATAGTCGATCGTCGCACTTTCTCGATGACGGCGATGCGCGCCATTGAGCCGACACGGCTTGCTGGCTGGAAGGGTTGGGCGGTTTATGCCTATGTCTATGGCTTCCTGGTGTTGGCCTTGGCGCCGCTGCTCGTTGTCGTGGTCAGCTCGTTCCGTAACACGCTCTATGGCCAGTTCGTCGCTGGGTTCTCATTCAAGAACTACGTTACTGCACAACGCGACATCATCCGCTACGTCACCAATACATTCAGCATCGGAGTCACGGCGCTGGTGCTGCTCGTGATCGTGGCGGTACTGGTGTCTTACCTAACCGTACGTCGAAAGGGTGCGCTGACGGGTGCGCTCGATACCATGACCATGGTGCCATATGTGGTTCCGGGGCTGATCATTGGCATTGCGCTGATCACCGCTTTCAGCCAGCCGCCGCTGGTTTTGACGGGGACATTCGCCGTCATGGTCTTGGCTCTGGCCATCCGCCGGTTGCCCTATTCGGTGCGTTCGACCACGGCCCTGATGTACCAGTTCAGCCCGAGCATCGAGGAGGCGGCGATCAGTCTGGGCGCGTCCAAGTTCCGCACGCTGGTTCAGGTCATCGTGCCGGCCTTGGCCCCTGGTATCGTGTCGGGTGCGGTATTGAGTTGGGTGACCATCATCACCGAGCTCAGCACCACGCTGTTCCTTTATAATACGTCCACCCAGACGCTCTCGCTTGGTATATATGCCCAAGTGATCCGCGGTCAGCTGGGCACTGCCGCAGCGCTATCGACCATTTTGCTGGTCTTGACCATGGCATCGCTTTTCCTGCTCATGCGTCTGTCGGGCGGCAGCAAGGACATCCGGGTGTAGCACATCGCTCGGGTGCCTCGAAGGCATCCGGGCGTCCACTTTTCAATGAAACGCACTAAAAGCTGCCTGTCGGCTATCCACCCCAAACGCGAAGTGGGGCAGGGGGCAACAAGCGACCCCTTCTCGGCCGTTCGATGAAACGTCGCAACGTTCCAAAAGCAGACATTCTCGTTGGGCCTCACACAACGATCAATAGCGAGAAGACACGGTGCAAATAGCAATTTTTTCCAGGCGGATGCGTCCTTCAGGCTCTCCGGATGCGTGTTAGTAAATTGCCGGTTCGCCGACGTGCGGACCGAATTCGGTGCGCAGGAAATCAAAGTCGCAACCCTCGTTGGCCTGTTGCACATGGCGGGAGTAAATCCAGCCATAGCCGCGGTGGTAATGCGGTTCGGGAGCAATCCAGGCCGCGCGCCGGGCTGCCAGTTCCTCTTCGGAAATGTCGAGGTTCAGCGATCGGTTTGCGACGTCGAGCGTAATGATATCGCCCGTCCTGACCAGGGCCAGCGGACCGCCGACAAAGGACTCCGGGGCAACGTGGAGAATGCAGGCGCCATAGCTCGTGCCGCTCATGCGGGCATCGGAAATGCGGACCATATCGCGCACACCCTGCTTGATGAGTTTGCGCGGGATTGGCAGCATGCCCCACTCGGGCATGCCGGGGCCGCCCAGCGGACCGGCATTGCGCAGGATCAGCACGTGGTCGGCGGTGACGTCGAGCGCCTCGTCTTCGACCGCGGCTTTCATCTCCGGATAGCTGTCAAACACAATGGCCGGGCCCGAATGGCGCAGGAAGCGCGGCTCGCAGGCGCTGGGCTTGATGACGCAGCCATCGGGGGCAAGGTTGCCCCGCAGCACCGCCAGGGCGCCCTCGGCATAGACCGGGTTATCCAGCGTGCGGATAACATCGTCACTATACACCTTGGCGTCGGCGATGGCCTCGCCCAGCGTGGTTCCGGCGACGGTGAGGCAATCGAGATGGAGGGCGTCGGTCAGTCGGCCCATCAGCCCCTTGAGGCCACCGGCAAAATAGAAATCCTCCATCAGGTACTTCTCGCCGGATGGCCGGATATTGGCCAGCACCGGGATCTTGCGGCTGGCCGTCTCGAAATCGTCGAGGCCGATATCGGCCCCCGCCCGTCGCGCCTGAGCGATCAGGTGGATAATGGCATTGGTGGAACAACCCATGGCCATGGCGACCGTGATGCCATTCTCGAAGGCCTGGCGGGTCTGGATCTTTTTGGGGACGAGGTCTTCCCACACCATCTCCACGACGCGACGACCGGCGGCGGCGCACATGCGCATATGGGCTGAATCGGTTGCCGGAATGGAAGATGCTCCGGGCAGGGTCATGCCGATGGCCTCGGCAATGGCGGTCATGGTGCTGGCGGTGCCCAGCGTCATGCAGTGACCGGCGCTGCGGGCAATGCCGCCTTCCATCTCCTGCCAGTCCTGCTGGGTGATATTGCCGGCGCGGCGCTCATCCCAGAACTTCCAGGCGTCCGAGCCCGAGCCAAGTTCCTTGCCGTGCCAATTGCCGCGCAACATGGGACCTGCCGGAACGAAAATAGTCGGCAAGTTGGCGCTGGTCGCGCCCATCAGCAGGGCAGGCGTGCTCTTGTCACAGCCACCCATCAGAATGACGCCATCAACGGGATGGGCGCGGATCATCTCCTCGGCATCCATGGCCAGCATATTGCGATAGAGCATGGAAGTCGGCTTGAGAAAGGTCTCCGATACCGACAGCGCCGGTAGCTCGATGGGAAAGCCGCCGGCCTGCAGCACGCCGCGCTTTATATCTTCGACGCGCTGCTTGAAGTGGCCGTGGCAAGGGTTGGTATCCGACCAGGTATTGAGGATGGCGATCACCGGTTTTCCAGCCCAGTCTTCCGGGCTGTAACCCATCTGGAGGAGACGCGAGCGGTGACCGAAACCGCGCAGATCGTCGGGCGCAAACCAGCGGGCACTGCGCAAATCCTGGGCTGTTTTGCGCGTCAGCGGGATGTCTTTTCCTACGGTCATGATGTTCCTCCAATACCCCGCGATCAAGCACGGAGCACAACTTCCATACAAGAGTTGACAGTGATTTAATATCTGATATTTCAGATGTCAGCAATTAAGGGGAGGACTTTATGAGCTTCAATCTGACGAGACGGCATTTTATTGCCGGTACTTCAATGGTCGCGCTGGCCAGCATGAGCGGTATCGGGGGCGTCTCTGCCCAGGACAATCGCCTGCGCATGAGCTGGTGGGGCAATGCCGAGCGCGCCGAGCGCACCAACAAGATCATCGACCTATTCAAGGCGGCCAATTCCGGCGTGGAAATCGACGGCCAGAGCCTGCCCGGCGGCGGCGACTATTGGACCTGGCTGGCCACCCAGACCGCGGGCGGCAATCCGCCCGACGTGATCCAGATGGATTACCGCTATATCTTCGAATATGCCGGTCGCGGCGTGCTCTTGCCGCTCGACCAGCTGATCGGCTCGACCATCGACCTGTCCAACTGGCCTGATGATCGCATCGGCGTGGGTCGCGTCGATGGCAAGGTCTATGGCATCAGCCTCGGCGCCAATACCGGCGGCCTGATCCTCAACCAGACGGCCTGGGATGAGGCCGGCGTCGCAGCGCCCCAGATCGGCACGACCTGGGAGGAGTTTGCCCAGCTTTGCGCCGAGCTGACCAGCAAGACCGCGCGATCGGACTTCTACGGCACGCAGGATGCCAGCGGCCATGAAGTGTCGTTCGAAACCTATCTGCGCCAGCGCGGCAAGGCGCAATATGCACCCGAAGGCGGGCTTGGCTTCGATGTGGAAGATGCAACGGCCTGGTTCACCATGTGGTCGGAGATGCGCAAATCCGGCGCCTGCGTGCCGGCGGACGTGCAGGCCCTGTCGCAGGGTAATGTCGATACCAGCCTCGTCACCACCAGCAAGGCGGCGTCGGGCATTGCCCAGTCCAATCAATTGGTGGCTTATCAAAAGGCCAATGTCGATCAGCTGGGCATGGTCAGCCTGCCGGTAGTCGAGGGCGGCCAGCCGGGCCAGTATCTCAAGCCATCAATGTATTTCAGCCTGAGCGCGCGGGTCGCCAATCCCGAGCTGGCAGGCCAGTTTCTCAACTTCTTCCTCAACGATCCAGAGGCCATGACCATCCTGGGTGTCGAGCGTGGTGCGCCCGAAGATCCCAAGACCCGCGAAGCCATCCTGCCGTCGCTCGATGAGCCCTCGCAGGCAGCGCTGTCCTATCTGGACTCGATTGCCGCCCTGATCGGCCCACTGCCGCCCGCGCCTCCGCAGGGTGCCGGTGAAGCCACCACCGTGCTGGGCACGGTTTCCGAAGAAGTGGCCTTCGAAGCCAAGTCGGCGGAACAGGGTGCCGCAGACCTCCACGCCGGCATGGCCGAGGCACTCGCCCGCGCATAGCCACATCATGCCCGCCCAGCGCCCTGCCGGGCGGGTATTCATTCAAAGGACAGGCGATGACCGAACTTACCCAGCCTGTCGTCCTGCCCCCCGTGGCGGGTCGGCGAACGCGTCCCTATTGGTGGCAGTCCCCAGCGACGCGCAGCAGTGCCTTTGCCGGCTATGCCTTCCTGCTGCCCTGGCTGGTTGGCTTCGCGCTGCTGACGGTCGTGCCGTCGCTCGTCTCGCTCTATCTCTCGTTCACCGATTTCGATCTTCTGACGCCGCCGAACTGGCTCGGCACGGATAATTATGCCCGCATCCTGCTGGCCGATCCGAAATTTATGGCCTCGATGCGCGTGACCTTTGTCTTCGTGCTGCTGTCGGTGCCGATCAAACTGGTGCTGGCCTTGCTGGTCGCCGTCGCACTCAACCGGGGCCTCGAGGGGCTTTCCGTCTATCGGGCAATTTTCTATCTGCCGTCACTGCTGGGCGCGAGCGTTGCCATTGCCATGCTGTGGCGTCAGCTGTTTGCCGGTGACGGGCTGATCAACATGGGCCTGGCCAATTTCGGCATCACCGGTCCGAGCTGGATTTCCAATCCCAACTATTCGATCTGGACCCTGGTGATCCTCAGTGTCTGGCAGTTCGGCGCGCCGATGATCATCTTCCTGGCCGGCCTGCGGCAAATTCCGGCCGATCTCTACGAGGCCGCCAGTATCGACGGCGCCAGCAAGTGGCGGCAGTTCCTCAAGATCACCGTGCCGATGATCACCCCGGTGCTGTTCTTCAACCTGATCATCCAGACCATCGATGCTTTCAAGTCCTTCACCCCGTCATTCGTGATTTCGGCAGGCAGTGGCGGCCCGATCAATTCGACGCTGTTCTATACGCTCTATCTCTACCAGGAGGCGTTTGGCTTCTTCCGCATGGGCTATGCCTCGGCGCTGGCCTGGATTCTCCTGCTGATCATTGCGGCCTTCACCGCCATCTCCTTTTTCAGCGCCAAGTTCTGGGTGCACTATGACGACTAAGACCAGCTCGCTCGGCCGGTGGACGATCAAGGGCATGCTGCATGTCCTGCTGATCGCCACCTCAATCCTCATGCTTTATCCGCTGCTGTGGCTGTTTTCGGCCTCGGTGCGGCCGGAGGCGGAAATTTTCCGCTCCGGCAGCCTCTGGCCATCGGCCTGGAGCTTTGACGCCTATGTCCGCGGCTGGACCATGCTGCAGATCGGTTTTGGCACCTTCTTCACCAATTCGCTGATCATTGCCGTGCTGAGCGTCATTGGCAATCTGGTGAGCTGTTCGCTGGCCGCCTTTGCCTTTGCGCGGATCGAGTTTCCGGGGCGCAACATCTGGTTCGCACTGATGCTGGTGACCCTGATGCTGCCCAGCCAGGTCACCCTGATTCCGCAATATGCAATGTTCTTCAACCTGGGCTGGGTGAACACTTTCCTGCCACTGGTCGTGCCGAAATTTCTCGCCGCCGATGCCTTCTTCATTTTCCTGATGGTGCAGTTCTTTCGCGGCCTGCCCAAGGAACTCGATGAGGCAGCGATCATGGATGGCTGCTCCCCCTGGCGCATCTACTGGAAAATCCTGCTGCCGCTTTCGACGCCCGTTCTCGCCACGGCGGCGATCTTCACCTTCATCTGGACCTGGGACGATTTCTTCGCGCCGCTGGTCTATCTCAGCGATATCCGCAACTTCACCGTGACGCTCGGGCTGCGGGCCTTCACCGATGCAACCGGCGACAGTGACTGGGGCGCCATGTTCGCCATGTCGATCCTGACGCTGCTGCCGGTGATGATTTTCTTCCTGGCGTTCCAGCGTTTATTGATCGAAGGCATTGCCACCACGGGGATGAAGCGATGAGCGGTGCAAACAAGCTGCGGGTCGGAATTATCGGCTGTGGGGCAGGGCGCACGCATCTCGTCGAAGGCTATGTGCCCAATGCGGACTGCTTCGAGGTTCTGGCCCTCTGCGATCTCAACGAGGAGCGCCTGACCCAGGTCGCGGACGAATTCGGCGTGCCACGTCGCAGCACGTCTTTCGCCGAGCTCTTGGCCATGGACGATCTGGATGTGATCGACATCTGCACGCCGCCGGGCCTCCATCTCGAACAGGTGCTGGCGGCGCTGGCAGCGGGCAAGCATGTTGTCTGCGAAAAACCGTTGGTCGGCTCGCTGGCCGAGGTCGATCAGATCATTGCCGCCGAGAGCCGGTCAAAAGGACGCCTGATGCCGGTGTTCCAATATCGCTATGGCAATGGCATCGCCCAGGCCAAGGCCGTGCTCGACGCCGGACTGGCCGGAAAACCCTATGTCGGTACGGTCGAGACTTTCTGGAAGCGCGGTGCGGACTATTATGCCGTGCCCTGGCGCGGCAAGTGGGCGACCGAACTGGGCGGTGTGCTGATGGCTCATGCCATCCACCCCCATGACATGATGACCTATCTGATGGGGCCGGTGGACCGGGTGTTTGGTCGCGTCGATACGCGGGTCAATCCGATCGAAGTCGAAGATTGCCTGTCGGCGTCGCTCAGGATGGCAAGTGGCGCGCTCGTGTCGTTGACCGCCACGCTGGGCTCTGCCGACCAGATGACCCGCATTCGGCTGTCCTTCGAAAACCTCACTATTGAAAGCGACCACGCGCCATACCGGCCGGGCGAGGCCGATTGGCAGATCATTCCCAAGTCGGAGGCGGTTGGCAGACAGATCGCTAGCTTGCTCGCCGACTGGACGCATGTTCCGTCCCGCCACACTACGCAGCTGCGGCTGTTTCACCAGGCTATCGTAACCGGTGGTGCCTTGCCCGTGACGACGCAGGACGCGCGGCAGGCGCTGGAACTGGTGACGGCAATCTATCACTCGTCGGAGACAGGGAGCGACATTGCGCTGCCCCTGTCATCGTCTCACCCCAAATATTCCAGCTGGGTTCCGGCTCAATACCGCAACTAGGAGATCGTCATGGCCACCAGCATTCAGTTCCGACGGCTCATCAAGGCCTATGGCGACGTGGAAGTCATCCACGGCATCGACCTCGATATCGATCCGGGTGAATTCACCGTCTTCGTCGGCCCCTCCGGCTGCGGCAAGTCCACACTTTTGCGCATGATCGCCGGGCTTGAGCCCATTTCGGGCGGCGACCTGCTCATAGACGGGGCCCGGATGAATGACATTCCGGCGGCCCGCCGTGGCATCGCCATGGTGTTCCAGTCCTATGCGCTCTATCCGCATATGAGCGTCTACCAGAACCTGGCATTCGGTCTTGAAACCGCCAAGGCACCCAAGGAAGAGATCAAAGCGCGGGTGCAGCGTGCTGCGGAAATCCTCCAGATCGTGCCGCTGCTGCAGCGCAAGCCCAAACAGCTTTCGGGCGGCCAGCGCCAGCGCGTCGCCATCGGCCGCGCCATTGTGCGCGAGCCGAAAATCTTCCTGTTCGACGAGCCCCTGTCCAACCTCGACGCCGAACTGCGCGTACAGATGCGCGTCGAAATCGCCAAGCTGCACAAAGATCTTGGGAACACCATGATCTATGTCACCCACGATCAGGTGGAAGCCATGACCATGGCCGACAAGATTGTGGTGCTGCGCCTCGGGGTCATCGAACAGGCCGGCGGGCCATTGGAACTCTACAACAATCCGAAAAACCTCTTTGTCGCCGGCTTCATCGGCTCGCCCAAGATGAACTTTCTCACGACCGCCGAAGAGGGTGCCGGGATCAAGGTGGCAGGCAACATTATCAGTCTGTCTCGTCCCGTCAGCGGCGCCAGGACGCTGGGCGTGCGGCCCGAGCATATTACCCTTACCCCCGACAGCGGCATCAAGCTGGCCGATCTGCGGGTGGACCTGGTGGAAAATCTCGGCGGCCAGACCGTGGTCTATGCCACCACCACCGATGGCCAGTCAGTCAATGTGGTGCTTGAAGGCCAGCGTCCGGTGGAGCTGGGCACGACGGTTGCCGCCTATGTCGACCCGGCACGGCTGCATCTGTTCGATGCCGATGGGAATGCGATCTGAGCCCATGACCCAGCGCGGCCTTGTGCTATAATTGCGGGCGCTTACAAGAGGCGTATCGCGCCGTTTTGGAGACTGAACATGCAGAACCAAGCTGGAGCCCGACTGGAGAAGTTGGACCCAAAGCTGACGATCACTCTGCGTGATCACGTCCACAAGGCGCTGAGGCTCGCCATCCTGTCTGGCCGCTATGCGCCGCAGGAGCGGCTGAACGAACGGCAGCTTGCCGAGGAGCTGGGCGTTAGCACCACGCCGCTCAAGGAAGCGCTGCGGCAGCTAGAGAGCGAAGGGTTGATTGCCACGCTGCCGCGGCGGGGTGTCATCGTGCTCTATAGTCGCACCTGGGCCGAGGAAATGATCCTCGCCCGGGCGGCGCTGGAATCCATGATCGCTCATCTAGCCGCACGGCGCATCGACGACGTGGCGCGACAAAACCTCAACGCGACCATGGCGGCCATGGCCGAGGCGTCGGATGAGCTGGATCCCGACCGGCTGATTGCGCTCAATGAGCAGTTTCATGACCAGATCCACAAGGCGTCCGAATGCCTTTACCTGGGAAAGCTGATCGAGCGGCAGCGCTTTTATGATGCCGGCACGCGCCGCATCATCCATTCCGACCCCGAGGAAAAGGCGCGCGCCTTGGCCGAGCACAGCGCCATTGGGACAGCCATTATCCAGCGCGATATCGAAGGCGCCGAGCGCGCCATGCGCGACCATGTCGTCCGCTCCGGAGACCACTACCTGCGGCTTGTCTTCCGCAACGGCGACCGGCCCAGCTCGGCGCTAAGCGCCGTAGCGGAGTAATTTGGTATAGTCGTTCTCGACTGTGCCGGCGATCAGCCGGTCACGGTCGGTGACTTCGACGAACCGCCCCTCGCGCATCACGGCGATATCGCTGCACATATGAGCAATGACGGCCATGTCGTGGCTGACCAGGAGATAGGTCAGCCCGTTCTCGCGCTGCAGGGTCTTGAGCAGGTTGAGGATTTCGGCCTGCACAGACACGTCCAGCGCCGAGGTTGGTTCGTCAAGCAGCAGCAGGCTGGGCGACAGGATCAGTGCCCTTGCAATAGCGACGCGCTGGCGCTGGCCACCGGAAAGCTGATGCGGATAGCGATAGCGGAAGCGCTGCGGCAGGCCGACCTGCTCAAGCACTTCGGCGACGCGCCGGTCACGGTCGCCCAAGCCATGGATTTCCAGCGGTTCGAGCAGCGTGCGTTCGACCGTATGGCGCGGGTGCAGTGAACCGTAGGGGTCCTGAAACACCATCTGTACCTGGGCGCGCTGCTTGAGCGTGCGCTTGCCGGTGACGGGCTTGCCGTCGATGGTAATTTCGCCCGTCCAGTTGCCGACGCGGCCGGCAATGGCGCCCATCGCGGTAGACTTGCCGCAGCCGCTTTCGCCGACCAGGCCAAAGGTCGAGCCGGCGGGAATGACGAAGGAAATGCCGTCCACGGCGCGGAAGGCCGCAGGGTCTTCGCCGAAAGTCACGACGAGGTCTTTGACGGTTACTGCAGCGGTCATGGGCGGCGCTCCAGCCAGGCGGGGTCGCGCTTGAGTACGTCGAGCATGTCGCGCGGCGCATCCATGCGCGGCAGGGCATGCAGCAGACCCTGGGTATAGGGATGGGTGGCGGAATCGAGGTCGGCAGCCTTGATGGTCTCGACGATCTGACCCGAATACATGATCAGCGCGCGATCGCAGAAGCGGCGCACCATGTTGAGATCGTGGGAAATGAACATCAACCCGATGCCACGCGAAACGATCAATTCATCGAGCAGGTCGAGGATCTGGGCGCGGACCGAAACGTCGAGCGCCGAAGTGGGCTCGTCGGCAATAATCAGGGTGGGCGAGGCCACCAGCATCATGGCGATCATGATGCGCTGGCCCATGCCGCCGGAGACTTCATGCGGATAGAGCGCATAGACGCGCTTGGGATCACGGATGCGCACCTGTTCCAGCATGGAGAGCGCCCGTTCACGGGCGGCCGACTTGCTCTCGCGCAGGTGCAGGCGCGCCATTTCCGTGATCTGGTCGCCGACGCTCATCACCGGATTCAGCGAATATTTGGGGTCCTGCAGGATCATGCCGATGCGGCGGCCGCGCACAGTCTGCATCTGCTTTTCGCTGGCGCGCAACAGATCGACGTCTTCGAACTGCAGCCTGTCGGCGAGAATGGAGGCGCTGGGCCCGAGCAGGCGCATGATGGCGCGACCGGTCATCGACTTGCCCGAGCCCGATTCGCCGATGACGCCGACCTTTTCACGGCCCACGGTGAAGGAGACACCGCGCACGGCCTGGATCGGGCCCGCCAGCGTACTGAACTGCACGCGCAGTTTCTCGGCGGTCAGCAGGGGAGCGGTCTGGTCATGCATTGCGGGGATCCAGAATGTCGCGCAGGCCATCGCCAAGCAGATTGAAGGCAAGGCTGACGATGAGGATGGCCAAGCCCGGAATGGTGGTCAGCCACCAGGCGTCGAGCAGGTACTGCCGGCCCGAGGCGGCCATCTGGCCCCATTCGGCGGTCGGCGGCTGCACACCCAGGCCAAGGAAGCCGAGGCCGGCCGCAGTCAGGATGATGCTGGCCATGTTGAGTGTGAGCCGCACCACGATGGACGGCGCGCAGATCGGCACGATGTGGCGCCAGAGGATGCGAGGGAGTTTTGCGCCCTGCAGTTCCGCAGCGGTAACATAATCGGCATGGCGCACCGTCATGGTTTCCGCACGGGCGAGTCGCGCGATCGGCGGCCAGACGGTGAGGGCGATGGCGATGACGGCATTCTCGATGCCAGGGCCAAGCGCCGCCGAAAAGGCCAGCGCCAAAACGAGGCCGGGGAAGGCGAGAAAGATGTCGGTGATGCGCATCAGGACGATATCGACCCAGCCGCCCAGATAACCTGCAGTGGCCCCGACGATGAAGCCGATCGGCGCGACGATCACGGTGACCAGCAGCGTCGTGTAGAGCGTGGTGCGCGCGCCGAACAGGATGCGCGCATAGACGTCGCGGCCATAGACATCGGTACCGAACCAATGCGTGCCGGACGGCGCCTGCAAAGCCTGCGACAGGTTCTGGGCATTGGGATTGTAGGGCGCGAGCAGCGGGGCGAATACCGCAACGAGCACCAGCAACAGAATGACCACCGCGCCACCGAAGGCCAGGGGATTGCCCAGCAGCGACAGCCAGAACCGGTAGGCCCGGCCTAGACGGGCCTGTCGCGCCGAAGTGACGTCGTCGCTGACCAGCCAGTCATGCAGGCTTGGTCGCGGTGCGGAGAGTTCAGTCGTCATCAGCGGGTCCTCGGATCGACGAAGCGATAGACGACGTCGGACAACAGATTGATCACGATGCAGATGAGGCCAATGACCAGCACCGCGCCAAGCACGGCATTCATGTCGGCATAGAGCAGGGCGGTGGTCAGATACTGGCCGAGGCCCGGCCAAGAGTAGACGGTCTCGATGAGCACCGTGCCTTCAAGCAGTCCGCAAAAGGCCAGGGTCACGATGGTCAGCAGCTGGACGCGGATATTGCGGAAGGCATGGCCCCAGACCACGGTGCGCTTGGGCAGACCCTTGGCGCGTGCGGTTAGGACATATTCCTGACCGAGCTGTTCGAGCATGAAGGAGCGGCTCATGCGGCTGATATAGGCCATGGAAGCATAGCCCAGGATCAGCGCCGGCGTGATCAGGTGGTGCAGAGCGCTCCAGAATACTTCCCATTCACCGGCCAGAATGGAATCGAGCAGCAGAGAGCGCGTGGGCCCTTCGACGAGACCTTCATTGTAGATATCGATGCGGCCGCCGCCGGGAATCCAGCCGAGGCGGGCATAAAAGGCCAACAGCACCAGCGTGCCGAGCCAGAAGATCGGGGTGGAATAACCGACCAGTCCGACGACGCGAGCTATCTGGTCGATCCACTTGCCCTTGTGCACGGCGGCGATGATGCCGAGCGGAATGCCGAGGCCCGCGCCGATGATGATGGCAAGGCCGGCCAGCTCGACGGTCGCGGGAATGACGCGTGCCAGATCGAGGATGACAGGGTTTTTGGTGAGATGCGATTGCCCGAAATTGAGCGTCACCACATCGCGCAGATAGTTGAAGAACTGCACATAGATCGGCTGGTCCAGGCCCATCATGGCATAGACGCGCTGATAGGTTTCCTGATCGGCCTGATCGCCGATCACGGCGATGACCGGGTCGGCCGGAACGAGCCGGCCGACCACAAAGGTAATAACAAGCAGACCGAACAGGGTCGTGGCGATGATGGCCAATGACGCGGCGAGCTTCCGGGAGGCAGAAGCGAGCCCCGCCATGGGACTGGATTGGAGAGTAGACATCGCTTTACCCTGCTCGGTCTGAAGTTATGTGCGCCTTAGGACTTGGTGACGGTGTCCCAGCGCGTCAGCCAGGTCGAATGGCCGACATAGCCCTGCACATTGTTGCGGATCGCCTTGGCATCGGTTCGCTGGAATGAGGTGACGAGGGCTGGCGACGCGGCCAGATAGGCCTCGTTGACCGACTTGTAGATCGCCTCGCGCTTGGCCTGGTCCGGTTCGTGTGCAGCAGCGCGCACCTGCTCCTGGATTTCTGCCGGGACATCCCAGGCCGTGCGCCAGGCATTGATGCCGGTGAGCTGGGCTTCGTCGGAATTGTCGGCATTGGTCGCATAGGACTGCAGCACGGCATGCGGGTCGGGTAGGCGGTCGCCGGAGCGGGCCGAGAAGAGCTCGAATTCGCGGCTGCGGAATTTGCCGATGTGGTCGCCGATCTGCAGGTCCAGCGTAATGCCGGCTTCGGCAGCATTGGCCTGCAGCGACTGGGCCACTTCGGCTTCAGGGGTGGCCGGGCTGGCATAATAAGTCAGCGTGAAGCCATCGGCATGGCCGGCTTCGGCCAGCAGTTCCTTGGCCTTGGCAATATCGAGCTTGTAGGGATTATTCTCTACGGCGCCGATCAGGCCGGCCGGCACAATGGTCTGCTGCAGGTTGCCGTAATATTTCATCACGCCATTGGCCAGTCCCTCATAATCGATGAGGTAGCGGAAGGCTTCGCGCACCTGCGGCTTGGCGAGGATTTCGTTCCTCTGGTTCAGCGCCAGATAGTAGAAGCCGAAGCCCGGCGTGCGCTGGATCGAGGCGACATCGCCATTGTCGAGCGAGGCCAGATCGGTCGAGGACAGGCGCGAGGCGATATCGATATCGCCGGCCTCGATCTGCAGGCGCTGACCGGAGGATTCGGGCAGGTGACGAAGGATGACGCGCTTCATGGCGGGCACCCCCTGCCAGTAGTCATCGAAAGCCTCAGCTATCAGCAGGTCATTGGCGCGCCAGGTGCGCAGGGAATAGGGACCCGAGCCAGCGTCGCTGGTCTGCAGGAACTCCCCGCCCATGTCGCCTTCCTTGTCCTTGTCGGCCAGGAAGGCGCTGTCGACGATAGAGGTCGAGAAGCTGGCCAGCGCGTAAAGGATCAGGTTGGAATTCCACAGCTCGGGCGTCTGCAGCACCAGCGTCGTGTCGTCGGAAGCGGTGATCAGGCTGTCGACATTCTCAGGGGTAAAGCCCCACTGCTTGAGATCGACGGATGGCGCCAGGCCACGCTTGACGAGACGGCGCAGCGACCATTCCACATCCTTGGCGGTCAGTGGGTTGCCGGAGTGGAAGGTGACGCCGGTGCGAATCTTGAAGGTGAAGGTCAGACCATCGTCGCTGATCGTCCAGCTCTCGGCCAGGCCCGGCTGCGGATCGGCCAGGTTGTCGGCCGGTAGCACGATGAGGCGCTCGTAGAGATTGGCGGCCACTTCGGCGGCTTCGAGTTGGTTAAGCTCATGCGGGTCGAGCCCGCGCATGGCCGACATATCCATGCCGATAACCAGCTGGTCAGCCGGCGTGGCGGCAAAAGCAGCGCCGGAATGGGCAAGAACAGCCGCAGACACGCCTGCCATCAGGGCGCCCTTGAGCATAGTGCGACGATCCATACGAACCTCCTCGTTCGGGGCCTAGTTGCTGAATTGCACCTGAAGCCTCTTGAAATCTGATATTTCAATGTTCATAGATTGGATCAGCCGTCAATGAGGTTCGTATGTCACGAACGCAGGAGGGCGGATTTTTCACAGAGTTGAGGAGCGGTCATGTCCGACGCCATTGTTAAAGTACGCGCTGCGCTCGGAGGTGTTTCGGGTGTGCCGGTGACCCCCTATCTTGCCGATGGCAACGTGGACCATCCGGCACTTCAGGCCCTGATTTCCCGTCTGTCGCGGTGCGGCGTGCATAACCTCATGGCGGCCGGCAATACGGGCGAATTCTTCGCCCTGTCGCTCGATGAGATCCGCCAGGTCCATGCCACGACGATCGCGGCATCGCGTGATGGCACCAGCATTGTCAGCGCGGCGGTCGGCCGCTCGCTGGTTGAGGCCAAGGCGCTTGCGCGTGACGCGATTGATGCTGGTGCCGACGCCATTATGGGGCATCACCCGATGGACCCGTTTGCGGCGCCTGCCGCCCAGGCGCGCTACTTTCTCGAACTGGCCGAGACATCCACCGTGCCGGTGATCGCCTATGTCCGGTCCGACACGTTTTCCGTCAATGACTTCAAGCTGCTGGCCAGCCACCGGAACATTGCCGGCATCAAGTTCGCCTCGGGAAATCTGATGCTGCTGGCCGAGGCGATTCGCGCTACGGCAGACCTTCCCGCCATGTGGGTCTGTGGACTTGCCGAAGGCTGGGCGCCGGCCTTTTATGCCATGGGCGCCCGCGGCTTCACCTCGGGTCTGGTCAATGTCTTCCCCGATCTGTCGCTGTCGATTCTGGCGGCGCTGGAGGCCGGCGACTATGCCAAGGCACGCGAGTTGATCGCCCCGATTGCCGGCTTTGAAGCGCTGCGCACCAAATATCTCAACGGCGCCAATGTCACCGTGGTCAAGGAAGCGTTGGGCATTCTCGGTGAAGCGGTCGGCCCGGTGCGCAAGCCGGGCATGGAAACGCTCAACGACGACGAAAAGGCGGCGCTGCGTGATATCGTCAATAACGTCAAGGCAAGCCAGCCAGCAGCCGGAATCCAGTCATGAAGATCACTGCCATCAAGTCCTATATGCAGCGCGTTGATGATCGTCCGCGCCTGCTGGTCAAAATCGAGACCGACGAGGGCATTTCAGGCTGGGGCGAGGCCTACAATCACGGTCCCGACTGGGCGCTGCCGCCTATTCTGAACTATATGTTCAACTATCTGGTCGGCGAGGATCCGCGCCGCGTCGAATATCTGGTGCTCAAGCTCAACCAGCAATGCCGCTTTCCGCCCGGGGCGCTGGGACTGGCCGCCATTTCGGTTATCGACCACGCGCTGTGGGACATTGCCGGCAAGGCGGCAGGCCTGCCGGTCTATATGCTGCTGGGCGGCAATGTGCGCGACCGGGTCAAGGTTTATTGCGGCGTCTACACCGCGCCCGATCCCGAACATGCGCTCGACCAGACGGCTGAGCTCAATGAAAAATACGGCTATACCGCCTTCAAGCTCAGCCCCTATCGACGCGACCTGCACAACAGTCGCTGGGGTGAACTGGTTAAGGAGACCGGCGACTATTTCGGCCGTGTGCGCGAGCTGACCCCAAGCCATTTCGAATTCGCCTTCGATGCTCATGCGAAAATTTTCGAGCCCTACCAGGCCGTTCAGCTGGCTCAGGCGATCGCCTCGCACGACCCCTATTTCTACGAAGAGCCGATCCGGCCCGAGCACATCCCGGCTTGGAAAGAGCTCAAGTCCAGGGTTAGCGTGCCGTTGGCAACTGGCGAGTCGCTCTACAACCGCTTCGAATTCCTGGCGCTGCTCACCGCGCAAGGGGCCGACATCATCCAGCCCGACATCTGCGTGGTCGGTGGCGTGAGCGAAATGCGCCGTATCGCGACCCTTGCCGAGGCGCACTATGTAACAGTCGCGCCGCACAATCCGATGGGGCCGCTGGCCACGGCGGTCAATGTTCACTTTGCTGCCGCCCAGCCCAATTTCAAGGTGCTCGAGTTTAAGCCGCATATCCATGCGCCATGGGCGATTGACCCCTATATCCCCGTCGACGGGCATATGGAGCTGCGTCCTGATCGTCCCGGCTGGGGTATCGAAATCGACGAAAAGGTGCTGGAAAAGGACGACTATATCCATTGGGAGCGCAAGGTAACTCGCAAGCCCGATGGCTCCACCGCCTATCCCTAGGCATCTTCGGGAGAAGAGAATGGATTTTCGGCTGCTGCTCGAGGGGCGCTTCTCCGCCGAAGTGCCCCTCTGGGACGACCGGCGGCAATGTCTGTTCTTTGTCGAATTCACCCGTCCTGCTGTGCACAGCGTCAGGCTGGACGGCACCGGCCATCGTGTCTGGCCCATGCCCGAACTGGCCGGCAGTATGGGCCTAGGGGAAAGCGGCAGGCTGATTGTCGCCCAGCCAAAAAAACTGCTGACGCTTGATCCGGATACTGGCGAGATCAGGCACCTCGCCGATGTACCGGGTGAGCCGGACAGCAACCGCCTCAACGACGGCAAGGTGGGCCCGGACGGCGCCTTCTGGGTGGGCAGCATGGACATGCGGCCCGTGCGCGAACGCATTGGTTCGCTATATCGCGTGACCGGGCGGGGCGAGGTGACGCGGGTTCTTGGGAACGATGTGGAAGTCGCCAATGGGCTGGCTTGGTCGCCTGATGGCGGAACCATGTATTTCTCGGATTCGCGCGGACCGTGGGTGGACCGCTTTGATTTCGATCCAGCAACTGGCGTCCTCGGCAACCGCCGCCGTCTCGCCGATTTCACGGAGCAATCCGGCCGTCCCGATGGAGCCGCGTGCGACAGCCTCGGCAACTATTGGAGCGCTGGCGTGTCGGCCGGCCGGCTCAACGTACTGGATTCGTCAGGGTCCATCCAACGCGTCATCTCCACACCTGCTTCAGCACCAAGTATGCCCGCCTTCTGCGGTCCCCATCTCGACATGCTGGTGGTCACCTCGCTCATTCCACCTGTACCCACCGCCATGGACGGCGCCATTTTAATCGCCAAGGCACCGGTGGTTGGTGCTCGAACCCATCGCTGGCAGGACTTGTAGAAAGGTCGGCTGAGAGGACTGTTTCAAACGTAGCCGCATTGTCAGTCGTTGGCTGCCTGATTGGTTGCTAGCGACCCCATTGTTGCCATTGCGATGCCGGATTGACACTCCTGGAAGCGGACGTCGAGCGATCCAAGAAAATGCGTGACTAGGTCATCTGGCTGCCGAGATGGCAGGGTCGGAGCAAGAACTTACAGCCCCATCCTGCCGCAGGCGAAGGCAAAGGTTGACAGCCGACAAATAGCGATCGGTAGACCGGAATTATTATCGCTTTTTTCCGCTATCACCTTGCCCAATAAATTGGGCGTCTGACCGTCCCTGAATGAGTGCGCAACGCACCGCCGGATCCGCAGACCGCATTATGGGGAGGAACCCACATGAACACACCAGTTCTCGAGACTGAAGACGGCCCGATTGCGGGCATGACGCGCAAGGATTTTTTGCGGGGCATCGCGGCGCTCGGCATGGGGCTGCCGCTGACCGGCCTGGGCCTGGGCGGCGTGTTCGCCCAGGAGGATGCGCCACAACCCGGCGGTATCCTGGCCTTCAATCTGACGGCCAGCCCGTCGAATTTCGATCCCATGTCCAACGGGTCCTCCACCACCCTGGGCATTATCTCGCCCTGCTACAACAGCCTGGTCCGTTTTGATCCAATGGATCCCAATAGGGTGATCGGCGATCTGGCAACCAGCTGGGATGTTTCGGAAGACGGCAAGACCTATACCTTCCACCTGCCTGACAATGTGCTGTTCCACGACGGCGTGCCGATGACCTCGGCCGACGTCAAGACCACCTTCGACTGGATCCGCAATCCGCCCGAAGGCATCGTCTCCAACCGCAAGGGCATGCTGGAGGTCGTCGACAGCATCGAGGCGTCCGACGCAACGACCGTAGTCTTCACGCTCAAGCGCCCTCTCGGGTCCTTCCTCAACAATCTGTCCAGCGGCTGGATGCTGGTGCAGCCAAAGCATGTGCTGGAAGCCACCGGCGCCATGAAGGACGTGATTGTCGGCACCGGTCCGTTCAAGCTCAAGGAAGTGGTCTCTGGCGTTTCAATCGAGCTTGAAAAGAACCCGGACTATTGGGTCGACGGTCTGCCCTATCTCGACGGTATCAAGGCCTTTGTCATTCCCGACCAGGGTGCCACCTGGAATTATCTGCAGAACGGTCAGCTCGGCATCTTCATGTCGATCCAGGGCCAGGAAGCCGGCCAGTTCGCCACTGGCGGTGACGTCACCGTGCTCGAATCCCCCAGCACCTCGGTGATCGGGGTGACCTTCAATACCGCAATGGCGCCGTTCAACGACCCGCAATTGCGCAAGGCCGCGTGCCTCGCCATCGACCGCGCCACCGCGCTCGAAGTGGCGCAGCGCGGGCAGGGCGCCTTTGGCGGTGCGGTGATGCCGGGGCCGTGGAGCCTCAGTCAGGCAGAACTCGAGGCGGTGCCCGGCTATGGCACCGATGTCGCGGCCAATCTGGCCGAAGCCAAGGCGATCATGGAAGAATTGGGCCTTGGCGGCGGCCTCGATGTGAAGCTGCTGGTGCGCCGCATTGCCCTGTTCGAGCCAATCGGCGTGCTGCTCAAGGATGCCTGGGCCAAGATCGGCATCAATGTGACGCTGGACCTGCAGGAAAATGCCAGCTTCTTTGAGGCCCAGGATGCCCGCAGCTACCAGGCCGTGGTCAGTGGCGGCTCGTTCAACTCCAATGATCCGGGCGACCTGCGCGACTATGTGACCTGCGACGCCGCCAATAACTACGCCGAATTCTGCGACGCCGATAATGATGCGGCGTTCAAGGCGTTCGACGAAGCGCTGGATCCGGTGGAACGCAAGGCGCTGGCCAATGCCTGGGAAGCCAGCTTCATCAATGATCACTCGGTGTTCTATCTGTACTGGCGCAAGCGGTTCATGGGGGTCCACAATTCCGTGCATGGCATGGTGCTGCATCCCAATACCGACAACAATATGCGCTGGGATCAGCTCTGGATCTCCTGATGCCATCGGGCCGCCGACGCGTCGGCGGCCGCCTACTTTCAGCCTGACTGCCGGGATATCAAGCCATGACCGACCAACCTGTTCTGAGCGTCGCCAATCTCAACGTGGCATTCCAGACCACTGACCATTCCGGCCGTATCGGCTGGACGCGGGTGGTCAACGATGTCTCGTTTGACGTCGGTGCGCGCCAGACGCTGGCGGTGGTGGGGGAGTCGGGCTCGGGCAAGAGCGTGACCTCGCTGGCCATCATGGGCCTGCTCGATCCCAAGCATGCGCGGGTCACCGGCACCATTACCTTTGGCGGGCAGGATCTGCTGCAGCTGTCCGACGCGCAGATGCGCACCATCCGCGGCAACCAGATCGCCATGATCTTCCAGGAGCCGATGACCAGCCTCAACCCGGTGCACACCATCGGCCGGCAGGTTTCCGAAGTCCTGATCGAGCACAAGGGCCTCAGCCAGGAGGCCGCCGATGCCGAGACCGTGCGCCTGTTCGAGCGGGTGCGCATCCCCGGAGCCCAGTCCCGCCTGCATGACTATCCGCATAATTTCTCCGGCGGCATGCGCCAGCGCGTGCTGATCGCCATGGCCTTGGCCTGCAACCCTAAACTCCTGATCGCCGACGAGCCGACAACGGCGCTGGACGTGACAATCCAGGCGCAGATCGTCGAGCTGCTCAAGGAATTGCAGGCCGAAGAGGGCATGTCGGTACTGTTCATCACCCATGACATGGGCGTGGTCGCCGAAATCGCCGACAAGACCATCGTCATGTACAAGGGACGGGCCGTCGAAACCGGTCTGACCGAGGACGTCTTTGCCCGCCAGCAGCATCCCTATACCAAGGCGCTGCTCTCGGCCGTGCCGCGGCTGGGTTCGATGAGCGGCATCGAGCGGCCGATGCGCTTCCCTGTCGTCGACAAGACCACCGGCGCCTCGGATGTGCCCACCCAGACGCCCGATACCGTGGCGCGGGTCGGCGAGCCATTGCTGCAGGTGACCAACCTGGTCAAGCGCTTCGACATCCACGCGGGCATGATGCGCAAAGTGGTGGCGCGGGTGCATGCGGTGGAAAACATCTCCTTTGATCTGCGGGTCGGCGAGACGCTGGCCCTGGTCGGTGAATCCGGCTGTGGCAAGTCCACCACCGGCCAGTCGATCCTGCGCCTGCAGGAGCCCAATGGCGGCAAGATCCTGTTCGAGGGCACCGACCTGCGCCAGCTCGACAGCCTGCAGATGCGCGCCATGCGCAGCCAGATCCAGATGATCTTCCAAGACCCCTATGCCAGCCTTAATCCACGCATCCGGATCGGCGACGCGATTGCCGAACCGATTCTGCAGCACAAGCTGGGTGACCGCAAATTCGCCCGCGAGCGCGTCGCCGAACTGATGGAGCGGGTCGGGCTGACGGCCGAGATGGCCAACCGCTTCCCGCATGAATTTTCCGGCGGCCAGCGCCAGCGCATCTCGATCGCCCGCGCCCTGGCGCTCAATCCCAAGCTCATCGTCGCCGACGAGGCGGTGTCAGCGCTGGACGTCTCGATCAAGGCGCAGGTGGTCAACCTGCTGCTCGACCTGCAGGCGCAGCTCAAGCTGGCTTATCTCTTCATCTCGCATGACATGGCGGTGGTGGAGCGGCTGAGTCACCGGGTAGCCATCATGTATCTGGGCGAAATCGTCGAGATGGGGCCGCGCGAGGCCATATTCGGCAATCCGCAGCACCCCTATACCAAGCGACTGATGGCGGCGGTGCCGATCCCCGACCCGGCGCGGCGGCTGATCAAGCGGCCGGTCTCCAATGACGAGATCAAGAGCCCGGTGCGTGCGGTGAACTATTCTGCGCCAACCCGTGCCATCCGCGAGGTGTCACCCGGCCACTTCGTGCAGGAACTGGGCGAGGAATGGGCCAAGTCGGCGTGACCGGCGCCTAGACCTGCCCGTCGAGCGAAAAGTCGCAGACATCCTTGGCCATGCGGGCGATCAGGCCGGTCAGCGGCGTGATCGGGTCGTCGCGATGCACGGCCACATATTGCAGGGGTGGCAGCACGATCTCGGTCTCGACCTCGCGCAACCGCCCGCGCCGGATCTCCTCATCGAACACGCCCTTGTGCAGATAGGTAATCCCCATGCCGGCGGCGGCCATGCGGGCCAAGGCGGTCAGGTTGGTGCAGGCGCTGATGATCTTGGCGCTCTGGCCCCATTCGCGCAGATAGCGGTTCATGATCACTTCCGCCGCCGCCGTGTCGCCATGGCCGAGAATCGGCAGTTGCGCAAATTCGGCGGCGCTGAGCTTGCCCGTGCCGGCGACCAGGTTTGGGCTCGCGACCCAGATGCGATCGACCGCTGCCAGTTCAGTCACCTGCAGATCCGCATCGATCCTGAGCTTGGTGCCAATGGCCAGGTCGATCTTGCGTTCACGCAGCATCAGGTTGATCTGCGTCGAGGTATCGACACGGCACATCGGCACGAGACCCGGATAGGTTTCGGCGATGACGGCGCAGAATTTGGGGAGCCAGGTCAGCGCCACCGCCTCGGTCACCCCGAAGCGGAATGGCCCGGTGGGATTGGGGGCGCCCGCGCCCACAGCGGTGACCGAATTGTGCGAGCGCAGGAAATTCTCGCTCGCCCGCATCAACTCCTCGCCCTTGGCGGTGAGGCGGATGGCGCGCTTGGTCCGGTCGAACACTTCGATGCCCAGGGTAAGCTCCATCTCCTGGATGCGTTTGGAGATGTTGGACTGGGTGGTGTTGAGCCGGTCTGCGGCGGCGACGAAACTGCCCAGCGTGCCGCTCCAGTAAAAGGCCTCAATCTGTTTGACGCTGGGCATGGTCGGGCTCCGCCTGGTGTTTGTGGCTTCCTACCACACCGGAGCCGCGGCCACACCAGCGCTCAGGCGCCGTCTACGAACTGCAGGGTGCCGCCTTCCGGATCGGACAGGTTGAACAGGGTTCGCCCGGTTTCCGGTATCGCCCGCATCTCGCCGCGCACCGGCAGTCCAGCAGCGGTGAAATCGGCCAGCGTTGCCGCGATGTCACCCGAGCGCAGCGCCATGTGGCGCAGTCCGAGCGGCCGGACCTTGCCACTGGCATCGACAGGCGCGGTCAGCTCGAGGAAGGGCTGTTCCCCCGGACCGGGGAAACGCAGCTCGATCGAGCCGCCGCCATGCGCGGTGCGACGATGAATGGTGAAACCGGCCTGCACAAAAAACGCAGCCATTGCCTCGGGGTCGGCGACGACGATGTCGATGTGATCCAGTCCTGACAGCTGGCTCACGTCACGCCTCCGGATATTCGCAGCCGAGACGCTTGAGCGTCTCGTCGATCCAGGCGCGAGCCTCGCCGACCGGCGAATTGCTTGTTTCCGACAGGTGCTTCTTTTCGGCTGCGACGCACACTTCGGCTGCATCCCGGATCGAGACACAGACAAAGCCGTCATCGTCGGCGGCGATGAGATCGCCCGATTCGATCACCATGCCGTCGATGGCGATGGGATAGTTGATCTCGCCAGGCCCGTTCTTGTAGGGCCCGCGATGGGTGATGCCGGCGGCGAAGACGGGCAGCGCGTGGTGGCGCAGCGAGTCGGCGTCGCGAATGGCTCCATTGATGATGATGCCGACGATACCGCGGTCGGCTGCCACCTCCACCATGCGTTCGCCGATGATGGCATTGGTCAGGTCACCCGCCGCGTCAACGACGAGGACCGAGCCCGACTTGGCCATGGCAATGGCCTTGTGGACCATCAGGTTATCGCCAGGCGCCGTCTTGACCACGAGAGCGGGGCCGACGAACCTGGCCTTGCCGATGGGCCGCAGCTTGGCGCCGCCGGCGACCATGCGGCGCATTGAATCGCTGATACAAGCGACCGGGATGGCGGCGAAGCGCGTGACGAGATCCGGGCTTACTTCAGGTCGATTGGCGCCGATACGAAGGCCAACTGGCATATCTACTCTCCCACTGTCCGTCACGCGATGCGACGGTGCCCGGCTTGCATGCCGTGACGTTCAGGCAGAAGATTTAGCGCGATCAATCGATGCCGATAAGCGAATTTATCCCATGCTTTCCCATCGCTTATTTGCGAAATTCGGAAAATGCGACGTTTGCGTCCTATGAGATTTAGCGATGCTCGGGATCGAATTTTTATCGCTTGAATTCGCTTAGTGACAATCTAGGGTCGGGGTTCGAGCGGTCGGTGCCAATTCAAGGCAGTGACACAAGCTGGTTTCAATACCGGCGCTCGCGGTCCATTCTGGAGGGAATGAGGCCGTTTGGGAGGTTACTCATCATCAAGCTGGCCAAAAAGGCAGCGCCACGACCGTTTGTCGCAGGGCAAGCGGCAAGGAGGAAGACATGCTGGGATATATCGGCCGGCGCCTGATTGGTTTGATACCGATCCTGTTCGGCATTTCGGTGGTGGTCTTCCTGATCATGCGGGCGCTGCCCGGTGACGTTGCCGCCATGATCCTGGGCGGAGACGAGGAAGGCGGCAGCGGCGTCAGTGCCGAAGCCGTCGAGGCGCTGCGCATGCAGCTTGGGCTCAACAAGCCGCTGTGGATACAGTATGTCGACTGGATCTGGGGACTGCTGCGCTTCGATGCCGGCAATTCGCTGTGGAGCGGGCGGCCGGTGCTGGTGGAAATCGGCGAACGCATTCCGCTGACCCTCGAGCTGGCCTTCCTGGCCCTGGCCATTTCCATGCTGATCGCCATTCCGATCGGTGTCTATTCCGCCGTGCGGCAGGACAGCTGGGTGGATTATCTGGTCCGCTCGGTGTCCATCGCCGGGCTGGCCGTCCCGAGCTTCTGGCTCGGCACCATGGTGATCCTGTTCCTGACGCTGTGGTTCCACTGGACGCCACCGCTGGGCTACATGCCCTTCACCCGCAATCCCTGGATCAACCTGCAACAGCTGATCTGGCCGGCACTGGTGCTGGGCTTTGGCAATGCGGCGCTGATCTCGCGCATGACGCGCTCCACCATGCTCGAAGTGCTGCGCGAGGATTATGTGCGCACCGCCCGGGCAAAGGGGCTCAAGCCCCGTGTCGTTCTGGGTTCGCATGCTTTGCGCAACGCCATTCTGCCGGTGCTGACGCTGGGCGCCATCGAGCTGGGCGGCCTGCTCGGCGGCACTGTGGTGATGGAGACCATCTTCACCCTGCCGGGCCTCGGCCGCTATCTGGTCGATGCCATCTACCACCGCGACTATCCGGTGGTGCAGACCATCATCCTGTTCATGGGCGTGCTTTACGTCGTGCTCAATCTCATCGTCGACATTCTCTATGGCGTGTTCGACCCGCGCATCCGCTACGAGTAGGAGGCTCGAGCCATGACCATTTCGCTCAACGACCAGCCTATCGCAAAATCGGCCCAGCCGCGCTCCGTCTGGACCAAGGTGCGCCGCGCCGCCCGCCGCAAGCCGCTCGGTGCCATCGGTGCCGTCATCATCGTCGTGTTCATTTTCGTGGCGATCTTTGCCCCCTGGCTGGCGCCCTATGATCCGTTCCTGATCGATTCCAACAACCTGCTGACCGCGCCGAGCTGGCAGAACTGGATGGGCACCGACGAATTCGGCCGCGATATCATGAGCCGCATCATCTGGGGCTCGCGCGTCTCGATCTTCGTCGGGCTGATGGCCGTCGGCATCGGCAGCACTTCGGGCGCCCTGCTCGGGCTGATCAGCGGTTATTTCGGAGGCCGGGTCGACTACCTGATCCAGCGCGTCATGGATACGCTGATGGCCTTCCCGACGCTGATCCTGGCGCTGGCCATGGTCGCCGCACTCGGGCCGAGCATCCAGAACGTGATCATCGCCCTGGCCGTGGTCAAGCTGCCCAGCGCCTGCCGCGTCGTGCGCTCGACAACCCTGTCGGTGCGCGAACGCCCGTTCATTCTCGCCGCGCGCAACATGGGACTGGGTGATGTGCGCATCGTGCTGTTCCACATCCTGCCCAATTGCCTCGCGCCCTTCATCATCCTGGCCACCGCGGGCTTGGGTGCGGCGATCCTCTCCGAGGCGTCGCTGAGCTTTCTCGGCCTCGGCACGCCGCCGCCCGAACCGTCCTGGGGCGCCATGCTGAGCGGCAAGACCCAGCGCTACATGATGGAAGCCCCCTGGCTTGCGGTGGCGCCGGGCCTCGCCATCACCTTCGTGGTGTTCGGCTTCAACTTCCTCGGCGACGCTTTGCGCGATCTGCTCGATCCGCATCAGCGTGAGGGCTAGCGTGCAATGGCCGGTCCCGGGTGGGGCCGGCCCCTATCTTGAAAGACCATCGTGGATCAGCCGCCGCCCTCCGGACCCCGCCTGCTGCGGCCCTTCATGGCCCTGCGCCATCGCAATTTCCGCCTGCTCTGGACCGGCTCGCTGATTTCCAACACCGGCGACTGGGTCGATCAGATCGCACTCAACTGGCTGGTGCTGCAGACCACGGGATCACCGGCGGCCCTGGGCCTGGTCAATCTCTGTCGCGGCATCCCGATCCTGCTGCTCACCCTGGTGGGCGGGGCGGCGGCCGATCGCTTCGAGCGGCGCCGCCTCATGCTGGGCACCCAGGCTGCGGCGATGCTCATTGCCCTGATCCTCGCGGCATTGGTCTATAGCGGCCAGGCCTCGCTCTGGCTGATCGCCGCCGTGGCCACTGCCCGCGGCACCATCGTCGCCTTCAACCTGCCGGCGCGCCATTCGCTGGTCTCCGAAATCGTGCCGCGCGAGGATCTGCCCCGCGCCATCGCGCTCAATTCCATGACCATCAACCTGACCAAGGTGATCGGTCCGCTGATCGCCGGCCTGCTAATCGCCAGCGTCGGCCTGGCCGCCTGCTTCCTGCTCAATGCGCTGAGCTTTATCGGCGTGCTCTGGTGCCTCGGCGCCATGACCATTCCGCCGCTGCTCCGGCAGCGCAGCGGCAGCATCGGCCGCAACATCCTCGACGGCTTCGCCTTCATTCGCGGCCATACCACCATCCGCCTGCTGGTGCTGGTGGCGCTGATTCCGATGTTCTTCGGCCAGCCTTATATCACCATGCTCGCGGTCTTTGCGGACGACGTCTATCGCATCGGCCCGGATGGCCTCGGCCTTCTTGTCGCCTCGGCCGCGACCGGTTCGATCCTCGGCGCGCTGATGGTTTCCACCTTTCCCGACCTTGCCCGGCGCGGCATCACCATGCTCATCCTCCTGGCAAGCTATGGTGGGCTGCTGATCGTCTTTTCGCTCAACCCCATGGCGCAAATGGCGCCGTTTATCCTGGTCGGCGTCGGCGCCATGCAGATCGCCTACAGCGCCTGCAACAATACCATCCTGCAGCTGGTGGTGCCTGATCACATGCGGGGCAGGGTGCTGAGCGTGCTGTTCCTCAACCGCTCGCTGGTCTCCTTCGGCACCGCCTTTGTCGCCACCCTGTCCGCGGTGATCGGGCCGCAATGGTCGATGGCCCTGTCGGGCGCCATCCTGGCCGCGGCGGCGCTGCTGATCGCCCTGGGCTCGCCATCGATGCGCTCGCTGCGCGCCTGATATCAATATTAGCGATCGATTGGAGCGAAATAATCTCGCTTGAATCGATAGGTCAGCATCCCGATGATGCTGACAGCTGAAGAGCGTGTCACACGCCGCATGCTGGAGGACTCCATCTTGATCATCGACTGCCACGGGCATTTCACCACCGGTCCGGCCGCCATCGAACTGTTTCGCGACAGGCAGATGGCCAGCTTGGCCGACCCGCTGCGCAAGGCGCCCAAAAACCTTGAAGTGTCTGACGACCAGCTGCGCGACGCCATCGAAACCGGCCAGCTGCGCCAGCAGCGCGACGTCGGTATCGATCTGACGCTGTTCTCGCCGCGCGGCGGCGGCATGGCCCATCATGCGGGCACCGCAGCGCTCAATGAGCGCTGGGCCCAGGTCTGCAATGACCTGATCCACCGCGTCGCCGAAATGTTCCCGCACAGCTTTGTCGGCGTCTGCCAGTTGCCGCAGCTCGAGGGCGTCGAGCCGGTCTATGCGGCCCGCGAACTGGAACGCTGCGTCACCGAATTGGGCTTTGTCGGCTGCAATCTCAATCCCGACCCCTCGGGCGGGCACTGGCACGGCAAGCCGCTGACCGACCGCAGCTGGTATCCGCTCTATGAAAAGCTGGTCGAGCTCGACGTGCCGGCCATGGTGCATGTCTCGCGCTCCTGCAACGAGAATTTCCACTCCGTCGGCGCCCATTACCTCAATGCCGATACCACGGCCTTCATGCAGTTGCTTGAGGGCGACCTGTTCAAGGATTTCCCGACGCTCAAGCTGATCCTGCCACATGGCGGCGGCGCCGTGCCCTATCACTGGGGCCGCTATCGTGGCTTGGCGCAGAATATGAAAAAGCCGCTGCTGACCGAGCATCTGCTCAAGAACATCTTCTTTGACACCTGCGTCTATCACCAGCCGGGCGTCGACCTGCTGGCCAAGGTCATTCCGGTCGACAACATCCTGTTCGCCTCAGAGATGATCGGCGCGGTCAAGGGGATCGACCCGGAGACCGGGCACAACTACGACGACACCCGGCGCTATGTGGAGGCGCTGCCGCTGTCATCCGCCGACAAGCACAAGATTTTCGAGGGCAATGCCCGCCGCGTCTATAGCCGGCTCGATGCCCGGCTGGCCGCCGTCGGCCTGCTCGACGCCGCATGATAAAAATGATCTCGGAGGAGACCCGCATGACCACCACCACACCAAGACTGACCCGCCGCCTGTTCCTCGGCGCCGGCGCCGCCACCATCGGGCTCGGGTTCATGCCCGCTTGGGCCCAGGCGCCTGCGCCCGGCAAGGGCGGCATCCTGAGCTATAATATCGAAAGTGATCCGCCCAATTTCGATCTGCTGTCCAACACCACCTCGCGGGTGCTCGATTCCATCGGCGGCTGCTACAATGGCCTGGTGCAATATGATCCGCTCGATCCCAATGCGATCATCGGCGACTTGGCCGAAGCTTGGGAAGTGGCCGAGGACGGGCTTTCCATCACCTTCCACCTGCGCCAGAACGTCAAATTCCACGACGGCATGCCGATGACCTCGGCCGACGTCAAATACACCTTCGACGTCACCCGCGATCCGCCCGAAGGCATAGTCAGCGTGCGCAAGGCGGCCCTTGCCGCCGTGACTGCGATCGATGCGCCCGACGAGCATACTGTGGTGTTCACCCTCAGCCGTCCGGCGCCTGGCCTGATCGCCAGCCTCTGCCCCAACTGGTTCTCGGTATTGCCCAAACATGTACTGGAAAAGGGCCAGATGAAGGATGTCGTCGTCGGCACCGGCCCGTTCAAGCTGCAGAACTACAGCAATGGCAACAGCATCGAGCTGGTGCGCAATCCGGACTATTTCGATCCCGACCGGCCGTTTGCCGATGGCATCAACATCTACATCATCCCCGACCAGGCCAGTGTCATGGCCTATTTCCGCAGCGGCCAGCTCAACATTTTCGAAGCCATGGAAGCCAGCCTGGCCCATGAGGCCGAACGCGATCTGGCTGGTGAGGTGACGATCCAGAGCGCACCAAGCCTTAACGCCATTGCCCTGCATTTCAACCTGCAGGTCAAGCCATGGGACGATGTGCGGGTGCGCAAGGCGGCGGCTCTCGCCATCGACCGCACCGCCGCCGTTGCCGTGCTGTTCAAGGGTGACGCGGTGCTGGGCGGCATGTCGCCGCCGAGCGGCACCTGGGCCCTGCCCGACGAGGCGCTGCATGCCATTCCCGGCTTCGCTCCGGTCCAGGCGCCCGGCGCCATCGACGAAGCCAAGGCTTTGCTGGCCGAGGCCGGTTTCCCCGATGGTTTCGAGACCCGTCTCGTGGTGCGCCGCGACGACCGCTTCGGTCCCTGGGGCGTGTTCCTGCAGGACCAGCTCGGCAAGATCGGCATCAAGGTGAACCTTGATCCGCAGGAAGCCGCCACCTATTCGGAGAGCCAGAAGGCCAAGGCCTTTGACATCCATGGCGGCAATCTCAGCATTGCCGTCGACGATCCCGATGCCATTTTCGGCAACCAGCTGGTTTCCGGCGCCGGTGGCAATTATTCCCAGATCAACGACCCCGCCATCGACGCGCTGTTCCTCGCGCAGAGCCAGGAACTCGACCCGGCCAAACGCAAGGCCATGTCGAACGAGCTCGAGACCATGGCGTTGAGCCAGTACCTCGTCTACCCGGTGGCCTATTCCTTCCGCTTTCTGGGCACCCGCAACGACGTGCACGACTATATGCTGCACTCCCAGACCAATAACAATCGCCGCATGACCGGCGTCTGGATCGGCTGATTTCTGGCTGGGCCACGTTTCCTCGTGGCCCAGCCATGGCTGGCCGACACTTAAATTGTCCGCACAATCAATCGCAGTCTGGTCAAAGGCGTATTATCGCCGTCGTGGTCTGCATCGCCTTCACCCTGACCGGTGCAGCGATCGCCCTGTTCGCCGTCATCGACTTCCTGCTGCCCCGACACTTAAAGCAGGCTTGCGCATAGTTCTGACCGCTGCACCATCTGGCTCACGCCAGCAGCGCACATTTGACCGGATTACAGTCCGCTTCATTGGCATACCGCCGAGAAGCAGACTGTCCGGATTCCACCCCAAACTGAACTCGAAAGTTCGGAAATCAATATGGTGATGTCTCACACTTAGGATTAAGCCGGTTACCCCCGAATTACACGAGCACGTCACGTGGACGATCGATGATCGCCTCGGCATATCGCAAGGCCAAGGTGGCGACCGTTGCTGTTGGATTGACGGCGGCCGAGTTGGGCATGATGCTGCCATCAAGTATGAAGAGGAGTCGGCGCCGATACTGGCTCTATCATGTGTAGGTGACGTAGTTCTTTTGAGGCGGGGCTGGTTCTTCGCCGGTAAGACATTCTCGGATACGCAAACGTAGAAGGTCAATCGAGCGACCTAGTTCGTCTTCCTGCTGGCGCAGGTTCTCTAGCTCGATAGCTTCATCTGAACTCAAGCTTGGTTTTGCTAGAAGATACCTAATCTGACCGACGATGCCGGGGTAGGTGAGTTCCATCGACCCGATGATCCATTCAGCCTCGCTCAATGGCACGATCGCTCCGGGCTTCTTCCTCATCCGCTGGCCTCTTCTCGTTAGTTTCAAAGGGCGTTCGACCTATTTCTGAAACGCCGTAACCATAGAAGTGTCGGCAGCTCCACAGTGTCGCGCAAGTCAACCTTCGAGCTTTTTCGAAAGCTCCTGGGTAATTCGGATGCCTGTGAGAATTATACCACTATCGAAAGTCGACTTTATCAATTTGGTGTGGGATCAGGCTCCCGCAACCAAAAAGGCCCAGCAACTCAATGAGTTGGCTGGGCCTTTCCTTTTCAGCAGGCCACGACGTTGACGGCGAGACCGGCCTGGCTGGTTTCCTTGTAGCGTTCGCTCATGTCGAGCCCGGTCTGGCGCATGGTTTCCACACAGGCGTCGAGAGCCACGACATGAGTGCCGTCGCCCTTGAGGGCCAGCGAGGCGGCCGTGACGGCCTTGACGGCGCCAAAGGCGTTGCGCTCGATGCAGGGGATCTGCACCAGGCCCGCGACGGGGTCGCAAGTCATGCCCAGATGATGTTCGAGCGCGATTTCCGCAGCGTTCTCAACCTGTTCGGGCGTGCCGCCCATGATGGCACAGAGGCCTGCGGCGGCCATGGCGGAGGCCGAGCCGACCTCACCCTGACAGCCAACCTCGGCACCGGAAATGGACGCATTGTGCTTGATGATGCCGCCGATGGCGGCGGCGGTCAGCAGATAGTCGCGAATGGATTGCGGGCCGGCTGCGGCGTTGAACTTCAAGTAGAATTTCATCACGGCGGGGATGACACCGGCCGCGCCATTGGTTGGTGCGGTCACCACGCGACCGCCCGAGGCATTTTCCTCATTGACCGCCATGGCGTAGAGGCTTAGCCAGTCGTTGGCCATCAGCGGCGTGAGCTCGTTGCGCTGCCATTGGGCGTCGAGCTGGTTGAAAATGCCGCGTGCGCGGCGCTTTACGTTGAGTCCGCCCGGCATGATGCCGTCCTGGCCGATGCCCCGGGTGATGCAGCAATCCATGGCGGTCCAGATTTCATCAATACCGCGATCGAGCGCCAGACGGTTGCGGGACGCCTCCTCGTTGGCGCGCTTCATGCCGGCTATCGATAGGCCGGAAGCAGCGGCCATCGCCAGCATATCCCGAGCACTGGCAAAGGGATAGGGAACATCGGCCTGAGCCGGGGACGCTTGTTTCAGCGCCTCCAGTTCCTCGGCACTGACGACAAAGCCGCCGCCGATTGAATAGTAAACGCGGCGCAGCAGGAGCTGGCCATCGGTGTCATAGGCGCAAAACTGCAGGCCATTGGGGTGGCCGGGCAGGGTGGTGGTCTTGTCGAAGATCAGATCGACTGCCGGGCGGAATCGATACGGGGTGTGCTGCGGCGGGTGGACCTGGTTGGTGCGCTCGACCTCGGCGATTAGGATGTCCATGGCGTCAGGGTCGACACTGCGCGGATCCTGGCCGCAAAGGCCCAGAATTACAGCACGTCCGGTGCCGTGCCCGATGCCGGTGAAGGCCAGTGAACCGTGGAGGCTCGCGGTCAGGGCGGTGGGTTTGGCATTCTTGGCGCGGGGCCAATCACCAGTGCGGAGTTCGTCGAGAAAGCGCCGCGCGGCGGTCATCGGGCCCATGGTGTGGGAGCTCGAGGGGCCGATGCCGATCTTGAAGACGTCGAAGACTGACAGGAACATGAACGCATTCTGCACGAATGTTCATCTCTATCAATCAACGGGCGCTGATGATTGTTTCGGCTTCGGCAACAGTGCGTGGCGGCGGCGGATCATTGCCCCGATGGTGGCAAGGCCCGATATTCGAGCGACGTTCAAGGGGAGACCAGGCATGGCCGAATATCACTATCGCGAAGGCAAGGGCGCCGATGACGCTGCGCCGTTGTTTTTCGTATTTCACGGGACGGGCGGCGATGAGAACCAGTTTTTTGAACTGGCAGGCCAGTTGATCACAGGAGCGCGGGTTGTCGCGCCGCGGGGCGATGTCAGCGAAGGCGGGGCGCTGCGCTATTTCCGGCGAACCGGCGAAGGCGTCTATGACATGGACGACCTGCGGATGCGGACCGAACAGATGGTGGACTTGGTCAAAGCCCGCAAAGCAGAGGGTTCGGCCAGTCGGGTGATCGGCCTCGGCTATTCCAATGGGGCCAATATCCTGGCCTCGATGCAGTTTGCCGAGCCTGACCTGTTCGATGCCACAGTGCTGATGCATCCGCTGATCCCCTTTGCGCCGCCAAAAGCAGACTTCGCGGGCAAGCACGTTTTGATTACCGCGGGGCAACGCGACCCGATCGCGCCTGGTGCAGCCACGCAGGCGCTGCAGGATTATTTTGGCGACAATGGCGCGGAATCCCGGCTGTTCTGGCATCCGGGCGGCCATGAATTGCGCCAGGAAGAACTGCGGGAAACACAGACGTTTTTCGCCAGCCTCTAGCGGACCATCTGGTTGACGGATCAGCGGCAGCCTGCCAGCCTTCGAAGGTGGAGGGTTGGAGGAAGCCATGCTGCTGTTTCGTCTCGTTGTGCCGGTTCTGCTGCTGGTTTGCGCCATCGCGCCGGCCCATGCTGCCAGCTTTGACTGCTCGGCAGCCCAGACGCCGTTCGAGAAGGCGATTTGCGAAAATCCAGATCTGTCGCGCATGGACGAAGTCTTGGCCAAGAGCTTTGCCACGGCTATTGGTGGGTTGACCAAAAACGGTGTGACCGCGGTGCGCGCGGATCAACGTGCGTGGCTGGAATTTGCCCAACGCGCTTGCAGCGACGATGCCAGGCCCTTGAGCGGTGGAAGCTATGACGAGAACGCCGTGGCTTGCCTTGCTGACATATTCGGCTCGCGCAGTTCGGCGCTCGAGAATAGTCGCATGCAGGGCGGGCATCGCTTCTACATGCTGGGTACGTACGGCGCCGTCCCGGACCCCAATGAGGTCGACAATCCGGATTCCTACTGGAAAGTGGCCAAGCACGAGCTGGTCTATCCTCAACTCGATGGCGATGACGCGCTTGCGAAGGGGTTCAACAGCTTTCTCGCCAGCCGCATGGAAACCCTGGCACAGATTGGCACCAATCCTGACGTCGAGGATATGCTGGATCCCACAGCGGATACCGATGTCGCGGTGAAGGTCGTCGAAGTTGCCGGGACCAAGCGGATCACGCTTGAGGCAACTAGCTATTGGTATGGCCACGGAGCGGCGCATGGCAGCCACCTGATCCAATATCTGCACTATTATGTGCCCGAAGAACGCGAGGTCGAGGCGAGCGACATATTTGCCGGCGAAGGCTGGGAAAAGACGCTGGCTGACCTCGCCTGGACGCAGTTGCAGATCGAGCACAAGGAATGGCTGCAGGTCGAAAGCGTGGACGACATAGCCGAAATCGTGGTGCAGCCTACGCGCTGGGACCTGTCGGATGACTATGGGCTGGTGATCCAGTTCCAGCCCTATGAGATCTCAGCCTATGCCTATGGTGCGCCGACGATCACCGTTCCCTGGGATAAACTCGACGCTATTCAAGCCGAAAATCGAGACGCAGTCCGGTATGGCTTCTGATGAAGTTCAGGGTCACCTATGCGCGATATTGGGAAACTAGGAAGCGACTTGAATTTGCCGCAACCGGCGAACGAAACGGCTGCAGCTTCACGGTGGTGACCGAAGTAACTTGCCTCAAGGAGCCGAGAACGCCCGAAAATGTGCATCTGGTTGCCTTGGCAAGGCTGACAGAAATGTTCCGCCAGCGCAGTGCGTCGGGCCGATGATCAGGCGTGCAGATCCGCCCATTCGGGGTGGCGGCGGAACTGAGCGACCACATAAGAGCAGACCGGCATGATCTTGAAGCCCTGTTCGCGGGCGTCGGCCACAGCCTTGTTGACCAGTTTGGCGGCGATACCGCGCCCCTCATACTCGGGCGGCACGCCGGTATGGTCCACGGTGATCGTACCGTCCTCCGCCTTGCGATAAGTCATCTCGGCCTCGAAGCCGGGCGCGAGTTTGATGACATAGCGGCCCCGCGTGGCGCCGTCTTCGCGCAGAACGGTGAGTTCGGAATCGGTCATGGTGGCTCCTTTGGTCCTGCAGACTAATGTGGAGCGAGCCAGACCAGTTGCAAGTTTGGTGCTAGTGGCTTCCATCCTGGGTGGCCCAGCGAGCCTGGATCGACCGGCCAAACCCACCGAGCCAAGGTGCGAAGAACAGCAGGATGCGACGGTAATAGTGCAGCAGGATGAAGAGCGCTGCCAGGATCAGTGTGCCGAACACAATGACCAGTTCCAGCGACAGGCCAATGGACTTGAGCCAGGCGGTGAGCAGCATGCCTGGCAGGATATGGGCGGCGGCCCAGACGAAGGCCGAGGTCACGTTGATGATGGTGAAATGGCCGTAGCGCATGCCCATGATGCCGGCGACGCCGGGTATCACGGCTTTTACGCCGGGGATGAAGCGGCCGATGAAGACGGCCTTGCCACCGTGCCGGGCAAAGAAGCTCTCGCCCTTGGCGATCAGGTCGCGGTGGTTGCGGAAGGGCCAGATTTCCTTGATCGAGTCCTTGAGATAGTGGCCGATCGTATAGGAGATGGCGTCGCCGATGATCGCGCCGATAACGGCTGCGAGATAGACTTCCCAGAAAGGCAGGCGCCCCTCGGCAATGATGCCGCCAGCCAGCAGGAGCACCGGGGTCGAGGGTACGAAGAGGCCGAGGATGAATACGGCCTCCCCAATAGCGACGGCGAAAATGAACCAAAATGTCAGCCAGAAATTGCCGGATATCGCGTTTAGAAAGCCTTCGAGATAGGCAGACACGGTATGGAAGATATCGAACATTCGGGATGAATCTTTCGGTGCCGGTGCGGCATGATAGGTCGTGCTGGCAGAGACTTTATGACGGCGAGCGCGTTGCCGCTCAAGCCCTATCGCGCAGGAGTGTTATTTGAGCGAGTTGTTGCATCACATGATCGCATCCGGGCCACGCCCGGTGGCGCCATTCTCCCATGCGGTAGAGGCCGATGGCTGGGTATTCATCACCGGCCAAATGCCCACCGATCCTGAGGCGCCCGATGCGCCCTTGCCCGAGGGTATCGAAGCCCAGACGCGGCGCGTCGTGGAAAATCTGAAGGTGGTGCTGGGTGGGATCGGGCTGGCTCTCGAACATGTCACCATGGCGCGCATCTACATGACGCAGTTTGAACGCGATTACGACGCGCTCAATGCCCTGTGGCCGAGCTTTTTTGCCGAAGGCAAGCTGCCGGCCCGTACCACTGTGGGCGTCACCGCGCTGGCAGTTGGGGCGCTGGTGGAAATCGACCTCGTCGCCAGGCGGCCATAGACGGAAACCCCGGCCTCGCTGGAGGCCGGGGCGACGTCGTCAGTTGGGGCTATAGGCCTTGACGTTCTGGCGCTGCTCGCCGAGGCCCTCGATGCCGAGCCGCATGACATTGCCGGGCTTGAGCCAGACTGGCTCGGGCTTGATGCCCATGCCGACGCCGGGCGGCGTGCCGGTGGAGATTATGTCGCCGGGCTGCAGGCTCATGAACTGGCTGACATAGGCGACGACATTGGCGACGCCGAAGATCATGGTCCTGGTCGAGCCGTCCTGATAGCGCTTGTCGTCGACATCGAGCCACATGCCCAGTTTTTGCGGATCGGATACTTCGTCCCTGGTGACCAGCCAGGGGCCGATCGGGCCGAAGGTGTCGCTACCCTTGCCCTTGTCCCAGGTGCCGCCACGTTCGGTCTGGAAGTGGCGCTCGGAGACGTCGTTGATGACACAATAGCCTGCCACGTAGTCCATGGCGTCGGCTTCCTCGACATAGCGGGCTTCCTTGCCAATGACGACGCCGAGTTCGACTTCCCAGTCCGGCTTGATCGCGTTCTTGGGGATGATGACGTCGTCATTGGGGCCGATGATGGCGCTGGTGGCCTTCATGAAGATGATCGGCTCGGCAGGAATGGCTGCGCCGGTTTCGGCGGCGTGATCGGCGTAGTTGAGGCCGATGCAGATGAACTTGCCGACATTGGCAACGCAGGGGCCGATACGATCGTCCGCGCTCAGCTTTGGCAGGACACCGATATCGGTGGCGCGGATTTTCGCGAGACCTTCGTCGATCAGCGTCTGGCCGTCGATGTCGGCGACCACGCCGGACAGGTCGCGGATTGAGCCGTCTTCAGCCAGGATGGCGGGCTTTTCGGACCCCTTGGCGCCGACACGCATTAATTTCATGGATCAATACTCCCTTTATCTATGGGTGAGGCTTAGCGATTCCATTGGCGGCCGTCGAGGGCGCCACGCGTTCATTTTGGTTTGGCAGTCAGGCATCGGGGCGAATGACGCCCTTTTTAAGCAGGACATTGCCATAGAGGCGCCGTTCGCCGGACTGGATGATGGCATAACCCTTGGAAACGCGATCGTAGAAGGCGAAGCGCTCCATCGAGGAGAGCTGCATTTTGGGCTCGTGGTGACCAATGATGGTGTCCATCTCGTCCATGACCGGTTCGCGCTTGCTGGAGGCGCCGACCACCTGCATGCAGATGGCGGCTTCATCGACGAAATCGTCGAGTGGCATGAGCGTCAGGACGGCGTCGAGAATGTCTGTGACGGACAGGCCATCCATGCGGACCAGCAGTGGGCCGGACGAATCTGCAGGATAGTTGGCGTCGACAATGGCGATCTCGTCGCCATGACCCATGGCGCGCAAAATGCCGAGCAGGTCGGGGCCGAGAATGGGTGGAATGTTCTTGAGCATGGATGGTCCCTCCCTGGGACGCCTGATTTAACCGAAGGGGAAGCTGTCGCTATCGCTGCCAAGGGTTTCGCCGTCGGCGAAGACTTGTCTGTTGTCGCGGGCAAAGGCGAAGAGTTCGATCATGACAGCATCGATATGTCCGCGCATGGCCCTTGAGGCGCCCGCTGCGTCGCCTGACAGGATGCCGTCAAATATCGCCTGGTGTTCGGCGATGGTCAGCGCCAGACGGCGCGGGGTGATGATGAGGCGACGGGCGCGGTCGAGATTGGCACGGGCAGAATCGATGATCGTCTTGACGCGGGTCAGGCCAAGCGAGCGATAGATGATGTCGTGGAATTCGATGTCGATCTGATGAAAAGTTTCGGCGTCATCGCGTTCTGCAGCTTGGCGCTGGGCGGCCATATTGGCATGTAGTGCGTCGATCAGGCTCTTGTCGTGACTGCCGATCAGGACGCGCAGGGCCTCGGATTCAAGACCCTTGCGGATCAGCATGTATTCGCGAACGTCGGCAATACGGACCAGGGAGACGGTCGAGCCACGCTGCGGCGCTATGTCGACCAAGCCCTCGGCCTGGAGACGAGCCAAAGCCTCGCTGACGGGAAATCGCGACACGCCCAATTCGGCGCAGATCTGCGTCTTGTCGATCATGCTGCCTGGCGGCAGGTCGAGCGTCACGATGGCCTGGCGAATGGCCTGTGTCACCTCGGCGGTGACATTGCCGCGGGTCAGCGTCGTGGGCCGGGCCAAAAAAGAATAGGAACTTGTATGGTTGTTCATGCTAACATGTTAGTCAGTGCTCAAGCGCCCGGCAATGGCCATGGCAATCTCGCGGCAAACCGGGTCGGCGTAAAGCACAGTTGAGATCGTTCCGCCCGAAAGTGCCTCCCATGTCCGAGACCATGACCCGCCCCCAGCCGACGACGCTGGTGCTCAATGCTGCCGACAATATCGCTGTTGCGCTGACCAATCTGGACGTCGGCGTGGCCACGCCGCAGGGCGTCAGCATCATCCGGCGGGTGCCGCGCGGGCACAAGTTCGCGACGCGCGGCATCCGTGCTGGCGAGGCGGTGGTGAAGTTCGGACAGATCATCGGCTTTGCGAGCGAAGGCATTGCGCCCGGTGACTGGGTGCATGAGCATAATTGCGGCATGGGCGGGCCCGACGGGACGCTGAGTCATGATTATGCCTTTGCCGAGGGCGCCATCGCGCCAGAGATGATCCCCGTGGCGCAGCGCGCAACGTTCGAGGGCTATCGCCGGGCCAATGGCAAGGTGGGCACGCGCAACTATATCGGCATCCTGACCTCGGTAAATTGCTCGGCGACGGTCGCCAAATTCGTAGCCGAGGCGATCAATCGCTCGGGCCTTCTCGATGATTATCCCGAGATCGACGGGATCGTGCCCTTCGTCCATGGCACGGGCTGCGGGATGGAGAGCCGGGGCGAGGGCTTCGATATCCTGAAACGCACGCAATGGGGCTACACCTCCAATCCCAACCTGGGCGCGGCGCTGCTGGTGGGCCTCGGCTGCGAAGTGTTCCAGATCGGCCGGATGAAAGAAATCTATGGCGTCGAGGACGGCGAGACCTTTCAGACCATGACGATTCAGGAGCGCGGTGGTACGCGCAAGATGATCGAATGGGGTGTCGAGAAGGTCAAGGAAATGCTGCCCGTGGCGGCAGCCGCAAGACGCGAGACCGTGGATGCGAGCCATCTGATGCTGGCGCTGCAATGCGGTGGATCGGATGGCTATTCGGGCATCACCGCCAATCCGGCGCTGGGCTATGCGGCCGATATTCTGGTGCGCAACGGCGGGACGGCGATCCTCAGCGAAACACCTGAGATTTATGGTGCGGAGCATCTGCTTACCCGTCGCGCCATCAATCAGGAGGTCGGGGAGAAGCTGATCAGCCGGATTCACTGGTGGGAAGACTACACCCAGCGCAATCGCGGGGAGATGAACAATAATCCGTCGCCGGGCAACAAGCTCGGTGGCTTGACCACGATTCTCGAAAAATCTCTGGGAGCAGCCGCGAAGGGCGGCACGACGCCGCTGACCGCGGTCTATGAATATGCCGAGCCGGTCACCGAAAAGGGGTTCGTCTTCATGGATACGCCGGGCTTTGATCCGGTGTCGGCGACGGGGCAGGTGGCGGGCGGGGCCAATATCCTGGCCTTCACCACAGGGCGCGGCTCGGCCTATGGCTGCAAGCCGGTGCCGTCGATGAAGCTGGCCACCAATTCGGAAATGTTTGGCCGGATGACCGACGACATGGACATCAACTGCGGTGATATCGTCGAGGGCGTCTCGATCGAGGACAAGGGGCAGCAGATTTTCGACATGCTGCTCGATATTGCCTCGGGCAAGCGCACGAAGTCGGAAGAGCTTGGCTATGGCGACAATGAATTCGTGCCGTGGCAGGTGGGAGCCGTGATGTAGGTCAGGCGCGTAGTTCGTAGACCGTGCCGGTACGGTTCGCGGTGGTGCGGGCGTCACCCACGTCGGTGACTGGATATGACGCCAAGGGCGCAAGACGCTCGATCGGCAGGTCGCGACGCCCGGGATCGCCGATGAGAACGGCCATGCCGGCTCGGGCGCAGCGGGTCAGGAAGGGCAGCATGCGGCGGGCGACGTCTTCGCGGTAGAAGACATCTCCAGCCGCGATGATGTCGAAACCGGTCGGGACTTCACCAGCAATATCGACTTCCACCAAAGGCATGGTCACGCCATTGGCCGCCGCGTTGAGGGCGATGGCGGCGCGGCCATTGGCGTCGATTTCCGCAGCACTGGCGGTGGCGCCGAGGCGCGCGGCCACTATGCCGACAAGGCCCGAGCCAGCACCCAGGTCGAGCAGGCGCTTGCCGGGGGTCATCGCCGGATGAGCCTCGAAATGCTGCGCAAGTGCCAGACCGCCCGCCCATTGCCAAGCCCAGTAGGGCGCCGCTTCATCAGTGCCGGTCAGCCGCGAGAGGCGGCTGGCGGGGTGGGCTGTATAGAGCTGAATGTGCGGCAGAGAGCGGACTGGCTCGAGCCGCAGGTTGTTCCGGATGAAGTGGGCTGCGTTCAAGGGCGCTGCAGTCCCCTGACATTGACGCGGGTCGTCATCAGATACTGGCTGCAGGTGATGTAGAGCTGGTCACGGTTGGGCCCGCCAAAGACCACATTGGAGGTCTTGGCACCGGTCTTGATGCGGCCGAGCAGGGTGCCAGCGGGATTGTAGACATTCACCCCCAAGCCGGCGCTGGTCCAGATATTGCCCTGGACATCGAGGCGGAAGCCGTCGGGAAGGCCGGAATCGATGTCGGCAAAGACCTTTGGATTGGTGAGCCTGGAGCCGCTGACGTCGAACTGCCGGATTTGGGCCGGCCATTCCGGATCATGGCTCTGACCGGTGTCAGAGATATAGAGCGTGGTTTCGTCGGCTGAAAAGGCGAGGCCGTTTGGCTTGGCGAAATCGTCGGCTACGACGGTGAGCGAGCCATCAGCCGGGTCGAAGCGATAGACAAAGCAACCGTCCTGCTCCTGATCGGCCTTATAGCCCTCGTAGTCGCTGAGAATGCCGTAGCTGGGGTCGGTGAACCAGATGGTCCCATCGGATTTGACCACCACGTCATTGGGGGAATTGAGGCGCTTGCCCTGATGGCTATCGACTAGAGTGGTGATCGAGCCGTCCCATTCGGTGCGCAGCACGGCGCGAGCGCCATGCGAGCAGGATACAAGGCGTCCCCGCAGGTCGCTCGTGTTGCCGTTGACGAAGTTGGAGGGGGTGCGGAACGGGGTGACGCCCAGTTCCGGCACATATTTCAGCATGCGATTGTTGGGAATGTCGCTCCAGACGAGGAAATTGCCATCACCAAACCAGACCGGGCCTTCGGCCCACAGGCATTGGTCATAGAGCACGTCGAGCGGGGCATCACCGATCGTCAGGTCCTTGAATGTGCTGTCGATGATTTCGAGTGCTTCGCCGTCCATATTCATGCCGTTCCTCCCGGTCTTGGACGGCATTTGGCTTGGCTATGTGTCGATGCGCAAGGGGCTATTCGGCGGCAAGGCTGGTCGTTGCCTGGACGACGCCGACAAGGGAAACGAGATCGAGGCCAATCAGCGCGAAGATCAGGCGATCGAGCAGGTCACGAATGGCGTCGAAACCCTCGTTCTTGGTCAGCGTCACCTCGTTCATGTAGAGGTGGCGGCTGATCTCGATCTGGAGGGCGTGCACGCCGTGCTGAGGCCGGCCGTAGGTGCGGGTGGCAAAGCCGCCAGCATAGGGGCGGTTGCGGGCGACGCGCAGGCCGGCGCTGGCGAAGACGGTTTCGGCCAGGTCGATCAGGGCGGGTGCGCAGGTGGTGCCATAGCGATCGCCCAGCACGATATCGGGCGCGGCCTTGTCGTTGGAGCGCATGATGCGCGGCATGGAATGGCAATCGATCAGAAGGGCGACGCCGAAGGCGTTGATGGCTTCGCCCAGTAGGCGCTGTAGCGCGGCATGATAGGGGTGGTAGATGCCCTCGATACGCATGCGGGCATCGTCCAGTGTCAGGCGGTCGCGATAGATCGGCTTGTTCTCGGCCACGACGCGCGCCAGCGTGCCAAGGCCCGCTGCAACGCGGGGCGAGGTAGTGTTGAAGCGATCTGACAGCGGCTCGACGAACATGGTCGGGTCGAGTTCCCAGGGCTCACGATTGACGTCGAGATAGGCGCGGGGAAAATGCGCGCGGATCATCGGCGCGCCAAGATGCGGTGCACGGGCGAAAAGCTCGTCGACCCAGGCATCTTCCGATTGCCGGATCGACAGATGGTCGAGCCGGGTCATGGCAAGAAAGCGTTCGGGATAGACGCGGCCGGAATGGGGCGAGTTGAAAACCAGCGGCGCAACAAGCCGGCGTGGCCGGATGGTTTCGAATGCTGGCTGATCCCAATAGTCGGACCGCACGCTGCCTCCCCAATGATGCCCTTTGCGGCACCCTGCTGATTTGTCAGGAGATTGTCGCCTGTCGCGATGAAAATGTCCAGATTGTCACAATGGGTGTCCGTTGTGCCGTCACTTTCCCCGCTGCGCCCGGTTTGAATTGGCCAATCGGAAAAGTTCGCTTAAACATCGATGGATATAGTGCGACTCAGTGGCGCCAGAAGGGCGCGCCGGGTATGACCCGGCCACGCAGTTGAAACGGCCGGAGAACCCGATGAAGCGAATTCTGCTCGCTGAAGACGATAATGACATGCGCTCGTTCCTGACGCGCGCCCTCAAGAATGCCGGCTATGAGGTGATTTCGTTCGACAACGGGCTGTCGGCCTATGAACGCCTGCGCGAAGAGCCGTTTTCGCTGCTGCTCAGCGATATAGTGATGCCGGAAATGGATGGGATCGAGCTGGCGCGTCGCGCGACCGAACTCGATCCGGACCTCAAGGTGATGTTCATCACCGGCTTTGCCGCGGTGGCGCTCAATCCCGATAGCGATGCGCCCAAGGATGCGTCGGTGCTGAGCAAGCCGTTCCACCTCAAAGATCTGGTGAACGAAGTCGAGCGGCTGCTGGCTGCCTGAGATGCGCAAGTTGAACATCCCCGCGAAAGCGGGGATTTTTGTTTGTGGGTGTGCAGATGAGAAAACGCGCCTGATCGTTCGGGCGTGAACTGCACTATCTGAATTGGAGGGTAGGTGGTGGGAGTAACAAGGATTGAACTTGTGACCCTTCGCGTGTGAAGCGAATGCTCTCCCGCTGAGCTATACTCCCGTCGCCATTGGCGAAAGTCTAAGAGAGATGGTGGGCGTAACAAGGATCGAACTTGTGACCCCCTCGATGTCAACGAGGTGCTCTCCCGCTGAGCTATACGCCCATCTCTCCGGGAAGGAATGGCCGCTAAGCCGTTCCAGTGGCGCGGATAGACCATGAAACCCGGCTGGGGGTCAAGAGGGCAAATCAGGCTTTGTGGATATGTGCCGCCAACAGGGCCCGAGATGGCCGCGTGGCATGAGGTTTTGAGCGCTTAAGACCAGAAATTTGACCAACGACGCACCGGTCTTCTATGGGCTTTCCTGTAACCCATCCTATATGTTCTGCGAATAGTACGGCGACAAAGGAGATTTCTCATGGACACCCATGCCTTCAAGGTGACCCATACCGACGCCGAATGGCGCGCCAAGTTGACGCCCGAACAATATTACATCATGCGCGAGCATGGCACAGAACGGCCCGGGTCTTGCGCGCTGCTCTATGAAAAGCGTCAGGGCGCCTTTTCCTGTGCCGGTTGCGACACGCCGCTGTTCGAATCGACGCTGAAATTCGAGAGCGGTACGGGCTGGCCGAGCTTCAATGACCCGTTGCCGGGGACGGTGGAGACCACGGTGGATCGTAGCCATGGCATGGTGCGGACGGAATGCCATTGTGCGACCTGCGGCAGCCATCTGGGTCACGTGTTTCCGGACGGTCCGCCGCCGACCGGGCTGCGCTATTGCATCAACGGCGTGGCGCTGAATTTCACGCCTAACTAGCCGATCTTCTGGCCCGCACGGCCTGCAAATGCCCGTTTCCTACGCTTCCGGTCCTCACGTACTCAAGTACGCTGCGGTCCGGTTCTCGGACGCGGGCATTTTCGACTCATGCGAACCAGAAGCTCGACCAGTTAGGTGCCTCCTTCAGAAAAAAGCCCCGGAGAGATCCGGGGCTTTTTCTATGTGCCGCGGGGCTTTGCCCTGGCGGTGGGGGCGGCTCGGGCCGGTTCGTCGGGCCAGGGGTGGCGTGGGTAGCGGCCCTTCAGTTCCTTCGCAACATCGGCCCAGGAGCCGGCCCAGAAGCCGGTCAGATCGCGGGTGGTCTGGATCGGGCGGTGGGCGGGGGATAATAGTATCAGAATCAAACGGATACGGCCGTTGGCGATGGTGGGGTGTCGGGTCAGACCGAAGAGTTCCTGGACGCGGATCTCGATGGCTGGGCCGCCTTCGGCGGTGTAGTCGATGGGGACGGCATTGCCGGTGGGGGCGGTGAAATGGCTGGGGAGCAGGGCCTCAATTTCCTGGCGGCGCGGGTAGGGCAGCAGCAGGTCGAGCGCGGTGCGCAGGTGTTCGCCGTTGATTTCATTGAGTTTTGTCAGGCCGAACAGGGCGGGCGCGAGCCATTGGTCGACGGTTGAGGCCAAGGCTTCAGCGGTCAGGTCGGGCCAGTCGTCGCCTATGGTAAAGCGGAGGAAGTTGGCGCGGGCGCGCCAGGCCTTCTGGTCGCGGCTCCAGGGCAGGGAATCGAGGCCGGTCCTGGCGGCGGCCTGGGCCAGGAGATGGGCTGCAGCTTCCGGGTTGCTGATGGCGATGGGCTCGTCACTTAGGCGCAAAGCGTTGAGTTGGCGCGTTTTTCTGGCGCGAACGCTGCCTGATTGCACGTCGAAGGAGAGATTTTCCGCCTCGGTTATATGATGAGCATACAACTCCTCGATAGTTGTACGATCAATTTCAACCGCAGAACGGATGCGGCCATTGGCGGCGGTGCCGGTCATATCGGTCACGACAAGATATTGCGCGCTGGCAAGGGCTTCGGTCTGATCGAGACTGGCCTGGCGGCCGTTGGCGAGGCGAAATTTGCCGCGCGGACCGGCGGATTGGGCGATGCGATCGGGGAAAGCGCGGGCAAGATGCAAGCTTGCTGCTGTTTTGCCGGTGGTTTGCTGGCCCGAGAGCTTGCTCCAGCGTCGTGCCAGGCTTCGGGCCTCGTCGGCGCGCTTCGATCGATCGCTGCGGAAGCGGTCGAGACGATGGGACATATCGACCGAGTCGCCGCCCAATCCGCGCTCTGTCATCAGCACGGCGAGTTCGGCGGCGGTATCACTGTCGCCTTCAGCCGATACTATCATGTGGGCGAGGCGCGGGTGTAGCGCGAGGCGCGAAAGTGACTTTCCGTGGCCGGTAATGCGGCCAGCGTCGTCGATTGCGTCGAGGGATTTGAGCAGGGCTACGGCCTCGTTCCAGGCCGGGGCGGGCGGTGGATCGAGGAAGGGGAGCGCCTTTGGATCGGTGACGCCCCAGTTGGCAAGATCGAGGGCGAAGCCGGCGAGATCGGCGGCGAGGATTTCGGGCGTGTCGAACGCTTCGAGAGCGGAATTCTGGCCCTCGTTCCAGAGCCGGATGGCAATGCCGGGGCTGGTACGACCGGCGCGGCCGCGGCGCTGGTCGGCACCGGCGCGGGAGACGCGGGCGGTGGCGAGGGTGGTGAGGCCGGTACCGGGTTCATAGACGGGGATGCGGCGGAAGCCGGAATCCACCACGATGCGGACGCCGTCGATGGTCAGCGAGGTCTCAGCAATGGAGGTGGCGAGGACCACCTTGCGACGACTGGGCTCGGCGGGGCGAATGGCGCGGTCCTGCTCGGCGGGGGCGAGCTGGCCGTAGAGCGGGGCGATATCGACATTGCCGGCGACGCGCGATGCGAGGCGTTCTGCGACGCGAGTGATCTCGCCTTGGCCGGGGAGGAAGACGAGGGCCGAGCCTTCATGTTCGCGCAGGGCCGCGAGGACGGCGGCGGTGACCTGGTCGTCAAGGCGCTGCAGGGCGTCGGGCTCGCGATAGAGGGTCTCGACCGGGAAGGCGCGGCCAAGGCTTTCGATCACCGGCGCATCATGGAGCAGGCGGGCGACGCGGGCGCCGTCGATGGTGGCGGACATGACGAGAATGCGGAGGTCTGGCCGGAGGGCGGCGGCGTCGAGCGCCAGGGCAAGGCCGAGATCGCCGTCGAGGCTCCTTTCGTGGAATTCGTCGAAGAGCACGGCGGCAGTGCCGGTCAGTTCGGGATCATCGAGCAGCATGCGGGTGAAGACGCCTTCGGTGGCGATTTCGACGCGGGTCCTGCCGGATATTTTGCTGTCCATGCGGACGCGATAGCCCACGGTCTCGCCGACGTTTTCGCCGAGGAGACGCGCCATCTGGCCTGCTGCAGCACGGGCGGCCAGACGGCGTGGCTCGAGCATGATGATGCGGCGGTCCGCGCGCCAGGGCGCGTCGAGCAGCGCCAGGGGCACGCGGGTGGTCTTGCCGGCGCCGGGCGGGGCGACGAGCACGGCATAGGGGCCAGCTTCCAGCGCGGCGCGCAGGGCGGGGAGTGCGTCATCAATGGGCAGCGGCGGCAGGGAGGAAAGCATTGCCGGTTCATGGCGGATCGGCGAGGGTAGGGCAATAGGCAGGACGGGAGAGCGACGCATGGCATTGATCCGCATCGGCAATGAAGAGGTCAGCGTGGAGGTGTCCTCGCTGGGGGCGGAGATGCAGTCGCTGGTGACCAGGGATGGCCAGGACTGGCTTTGGGACGGCGACGCGGCCTTCTGGGGCGGACGGTCACCGGTGCTGTTTCCGATCGTCGGCAAGGCGCCGAGCGATCATCTCAGCATCGAGGGCACGCGCTATCCGATGGGGCAGCATGGCTTTGCACGGCGCAATGAATTCGAGCTGGTGGGCAGCGGCGATGACTGGTGCCGGTTCGAACTGCGGTCGAGTCCGGCGACGCGGGCGATCTATCCGTTCGATTTCGTCCTGGCGGTGGAGCATCGGGTCGAGGGGCGGGCGGTGGCGGTTGCTGCAGAAGTGACCAATGCCGACGAACGGCCGATGCCGTTCGGGATCGGGTTTCATCCGGCCTTTGTCTGGCCGTTGCCGGGCTGCGAGGGTCTGGAGCATAGCGTGGTGCTCGACGATGGCGGCGAGCCGGAGTTGCAGCGCCTGTCGGGCGGGTTGCTGGGCTCACACAGATTGCCGTCGCCCTTCAGCAATGGCGCGCTGACGCTCAAGCATCATTTGTTCGATGCCGATGCGATGATTTTTCCCGAAGGCGCCGGGGCGGGGGTGACCTATGCGGCGCGAGACAAGGCGGTGCATTTTACCTGGGACAATCTGCCCAATTTTGCAATCTGGTCGAAGCCGGGCGCGCCGTTCGTATGCCTTGAGCCGTGGCGCGGCATGGCGGCGGAAGCGGGCGGCACGGATGCGATCGAGGAGCGGCCGTATACGGAGGTGCTGGGGCCGGGGGCGACGGGGCGGTATCAATTCAGGGCGGAATTAGTAGGTTAGGCGCATCCCAATACTCGATGTCACCCCGGCCTTGAGCCGGGGCCATCCCGAGATATCGCCCCAGCCGTAAGGTGGCTGTGATTCCACTTACGACCTGGCGGCTGTTCTGGCATCTCAGGATGGGTCCCGGCTCAAGGCCGGGATGACATCGGGGGTGTTGAAGTGGCTGTAAACATTTGAACGGACGTGGCCCTGCGGAGCGCTCAGAGGACCCCTCACCCTGCTTTTCGTCTGGACGACGAAACGCTGTCCCTCTCCCTCAAGGGGAGAGGGTTGGCATCGAGTTTGTGGGGTGCCGGGGCCATTCGGGCGTAGCCCTCAAGGCCTTCAAGCCTCAAATCGCCCCACCGGGGCGATTTGCCCTCCGGGACGGCTTGAAGCCTAACATGTTAGTTGCTAGGGCAGGGGAAATTGCGGAGTTTCCTGCGCCATGGCTGCACTCGACAAGATCCTGACCATTGACGAAATGAAGCGCAAGGCGCGGCGGTCCGTGCCCAAGATGTTCTTCGAATATGCCGATAGCGGATCCTATACGGAGGGGACCTATCGGGACAATGAGAGCGACTTCAACAAGATCAAGCTTAACCAGAAGGTGGCGGTGAATCTTGAGGGGCGCAATCTCAAGGTCAAGATGCTGGGCCAGGAGATCGCCATGCCGGTGGCGATTGCCCCGGCTGCGACGGGCGGCATGCAGGTGGCCGATGGCGAGATCAAGGCCGCCAAGGCGGCCGAGAAATTTGGCATTCCCTTTTCGCTCTCGACGATGAGCGTCTGCTCGATCGAGGACATTGCCGAAAATACGAGCGCGCCGTTCTGGTTCCAGCTCTATGTGATGCGCGACCGCGACTTCATCAACCGGCTGATCGACCGCGCCAAGGCAGCGAAGTGTTCTGCGCTGGTGCTGACGATGGACCTGCAGATTCTCGGCCAGCGGCACAAGGACATCCACAACGGGCTGTCGACGCCGCCCAAGTTCAATGCCTATTCGCTCTGGCAGATGATGCAGCATCCGCTGTGGTGCGCGCGCATGCTGGGCACCAAGCGGCACACGTTCCGCAATATCGTGGGCCATGTCAGCGGTGATCACGACCTGGCGTCGCTCTCGGCATGGACGGCATCGCAGTTCGATCCGACGCTCAACTGGGCCGACGTGAAGTGGATCAAGGAACGCTTCGGCGGGCCGGTGATCGTCAAGGGCGTGCTCGACCCCGATGATGCGCAGGCCGCGGTGGACAATGGCGCCGATGCGATCGTGGTTTCCAACCATGGCGGGCGCCAGCTCGACGGGGCGCCGTCGACCATCCGCGTGCTGCCCGAGATCGTGGATCGCGTTGGCAACAAGACCGAGGTTTATCTCGATAGCGGCATCCGCTCGGGCCAGGATGTGGTCAAGGCGCTGGCCTATGGGGCGAAATCGACGTTTATCGGGCGGCCGATGCTCTATGGGCTGGGCGCGGGTGGCGAGGCCGGGGTGACCCGCGTGCTCGATATCATCCGCAAGGAGCTGGATACGACGATGGCACTGTGCGGGGAGCGCGACATTCTCAATGTCGGACTGCACAATGTGTATTCGAATGATATTCCGGTAAGGAATGCGCCGGTGAAGGGGTAGTTCGCTGGGGCATCGCCATTCGGCCATAGGCCTCATGGCCTTCTCACCTAAAATCGCTCCGCTGGAGCGATTTTGCCCTACGGGCCGGTTCCAAGTGTCATCCCGGCCTTGAGCCGGGATCCATCCTGAGATGGATTGCCGCAAGATCCTTGTTCAGAGCACCACCACCTTGCGGCTGCGGAATGACCTCGGGATGGGCCCCGGCTCAAGGCCGGGGTGACATCGAGTTTTTGGAAACCTTAGTGTCCAACTGTTAGCCTCGATACACCCGCTCGGCCGGTTGGCCCGGGCTCAGCTGCGAGAAGACCGTGTTGGCGATGGCTTGCAGGGTTTCGGGTTGTTCGTTGCCGACGATGGTGCAGGTTATCAGGGCATTGGCCCAGTAAAGGGCAGTGTCGGCACCGAAGGCGATCTTTTCGTAGTCGGGGCCGTCCACGCCTTGCGCGGGCGTGATGTAGAGCGTGAGGCGTTCGCCGCCGCGGTCTTCATACATGAGCTGGGCGGCGCGGCCGCCGGGAATGGCGGGGGCGGGCAAGAGACGGCCGCCGAGGAAGGTCAGGCCCTGGGCCGACAGGTCGGGCATGGCGAGATTGGTGGCGAGGCGGTTGGACAGCCAGGTGCTGAGGTGTTCGCTGTCGTCGCCGGCGACTTCGACGGCGTGGCGGTTTTCCGCGACATAGACGGTGTGGGCGCTGACCGCATCGGCGATCAGCCGGTCGTAGAGCTGCGGACTGTCGCCAGAGGGGCGCAGGAGCCAGCCGGCAGCCATGCCGATGCCGAGCAGAGCGGTGATCATGGCGGCGCGTTGCAGCGTCTGCCAGCGGCGGGATTTTTGTGCCTCGACGAGCCTTGCAGGCTTGAGACGGGCGGGGACGGGCTCGGCGCCGGCCGGGGCGAAGAGGGTCTGGATGGCGTGGTTCTGGCGCTGGATGAGCGCGACCTCGGCCATGGCATCGGGATTGGCAGCGAGATGGGTTTCGACGGCGGAACGATCGGCTTCGCCGAGCTGTCCGTCGCAATAGGCCATCAGCATGTCGCGGGTGATCGGCGTCATTTGACGGTCCTTAGATGGGGTTCGGACGGCGTGCCGGTGGCCAGCCGCAGGGCGGCCCGGGCGCGGCCGAGGCGGCTCATCAGCGTGCCGATGGGAATCTGCAAGATGTCGGCGGCCTCCTGATAGGGCAGGCCCTCGAGCGCCACGAGCAGGAGGGCTTCCTTCTGCTCGGATGGCAGGGTTTCGATGGCGCGCGCCATTTCGGCCAGAGCGATATGGCCGGGCTGGGGCGCGGGTGTCGCCATTTCGGGCAGGTCGTCGATATCGACCTGGGTGCCCCGGCGCAGCGACGAACGGCGCGCATTGCGGTGCAGATTGAGCAGGATGGTGAAGAGCCAGGCGCGGACCGGGCCGGTGGGCCGGAACAGGCCGCGCTTGGCGAGGGCACGTTCGAGACAATCCTGAACCAGGTCATCGGCCAGATCGACATTGCGCGTCAGCGCGCGGGCATAGCGCCGCAGTGCCGGTACGCAGGATTCCAACTGGTCGAGAAACTGGTCCAAGACTGCTCTAATTACTGATGGCCCTTCGAGCATAGCTCTTCGGGCGTTCGTCTCTAGAAACGGTCCACCGGACCGTTTCTCCCTGCGGGACGAGCCTCACTTATTCTATAGCAAGATGCCAGACGCCACCGACGCCGTCACCCTTGATGTCACCGGCGGCAATATCTTCGTACCAGTAATAAAGCGGCCAGCCCTTGTAGGCCCACATGGCGGTGCCGTCGTCGCGGGTGACAACAGTGAAGTCACCGTCAGCGGCAGCGCCGGCGTCGGCCATCAGAGGGGGCCATTTGACGGCGCAATCGCCGTTGCAGACGCTTTTGCCGTCGCCCTTGGTGTCCTTGTCGAAGGTGTAGAGCGTCATGCCATTGGCATCGGTCAGCACCATCTTACCGCCGATATCGGTGGACTTGACCGCGCCGCCCATGAAGTCGGTGGCGAAGGCGGGCATGGCAAGAAGGGCCAGTGCGGCGGCACCGGCGAGAAGCGAACGAAACTGCATGGGGAGTCCCTCCTGTTGCGGGGCCATTGCGCGGCCCTCACAGACACAAACACCGCCCAAGCACGTTTCATCCCGTTGCTTACACAAATTCCTCCACGGCATGGTTGTGTTTGATTTGCAAAAGTTTTGCGACATGGCATGACTTAGGCAGATGCAAACGACGGGGAGGGTCGGAGGTGTCAATTGCCTTGCGCTTTACGCGCAGTGTCGACGCGTTCAGCCGCTGGGTTGGCCTGATCGCCGTCTGGCTGGTGCTGTTCTCGGCGCTGGTCTGCGCCTTCAACGCCATTTTCCGCTATTCCGTCGCCGCGATGATCTCGCTGGAGCGCTCCGTGGGCGGCGGGGTGTTTGGCGGCATGGTGTGGATCTACACGCATTACTCGAACGTGCTGTCGGAATCGGTCTGGTACATGTTCGGCGGCATGGTGATGCTGGGCGGCGCCTGGACGCTCAAGATGAACGAGCATGTGCGGGTCGACCTGCTCTATGGGGCGGTCAGCGAGCGCGCGCGGACCTGGATTGACCTGTTGGGCGGGCTGTTTTTCCTGATGCCGCTTTGCATCCTGCTGATCTACTTCACCTGGCCGTGGTTTTTGCAGGCCTGGAACCAGAACATCTATTCCAACGCCGCAGGCGGGCTGCCGCGCTGGCCGGTGCGGCTGATGCTGCCGGTGGGCTTTGCCGTGCTGATGCTGCAGGGGATTGCCGAGATCATCAAATGCGTGCTGGCACTGACCACCAGTTACGTCCGCGAATTCGCCTATGAGAAGCCCGTGCAATGATTGATCTCATCCGCGAGAATATGGCGCCGATCCTGTTCGGAGGGCTCGTCGTCTTCCTGCTGATCGGTTATCCGGCGGCGTTTTCGCTGGCGGCAGTGGGGCTGTTTGGCGGGCTGGCGGCGATCGAGCTGGGGCTGATCGGGCCGCAGTTCCTGGGGAACCTGACCTATCAACTCTATGGCGTGCTCAGCAACGAGCTGTTGCTGGCCATTCCCTTTTTCACGCTGATGGGGGTGATCCTCGAAAAGAGCGGGCTGGCGGAGGACTTGCTGGAGGGTTTTGGCCAATTGTTCGGCGGGGTGCGCGGAGGGCTATCCTATGCCGTGATCATCGTCGGCGCGATCCTGGGGGCGATTACCGGAACGGTGGCGGCGTCGGTGATCGCCATGGGGCTGATCTCGCTGCCGGTGATGATGCGCTATGGCTACAATATCCGCCATGCGACGGGGGTGATCGCGGCCTCGGGCACGATCACCCAGCTCATTCCGCCGTCGCTGGTGCTGATCGTTTTGGCTGATCAGCTGCAGCGGTCGCCGGGAGAAATGTATATCGGGGCTACCGGGGCATCGATCGTCCAGGTGCTGCTGTTCATGGGCTGGGTGTTCATTCTTTCGATCATCCGCCCGCAGGATGTGCCGGCACTGCCGCCCGAGGCGCGGACGCTGCGGGGCTGGCCGCTGTGGAAGACCATCATCCGCGGCACTGTGCCGTCGCTGGCGCTGATCTTTATCGTGTTGGGGACGATCCTCCTGGGTCTGGTGACGCCGACGGAAGCGGGGGCGATGGGCGTTGTCGGGGCGCTGCTGCTGGCCTGGATCAATGGGCGGCTGAGCTGGGCGGTGACCTGGGGCGGCATGGTGTCGACCATGCGGCTGACGGCCATGGTGGTTTTCATCCTGCTCGGGGCGCGGGTGTTCACGCTGGTTTTTCAGGGCGTGGGTGGCGGGCACTGGATAGAGCATCTGCTCTCGAACCTGCCGGGCGGGGTGGTCGGCTTCCTGATCTTCGTCAATATCTTCGTCTTTATCCTCGCCTTCTTCCTCGACTTCTTCGAAATCGCCTTCATCGTCATCCCGCTGCTGGCGCCGGTGGCCGAGAGCATGGGGATCAACCTCGTGTGGTTTGGCGTCATGATCTGCGCCAATATGCAGACCAGTTTCATGCATCCGCCGTTCGGCTTTGCGCTGTTTTACCTGCGGGGCATCGTGCCGCGCGACAAGGTCAAGACGACGGATATCTATATGGGGGCGATCCCATGGCTGGTGCTGCAGCTGATCCTGGTCGGTCTGCTCATCGCCTTTCCGCAGCTGGTGACGTTTTTCCTCGACGAAGGGCCGGCGGTGGATTTGACCACGGTGGAGATCGTCCTGCCGCCGGTGGGTGGCGGTGAGGTGACGCAGCCGAGCTTTACCGCGCCACCGCCGCCCAGCTTTGGGACGCCGCCCGCGCCGAGTTTTGAGACACCTCCGGCGCCAAGTTTTAATTGAGGCAGCAGCTGGGGTTCCTCTCCCGCTTGCGGGGGAGGGGGACCACGCGTAGCGTGGTGGAGGGGGGAGCAACGGCACGGAGGGGCAAGTGCGGTCGCCGGATTTCATACGTGAGAGGGCGAAGACGGCCCGACGCGGAATGACTGGACCAGAGCGTGTGCTGTGGGCCCTGCTCCGACGCAATCAAAGAGGATTGCACTTCCGCCGTCAGCACCCAATTGGCCCGTTCATCCTAGACTTCTATTGCGCGACCGCGAGGCTTTGCGTCGAGATTGATGGACCATCGCATGACGACCGCGCTGATTATGACCAGCGTCGGACGGCGTGGCTTGGTCGGGAGGGTATTCGTGTGCTGCGTTTCACCGTGGATGAAGTGGAGCTTCGGTCGGCGGTTGTCCTGGATGCGATTGTGCAAGCGGCTCCCCCCTTCCACCGCCTGACGGCGGTTCCCCTCCCCCGCAGGCGGGGGAGGATTCCTGACTGATAAACTTCTAAAGCTTGTTCGCCCTCTGCTGGCTTTGCATGAAGGCGTCGTAATTGAGTTCGGCGATCTGGTTCCAGAGATAGTGGTCCTTGCGGAAGGCGAGGATGGAATCCCAGATGGTCTTGAAATGCGGGCTGGATTGGCTCAGCTCGGCATAGGTTTCGTTGGCCGCCTCGAAGCTGGCCTCCATGATTTCCGGGCTGAAGGGGCGAAGCTGGGCGCCGGCGGCGACGAGCTTCTTGATGGCGGTGGGGTTCACGTAGTCATATTTTGCCAGCATGTCGGCGCTGGTGGCCTGGCAGGCAATTTTCAGCAGCGACTGATAGCTGGCCGGCAGTTCCTCGAACTTGGCCTTGTTGATCAGGGCGTGGACGGTCGGGCCGCCCTCCCACCAGCCGGGGTAATAGTAATAGGGCGCGACCTTCTGGAAGCCGAGCTTTTCGTCGTCGTAGGGGCCGACCCATTCGGCGGCGTCGATGGTGCCCTTTTCCAGCGCATTGTAGATTTCGCCGCCGGGCAGGGTCTGGGGGATGACGCCGAGCTTGGTGAGGATGGTGCCGGCGAAGCCGACGCGCATCTTGAGGCCCTGCAGGTCGGCGACGGTGTTGATCTCCTTGCGGAACCAGCCGCCCATCTGCGCCGCGGTATTGCCGCAGGGGAAGCCGACGATGTTGTAGTCGGCGAGGAAGGCATTGGTGATGTCGAGACCGCCGCCGTAATAGTACCAGGCGCTCATGCCGCGGGCATTGAGCGAGAAGGGAATGGCGGCCATGGCGGCCCAGGCGACGTCCTTGCCGGAGAAGTAATAGCCCACGGTATGCGCCATTTCGATCGTGCCTTCTGAGACCGGATCGACAACTTCGAAGGCCGGGACCAATTCGCCGGCGGCAAACACATCGATGGTGAAATTGCCATCGGAGGCTTCGCTGACATATTTTGCCAGGGTTTCGCCGCCGCCGTAGATGGTGTCGAGACCGGGCGGGAACGAACTGGCAAGGCGCCAGGAAATCTTGGGCTGTGACTGGGCAATGGCCGGCATGGCGAGGCCAGTTGTAGCAGCAACGGCGCCAGCGCCCACGGCACTGGCCTTGGTAAAGAACTTGCGACGATCCAACGAATATCCTCCCTCAAAAAGACCGGCTCTCCCAAACCGGTAAGCATCAACAATACACGCCGCAAAAACGCCGTCCAGACAGCGCGATGGGCAAGTTGTGGGGGTGTGTTTACTTGTGATCCGGTGATGCGCCCAAGATGTGGGCAGATGCTCAGCGTGCTGGTGACAGGTCGCGCAAAAATGCTATGTGGACCCATGGAATTGCCGGGAGGGTGACTGCATGTTCGTGGTGGGTGGAGAGAGCTTGATTGATCTGGTGCCGGCCAAGCCGGGTCCGGCTGCAGAGCGGCAGCCGGTTGCCGGAGGTTCGCCGTTCAATTGCGCGATTGCGCTCTCCAAGCTGGGCAACGAAACCGGTTTCCTCTGCCCGATCAGCACGGACAATTATGGCGACATGCTGCTGGGGCCATTGGCCGAGGCGAGCGTGCGGGTGCTGGTGGAAAAGCGCGTCGATGCGCCGACGACCAAGGCCATCGTGACCTTCAACGGCAAGATGCAGGCGAGCTATCAGTTCGAGCGCGGGGCGGAACGGGCGTTTACGCGCGAAAGCCTCGTGGCGGCACTGCCGGGCAGCACAACTGTGTTGCAACTGGGCGGCTTCGTGCCGATCGAGACGGTGGATGCCGAGGCCTGGACGGGAGTGGCGCAGAAGGCGATCGCCGGTGGTGCCGTGTTGACCATGGATATCAATGTGCGTCCGCTGCTGGTTGATGACGCAGCCGCCTATCGCCGCCAGCTGTCGGCCCTGCTGGACCTGGCGCATGTCATCAAGCTGTCGGACGAGGACCACGAGTGGCTTGAGCCGGAGATGTCGATCGAGGATCATGCCAGGGCTTTGCTGGCCAAGCCAAATTGCGAACTGGTGATCGTGACGCTGGGCGAGGAAGGCTCGCTGGCGTTTACGGCGGCGACGCAGGCCAGGGCCGCGATGTTTTCGCCGCCGGTGTTTGTCGATACGGTGGGCGCCGGCGATAGCCTGATGGCGGGTACGCTGACCTGGCTGGGCGAGCACGGAGCGCTCCGGGCCGGGCGGCTGAGCACCTTGGGTGCGGATGAGCTTGAGCAGATGCTGCGCTTTGGTGCGGTGGTGGCGGGGATCAATTGCGGCCGCAAGGGCTGCCAGCCGCCAACGCGCCAGGAAGTGGATGCCGTACTCGGGAAATAATCCCGGCTCGGAATCTAACATTTCCGTTAGTTGCCAGTGTTATCGCCGTCTGCTCTCTAGTCCGTGAATGCGGCAAGGGGTTGAGGAATGCGGCGTGGTCTGGTGATTCTGGGCGTCCTAGCCGTGGCGGCTGTGGGCGCGGGCGTGTATTTCCTCAAGCCGGTCAATGGTCCGGCTCGTGACCTGACCCTTGTGGGCGATGTGGCGCGCGGCGACTATCTGATGCGGCTGGGTGGATGCGTCGCCTGCCATACCGATGTGGCCAATGGAAAGGCGTTCCTGTCCGGTGGCGCCGGGCTCGAAACGCAGTTTGGGACCTTCGTGCCTCCCAATATCACGTCGGACCCTGAGGCCGGTATCGGTCGCTGGACCGTGGCGCAGTTTTCCGACGCCATGAGCAATGGCATGGGGCCGCAGGGCCATCTCTACCCGGCGTTCCCCTATGAAAATTACACGATGATGAGCGACCAGGAGATCGTCGATCTCTATGCGGCGCTGATGGCGACCGAGTCAGTAAGCGAGCCGGCGGCAGAAAGCCAGGTGCCGTTTCCGTTCAATGTCCGGCTGATGATGGCGGGCTGGAAGAACCTGTTCTTCAAACCGGAGCGCTTCGTTCCCGAAGAGGGGCGGTCGGAGAGTTACAATCGCGGCAAATATCTGGCGCTGGGACCGGCGCATTGTGTCGCCTGCCATACGCCGCGCAATGCGCTGGGTGCTCTGGAGTGGGACAAGGCGATGACGGGTTCGCCGGGTGGCACGGGTGGCCGAGCTCCGGCGATCACGCGGCAGGCTCTGCTGGATGATGGTTATGACGAGGCGACGCTGGCGCAGACGCTGATGGATGGCTTTACGCCCAATTTCGACGTTCTCGGCGGGCCTATGGGCGAGGTGATCGCGGATTCGACGTCGCTGTGGACGGATGAGGATCGCGCGGCGCTGGCGGAGTATCTGCTGGCGGAGTGATTATTCGGTCAGGATTTCGTTGCTTGCATCTCGTGCCGAATGGAGCACGCGGATAATTTCCACGACACCGGGGCTGATGCGATAAAGCACATTGTAGTGCTCCACGGGATAGAGACGAAGGCCATTGAGATCAGCTCTCAAATGGCCTGCTTCAGGGTATTCGGCGAGCAGATGATACGCTTCAAAAAAGCGATCCAACTGATTGTCGGCTGCGGCGACGTTTTGAGCCGCGATGAAAATCCAAATGTTGAAATGGTCCTGCTTGGCGAGCCGGGTCCGACGGATTTTAAGCGGCATTGCTCTTGTTCCGTTCAGCGAGAATGCGGCGGCCCTCCCGCTTGATGTCTTCGTCGTCCGTGTAATCCTCGAAGCCGCTGTCGATGCCGTCCTGGATGGCTTTCTTGAGCTCGTTGAGCTTCCATTCGCGCAGGGCTTCGCGTTCTTCCATCAGGCGCATGCCGTCGCGGAGGACTTCGCTGACACTGGCGTAACGGCCAGAGGCGACGAGCTTTTTGGCGAAGGCTTCGTAGTGATCGCCGAGAGAATAGCTGGATGGCATGGTCAGGCACTCCGTTTGTAGCAATTTATGATAGGATCGGAGGGTTAAGCGCGCAAGGTGGCCGGTAGTTCCCCTTGCATGCCCTCCGTTTGCCCGTAAGTATTGTTCCCGATGGCGGGGGGTGTGCCGATGGGTGGATCAGACGAGGATGGGCTGAGCGAAGAGCCGCAGCGGGGATTTGCCAATTCGTCAGGTTCGGTCGACGCCTACACGGATATGCAGGCCGTGGTGCTGATGGGCTATCGTTATCGCTGCGTGCTGACCGGGGCGCAATTCGACAAGCCGGTGCTGCACCTGCATCCCGATCTCGATGTGGTGGCCATCCAGCCGCGGGAGCAGGGTGGGCCGCTGGCACTGGCTAATTTCCTGCCGATGCTGAGCTCCCTGAGTGGGCCGTTCAATCATGGGGTGATCACGATCGAGGATGACTATCGCATCCATGTGCCACAGCCGGACCTGCTGGAGCGGAAACTGCGTGACGTCTTGCGGGCGAGCCTTGCGTTGCCGGAGGATGCGCTGTTTCGCCCGGGCAGAGAGTTTCTAGCCTATCATCGACGCTATGCGCTGGGGCGGTGATTTTCCGGTTGCGGTTGGCCGGGCTTGGTCCTAACCCTTTGACCCGATGCATTGACGAGGTTTGACCATGCCGCAAGACGCCGCCGCCATTCGCTCCATCCTTTCGTTGGCCCCGGTCGTGCCGGTGATCATTCTCGATGATGTTTCGCAGGCACGGCCCTTGGCCGAGGCGCTGGTGGCCGGGGGACTGCCGATTCTCGAAGTGACACTGCGGACGCCCAATGCGCTCAAGGTCATGGAAGAAATGGCCAAGGTGAATGGTGCCATCGTTGGCTCGGGCACGGTGCGGACGCCGCTGCATATGAAGCAGTCCGTGGATGCCGGCTGCCGCTTCATGGTGTCGCCGGGAATTTCGCCGCGCATCCTCGATGCGGCCGATGATATCGGCATTCCGCTGTTGCCGGGTATTGCGACGCCCAGCGAAGCGATGACGGCGGCAGAGCGTGGCTACAGTTTCCTCAAGTTCTTTCCGGCCGAAGCTAATGGTGGCGCGCCGGTGCTGAAGGCCTTCGCCTCGCCGCTGCCCGATATCACCTTCTGCCCGACGGGCGGGATCGATCCGGCCAAGGCCAAGGTTTATCTCGGCCTGCCCAATGTGATCTGCGTGGGCGGATCATGGATCATGCCCGCCGATGCAATTGCGAGCGGGGACTGGGGCAAGATCGAAGCGCTGGCGCGCGAGGCTGCCGCGCTGCGCGGCTAGGGCAGATGGCCGGCGTTCCCGAGGACGGACTTTCCCATCTCAGAGTGACCCTGAGCGAAAGCGCCTATATCGGGCCGGGCCGGGCTGACCTGCTGGACCTGATCGACCAGACCGGCTCGATTTCGGGCGCCGGCAAGGCCATGGGCATGAGCTACAAGCGGGCTTGGGGGCTGGTGCAGGCGCTCAACGCGGGCTTTGGCGTGGCGCTGGTGGACTCCAGCCGGGGCGGGGCGGCACAGGGTGGGGCGCAGTTGACCGAAGCAGGGCGGTTCGTGCTGACGCAGTATCGCAGCATGCAGGACAAGACGCGGCTAGCGATTGCCGGTGAGGTTGCGGGTTTGCGCGACAGGTTCGATATGTCCGGGCGGAAATAACGCTTGCCTAAAGCCTTGGCGCTGGGCGAGAACCGATGTGGATTTCAAACCCTATCGGAGCTTTCGATGAACCGCGTCCTGCTTGCCCTCGTGGCTGGTCTGCTTGCTTCCACCGCTGCCCATGCCGAGACGGTCAACGTCGCCGTTGCTGCAAACTTCACCAAGGTGGCCGAAGAGCTGGCGCCGATCTTCAAGGCCGAGACCGGCCATGACGTGGTCTATAGCTTTGGCGCCACGGGCCAGCTCTATACGCAGGCAACGCAGGGCGCGCCCTTCGAGGTGTTTCTGTCGGCTGACGATGTGCGGCCGACGCAGGCGGTGAGCGACGGGATTGGCGTGGATGGCACGGTGTTCACCTATGCGATCGGTGCGCTGGCGCTCTATTCGACCTCGCTGGACCTGACGGACGGCAAGGCGGTGCTCGAAGCCAATGACTTCGACAAGATTGCGATTGCCGATCCCGAGACGGCGCCCTATGGCCGGGCGGCGACCGAAGCGCTGGAGGCTTTGGGCCTGACCGATGCGGTGGCCGACAAGCTGGTGACCGGTGAAAATATCACGCAGACGCTGCAGTTCATCGAGAGCGGCAATGCCGAGCTGGGCTTTACTGCGGCCAGCCAGGTGGTGGGCAAGTCTTCGGTGTGGCTGGTGCCGGCCGATCTCTATGAGCCGATCCGTCAGGATGCGGTTCTGCTCAAGACCGGCGAGGCCAATCCGGCAGCGACGGCCTATATCGACTTCCTCAAGAGCGATGCGGCCGTGGCCGTGATCGAAGCGGCGGGTTACGTCGTCGAATAGGCGGATAGCGGGATGAGCTTGGGTGATATCTGGACGCCGGTCAGCCTGACGCTGACGCTGGCCGCGATCAACACGCTCGTCCTGCTGCTGTTCGGCACGCCGATCGCCTGGTGGCTGGCGCGCAGCAAGAGCCGCTTTCGCGAGGTGGTGGGGGCGGTGGTCTCGATGCCGCTGGTGCTGCCTCCGACGGTGCTCGGTTTCTATCTGCTGCTGGCGCTCGGCCCCTATGGGCCGGGCGGCTGGATTGCTGGCCTCTGGGGCGGACGGACTCTGGCTTTTTCATTCACCGGGCTCATCATCGGCTCGTTCTTTTATTCGCTGCCCTTCATGGTGCAGCCGCTGCGCAACGCCTTCTTTGCAATTGGCGATGATGCGCTGGAGGCAGCCACGAGCCTTGGGGCTTCGGACTGGCAGCGGTTCTGGCGGGTGGCGCTGCCGCTGGCCCGGCCGGGATATATCACTGGAGCGGTGATGACCTTTGCCCATACGGTGGGGGAATTCGGCGTGGTGCTGATGATCGGCGGCAATGTTCCGGGGCAGACCAAGGTCATCGCCATTGCGCTTTACGACTACGTCGAACGCCTGCAATGGGGCGAGGCGCATGTGGTGGCGCTGGGCATGGTGATTTTCGCGTTTGTGGTGATTGCAGTGACGCTGACGATTGACCGCAAGATCAATGTGCCGATGCCTTAGCCGAGCTTATCGACCATCGCTTTGGTGATGGCCTTGCTGGCGGAGAAATAGTCTTTCCAGGGATCGGGCTTATTCGCGCGCTCGGCGGCCATGGCGAGGGTGAACTGGTTGGCGGATTTGATCTTGGGGAGTTCGTCCCAACTGACCGGGACAGCGGCGGGGGCGCCTTCGCGGGAGCGGGAGGACCAGGGGGCGATGGCGGTGGAGCCGCGTTCGTTGCGCAGGTAGTCGATGAAGAGTTTTCCCTTGCGCTTGGCCTTGCTCATAGTGGCGGTGAAGCGGTCGGGCTCGTTGTCGGCGAGGCGCTGGGCGAGGCCCTTGCAGAAGGCTTTGATGGTCGGCCATTCGGCGCTGATGCGGAGCGGGGCGATGACGTGGATGCCCTTGCCGCCGCTGATCAGCGGGTAGCTCTCGAGATCGAAGTCGGCGAGGGCTTCGCGGATGGTCTGGGCGGCAGAGCGGACATCGGCGAAGTCGAGGCCTTCATCGGGGTCGATGTCGAAGATGATGCGCTCGGGCTTTTCGACATTCTTGTTGCGCGAGCCCCAGACGTGCCATTCGAGGACGTTCATCTGCGTGCCGGCGATGAGGCCGGCGAGATTGTCGATGTAGAAATAGTCTTCCTTGCTGCCGTCCTTTTCCGCGATGAGCAGGCTCTTCATCGCATCGGGGAAACCGCCGGTATCGTGCTTCTGGAAGAAGCAATATTTGGCACGGCCCTGGGGGCAGCGGAGAAGGCTTAAAGGCCGGTTGTCGACATAGGGCAGCATGCGCTCGGCGACGGCGGCGTAATAGGCGACGAGGTCGGCCTTGGTGACGCCCTGGCCGGGATAGATGACCCGGTCGGGGCTGGTGAGCTTGATGCCGGCGGCTTCGGCGGCGGCGATGCCCGCTTCATCGGTGAGCGCGGTGGCTTTGGCAGATGGGGCGGGCTGTTCGGCCTTGACGGATTTGGCCGGCTTGTCTTCGCGCAGGCCGAGGAAAGAGGGGTGGCGCAGGATGCCGTCGGGGGTGAATTCGGCATAGCCGATCTCGGCGACGAGTTCGGGTGTGACCCATCTGGCCGTTTTGGCGATGGCAGCGGGGACGTCGGCAAAGGGGCTGGTCTTGCGGGCGAGGGCGTCGAGCTGCTGTTGCAGGTCGTGGGCGCTGTCCATGGTGAAGCCGGTGCCGACGCGGCCGCGATAGATCAGTTTCTTGTCTTCCCAAGTTCCGAGCAGGAGCGAGGCGAAGCTTTTCTTTTTCGCCGAGGGCGACCAGCCGGCAATGACGAATTCCTGACGCTTGCTGGCCTTGATCTTGAGCCAGCTCCTTGTGCGTTCCCCGCGATAGGGGGCGTTCGCTTCCTTGGCGATGATGCCCTCGTGGCCTTCGCGGGCAATGGCGTCGAAGACCTTCTGGCCATTGCCGGTGACATGGGCGGAGAATTGCACGAGGGAGGAGGACTCAATCTTGCCGAGCAGTTTTTCGAGTTTTGCCTTGCGGTCCTTGAGGGGCTGTTTGGCAAGGTCTGTGCCGTCCAGTTCGAGGAGGTCGAAGGCGAAGTAGGTGAGAGGACCGCTATTGGAGAGGTGGTCCTTCAGCGTCGAGAAATCGGTGCGGCCGGATTTGTCGAAGGCGCAAAGTTCGCCATCGATCAGGGCCGTGCCCTTGGTGATGCGGGCCAGCGGCGGGACAATGGCGGCGAATTGCTCGGTCCAGTCCTTGCCGGTGCGGGTATAGAGCTTGACCTCTTCCCCCGACATGGCGGCCTGGCAGCGATAGCCGTCATATTTCATCTCGAAGACCCATTCGCTGCCTTCGGGCACGTCGGTGACGAGCGTGGCGAGTTGGGGTTGGCGGAAGTCGGGAAGCACCTTTGTCTGCCTGACTTTCTTGGCCTTGGGCAGGGGATTGTCGACGGATTTGTCGCTGTCGGAATGCCAGACGGCGTCGGCTTTGGTTTCGCTCTGCTTTTTGGGCTTCAGGCCCTTGGCGATGCCTTCGAGATCCCGGCCGGTGGAGACGGATTTGGTGAAGCGCTCGGTAAGGAGCTCTCCGTCCCTGGCATAGTCGTCGCGATGTTTGATCAGCAGCCAGTTCTCGCGGGCGGTGCCGGATTTGCGCTTGGTGTCGCGGCCCTTCATGTGGACGAGGACATATTCGCCCTTCATGCGGTGGCCGCTCAGCTTCATCTTGAGATCGCCGCTTTCGAGGCCCTCGTGCGGATCGCCGATCGGCTCCCAGGTGCCCTCGTCCCAGAGCATGACGGTGCCGCCGCCATATTCGCCTTCGGGAATGGTGCCTTCGAAGGTGCCGTAGTCGAGGGGATGATCTTCGACGCGGACGGCGAGGCGCTTGTCGTCGGGATTGTCGGAGGGACCCTTGGTGACGGCCCAGCTTTTTAGTACGCCGTCGAGTTCGATGCGGAAATCATAGTGGAGGCGGGTGGCGTCGTGCTTTTGTACGAGGAAGCGATTGCCGGCCTGCCGGGTGCTGGCCTTGCCGGAGGGTTCCTGCGTTTTGGTGAAGTCACGCTTGGAATTGTATTCGGAGAGGAGTTCGGTTGCGGGCTTGGTGGGCATGGGTGTCTTGCCTCTTCTCAACCATCTGGCGGCGTGTGGCGCGATCTCGGGATGGGTCCCGGCTCAAGGCCGGGATGACATCGAGGGTGTAGGAACTTCAGTGTAGAACATGACGCATTAGCTCGCCTTTTTCCGTGGGGCAGCTTTGGTGGTCGGTTTCTTGGCGGGTGTTTTGGCCGTGGCGGATTTGGCCGCGGCAGGCTTGCGGGCGGCTGGTTTGCGGGCTGGCGCCTTGCCGCCTTCGAGGGAGGATTTCAGCGCCGCCATCAGGTCGACGACATTGGAGCCCGAGGGGCGGCTTGCGGGCTCGTCGTCCTTGGTGGAAATCTTGCGGCCCTTGGATTTGAGCTTGCGGCCAATCAGTTCACGCAGCGCGGCCTGGTAGTGATCCTTGAAGACCGAGGCATCGAACTTGTCGGTCTTTTTCTCGATCAGCGCGGTCGCCACTTCGAGCAGATCGGGATCAGCCTTCTTGGAGGGAATGTCGGTGAAATAGGGATCGGCTTTCCGCAGTTCTTCCTCGTAGTGGAGGGTTTCGAGCAGCAGGCCTTTGCCCGAGGGCTTGATGGCGACAAGGTATTCCTTGCCGCGCAGGGCGAGCTGGCCGAGGCCGACCTTGTTGGCCTTGCGCAGGGCATCGCGGATAACGACGAAGGCGTCGTCGGCCAGATCGTCGGCGGGGACCATGTAATAGGGCTTGTCGAAATAGAGCGGATCGATCTCGCAGGCACCAACGAACTGGGTCAGTTCGAGGGTCTTCTTGGTTTCGAGCTTGACCGCGTCGATCTCGTCCTCGGTCAGCAGGACAAAGTCGCCCTTTTCATACTCATAGCCCTTCATGATCTCGTCCTTGTCGATCGGGCCGATGCCGTCGACGACCTTTTCATAATGGACGGGCTTGCCGGAGGGCTCGTGGATCTGGCGAAAGCTCGGCTTGGCGCTGGATTTGGTGGCCGTGTAGAGTTCCACGGCAATCGAAACGAGGGAGAGGCGCAACTGGCCTTTCCAGATCGGACGGGCGGCTGGCATGGCTGGCTCACGGCGCGTTAAGGACTGGTCAAGCAACGAGTCCAAAGCAAGACTCGTTCCGTGGTCCGAAGTTGCGCCAAGAGTTCTGCTTACCTATGGTCGCGCGCATGAAGACCAAGGGAGAATCAGCGATGGATTTTATGAACGGCTTTGCGCTGGACGGGCTCAGCATTACGCTGATCGTATTGGGCATTCTGGCATTGCTGGTGCTGTTTGCCGGCGCCAAGACTGTGCCGCAGGGCTATAATTTCACCATCGAGCGGTTCGGCAAATATACGCGCACCCTGAAGCCGGGCCTCAACCTGATCGTTCCCTTCATTGACGGCATCGGCAAGAAGATCAATGTCATGGAGCAGGTGCTCGACGTTCCCCACCAGGAAGTCATCACCCGCGACAACGCTTCGATCACTGCCAATGGCGTGACCTTCTACCAGATCCTCGACGCGGCGGCGGCAGCCTATGAGGTTTCCAATCTCGAAAATGCCATCCTCAACCTCACCATGACCAATATCCGTACGGTGATGGGTTCGATGGACCTCGACGAGTTGCTGTCGAACCGCGACGAGATCAACCATCGCCTGCTCAATGTGGTGGATACGGCCGTTTCGCCCTGGGGCGTCAAGATCACCCGTATCGAAATCAAGGATATCGATCCGCCCAAGGACCTGGTGGATTCCATGGGCCGGCAGATGAAGGCTGAGCGCGAGAAACGCGCCGCCATTCTCGAGGCGGAGGGCCGCCGCCAGTCGGCGATCCTGCAGGCCGAGGGCGCCAAGCAGGCGCAGGTGCTGGAAGCCGAGGGCCGCAAGGAGGCCGCTTTCCGCGATGCCGAGGCGCGCGAACGTTCGGCTGAAGCGGAAGCCAAGGCGACCACCATGGTCAGCGAGGCCATTGCATCGGGCAGCGTGCAGGCGATCAACTATTTCGTTGCGAACAATTACATCGAGGCGCTGGGCAAGATTGCCACGTCGCCGAACCAGAAGGTGCTGATGCTGCCAGTGGAAGCGGCCAGCGTGATCGGCTCGATCGGCGGTATCGCCGAGATCGCGCGCGAGACGTTCGGGGGCGGCAGTGCGACGCCGGCACCACGTCCGGGTCGTCCGCCGTCGGCAGGCTAGGATCATGCAGGTGGTTGATTTCATCGCAAGCACTGGGCCGTGGTCCTGGCTGATCGCGGGGCTGGTGCTGCTGGCATTGGAACTGGTGGTGCCGGGCGGGTTCCTGCTCTGGATGGGCATTGCCGGGATCATCACCGGGCTCACGACGCTGGTCTGGGCCATTGGTTGGCCGGCGCAATGGCTGATCTTCGGGGTGTTTTCGCTGATATCCATAGCGCTCTGGGTGCGCTTTACGCGCGGGCGGGGCGACCGGTCGGACCGGCCACTGCTCAACCGCCGGGCCGATCAGTTCCTCGGGCAGGAAGCGGTTTTGGAGCAGGCGATTGCGCAGGGCTTTGGCCGGGTTCAGCTCGGCGATACGGTCTGGCGCGTTTCGGGGCGTGATCTGCCGGTCGGGGCGCGGGTGAAGGTCGTCGGCAGCGACGGCAATGTGCTGAAGGTTGAACCTGCGCCCTAAGTGCCTGACATAGATAATTAACCATAAAATGGAAGGATTGCAGCAAGCCGAGTGCCTGGCGCTGCGGTCCTTTTGTTTTTGTGGAGTGGTGTTGTGGCGTTGTGGCGGCGGCAGATGGTGGGACGGGCGGCACTGGTGTGCGCGCTGTGCCTGACGGTGCCGGCGCTGGCGGCATCAGATCATTCCACCGGTGATGGCTCCAAGACCGACAATGAACGTCTGCTGCCCGACGTCTATCCGGGTGATGCGGTTCTGGTCGATGGCAGCGCGGGCGCCGAGCCCTATGATCCATTTCTCGATGTCGATTGGTCGGTGGGGCTGCGCGGCACCTATACCAAGGGTTCGGATGGGGAGCGGTTCGACACGTATCTCGTGCCCAATGTGAGCCTCGACCATATCGGTACGCGCTCGGCGATCCAATTTGACGGAAGCGCCGAAGTGGTGCGGCCCGACGAGGGCAATGCGGTCGATATTTCCGCGCTCAGGCTGGGGCTCGATGGCGCCTATCAACTCGACAGCCAGACGCGGCTCAATGCGACCGGCAATCTCTCCATAACCCAGGCGGTGCCAGGCACGCCGGGACTGGGGAGCGATGTGGTCGAAGCCTCGCAGACAATCAGCGGTGGCGGCACTGTCGGGGTCACGCGCGAGTTCGGAAAGTTCAATGTGTCGCTAACCGGCGGCGCGCAGCGCACCACCTATGGTCCGACGACTTTTGCCGATGGGCTGGTACGCGACAATTCGGTGGACGATTATTGGGCGCTGGACAGCGGGCTGCGGGTCGGCTTCCAGGCGACGCCGATCTTTGAGGTGTTCGGGCAGGCGGGTACCGGACGCGACATGTTCGACAATGACTCGCCGTCGCTGGGCGTGTCGCTCGATGCCAATGACTATACGATCAAGGCGGGCGCGACGGGGCGCTGGAACGAGGTGCTGGAAGTCACCGGTTCTGCGGGCCTGGGGCTACGCAAGTTCGACGTGGCGGACCTCGGCGAGGTGGTGACGCAGCTGTACGATGCGCAGGTGGTCTATACGCCCGATCCGACATGGCGCATGGTGGCCGGCTTTGCGACCACGGTGACGCCACCGGGACCCACGGGCAGCGGCAATCTGCGGGTGGATTACTCGGCCAATGCCGAGGTGGGATATACAGTCAATTCCTGGCTGGCGCTGCGGGCGCTGGCGGACTGGAATACGGCACGGTTCGAAGGCAGTGATGCCGAAGAGACCGGCTATGGGTTGGGTGTCGGTGCCGACTATTCGGTCAATGCCCATACGGCGGTTTCGGCCGACTATGGCTATGATTATTCCGACAGCACGAGCTACGGGGTGCAGGACGCCCACCGGGTTACGATGGGCGTGACGGTTTCGCGGTAGGCCCTTCTCAGATGCCTTCACATACTCGGTGTCATCCCGGCCTCGAGCCGGGATGCATGTTGAGATGTGTGTGTTGCCTTAAGGTCGTGGTGTTGATCAGAACCACCTCGCGGCAGTGGTGCGATCTCGGGATGGGCCCCGGCTCAAGGCCGGGGTGACATCGAGTGCTTGGACAGTCCAGCGGCCAACTAGAGGTGGTCTTCGAGGTCGAGCTTGCGGAGTTCCTTGACGAAGCCGGGGCGGATGTCGTCGCGGTCGAGGGCATAGACGACGTTTGCCGTCAGGAAGCCGATCTTGGAGCCGCAGTCGAAGCTCTGGCCCTGGTATTTGACGCCAGTGAAGCTCTGCGAGTTCATCAGGGTCTGCATGGCGTCGGTGAGCTGGATTTCGCCACCGGCACCGCGCGGCTGGTCGGCCAGCAGGGTGAAGATTTCCGGCTGCAGGATGTAGCGGCCCGAGATGATGAGGTTAGACGGCGCATCTTCGCGCTTGGGCTTTTCGACCATGCCCGTCAGCTGGAAGCCGGTATCGGGACCTTCGCCGCGGGCGATGACGCCATAGGACGACACTTCGGCCTCGGGCACTTCCTCGACAGCGATGATATTGCCGCCGTCGCCGGCCTCATAGGCATCGATCATCTGCTTGAGCACGCCGGGCTCGCCCTTGAACAGCATGTCGGGCAGGAGCAGGGCGAAGGGATTGTCGCCGACGATGTCGCGGGCGCACCAGACGGCGTGGCCGAGGCCGAGGGGTTCCTGCTGGCGGGTGAAGCTGGTGCGGCCGGCCGAAGGCAGATCCTTGCGCAGTGCTTCGAGCGCCGTAGTTTTGCCACGGGTTTCAAGCGTTGTCTCGAGCTCGAACTGACGATCGAAGTGATCCTCGATGACGCCCTTGTTGCGACCGGTGACGAAAACGAAATGCTCGATGCCGGCCTCGCGGGCCTCATCGACGGCATATTGGATTAGCGGACGGTCAACCACCGTCAGCATTTCCTTGGGCATGGCCTTGGTGGCCGGCAGGAAGCGGGTTCCCAGGCCTGCGACGGGAAATACGGCGGTACGGACGCGTTTAGACAAATCGGGCACTCCACAATGGTGGCTGAAGGTAAACCAATCTCAACTACTGCTAGATATCACAGAAATAACAAGCGTTTGAAGGTCGAGGATAATTCATGACGGTTTTGGTTACTGGCGGCGCTGGCTATATCGGCAGCCATATGGTGTTGAACCTGACCGATGCGGGCGAAAAGGTCGTCGTGCTCGACAATCTGGTCACCGGCTTCGATTGGGCCATCGACGGGCGCGCGACATTCGAAAGCGGCAACGCCGGCGATATCGAGCTGGTGCGTCGTCTGATCGACAAACATGGCATTACCGAGATCGTGCATTTTGCCGGCTCGATCGTGGTGCCGGAATCGGTCAGTGACCCGCTGAAATACTATGCCAACAATACCGCGACCTCGCGCAATCTGATCGAGGCGGCGATCAAGGGTGGGGTAAAGCATTTCATCTTCTCGTCGACGGCGGCGGTCTATGGCATGACGGGGCTGGCGCCGGTGGTTGAGACCACGCCGCTCAATCCGATGTCGCCCTATGGCCGATCCAAGCTGATGACCGAGTGGATGCTGGAGGATGTCGCGGCGGCCCATGACATGACCTATGGCGTGCTGCGCTATTTCAACGTGGCGGGTGCCGATCCGGGCAAGCGCAGCGGCCAGTCGACGCCGATGGCGACGCATCTGATCAAGGTGGCCTGCCAGGCAGCGCTCGGCCAGCGCGAGAAGATGGACATTTTTGGCACCGACTATGCGACGCCTGACGGCACCTGCGTGCGTGACTATATCCATGTGACCGACCTGATCGCGGCGCATGCGCTGCTCCTGAAGCATCTGCGCGGCGGTGGCGAGAGCACGACGCTCAACTGCGCTTATGGGCAGGGTTATTCGGTGCGGCAGGTGGTCGAGACGGTGCGGGCGGTGTCGGGCGTGAACTTCCGCGCCGACGAAGGTCCGCGTCGCGCCGGCGATCCGGATTCGATCACGGCAACGGGCGAGAAGGTGCGGAGCCTGCTCGGCTGGGTGCCGCAGCATGACGATCTCAACGAGATCGTCGAGACGGCCTATGCGTGGGAGCGTCACCTGATGACGCGCAATCGGTAGTTTCGGCCATTGGACTGCCCACATTCTCGATGTCATCCCGGCCTTGAGCCGGGATCCATCCTGAGATGGATGAACTTATGTAGAGCGCCATCGGGCCACCTTGCGGCCGTGGATTGATATCGAGATGGGCCCCGGCTCAAGGCCGGGGTGACATCGCGTTTGTGGGGCCTGAGGAGAGCATATGCGCATCGTTGTCTTGCTAGCCCTGCTATTCGCGACACCCGCCTTCGCGCAGCCGGTGGAGAGCTTTGAGAGCTTTATCGGCAGTTTCCGGGCCAAGGCGCTGGCGAGTGGGGTGAGTGCCGGGGTCTATGATGCGGTGGTGGTTGGGCTGACGCCTGACCCACGCGTGCCGGACCTCGTCACCACGCAGCCCGAATTCACCACGCCGATGTGGGACTATATCGAGGGACGGGTGACCGCGGGGCGGATCGAGCGCGGCAAGGCGGCGATAGCGCGCAACCAGGCGCTGTTTGCGGCGGTGGGGCAGCAATATGGGGTCGATCCCTATCTGCTGGGCGCGATCTGGGGCATGGAGACCGACTATGGTGCGGTGCTGGGCAATGACGGCCTGATCCGGCCGATCGTGCGCAGCCTCGCCACACTCGTGCATCAGCGGCGGACGCGGCTGGTGGAGGATGAGGCCGACCTGATCGCGGCGCTTCTGCTGGTGCAGCGGGACGGCGTGGAGCCAGTGGGCTCTTGGGCCGGGGCGATCGGGCACCTGCAGGTCAATCCGAGCAATGTGGTGGCGCATGGCACGGATGGCGATGGAGATGGAAGGGTGGACCTCCATGCTTCGCTGGCCGATGCCCTGGCGACATCGGCAAAATTCCTGCGTGAGCTCGGCTATCAGCCGGGGGTGGACTGGGGCATGGAAGTGGTCGTGCCCGAGGGGTTCGATTATCTGCTGGCGACGCGGACCGAGCTGAAGCCGGTGTCGTTCTTTGCCGAACGCGGCATCACGCGGGTGGCAGGGCGGCAGTTTGCCGATCCGAACCTCCCGGTTTTCCTCTATGTGCCGGCGGGCAAGGATGGGCCAAAATTCCTGATGACCGGGAATTACCTGGTGCTGAAGGGCTATAATTTCTCCGACAGTTACGCGATGAGCGTGGCGCATATGGCGGACCGGCTGAAGGGCGGCGGCAGCTATGTCGATGACTGGCCGCGCAACACCGCCTTTCCCAATCTGGCGCAGCGACAGGCGATCCAGCAGGCGCTGTTGCAACTGGGCTTTTACCAGGGCGCGGTGGATGGGCGGCTGGGGCCGATCAGCCAGGAGGCCTATGCGAAATTCCAGGCGGCGCGGGGCGAGGTGGCCGATGGGTTCATCACCCGGGCCAGTTATGAAGCACTGGCCGGTGCCACACGGTAAGATGATGGCGGGCGTGATCGCTTTGTTAAAGGGCGCTTGCTAGAAATCGGCCAGATCGGGCGCAAAGAGCATGATGCGATATGTAGCGGCATTGCTGGTGGGATTGCTTGTCGTCACCGACATGGCGCCGGTGTTTGCGCAGGATTCCGTGCTGGTCGCGCAGCAGCAAAGGCGGCGGACGCTGTTCGACCTGCTGTTTGGCGACGAGCCGCAGCAGCAGGCGCCGGTGCAGCAGCAGCCGCGTCGGACGCAGGCGGCGCCCGCGCCAACGGCGGCCTTGCCGCCCCCCAAGCCACAGGTGGAAAAGGCGCTGGATGCAACGCGGCTGGCCGTGTTTGGCGACAGCCTTGCCATCGATCTCAGCCGGGCGCTGGAGCGCTTCTACGCCGAGGACCCGAACCTGGTGGTAATCAATCAGGGCGTGGGCAATTCGGGCTTTGTACGCGACGACTATTTCAACTGGGACCAGGCGGTCGGCGAGCAGATTGCGGCGGATAGTTTCGATCTGGCGGTGGTGATCATCGGGGTCAATGACCGGCAGGATATAAGGGTCAACGGGACCAATTATGCGCCGCTGACCGAGGGCTGGACAGCGGCCTATCAGGCGCGGATTGCCGACTTCCTCGGCCAGTTGCGTGCGGCGCGCAAGCCGGTGATCTGGATTGGCCTGCCACCGATGTCGAAGACCGAATATTCGGCGGCGATCAGCCAGATCAGCAATATCCAGCGGCTGGCGAGCTTTTCGGGCGGTGCGGAATTTCTCGATATCTATGAGCGGTTTCTGGGCGAGGACGGGAAATATTCGTCGAGCGGGCCGGATGTGAACGGGCAGACGGCGCAGATGCGCAAGGATGACGGCATCCATTTCTCTGCAGCCGGTTCGGACAAGCTGGCCTTCTATATCAGCCAGAGCATTGCGAGCTTTTATCGCGGGGGAAGCGTCACCATGGCGGTGGCCGATCCGCTGCTGGGCACGGATGGTGCGGCCATGTTGCGGCCGCCTTATCAGGGTCTGGGGCAGGTGCGGCTGCTGGAAGTGGCGGGGGCGGTGATCCCGATCAGCCGGGTGCCGGCGCGAGCGAGCGAGCTGGTCACGGCGAGCAGCGTACCGATCGTGGCGCCGCCATTCACGCTGGAACAGCTGATGACGGCGCCGGTGGGGCGGGTGGATGATTTTGGCGTCGGCGTGGATCCGGCTGCCGATGGGATCAATCCGGGGCAGCAGTAAGCCCCCTCATCCGTCTCGGCTGCGCCGAGCCACCTTCTCCCGCGAGGGGAGAAGGTTGATCCGGTAAGTGGGGCTTCTACCTGGGTCTATTCGGTGAATCGCACCGCGCCGATGTGGGGCAGGTTGCGGTTGCGCTGGCCGTAGTCGATGCCGTAGCCAACGACGAATTTGTCGGGAATGTCGAAGCCGATCCATTTGGCGTTGACGTCGGTCTCGCGGCGGCTCTGCTTGTTGAGCAGGGCGCAGACTTCCATGCGCGCGGGATGGCGGGTCTCGAGGATTTCGAGAACGTGTTTCAGCGTATAGCCGGTGTCGACAATGTCTTCGACGACGAGGACGTCGCGGCCGGCGATCTCACCACGCAAGTCCTTGAGGATACGCACTTCCCTGGAGGATTCCATGGCATTGCCATAGGAGGAGGCTTCGAGGAAATCGACTTCGACAGGGAGGTCGAGCTCACGCACCAGGTCGGCGATGAAGATGAAAGAGCCGCGCAAGAGGCCGACGACGACGAGCTTGTCGGTATCGGCGTAGTGCGTGGAAATCTCTTTTGCCAGGGCCTCGACGCGGGCGGCGATGGCTTTGGCGGAGATCAGTTCATCGACGATATAGGGCTTCTGGGTCATGTATCACCACATTCGATCCGGGACAGCAGATCGGGTGAATGCGTTAGCAGACTGTTAGCGTTGAGGGTAGCAGATACGGCGAAGGCGATAATTTGCCGGGTACCCCCACCTATCCTCCCCCTGATAGGGGGAGGGACAGATCGAGTATGGGGACTACCTCGGCAGGTCCGTCTTGCCCATCAGGTCGAAGTCGATGGAGCGGGCGGCCTGGCGGCCTTCGCGGATGGCCCAGACGACGAGGGACTGGCCGCGGCGCATGTCGCCGGCGGCGTAGACGCCCGGGACGGTGGTCTTGTAGCTCATGGTGTCGGCAAAGAGATTGCCGCGCTTGTCGAGCTGGCCGCCGAGCTGTTCGAGCATGCCTTCATAGACCGGCGAAGCGAAGCCGATGGCGAGGAGGACGAGGTCCGCCTTGATGATGAATTCGGTGCCGGGGATGGGCTGGCGCTTGCGATCGACGCGGGCGCATTCGACGCCGGTGACCTGGCCCTTGGCATTGCCGATGATCTTCATCGTGCCGGCGGCAAATTCGCGGATGGCGCCTTCGGCCTGGGAGGACGAGGTGCGCATCTTGACCGCCCAGTTGGGCCAGTTGGTCAGCTTGTTTTCCAGCTCGGGCGGCATGGGGCGAACGTCGAGCTGGGTGACGGCAATGGCGCCCTGGCGGAAGCTGGTGCCGACGCAGTCCGACGCCGTGTCGCCACCACCGACGACGACGACATGCTTGCCGGCGGCGGTGAGTTGCACCTGCTCGGATACGTCCTCGCCGCCGAGGCGACGGTTCTGCTGTACCAGGAAGGGCATGGCGTAGTGCACGCCATTGAGTTCAGTGCCTTCACTGTCGACATCGCGCGGCTTTTCCGAACCGCCGCAGAGCAGGACGGCGTCGTGCTTGCCCTGGAGGTCGGAGAGCGGCGTGGTGACGCCGACATTGACACCATAGTGGAAGGTGACGCCTTCGGCGGTCATCTGCTCGACGCGGAAGTCGATATGGTCCTTCTCCATCTTGAAGTCGGGAATGCCGTAGCGCATCAGGCCGCCGGCCTTGGGCTCGCGTTCATAGAGATGGACATCGTGGCCGGCGCGGGCCAGCTGCTGGGCCGCAGCCATGCCGGCAGGGCCGGAGCCGACGATGCCGACGGACTTGCCGGTTTTGGCGGCAGCGATCTGCGGCTTGATCCAGCCATTCTTGATTGCACGGTCGGCGATGGCCTGTTCGACGGTCTTGATGGCGACCGGCGTGTCCTCAAGGTTGAGGGTACAGGCTTCCTCGCAGGGCGCGGGGCAGATGCGGCCGGTAAACTCGGGGAAGTTGTTGGTGGTGTGGAGGTTGCGGGCAGCCTCTTCCCAGTCGCCGTTGTAGACGAGGTCGTTCCAATCCGGGATCTGGTTGTGAACGGGGCAGCCGGTATCGCCATGGCAGAAGGGAATGCCGCAATCCATGCAGCGCGCTGCCTGGTCGACGATGCGCCCTTCGGACATTGGAATGGTGAATTCGCCGAAATGGCGGATACGGTCGGAGGCCGGCTCGTAGCGGGGCTCTTCGCGTTCGATCTCGAGAAAGCCGGTTACCTTACCCATGCGCTTGCTCCCCATATTCCGCCGTGAAGGCGGGTAGTCCAAGTTCTTGTTCGCAGGCGGCAATCCAGCGCAATAGCTGTGGCCGCCCATTGAGATCGAATCCGCCCTGCGGCGCCTGGCGCGTATAGGCCAGCAGCGCGATATCGGCCACGGTCATGGTTTCGCCGGCGAGGAATTTCTGGCCCTTGAGAGCCTGTTCCATCCGGTCGAGTGCCTTATTGCCACGCGCGACGAGGGCCGGGTCGAGATCGGCCACGGCGACGCCATCATAGGTCACCTGGGCGCGGGCCACGGCGACGGTGGGCTCATGGCTATACTGTTCCCAGAACAGCCACTCGTCCACCTTGGCTGCCGCATAGGCGTCCTCGGGCATGAAGCGGCTACCCCGCGCCAGATAGCGCAGGATGGCGTTGGACTGGGCCAGCGGCCGGCCGTCTTCCAGCACCACGACGGGCATCTGCCCGGCGGGATTGAGCGCGAGGAATTCGGCCGTCTGCGTCGCGCCGGAGCGCGAAGCGATTTCGTGCAGGACAAAGGTCTGGCCGGTGGCATCAGCGATATATTTCACCTTGAGGACGTTGCCGGACCCAAGGTTGCCATAGAGCTGGAAACTCATTCCGCTGCCGCCATGCCCATGGTGCCCTGGGCGCGCTTCTTTTCCATTTCCTTGATGGCGCGGCGGTATTCGACAGGCATGACCTTGACGAATTTCGGACGCATCTCGACCCAGTTGTCGAGGATCATCTTGGCGCGGGCCGAGCCCGTGTAGTGGAGGTGGTTGGAGATGAGCTGGTGCAGGCGCTCGTCGTCATGCTTGGTCATGTCGCCGGAAATGTCGACGCGGCCATGCCATTCGAGATCGCCACCGTGGTGGTGGAGCTTCTGCATGAGCGCTTCTTCCTCGGCGACCGGTTCGAGATCGACCATGGCCAGGTTGCAGCGATCGCGGAAGGTCTCGTCCTCGTCGAGGACATAGGCCACGCCGCCCGACATGCCAGCTGCAAAGTTGCGGCCGGTCTGGCCGATGACGACGACGACGCCGCCGGTCATATATTCGCAGCCGTGGTCACCGGTGCCTTCAACGACGGCGATGGCGCCGGAATTGCGGACGGCGAAGCGTTCGCCGGCAATGCCGTGGAAGTAGCACTCGCCGGCAATGGCGCCGTAAAGCACGGTGTTGCCGACGATGATCGACTTCGATGGATCGAAGCTGACCTTTTCCGAGGGGCGCACGACGATGCGGCCACCCGACAGACCCTTGCCGACATAGTCATTGGCATCGCCGACCATGTCGATGGAAATGCCCTTGGCGAGGAAGGCGCCGAAAGCCTGGCCGGCCGTACCGTTGAGACGGATGGAAATGGTGTCTTCGGGCAGGCCCTCATGGCCATATTTCTTGGCGAGGGCGCCGGACAGCATGGCGCCGGCCGAACGATCGCGCGAGCGGATGGGCAGCTCGATCTGGACGGCTTCGCCACGGGCAAGCGCGGGCTCTGCCAGTTCGACCAGCTTGCGGTCGAGCACGGCTTCGAGGTGATGGTTCTGGAATTCGGAATGGTAGAGCGTGTCGCCGCCGATGGGCTCGGCCTTGTGGATGAGCTTGCTGAAATCGACGCCTTCGCTCTTCCAGTAGTCGACCATCTTGCGCTGATCGAGCAGGTCGGCACGGCCGGTGAGCTCCTGGAGGGTGCGGGCACCCATTTCGGCCATCAGGCCGCGCAGCTCTTCGGCGATGAAGAAGAAGTAGTTGATGACGTGTTCGGGCGTGCCCTTGAAGCGCTTGCGCAGCACCGGATCCTGGGTGGCGACGCCAACCGGGCAGGTATTGAGGTGGCACTTGCGCATCATGATGCAGCCGGCCGCGATCAATGGCGCGGTCGAGAAGCCGAATTCGTCGGCGCCGAGCAGGGCACCGATCAGCACGTCGCGGCCGGTCTTGAGACCGCCATCGACCTGCAGCACGACGCGGCTACGCAGGCGGTTGAGCACCAGGGTCTGGTGGGTTTCGGCGAGGCCGATTTCCCACGGGCCGCCGGCGTGCTTGAGCGAGGTCAGGGGCGAAGCGCCGGTGCCGCCATCATAGCCGGAGACGGTGATGTGATCGGCGCGTGCCTTGGCAACGCCGGCCGCAACCGTGCCGACGCCGACTTCGGACACCAGCTTGACCGAGATGTCGGCCTGCTCATTGACGTTCTTGAGGTCGTAGATCAGCTGGGCGAGATCTTCGATGGAATAGATGTCGTGATGCGGCGGCGGGGAAATGAGGCCCACGCCGGGCGTCGAGTGACGGGTCTTGGCGACAACCCAGTCGACCTTGTGGCCGGGGAGCTGTCCGCCTTCGCCGGGCTTGGCACCCTGGGCGACCTTGATCTGAAGCTGGTCGGCATTGACCAGATATTCGGTGGTGACGCCGAAGCGGCCGGACGCGATCTGCTTGATGGCCGAACGCAGCGGGTTCTGCGAGCCATCGGGCAGGGGCTTGTAGCGATCGGGCTCTTCGCCGCCTTCGCCGGTGTTGGACTTGCCGCCAATGCGGTTCATCGCCTGGGCGAGGGTGGTGTGGGCTTCGCGCGAGATGGAGCCGAAGGACATGGCGCCGGTGACGAAGCGCTTGACGATATCGACAGCCGGTTCGACCTGGTCGAGCGGCACGGCTGCGCCGAGCGGCTTGATGTCGAGCAGGTTGCGGATGGCGAGGTAGCCGTTTTCACCCGAGTTCACGCGGGCGGCAAAGCTGTTGTAGCGGTCCTGCGCGGTTTCGGGGCTTTCGTCATAGGTGCGGACGGCGTGCTGGAGGTCGGAGACGACGTCGGGCGACCAGGCATGCTTTTCGCCGCGGATGCGGTACATATATTCGCCGCCGACATCGAGCGACTTGCGCAGCACGGCATCGTCGCCAAAGGCGTCGCGGTGGCGGCGGGTGGTTTCCTCGGCGACTTCGCCCAGGCCGACACCCTCGATGGTGGTGGCGGTGCCAAAGAAGAAGCGCTTGACGAAGTCCGAGTGCAGGCCGACGGCGTCGAAAATCTGCGCGCCGCAATAGGACTGGTAGGTCGAAATGCCCATCTTGGACATGACCTTGAGCAGGCCCTTACCGACCGACTTTATATAGCGATAGACGACTTCGGTGGCATCGACCTCTGGCGGGAACTCGCCTTCGGCATGGAGCGCGGCCAGAGCCTCGAAGGCAAGGTAGGGATTGATGGCCTCGGCGCCATAGCCGGCCAGCATGGCGAAATGGTGCATTTCGCGGGCTTCGCCGGTTTCGATCACCAGACCCGAGGAGGTGCGCAGGCCCTTGCGGATCAGGTGGTGATGGACGGCAGCGGTGGCCAGCAGGGCCGGGATGGCGATGCGGTCGGCAGCGACGAGGCGGTCGCTCAGGATGATGATGTTGTATTCGCCAGCGATGGCGGCTTCGGCCTTTTCGCAAATGGCCGAGATCGCCGCTTCCATTCCTGCCGCGCCTGAATCGGCGGGGTAGGTGATGTCGATGGTCTTGGTCTTGAACTGGTTGTCTTCCATGTCACCGATGGCGCGGATCTTTTCGAGATCCTCGTTGGTGAGAATGGGCTGACGCACTTCGAGACGCTTTTCGCGGGAGACGCCCTCGAGGTCGAAAATGTTGGGACGCGGGCCGATGAAGCTGACCAGCGACATGACCGATTCCTCGCGGATCGGGTCGATCGGCGGGTTGGTGACCTGGGCGAAGTTCTGCTTGAAATAGGTGTAGAGGAGCTTCGACTTCTGCGACAGCGCCGAGATCGGCGTGTCGGTGCCCATGGAGCCGACGGCTTCCTGGCCGGTGGTGGCCATGGGGGCCATCAGGATCTTGATGTCTTCCTGGGTGTAGCCGAAGGCCTGCATGCGATCGAGCAGCGACTCGGTGGTGACCGGGGCCTTGGGCTCGGTTTCGGGCAGGTCTTCGAGCACGATCTGCGAACGGCCGAGCCATTCGCTATAGGGGTGCTTGGTGGCGAGGGTCCGCTTGATCTCCTCGTCGGAGATGATGCGGCCTTCTTCGAGATCGAGCAGCAGCATGCGGCCCGGCTGCAGGCGCCAGCGCTCGACAATGTCCTCGTCGGGAATGTTGAGCACGCCCGACTCCGAGGCGAGCACGACATGGCCTTCCTTGGTCACGAGATAGCGTGCGGGACGCAGGCCATTGCGGTCGAGCGTTGCGACGACATAGCGGCCGTCGGAAAGCGACATGGCGGCGGGGCCGTCCCAGGGCTCCATCAGGGCGGCATGATACTGATAGAAGGCGCGGCGCGTTTCATCCATCAGCGGATTGCCGGCCCAGGCTTCGGGGATCAGCATCATGGCGGCGTGGGGCAGGGAATAGCCGCCACGCACGAGGAATTCGAGCGCGTTGTCGAAGCAGGCAGTGTCGGACTGGCCCTCATAGGAGATGGGCCAGATCTTGTTGATCTCTTCGCCGAACAGGGGCGAGGAGACCGAGGCCTGGCGGGCGGCCATCCAGTTGACGTTGCCACGGATGGTGTTGATTTCACCATTGTGGGTGGTCATGCGGTAGGGATGGGCCAGCTTCCAGGAGGGGAAGGTGTTGGTCGAGAAGCGCTGGTGCACCAGGGCGATGGCGGACTCGAAGCTCTCGTCATGCAGGTCGGTGTAGAACTTGCCCAGCTGGTCGGCGAGGAACATGCCCTTGTAGACCACGGTACGGGCCGACATGGAGACGACATAGAAGCCGTTGTCGCCATCGCTTTCGGGGATGGCGGCATAGACCGAGTTGGAAATGACCTTGCGCACGATCAGCAGCTTGCGCTCGAATTCGTCGAGGCTGAGGCCGTCGGGGCGGGCGATGACCATCTGCTCGATGATCGGCTGGGTGGCGATGACGCCTTCGGAGAGCGGCGAATTGTCGGTGGGGACAGTGCGCTCGCCGAGCAGGGTCAGGCCTTCGCGGGCCAGCACGCCGCGCACGGCATCGGCGCAGCGGTCACGCAACTCGGTGATGTTGGGATAGAAGAGCATGGCCACGGCATAGTGGTGCTTTTCCGGCAGGGCGAAGCTCATGACCTTCTGGAAGAAGGCATGGGGCGTCTGGACCAGAATGCCGGCGCCGTCGCCCATCAGGGGATCGGCACCCACGGCGCCGCGATGCTCGAGGTTCTCGAGGATTTCGAGACCCTTCTGCACCACTTCGTGGCTGGGCTTGTTCTTGATATTGGCGATCATGCCAATGCCGCAGGCATCGTGCTCGTTGGCCGGATCATAAAGACCCTGGGCCTGGGGGCGACCCATGACGACGCGGCGCGAATTCTCGATCAGGGTGGTTTTGCGAGTATCGGCAGTCGCTGTGACCGGAGAGATGGTTCCGTTCTGCTGGTGTGCCATGATCATGTCCTCGCTTGTTGATCGCGCCTGTTGCCAGGCTTGGTTCGCTATGTCGTGTGCATCCTGAAAGTGCCGGTCGCCGGCCCGCTGGATGCAGTCTTGTCCTCTTGGGCGCATTCCTCGGGCGGGTCGTACTACTACAGCACGGCTCGCATTGCCAAATGCATCCATTTTTGGAGAGTGGCGCTGCATCCAAATGGCCACTCGAAATCTTGGTTGTCTCTCAACCCCGCCTATCCGCTACCACCTATTCGAGATGGGACAGCCGGACCAGCGTGCGCGCTTGCGGCGGAGAGCCGGGCGACGCGTCAGATAGGACAGGCGTGCTGCCCTAACATCTGCACATTTGCATAATTCCAAACTGGGAGCAAGCGTCTTCGTCCCAATTTGGCCATGAAAAATAGGACTTCGCCGATTTTCCTATAGGAGACTGTAGGGTTCTCTCCCGATCTGGGACAGAAAAAGCCGCGACATGCGGGGTTATAGCATGCCGCGGCCGGGAAACAGCCCGCTATTTCCTATTCGAGATGGGATTTGATGAACCAGAGGTCCTTGTCGAGCTCGCGGGAAAAGGCGGTGAGAATATCGGCGGCGTCGGCATCACCGGCCTCGTCGGTGGCATCGATATCTTCGCGGACCTGATTGGCGAGAGAGGCAAAGCGGTCGGCGAGGGCGGCAAGGTGGTCGGGGACCTTGCGAATATCGGTGGGATAGGGGTCAAGCGTTGTGGCCTTGGCGACGACCTGGGAGGTGCCGAGGGCAATGCCGTCGAGCTGGGCCACGCGTTCGGCGATGATATCGACATGGGTATCGATGGCGGCGCGGATCGGATCGAGCATTTCATGCACGCCGATGAAATTGGGGCCCTTGAGGTTCCAATGCGCCTGCTTGGTGATCAGCGCGAGATCGATGGCGTCGGCGAGACGGGCATTGAGGATGTCGATGACGGTGGATTTGCCGTTGCCTTCGATGGCGATGGAGGGCGTTTTCATTGGGAAAGTCCTTTGGTTTCGTCTTGATTCAACTGGCGTACTGGGACGGAGTTCCGCGGAGATGAAATTATGGTGCGGCAGTTTGCTTGAAGGTGGGTACCCCCACCTAACCTCCCCCTGATAGGGGGAGGGACAGATCGCGTTTGGGGCACCATCTGGCCAAATTCACCAGCCGGATCCCTCCTCCTATCAGGGGGAGGATAGGAGGGGGTATCCGACAAAGAAAAAGGCGCAGTCCCGGTGGACTGCGCCCCTCATCGTTACCGGGAAGGCTCTGGCTTAGTTTACAGAGTTATCCTCGATGGTCGGGGTGGTGCCGTTGATCTGGATGCTGCGCGGCTTCTTGCTTTCGGGCAGTTCGCGCTTCAGTTCCAGATGCAGCAGGCCGTTCTCGAGAGAGGCGCCCTGGACCTCGACATAGTCGGCCAGCTGGAAACGCAGCTCGAAGGCGCGTTCGGCAATGCCGCGATGGAGGAATTCACGGGCCTTGTCGGCAGAATCGGCGGACTTGGCACCCTTGACGACCAGGTTGTTTTCCTTGGTCTCGATGGCGATGTCGCCATTGGCAAAGCCGGCGACGGCGATCGAGATGCGGTAGGCGTCATCGCCGGTGCGCTCGATATTGTAGGGAGGATAGGTCTTGGCTTCCTGGCCCACGAGGGTGTCGAGGCGGTTGAAGACGCGGTCAAAACCGACGGTCGAACGATAGAAGGGGGAGAAATCGATGGTCTGCATGTTCACATTCTTTCGATAAGCAACGTGGATGTCCCGGTGGTCTCGTTCAGGGCTCCCAGCATTAGGCGAGCGCTGCGTTTCCGAGGTCGGGGTTCCCGGCATGTCCGGCGAACGATTGAAATGTAGGTGCGGGTTTTGGGGGTTCAAGAGGTACAAGAGTCCTCGCGGATACCCCCACCTATCCTCCCCCTGATAGGGGGAGGGACCGATCCAGTCTCGGGCTAGCTCAAACCAATTCTGAACCGAAAATGAACGTGCGAGTCCGGTTGAGTTCAGGCTCGCCGGACTAGAACACGGTCAATGCGGTTCATCACCCGCCCCCCGCATGGGCCGCATGTGAAGAAAACCGGTGTCTCTTAGCAGAGATGCCGGTTTTTCCTTTTGTACCGACCTTCACGGCGCTGCCGGCCTGCAAACGGCTTGCTTTTGTGCTTCCGGTGCTCACGTACAGAACGTACGCTCCGCCATAGCCCTGCGAGCGTAGCTCTCCGGGCGTTCTTCGCCTAAAAGTGTCCACCGGACACTTTTCGAGCGGCTCCGAACTCTCAAAGCCAGCCATTTTCGACTCGGCAGCCCCGCGAATCTCGGTACAAAAATCGCGCCCATTTCAGAGAGGCCGAAGATGAACGAAGCTGCTGCGCCCGAACTGGTCAATATCGCGTCCAACCCCGTGCCCGAGGGTGGGCGGGTTGGGGTTTTCGAGACGCTGGACCATGTGCGGCTGCGCTATGCGCTCTGGCCCAAGTCCGAGGGGGCGCATCGGGGGACGATCTGCCTTGTGCAGGGGCGGACGGAATTCATCGAGAAATATTTCGAGACGATTGCGGACTTTCGCAGGCGCGGCTTTGCGGTGGCGACATTCGACTGGCGCGGGCAGGGCGGGTCGGATCGGCTGATCGGCAATCGCAAGCTGGGTTATGTCGATCGCTTCGAAGACTATTGGACCGACCTGCGCAGCTTTCACCAGGAAATATTGCTGCCCGATTGCCCGCCGCCATTCTATCTGGTGGGGCATTCTATGGGCGGGTTGGCGTCGATCTATGCCGGGGTGAATGACCGGATGATGTTCGACCGGATTTTCCTGTCGGCGCCGATGCTGGAGCTGGACCGGCAGCCGATGAAAATGGCGAACATGGCGCGGCTCTGCGAAGCGGTGAGCTTCCTCGGACTGGGGCAAATGCCGGTGGCGCGCAAGCAGGACCGGGAGGCGAGCGACGCGAGCTTTGCCAATAATCCGCTGACCGGCGACGTGGTGCGCTACATGCGGGCGGTGGACGTGCTCAAGGCGCGGCCCGACCTCGAAATCGGCGCGCCGACGGTGCGCTGGGCGGCCTCGGCTTTCGGCGCGATGGCCGAGGCGACATCGGAGACATTTCCGACACGGATCAAGATTCCGCTGCTGATGCTGGCGGCGGCGCGGGACGAGGTGGTGTCCACCAGGGCGATCGAGCATCTGGGGCTACACATGCGCAATGGGCGGCATGTGGTCGTGCCCGGCGCGCGGCATGAGCTGTTCATGGAAACGGATGCGATCCGCGCGCAGGTTTTTGCGGCGTTTGACGCGTTTATTACGCAGCAGTCGTAGCGACATCGATATCCCGGCCATGCTGGCCTGCAAACGTCAATGTCTTGCGCTTCCGGTGCTCACGTACAGAACGTACGCTCCGCTCCGGTTCTCAGCCATCGCCATTTTCGGCTCAGCCTGACCGGGATCTCGACGCCGCTACCGCGGTTCCTAGCTGGCATTGACCAGCTTCAAAGCCTTTTCCAGCAGTTCGGGGGTGGCGGCGGCGACGACATTGCCGCCGGGGGTTGGATCGGCGCCGTCCCAGCAGGCGATGGCGCCGCCCGCTTCGCGGATGATGGGAACCAGCGCTGCGATGTCATAGGTGTTGAGGAAGGGCTCGATGACCAGATCGGCGTGACCGGCAGCCAGCAGGGCATAGCCGTAGCAATCCATGCCGAAGCGCTGCAGGCGGGTGGCGGATTCGACCGCTTTCCATTTGCTCATCAGTTCAGGCGTGCGGAAGAGCGCGGGGGTGGTGGTGAAGACGCGGGCCGGGGCGAGTTCGGTCTGGCCGCTGGTGCGGTTTGGCGTGGTCTGGCCGTCTCGGATGTAGGTGGAGCGGCCGGGGACGGCGAGGAAGGTTTCGCCGATGAAGGGCTGGCTCATCAGACCGGCGATGGCGACGCCCTGGTGGGCGAAGCCGATCAGCGTGCCCCAGACGGGGGCGCCGGAAATGAAGGCGCGGGTGCCGTCGACCGGGTCGATGATCCAGGAGTATTCACTGTCGCCGGAAGAGCCCCATTCCTCGCCGATGACGGCGTGGTCGGGGAAGGCCTCGGTGATGACGGCGCGGATCAGGGTTTCGGCGCCGCGATCGGCTTCGGTGACCGGGTCGAAGCCGGCTTCGAGCTTGTTGTCTATGCCCAAGGGTGTGCGGAAGAGGGGAAGCGTGTGGGCGGCGGCGGCCTCGGCGGCGCGCAGGAGGGTGGCTTCGACTTTGGTGAGATCGATGGTCATGGGGGAGTCCTTGTTGGGTACCCCCTCCTAGCCTCCCCCTGATAAGGGGGAGGGACCGGCCGGTGGGCTTGGCGCTTTCTAGCCTCACACGACAACGGAAGGAAGTCGCTTACCTACGAACCCCAAGCCTTGTCATCTTCTCGCTCAATGTCCGTCTGGGCACCTGGAGGGCGTCGACGACGGCGGCGATGGAGTCGTTGTGGCGGGCAAGTTCGGCTTCGATGACGTGGCGTTCGTAGGCGGCTAGGCGGTCGGCGAGGCTGGCGCCAGCGGGGGTGGGCGGGGCTTTGCTACCGAGGATGGTGTCGAGGGAGCGGCCGGTGGCGTCGAGGCCGAGGGCGAAGCGGTCGGCGGCGGCCTTGAGCTCGCGGACATTGCCGGGCCAGGAGTGGACCAGGATGGCATTGATGTCGGCGGGGTGCAGCGGGGGCACGGGCTTGTTGAAGCGCTGGGCGGCCTGGCCAAGGAAGTGGTGGAAGAGGAGAACCGCGTCGTCGCCGCGGTCGCGCAGCGGGGCGAGGTCGATGGTTGCCATGTTGAGGCGGTAATAGAGGTCAGTGCGGAAGCGGCCGGCGTCGCTTTCGGCCCCGAGATCAAGCTTGGAGGCGGCGATGATGCGGACATCGAGCGGGATCTGGCGGTTGGAGCCGACGCGCTCGACCATGCGCTCCTGGATGACGCGCAGCACCTTGGCCTGGGCGAGGAGGGGCATGGATTCCACCTCGTCGAGCAGCAACGTGCCGCCATTGGCGAATTCGAACTTGCCGATGCGCTTGTCGCGGGCGGAGGTGAAGGCGCCGGCCTCGTGGCCAAAGAGTTCGCTTTCGATCAGTTCGGCGGGAATGGCGGCGCAATTGACGGCGACGAAGGGTGCCTGCGCGCGAGGCGAGAAATCGTGGAGGCAGCGAGCTACGACTTCCTTGCCGGTGCCGGTTTCGCCCAGGATTATGACATCGGTGGGGATATGGGCCAGTTCCCGCACGGCGTGGCGAAGGTCTTCCATGACGCGGGAGGAGCCGACGAGGCGGGTGGAGAGTTCCATTTCGCCGCCGTCGAGCTTGCGGCGCAGGGTGGCCACTTCGCGCTTGAGGCCGGCCTGTTCGGCGGCGCGGCGCAGGGTTTTTACCAGCTGGTCGGGCACGTAGGGCTTCTGGAGGAAATCGAATGCGCCGCCGCGCATGGCTTCGACGGCCATGGGCACGTCGCCATGGCCGGTGATGAGGATGACTTCGGCGGTGAGGGCGCGTTCGCGCACAGAGCGCAACAGATCGAGACCGGAGAGGCCGGGCATGCGGACGTCGGTGATGATGACATCGGGCCTTGTGTCATCGAGCATGGCGAGGGCTTCGCTGGCATCGGTCGCGACATGGGTCGCAAAGCCGGAAAGGCGCAGCCATTGTTCGAGCGCGGTGCGCAGCATTTCCTCGTCGTCGACGATGAGAACGGCGGGATTGGTCATGGGGTGGTCTCTTTGGTCAAGGCGGACTCGGCGGCCAGGGGCAGGCGGATGGTGAAGGTGGAGCCCTTGCCGGGGGCGCTCTGGACGGTGATGGCGCCGCCGATGTCGCGGACTAGGCCGTAAGAAATGGAAAGGCCGAGGCCGAGGCCCTTGCCGGCCTGCTTGGTGGAATAGAAGGGGTCGAAGAGATTGGCGAGTTCGGTGGCGGCGATTCCCGAGCCGGTGTCGGTGACCGCGATCTCGACAGACTTTTCGCGTTTGCTGGTGGCGATGGACAGGACGCGGACGGCGCTCAGCTCCATGGCGTCGGCGGCATTGGCGATGAGGTTGATCAGCACCTGTTCGAGGTGGACGGGATTGCCGGTCACGAGCAGCAGGCTGCGGTGGCGGGTGTATTCGACGTCGATCCCAAAAGCTTTCAGCTTGTGATCGACGAGGTCGAGCGCATTGGTGATGACCATGGCGAGATCGGCCTGCATTTCCACGCGGGTTTCCTTGCGAGCGAAGGTTTTGAGATGCCCGGTGAGGGCCGAGAGACGATCGACGACCTTGTCCATGGTGGAGAGGATGGGGGCGATGTCGCTGTCCTGGTCGCGCGCGGCAATCAGCTTGGCGCTGGCGAGATGGGTGGTGAGGGCCGCGACGGGCTGGCTGACTTCGTGGGCAACGCCGGCGAGAGCCTGGCCGAGGCTGGCCATTTTGGCGGCCTGGACCAGGCCATGCTGGGCATCGCGCTCGGCTTTTTCGGCGCGGATGCGTTCGGCGATTTCCTCGCGCAGGGCCTGGTTGGTGATGTGGAGGTCTTCGGTGCGTTCCGCCACGCGGAGCTCGAGGCTTTCGCGATCGGCGAGGCGCTGGGCGATGCTGCGCTGACGCTGGAAGAGCAGGACGACGATGAGGAGGAGCGCGGCGGCGGCGAGGGCGGCGGCCGCGGCGGCGATCCAGGCATCACGGAACAGGGGCGTGGTGGGGGTGAAGGAAACGATGCGCCACTGATGGGTGGGGAGGCGCATTTCATCCATCAGGAAGACGCCGGAGGTTTCGCTGTCGGAACCGGCAATATAGGCCATGGTGGCGCCGCGCGAGGGCCAGATGTCGGCGGCGATGGGCTTGTTTTCGAGACCGCTCGGGCCATAGAGGCGCTGGCCATCGATGCGGGAGATTTCGCCGGGGGCGACCAGCGCGAGGGGGCGATAGCGCCAGTCGGGGCGGGTGGAGAGAATGGCGACATTGTTTAGATCGACGATGGTGAGAAGTTCGCCCGAGCGCCACCAATTGGCTTCGATCTCGCCGAGGTTGATCTTGGTTACGGCGACGCCAAGCGGGCCATCGGGGCCATCGATGCGGCGAGCGAGGAAATAGCCGGCGACACCGGTGACGGTGCCCAGGGCATAGAATTTGGCATCGCCATCGGCCATGGCCTCGATGAAATAGGGTCGGAAGCCGAGGTCTTCGCCGACGAAACTGTCATAGGCCCACCAGTTGGAGGCGGCGACGACATTGCCGTCCACAGCCATGATGAAGAGTTCGCTGGCACCGGAGGTGTCATTGACGCGGGAGAGGAAGCCATTGGCCGCCTCGCGCAGGTCGGGATTGGCGGGATCGGCGAGGATGGCGCGGGTTTCGGCGGCGAGGGAAATAGAGGAGGGGAGATAGTGGAAGCGCTCGATCATGGCGACGAGGGTGCGATCGAAGAGGGCAAGACGGCGGTCGGATTGCTGGCCGGCGGCGGCAATGGCGCCCGAAAGGGCGAGTTCGAAGGCGGCCCAGCCCGTGGCGAGGATCAGCGCAAGCGCCAGCCCCGCCAGTGTCAGCTGGCGACGGTGTAGCATGTCGCGGAAGGCGAAGCGGCTGGCCAATAATCCTCCCTTTGGCAAGATTTTGCCGGAACCTGCTGTCCTCATCGGCAAGTTCTTGCCTGTTGTGCTAACACGGCATCCGGGATTTGCATATCTGCCTTGCGTTTTTGAGTTGGCATGGGCTTTGCAATGAGGAGGCCATGGGCGTGGCGGGGAGCCGACGCCCGATACAATCCGGGAGGACAATAATGAAGAAGACAGTTCTTACACTCGCGACGGGTGCGCTGTTTGCGGGGCTCGGCTTTGCCGGTTCGGCCTTTGCGCAGGACTATCCGACCAAGCCGATCACGGTTGTGGTGCCCTTCTCGGCGGGTGGCCCGACCGATACGGTGGCGCGCCTCGTGGCCGAGGTGATGAGCCAGGATCTGGGCCAGCAGGTGGTGATCCAGAATGTGGGCGGCGCGGGTGGTACGCTGGGTGCCGGCCAGGTCGCGACGGCGCCGAACGATGGCTATACGCTGTTGCTGCATCACATCGGCATGTCGACCGCGCCGACGCTTTATCGCAGCCTGCCCTATGACCCAACCACGGATTTTGCGCCGATCGGGCTGATCACCTCGGTGCCGATGACGCTGGTGGCGCGCAAGGATTTCGAGCCGACGACGCTGGCCGAGCTGATGGACTTCATCAAGGCCAATGGCGAGAATGTCACCTATGCCCATGCCGGCATCGGTTCGGCGAGCCAGCTCTGCGGCATGCTCTTGATGGACAGCCTCGATACGCAGATGACCACCGTGCCCTATCAGGGCGCCGGTCCGGCCATGACCGATATCATCGGTGGACAGATCGACATGATCTGCGACCAGACCACCAATACGACTTCGCAGATCCAGGCGGGCGAAGTGAAGGCCTATGGCGTGACCACGGCCGCGCGCCTTGACGCGCTGCCGGATGTTCCGACCACGGCCGAGGGCGGGCTGGAGCTCGAAATCGGCGTGTGGCATGGGCTGTATGCGCCGGCCGGGACCGATGCGGCTGTTATCGCCAAGCTCGAAACCGCGCTGCAGGCGGCCCTGGCCAATGAAACGGTGATCAGCCGCTTTGCCGAACTGGGCACCACGCCGGTGACGGCCGAAGAAGCCACGCCCGCTGCGCTGACCGAGACGCTGACCAGCCAGATCGCGCTGTGGAAGGGTGTCATCGAGGAAGCTGGGGTCTACGCGGACTAAGACCGACTGGAAACTCTACTCCGCCGGTCATCTGACGCGGTTTCCTGCGCTTCCGGTGCTCACGTACCCAAACGTACGCTGCGCTCCGGTTCTCGGAGAACCACGCCACCTGACTCGGCGGAGCGAGTTTCGAGCCGGTCTTCACCAGCCCTCGGGCTTCAGGAAGAATGGGGAGGAGGCGGCTGTGGCAGTCTCGAATTTTGCGACCAAGGACCTCGTGTCGGGCGGCATCTTTGTGCTGGCCGGGGCCTATTTCGCGATTGAATCGCTGAATTACGAAGTGGGGACGGCGTTCCGCATGGGGCCTGGCTTCATGCCGCTGTTTCTGGGGTCGGTGCTGGCGGCACTGGGCATTGCGGTGGCGGCGGCCGGCTGGAACAAGGTCGATGCCGAAAAGCCGCTGGCGCCGAGCTGGCGCGGCATTTTGCTGATCATCGGCGTGGTGATTTTCTTCGGGGCGACGATCAGGGGCCTGGGCTTTGTGCCGGTGGTGCTGATCTCGAGCTTTGCGGCCGCCATGTCGAGCCGGCTCAATTCGCCGGTGTTCTCTATCCTCCTCGCCATCACGCTGACCGTGATGTGCACCCTGATCTTTGTCATTGGCCTGGGCATGAGCGTGCCGTTGTTCGGCCTGTGGCTTGGCCCGCTGGGAGCGTAACAGATGGATATCATTGCTTCGCTGGGCCTGGGCTTTTCTGTCGCGCTGGACCCGGTCAATATTCTCTACTGTTTCATCGGTGTGCTGCTGGGCACGCTGGTTGGCGTGCTGCCCGGGATCGGGCCGACGGCGACCATTGCCATGCTGTTGCCGATCACCTTTTCGCTCAGCCCGGCCACGGCGCTGATCATGCTGGCCGGCATCTATTACGGCGCGCAATATGGCGGGTCGACGACGGCGATCCTGATCAACCTGCCGGGCGAAAGTTCGTCGGCGGTGACGGCCATCGACGGCTATCAGATGGCCAAGAAAGGCCGTGCCGGTCCGGCACTGGCGACGGCAGCCCTGGGCTCGTTCTTTGCGGGCACGGTGGGCACGCTGCTGCTGGCATTCTTTGCGCCGCCGCTGGCGCGAGCGGCGCTCAACTTCGGGGCGCCGGAATATTTCGCGCTGATCGTTCTGGGCCTCCTGGTCTCGATTGCGCTGGCGCATGGGTCGATTCTGAAGGCGCTGGCGATGATCGTGCTGGGGCTGCTGCTGGGCATGGTGGGGCAGGATATCTATACCGGCCAGCCGCGCTTCACCTTCGGCATTCGCGAGCTTTATTCGGGGCTGAACTTCGTCTCGGTGGCGGTGGGTATTTTCGGCGTGGCCGAAATCCTGCGCAATCTGGAGAACGAGAAGGGCCGCGACATCATGGTCAAGGCCGTCAAGAACCTGTGGCTGACCAAGGACGACTTCAAGCGCATCGCGGCGCCGGTAGTGCGCGGGACGGCACTGGGTTCGGTGCTCGGCATCCTGCCGGGTGGCGGGCATATCCTCGCCAGCTTTGCCTCCTATTCAGCCGAGAAGCGGCTGAGCAAGACGCCCGAAGAGTTCGGGCATGGGGCGATCGAGGGTGTGGCGGGGCCGGAATCGGCGAACAATGCGGCGGCACAGACCTCGTTCATTCCGCTGATGACGCTTGGTATCCCGGCCCATCCGGTGATGGCGCTGATGGTGGGGGCGTTCATTCTCCAGGGCATCACGCCCGGGCCGAACGTCATCAATGACCAGCCGGCGCTGTTCTGGGGAATCATCGCCTCGATGTGGATCGGCAATGTGTTGCTGGTGCTGCTCAACCTGCCGCTGATCGGGCTGTGGGTGAAGATGTTGTCCATCCCCTATCGGGCGCTGTTTCCGGCGATCGTGCTGTTTGCCTGTATCGGCTGTTACTCGATCAACCAGAATATCTATGACGTCTATGCGATCGGCTTCTTCGGCGTGGTTGGCTATGTGCTGATGCGCTTTGGCTGCGAGCCGGCGCCGCTGCTGCTGGGCTTTGTGCTGGGGCCGCTGCTGGAAGAGCATTTGCGGCGGGCGATGATCATTTCGAGGGGTGACCCGACGGTGTTCATCACGCGGCCAATTTCGGCGACGCTGCTGGGGCTGGCCGTGCTGGCGGTGGTGATTGCGGTGCTGCCGAGCATAAGGAAGAAGCGGAAAGAGGTGTTTGTGGAGGACGATTGAGGTCTGACGCAGCGCTACAAATTCAGCACCCTCGGCTTGGTCCGGGGGTGTTTTGTTTTTACGAAGAGGGTACCCCCTCCTAACCTCCCCCTGATAGGGGGAGGGACCGCTCCACTCTTTGGCGCTATTCCGCGGCGCCTCTTACATCCACCAAAGCATCTGGCCCATTCGGGTCGCCGGGGGCGGTTTCGGCATTCAAGTCGGGGAAGGCGACGACGCGGTTCTGGCGGAAGTCGAGGCGGACCACGAGGAGGCCGCGTTCTTCGAACCAGGTGAGGAGGCGCCGGGCGCGGCTCGAGGAGTGGGTGCCGTAGAGGCGGGCAAGGGTGGCGTCGGAGGGGCAGGGCGCAGAGGTCAGCGCAGCTTGCGCGAGGACCAGGAAGACGCCCTGGACGTCGTCGGTCAGGGTTTCAGACAGCGAAAGCGCCTGCTGCCAGCCATCGGACTGGGCCATTTCGGGCTCTGGGGCGACGCGGGCGACGGCGAGCTTGCGCTTGAAGGCGGGCAGGGCCGGTGGTTCGCCGGGGACGCGGCGGATGCGGCAGCGGACGAGGAAATCCTGATAGAGCACGGCGGTGGTGCGGAAGCCGGCGTCGGGATCGCCGAGCAGTTCGGCCATGATGTCGTCGATCTGGCGGTCGCGTTCGGCTTCGTCGATCTCGGGGAAAAGCGTCTGCGGGGCTTCCTCAGCCTGCGGGCGGGCGCGGGTCAGCTGGGCCAGCAGCTCATTGGTCGAGGGCGGCGGTGGCGGTGCGGGGCGGCGCACGACGGGACGCACGAGTTCGTCCGGATCGGCGGTGAAGATCAGGTCGGCGGCATCGACCGGCGCCTCGAAGGGGGTCAGCTTGGGACTGGTGGAGCGGGCCGAGGTTTCGACGGCGCCGATGGTGACCGGCAGGGGACGGCGCGAAATGGCGGGGCCGAGGGCGACGAAATGGCCGCGGGCCAGATCGCGGAACTGTTCGGCCTGGCGGCGGTCCATGCCGAGGAGATCGGCGGCGCGGGCCATGTCGATATCGAGGAAGGTTCGGCCCATCAGGAAGTTGCTGGCTTCGGCCGCGACGTTTTTCGCCAGCTTGGCAAGGCGCTGGGTGGCGATGACACCGGCGAGGCCGCGCTTGCGGCCGCGGCACATCAGGTTGGTCATCGCGGCGAGCGAGAGTTTGCGCGCATCGTCGGCCACTTCGCCGGCAGCGGCGGGGGCAAAGAGCTGGGCTTCATCGACGACGACGAGGACGGGATACCAGAAGTCGCGATCGGCATCGAACATGCCGCCAAGGAAGGCGGCCGCGGCGCGCATCTGCTGATCGACGTCGAGGCCTTCGAGGTTGAGGACGACGGAGACGCGGTGCTGGCGGACGCGGGCTGCGATGCGGGTGAGTTCGGCTTCGGTGCGGGTGGCATCGACGACGGTGTGGCCGAACTTGTCGGCCAGCGTGGTGAAGTCACCCTCGGGATCGATGATGCATTGCTGCACCCAGGGGGCGGACTGTTCGAGCAGGCGACGCAAAAGGTGCGACTTGCCGGAGCCCGAATTGCCCTGGACGAGCAGACGGGTCGCGAGCAGTTCCTCGAGATCGAGCGTCGCGGGCGTGGCGCCCGAAGTGGCGCCCATGTCGATTGCTACCTTCATCAGGTCTCCGATTGGCGGGAAACGTCCCGGCAATCGGGAGTCAACGCGTGCCAGCACATGGCAAAGGGACTTTTAACACCCGCGAGCCCGATTCGGGGAAGATGCGCGGTGGGAAGTCACAGAGTTGATCGCGGGGCTCTGGGAGCGGCGGCTGGGGCGGTGGAGCAATAGATAGTTGGTCGGAGATGGCAGAATCCATATTGCCAATATTTGGCGCGGAGACTTACTTGCTGGCCTCAGGTCGAGCAAAGGCCTGGGGGATATCATGAAGACACTATCGGCAGCACTCATGCTTGCCATTCTTGCAGTTGGCGTGACCAGCGCTGCGGCGCAGGACCGTCACGTGCGCATCAACAATACGTCGTCTTACGACATCTATGAATTCTATGCATCCAACACCGGCACGTCGTCGTGGCAGGAGGATATCCTGGGCAGCGAAATCCTGCCGGCAGGCAGCAGCGTGATGATCAATATCGATGATGGCACGGGCTACTGCAAATACGATTTCCTCGCGGTGTTCGAAGACGGCGACCAGGTGACGTCGACCGACAACAATGTCTGCGAACTGGCCGAGTTCAGCTTCACGGACTGAACCGTGACTGCAGGACACGAAAGGGCGTCAATCGCGGGATTGGCGCCCCTTGTGTTTGCTAGAGGTCGCGGAGCAGTCGTGCCGGGCGAGCAGAGGCGGCGCGGAGGATGGTCATGGCGCCGAGCAGGGCGGTGATGATCAGGGCGGCCAACAGCACGACCGCAAGGACGTTGCCATTGAGCACGAAGTCGACATTGAGCATGACCGAGCTGACGATGTAGCCGAGGCCGATGCCCAGCAGGGCGGCGGGAATGGCGGCCAGGGTCGCCAGGATGAAATATTGCAGGAAGGCCGTGCCAAGGATCACACGGCGCGTGCCGCCGAGGACCTTGGTGATGACCGTATCGGCTTCGCGCTGGCGACGGCCGGTGGAGAGCGAGCCGATCAGCACGAGCAGGCCATTGCCCACGGCGAGGCCGCCAACCAGCGCTGAGGCAAAGGAGAGCTGCGCCAGGGCATCGGTGATTTGCTTCAGGGTATCGCCGACCGAGATGAAGCGGATGTCGGGGAGGTCGTTGGCGAGCTGGACTTCCACATCGCTTTCGCGGCCGGGCACGGCGGTGACGGCGGCAAAGAGCGTGGTGGGGTAATCCTCGATGACGCCGGGCGAGAAGGTGGCGAGGAAGTCGATGCCGCCCTGCCAGGAATAATCGCGGAAGCTGGCGACGGTGACGGTGACCGGATCGCCGAAGATGGTAAAGGTCAACGTGTCACCCAGGTCGACGCCGAGGCCGGAGCGCAGGCTCTGGTGCAGCGAGACGAGGCCGGGGCCGGAATAGTCCTCGGGCCACCAGTCGCCGGAGGTAACGCGGGACGAGGCCGGCAGTTCTTCGCGATAGGTGAGCGGGACTTCGCCCGAGAGGAGGAAGGTGGCTTCGGGGCCACGGGTGCGGACGTCAGCGGCCGGGGTGCCAGCGATTTCGGTCAATTCGCCACGCAGCATGGGCGTCGAGACGAAGCGGGCGATGTTGCCGCCGGGCGCGGCCATGGTTTCAAGGGTTTCGATCTCGTCCTCGAAGAGGTCGGAGGCGACGAGGGTCGGGGCGTCATAGGCCGAGGCGCCGAGAAATTCCTGGCGCATATTGGCCTGCAGGACCAGCACGACAATCAGCATGGCCAGCGCCATGCCGGCCGAAACGACGACCGAGGCGGCATTTTGGCCGGAGCCGGAAATGGCGCGCAGGGCATGGCGCAGCACCAGAAGGCGCGGCTCGGGCATATGGCGCAGCGCGAGCTGGATGAGGCGGATGAAGAGCTGGAAGATCACCGCGGCCGCGAGGCTGGCGAGGCCGAAGGCTGCGACAAGCTGCCAGTCACCGGTCATCAGCCAGGCGAGGATGACGAAGGCGATGGCGGCGGCGATAAGTGGCAGGACCTGGGCGCTGAGCAGGAGCGCGCGCCAATCGGCGGGTGGCGTTGCCAGACCCTTGGCGCGGAACAGCAGGACGGGGCGGATGGTCTGGGCCTGTTGCAGCGGCAGATAGGCAAAGGCAAACGCCGTGACGAGGCCGGCGCCGGCGGCAACCAGCAGAGGCTGGAGGTGGACGGCGGGCGCGAGGGCAATGCCGACGGCGCGGCCGACGGTGGGCATGAGCAGGAAAGCGCCGCCGCCACCGATGAGGAGGCCAATGGCGACGCCGACGGCGGCGAGGGCTGCGACCTGGGAGAAGAAGTGGAGGAAGACGCGGGTGCGACCGGCGCCCATGGAGCGGAGGATGGCGATGACGCTGGCGCGCTCAGCGATATAGGCCTGCATGCCGGTCCAGACCGAGACGCCGCCGATCAGCAGCGAGCCGAGGCCGACGATGACGAGGAAGCGCATGAAAAGGTCGTAGTAGCGCACCATGTCGCCGAGGCCATCGCGGGCGGAACGGATGGTCCAGCCGGTATTGCCGAAGGCGTCGTCGGCGGCGAGGCGTCCCGCATTGGCATCCATGTCGGAGAGGAGGATTTTGTAGCGCGACCAGGTGCCGAGGCCGGGGAGAGGCGAAGAGCGGTCGCCGATGCCGGCAAAGCCTTCGGCGGAAATCAGCGCGGTGAGGCCGAGGCGGAAGCCGCGTACGGCGCTATCGGGCAGGCGAGTCAGCGTGCCGCGGGCCTCGAATTCGGTGCCGCCAAGGAAGAAGCGGTCGCCGACCGCGATCTGGAGCTGGTCGAGCAGCAGCGGATCGACGAGGGCGCCGGGGATGTCGTCGCGGACTTCGAGAAGCGTGGCGAGGGTCGTGTCGCCGGTCAGTTGCGGGCTGACGACGGCGCCGAGCAGGGGATAGTTGTCGCCAACGGCGGCGAGATCGACAAAGGCGTCGGCGGCATCGGACTGGGCGCGCACATTGGTATCGACGGTGTCGGTGACGGTGCCGAAGGTGGCCATTTCCTCAAGCTCTTCGGCGGTGGCGACGCGGTCGGCGCGGGAGAGCTCGATATCGCCGCCCATCAGTTCGGCGGCGCCGGTTTCGATGGCACGGGAAATGCTGGCGCCAACCGAATTGACACCGGCGATCAGCGCGGTGCCGACGGCAAGGCAGACGACGAGCAGCATAAAGCGGCGCAGGTCGCCGCGCATGTCGAGGAGGCCGATACGAACCGAAGCCAGGAAATTATTCATCAGCGGGCGGCCGTGGTTTCGACGAGTTCGCCGGCAGTCATGGTGAAGGTGCGGTCGGCGCGTTCGGCCAGATGGGGATCATGGGTGATCAGCACGACGGCAGTGTTCTGCTTGCGGGCGAGGTCGAACATCAGGTCGACAACGACGGCGCCGGTGGTCTGGTCGAGATTGCCGGTGGGTTCGTCGGCGAGCAGAAGCGGCGGATTGGCGACCATGGCGCGGGCGAGGCCGACGCGCTGCTGTTCGCCACCGGAAAGTGCGGATGGGCGGTGGTCGAGACGGTTCTCGAGGCCCACGGCCTTGAGGGCTTCGGCGGCGCGCTCGCGCACTTGTGACATGGAAAGGTTTGGCTCGGCGATTTCGAGCGCGAGACCGACATTGTCATGGGCGGTCAGCGAGGGAATGAGGTGAAAGCTCTGGAAGACAATGCCCATGGTGTGGCGGCGGAAACGCGCCAGATCGTCCTCGCTCAGCTTTTCGAGGGTCGAGCCATTGACCATGACAGAGCCGGTGGAAGCGCGTTCGAGGCCGGCGAGAAGCATGAGCAAGGAGGTCTTGCCGCTGCCCGAGGGGCCGACGATGGCGACGACCTCGGCGGGCGCGACCTTGAGCGACACGCCCTTCAGGATGTTGAGCGGTTTGCCGGCGATTTCGAGAGTGTAGGTTACATCCCGGGCGTCGATGATCGGAGCGTCAGAGGTGTTCACCAGAACCCTTTCCATCCAAATGCGTTCATAAGGCAATGCCGGAGCGAACCGATCGGTTCACTCCACGCCAACCAGCGTAAGCTAATCCGTAACAACTAAAAAAGATGTGACAGATTTTGGCTGGCTTCGAAAACGGCTTGCTGGCAGACATACGAAACTGATGCACCGCGTGAACGGGGAATTGTCTTTTGAGCATACGATCCAATTTTTTCGCCGGGTTCCTTGCGCTGGTCCTGGCCGTGCCGATGATCGCCATCACTCCGGTCGCCACACAGGCCGCAGAAGAAGAGCTGGCTTTGCTAGGCTCCTATGTGGGCAGCTGGCGCGGTGAAGGCGCGCTGGTGGGTGGCGACAAACCCGAGCCCTTCCGGTGCCGCCTGACGGTGGCCAAGGGCAACCAGGGCAAGATCAATTACTCCGGCCGCTGCACGCTGGTGAGCGCGACGCTCTCGATCAGCGGCACGATCGCCTATAACGAGCAGGCGCGGCAGTATGAAGCGGCGATGAGCTCCAATGCCGGCTATACGGGCCTTGCCATCGGTCGTCAGAATGGTGGCCAGATCAGCTTCGACCTGCGCGAACGCCAGAAGGACCGCACGGGCAGCGACGTTCGCATCGGCTCGAAAATCCTGCTCGTTGGCAATGACAGCATCACGGTGGATTTCGAGGTCGAATTCAACAATTCGGGTGAAGTGCTGACGGCGAGTGTGCCGTTCAGCCAGTAGGTTTCGCTGAATTTGCTAAGAAAAGGCCGCTCCCTTGGGGCGGCTTTTTTGTGGGGTACCCCCACCTATCCTCCCCCTGATAGGGGGGAGGGACCGTGCGGTGGTCGGGGCAGGATTGTGGGTCAAACTGAATCTGTCCCTCCCCCTTTTCAGGGGCAGGTAGGTGGGGCTACACCTCGGAAAAATCCCCTCAGAGCTTCACCAGTCCCTTCACGTCGACCGGGAGACCGGTCTGGAAGCTCTTGTTGGCGGCGATGCCGGTCAGGATGGAGAGGGCGCCGTCGCGGTGGTTGGCGCCATAGCCGGGGCGTGGCGTGGCGTTGCCGAAGATTTCCTCGAGCATGATCTTGTCGCCGCCGCCGTGGCCACCTTCGCCCTGCTGGATGGGGACGACGCGCGGTTCGCCATGCAGGGGGAAGTGGTAGAGCTTGACGCCCTTGGCCGAGCCTTCAGTGTCGGAGGTCGAACCGGCGTTGATGTAGGAATTTTCGTGCACGGTGAGCTCAAGGCGGCCGCCGGTGCCGTTGATGGCGACGTTGAAGCCTTCCCAGGGCGCATAGGCGTAGAGCGAATAGGTCATCACCGCCTTGTTGCGGTAGCGGACCATGACATTCATCGTGTCCTCGATGGAAATGCCGTCGCCGAAGACATTCTGGTCACGCTGGTAGCCGTCTTCCTTTTCGGCATCCCAGTAGAGACCTTTCTGGATCGGGTTGCTGGTGAGGTCGATGGCGAATTTGTCGTCCTTTGCCGCCTCGACGCCAGTGGTGCGGGTGTAGGGCGTGAAGAGACCGCGTTCCTCGGCATTGGCACGGCCATAGAATTTGAGGTCGCCCATGGCGAAGACCGTGTCGGGCTGGGTGCCGAGCCAGAAATTGACCAGGTCGAAATGGTGGGTGGACTTGTGGACCATCAGGCCACCCGAATTGCGCTTGTCGCGATGCCAGCGGCGGAAATAGTCGGCGCCGTGGCGGGTATCGAGCAGCCATTCGAAATGCACGGAGGTGACGGTGCCGATGGCGCCTTCGGCGATCAGTTCGCGCAGGGCCGAATTGTGCGGGGCGTAGCGATAGTTGAAGGTGACGCGGACATCGCGGCCGGTGCGCTCGACGGCATCGAGAATGGCCTGGCACTTTTCCGGGTCGGTGGTCATCGGCTTTTCGGTGATGACGTCGCAGCCGGCTTCAAGCGCGGCGATGATATATTGGTGGTGGGTGCGATCGACCGAGGTGACGATGACCGTGTCGGGCTTCTGCTCGGCGATCATCTTGGCAAAGTCTGCGGCCTTGTAGGTCGGGACAGCCGCGCCGCCCAGTTCATCGGTGATGACCTTGTTGGTGTAGTCCATGCGGGTCTGGTTGGTGTCGCAGAGCGCGACGAGACGCGAATGCTCGCGATGCGGGCCCAGGATCGCCTCGTAAAACATGCGGGCGCGGCCACCCGTGCCCACCATGGCGTAGCTCTTGGCCATTCGTCTGTCTCCAAATCCTGAAATATCGATCACCCCAAGGGTGGAATTTGCATCTACCATACAAGATTGGAAGAATGTAGTGTTACTTTCGTCGCGGGCACAAAAGGCCGAATTCTGTGGATGCGGGCTAAACAGCTGACGCAGCGGCAAAAGGAGGGGGCATGGTCGCTAAGGCAGAATCAGTGAAGGTGGCGGCCAGCGTGCTCGACATTCCAGAGGAAACCATGGCGCTGCGCGTGGTGGGCGCGCTGCGCGACGAAATCGTGACCATGGCGCTCAAGCCCGGTGACGTGATTTCGGAAAGCGATATTGCCGGTCGTTATGGCGTGTCGCGACAACCGGTGCGCGAGGCCTTTATCCGGCTGGCGCAGCAGGGGTTGCTTCTGATCCGGCCCAAGCGCGCCACAGTGGTCAAGAAAATCTCGCCGGAAGGCGTGCGGCAGAGCCGTTTCATCCGCGAAAGCATCGAAGTTGAAATCGTGCGTCGACTGGCGGGTAGTCCAGGCGAAGCGGGCGCGGTGCTGGGCGAGCTGATCGCGGACCAGGAAAAGGCGTCCAATGCCAATGACAGCCGGCGCTTCCATACGCTGGACGAGCTGTTTCATCGCACCTTGGCGCGTTTGGCTGGCGTCGAATACGCCTGGCAGCTGATCGATGATCACAAGATGCAGCTCGACCGCGTTCGCTACCTGACGCTGGGCGTTTCCTCGTCGCAGGTGGCGATCGGCGAGCACAAGCAGATCGTTGCTGCTGTGAGCAAGGGCGACGTGGCGGCAGCTGAGGCGGCGATGCGGGCGCATCTGGCACGGGCGGAAGTGCTGTTGACGCAGACCATTGCCGACCATCCGGATTATTTCGAGTAGTCTGTATCGCCATTCAGCTGATGCCGGTCTGCAAACGGCAGTTTTCTGCGCTTCCGGTGCTCACGTACCCAAACGTACGCTCCGCTCCGGTTCTCGAAAACCACCATTTTCGACTCGGCCTGAGCTGAATCTCGACACAGACCGGCGTCAACTGGGACGAGAAATTTACGGGGGATGGATCGGGAGACGGTCCTGCCCATTGTTTGTGCTTGAGGTTTTAGGACAAAGAATGATGAAGACGCGGCGACTGGGCAAGACGGGTTACGAGGTCAGCGAGATCGGGCTGGGCTGCTGGCAGCTGGGCGGGGATTTCGGCCCGGTGGGCGACGAGACGGCGAGCGAGATCCTCGATGCGGCCAATGCGGCGGGCATCAGTTTCTGGGACACGGCCGATGTCTATGGCGCGGGCCTGAGCGAAAGCCGGATCGGCGCCCATGCGAAGGCGCCGGGCTTGCATGTGGCTACCAAGCTGGGGCGCGGTGGCGGGTTGTTTCCAGCCAATTATTCCAAGGATGGCGTGCGCGCGAGCCTTGTGGCTTCAGCAGAGCGGCTGGGCGTTGCGAGCCTCGACCTGGCGCAGCTGCATTGCGTGCCGACGGATGTGTTGCGCGAGGGCGCGATCTTTTCCTGGATGGACGAGCTCAAGGCCGAGGGGCTGGTGCGTTACTGGGGCGCCAGCGTCGAGACGATCGAGGAGGGAATGCTCTGCCTCGAACAGCCGGGCTGCGCGAGCCTGCAGATCATCTTCAACCTGTTTCGCCAGGATGCGGCGAAAGACCTGCTGCCCAAGGCGGCAGAGAAGGATGTCGGGATCATCGTGCGGCTGCCGCTGGCCAGTGGCTTGCTGAGCGGCAAGTATGACAAGGCGACGCGCTTCGATCCAAGCGATCACCGCAGCTATAACGCCGAGGGGCAGGCCTTCTCTGTCGGCGAGACCTTCTCAGGCCTCCCGTTCGAAAGGGGCGTGGAACTGGTGGCGGAACTGCGTGGTCTGGCGCCGGAAGCGCTGCCGATGAGCCAGTTTGCACTGCGCTGGATCCTCGATCACCCACAGGTGTCGACGGTGATTGCGGGCGTCAGCAAGCCGGAACAGATCGCCGACAATGTCGCGGCCAGCGAACAGAAGAGCCTGTTCCCGGCGCTGATGGGTCAGCTCGGGGAATGGTATGAGAAGTTGGTGAAGCCGGAGATACGGGGCGCTATTTAGGCAGGTCGATCTTCCGCCATGCCGAGACGAAAATCTCAACATGCCCTGTCGTCCGCACAAGCTCGCGAGACGCCCCCTAGCTTCTGCCTGCTTTCATCCCTACCTTGTTGGACAACAACAAGAACCCACCCGAGTAAGCTTCATGTCTCATCCTGCTTTCGAACTCATCCGCGACGAACAGATCGCGGAGGTGAACAGCCGGGCTTTGCTGTATCGGCATCGCAAGACGGGAGCGGAGGTGCTGAGCCTCGTCAACGACGACGAGAACAAGGTGTTTGGAATTACCTTCAAGACGCCGCCCGAGGACTCAACCGGGGTCGCGCATATTCTCGAGCATTCGGTGCTGTGCGGATCGCGGAAATATCCGGTCAAGAAGCCTTTCGTGGAGCTGATCAAGGGATCGCTCAACACCTTCCTCAATGCGATGACGTTCCCAGACAAGACGGCTTATCCGGTGGCCAGCCTCAACCTCAAGGACTTCTACAATCTGGTCGATGTCTATCTGGACGCGGTGTTCTTTCCGCTGATCAGCGAAGACACGTTCCGGCAGGAGGGCTGGCATTACGAGCTTGAGGATAGCGCCGCGCCGCTGGTCTACAAGGGCGTGGTGTTCAACGAGATGAAGGGTGTGTTCTCTTCCCCCGACGCGGTGCTGCGCGATGCCTCGCAGCGCTCGCTCTATCCCGACGTGACCTATGGCAAGAGCTCGGGCGGCGATCCGAAAGCCATTCCGGACCTCACCTACAAGCAGTTCAAGTCCTTTCACGAGACCTTCTACCATCCGTCCAATACGCGCGCCTTTTTCTCGGGTGACGACGATGCTGCGCAGCGGCTCGATATTCTCGATGCCTATTTTTCGCAGTTCGAACGGGCGCCGGTCGATGCCGAGGTCAAGCTGCAGCCGCGGTTCAATGCGCCGCGCCAGGTCACGGCGCGCTATGCCGGCACGCGGGAAGAGGGCAAGGCGCGCGATGGCATGGTGTCCGTCAACTGGATGGTGGATGCGCCGGCCGATCGCGTGGAAATCCTGTCGCAGGGCATGCTGAGCCATCTTCTGGCGGGCAATTCGGCCGCGCCGCTACGCAAGGCACTCACCGAAAGCGGGCTGGGCGAAGGCATGACCGGAGGCGGTTTCGGCAGCGGGCTGCGCCAGCCCATGGCGAGTTTCGGCCTCAAGGGGATCGACCCAGCCGATGCCGGCAAGGTCGAAGCGCTGATCCTGTCGACGCTGGACGAAATCGCCAGCACGGGCTTCACGCCGGAGCAGCTGGAAGCCACGATCAACACGTTCGAGTTCAGCCTGCGCGAGAACAATTCGGGCGGCTATCCGCGTGGCATGATCTACATGTTTGCCGCGCTGGGGACCTGGCTGCATGAAGGCGATCCGCTGTCGCAGCTCAAGTTCGAGGACGCGCTGGCAGCGCTCAAGGATCTGGCCGGCAAGGGGCATTTCGAGGCGGAAATCCGCCGGCTGTTCCTCGACAATATGCATCGGACGACGGTGACGCTGAGCGCAGATCCGGAGCAAGGCGCGCGCGAGGCGGCGCAAGAGGCCGAGGTGCTTGCAGGCGTGCGCGGCACGCTCGATGACAAGGGTCTCGCCGAAGCCGTTGCCGAAACCGAGCGGCTCAAGGCGCTGCAGGAAGAGGTGGACGATCCGGCGCTGCTGGCGAAGATTCCGACGCTGACGCTGGCCGATCTGCCACGGGAATCGCGGACGACACCAATCGAGATCGGGCATCTTGCCGATGCGCGACTATTCTACCATGACTTGCCGACCGTGGGGATCGTCTATCTCGATCTCGGCTTCGACCTGCATGTCATCGACAAGGACTTGTTGCCCTATCTGCCGCTGTTCGGGCGGGCGCTGCTGCAGACCGGGACGGCCAAGGAAGACTTCGTCTCCCTGACGCAGCGGATCGGCCGCTCGACGGGCGGCATCGCGCAACATCGTGGGCTGTCGGCGCGGCAGGGCAGCGATGGCAGTGCGGCGTGGTTCTTCCTCTCCGGCAAGGCGGTGCCGGACAAGGTCGAAGAAATGCTCGCCATCATGGGCGATGTGCTACTTGAGGCGCGGCTTGATAATCGCGAGCGCTTCAAGCAGATGGCGCTGGAAGAAAAGGCGGGCTTCGAGGCACGGCTGGTGCCGAGCGGCAATGCCATTGTCGATACGCGACTCAAATCGAGCCTGACCGAGGCGAGCTGGATCGCGGAGCAGATTGGCGGCGTGAGCTATCTGCAGTTCCTGCGCGAGCTGGTGAAGCGCGTGGACAGCGATTGGCCCAGTGTCGAGGCGGCGCTGGTGCGCATTCGCGAGACGCTGTTCAACCGCGGCCGCATGGTGGTCAATGCGACCGCAGAAGGCACATTGTGGGATCGGGCGCGCGGGCAGATCGGGGCCTTCCTCGAACGCCTGCCGAACCAGGATTTCGCCTTTGCCGACTGGTCGATCGAGCATCGGCCGAAGTCCGAAGGGCTGATCATTCCGGCGCAGGTCAATTATGTGGGCAAGGGCGCGAACCTGCGCGCGCTCGGCTTCGAGCTGACGGCCGCGTCATCCGTGGTGCTGAAATTCCTCAACACGACCTATCTCTGGGACAAGGTGCGCGTGCAGGGCGGTGCCTATGGCGGATCGGGGCGGTTCGACCTGACGAGTGGGAATTTCTCGTTCCTCAGCTATCGCGATCCCAACCTGCTCAAGACACTCGATGCCTATGACGGGGCGAGCAAGGCGCTCAATGCCGGGATCGGCGAGAACGACCTGACGCGGTCGATCATCGGGGTGATCGGCGACGTGGATTGCTATGAATTCCCGGACGCCAAGGGTTATTCGTCGATGTGGCGGCAGCTGACCGGCACGACGGATGCCATCCGCCAGCAGCGTCGCGACGAAATCCTCGGTGCCGGCGTGGCCGACTTCCGCCGCATGGCCGAGGCTGTGGATGCGGTGGCGCGGAACGGGCATGTGGTGGTGCTGGGTGGCGAAGCGGCGATCTCGCTAGCCAATGAAAAGCGGCCGGGCCTGCTCGATGTCAGCAAGGTGATGTGATGGTGGGCCTGGCGGTCACGGTCTTGGTGGTGATCCTTATTCTCTAGCGCCAGTTTCGCCAGGTCTTGCGCTAGATCAAGGCGGGTTCGCAATCATGGGCGGAGTGTTTCCTCGCGGCAGGTGTGCCGCGGTAGGAGCGCTTTTCATGACGACCGCTGTTGCAAAGAATCAGGATTTTACGGGAAGGACGGTCATCGTCACGGGTGCCGGTGCGGGCATCGGGCGGGCCACCGCGCTGCAATTTGCGGCGCAGGGTGCCCGGGTTATCGCGACACACTGGCTCAAGGAACGGCTGGATGCCTTGGTGGCAGAATGTGGCGATAGCGCTATCGTGGCGGTGGCCGGGGATATTTCCAAGCAGGCCACGGCCGATGCTGTCATCGCGGCGGCGGGCGAGCGTATCGATGTACTGGCAAATGTCGCGGGCATCATGGATGGTTTCGAGCCGCTGGGGGAAGTTGTCGACGCGGTCTGGGACAAGGTGATGGCGGTCAATGTCACGGGCGTCATGCTGATGACCAGGGCCGTGTTGCCTGCCATGCTCAAGGCCGGCAATGGCGCCATCGTCAATGTAACCTCCGAGGCGGGATTGCGGGGCTCGATGGCCGGCGCAGCCTATACGGCTTCAAAGCATGCGGTGAACGGGCTGACGCTCAACGGGGCATTCTTTTATGGCAAGAAAGGCATCAGGGTGAATGCCGTGGCGCCTGGTGGTGTGGCGACCAGTATCGAGGTCAAGCCCAATACGCCCTATTATGCAGAGCTGCTCAGCCCGTTGACACAGGCAATGGCGCCGATCATGGCGCAGCCCCAGCAACTGGCCGAATGCGTGGTCTGGCTGGCGAGCGACGGGGCATCGAATGTCAATGGCGTGATCTTGCCATCGGATGGTGGCCTGTCGGCCATCTAGGAACACACTGCCCGTTGCGGCGGGCAGTGGCGGCCAGGCGGATTGCCGGTTCGGGCCGGCGATCCGTCATGCCGATTTATCGACGACCTGGCCCGTGTCGGTCGAGGCCTGCAAGGTCTGCATCATGCGGCGCTTGATCTCGTCTTCCATCGCCTGACGGGCTTCAGGCTCCATCTGCGACAGGCCTTTCTCGTCCACGCCAAGGTCTTCCATGATCTTGTCGCGCATGCGTTCGGCCGGCGACTTGCGGGCAATCTCGAGGAATTCGTCGGTCGTGCTTTTGGTTTGAAGTGTGAAGTGTTCCGGCAGAGCCTTGACCTGGCCGGACAACGGGCGCGGAAAGGACCGCAGGCTTTCTGAAATCGACATGGACATGAAATACCTCGGAAAAGAATACTCCGAGACATTCAAGTTCTGTGCCACCGTGCGATTTGAGTTGAGCCAGATATTTATCGCACTGGTGACAGAAACTGACGCGGTCGATGGGCAGATTATGCCCTGTCAATCTTGCCGGTGAACCAGCGGCGAAAGCCAGGCGTTAGAGGAGTCATGGCCAGTCCTATCCTCGACCGTAATCTCCATATCCGCGCCATCGACGCCTATATCGATCCCAATGTGCCGCGCGAGCGAGCCATCATCACGCATGGCCATGCCGATCATGCGCGCAGCGGACATGGCTCGGTGCTGGCGACGCCGGACACGATCGCCATCATGAAGGTGCGCTATGGCGAGGATTGCGCGGGCAGGTTCGAGCCGCTGGATTTCGGCGTGCCGCTGCAGGTCGATGATGTGACGATCACGCTTTATCCGGCGGGGCATGTGCTGGGGTCGGCGCAGGTGCTGCTGGAGCACAAAGGCCAGCGCGTGGTGGTGACGGGCGATTACAAGCGCCTGCCGGACCAGACGAGCCAGCCCTATGAGCTGGTGGAATGCGATCTGCTGGTCACGGAGGCGACGTTTGGGCTGCCGGTGTTTCAGCATCCGCATCCCAAGCTCGAGATCGCGCGATTGCTGAAATCGGTGGCAGATCAGCCGGAGCGGAGCCATCTCGTCGGGTCCTATGCGCTGGGCAAGGCACAGCGCGTCATCGGGCTCTTGCGCGATGCCGGCTGGGATGCGCCGATTTACCTGCATGGCGCGATGATCCGGCTGTGCGAGCTCTATCAGGAATTGGGTGTCGAGCTGGGTGATCTGCGGCCGGCGACGGGTACGGTGAAGGCCGAGATGGCAGGGCAGATCGTGATTGCACCGCCTTCGGCCATTCGCGATCGCTGGAGCCGGCGGTTTCCCGATCCGGTGGTGTGCCAGGCGTCGGGCTGGATGAGCGTGAAGCAGCGCGCCCGGCAGGCGCTGGTGGAATTGCCGCTGGTGATTTCGGATCATTGCGACTGGGGCGAGCTGCAGCAGACCATCACCGAGACCAAGGCGAAAACCGTGTGGGTGACGCATGGGCGGGAGGATGCGCTGGTCTATTGGTGCCGGCAGCAGGGGCTGGAGGCGGAGCCGCTCAATATCCAGGGTTTCGAGGATGACGGCGGCGAGGGAGAGGCGGCATGAAGCGGTTTGCCCAATTGCTGGAACTGCTGGCCCTCACGCCGTCGCGGACGCGCAAGCTTAATGCGCTGACGCAGTATTTTCGCGAGACGCCGGACCCGGACCGTGGCTTTGCGCTGGCGGTGCTGACCGGGGCGCTGACGTTTCGCAATGTGAAGCCGGCGCTGCTCAAGGACATCGTGCTGCGCGAGGTCGATCCGACGCTGTTCGCCATGAGCTATGACTATGTCGGCGATCTCGGCGAGACCATCGCTCTGATCTGGCCGCATCATGGCGAGCAGGGCGACCTGCCGTCGCTGACGGACCTGATCGAGCTGTTCAATACGACGAGCAAGTCCGAGTTGCCGAAGTTGATTGCCGGCCTTTTGACGCGGGCGGAAATCAATGAGCGATGGGCGCTGGTGAAGCTGGCAACCGGGGCGCTGCGCATCGGCGTTTCGGCGCGGCTGGCCAAGACGGCGCTGAGCGACATGAGCGGGGTGGAGCTGCAGGCGATCGAAGAGGTCTGGCATGGGCTGAAGGTCCCCTATCTCGATCTTTTCGCCTGGCTGGATGGCAAGGCGGGGCGGCCAGATATCGACCAGACCTCGCGGTTTCATCCGCTGATGCTGAGCAATCCGATCGACGAGGAAAAGGATCTGGGCAAGCTCGCGCCGGCGGATTTTTCCGCAGAGTGGAAATGGGACGGCATTCGCGTGCAGCTGGTGTTGGGTGGGGACACGGTTTCGCTGTTCTCGCGCACGGGCGACGATATCGCCAATTCATTCCCCGACATCGTGGAGAATGTCTCAGGTCGCGCGGTGCTGGATGGTGAATTGCTGGTGGGCAAGGATTTCGAACCGGGCTCGTTCAACGATCTGCAGCAGCGGCTGAACAAGAAGGTCGCATCGGCAAAGCATCTCAAGGAGAGCCCGGCCTTCATCCGCGTCTATGACATGCTGTTTGATGGGCGCGAGGATGTGCGGACGCTGAGCTGGACGGAGAGGCGGGCGCGGCTGGAGGCGTGGTTTACCGCTAATCCGCAGAGCCGGCTGGATATTTCGGAGATCCTGCCGTTCGGGGATTGGGATGATCTGGCCCAGCAGCGGCGACAGGGCGCCGATGAACATGGCCACGAGGGGGTGATGATCAAGCTTCGATCATCGCCTTATGTGCCGGGGCGGCCAAAGGGATATTGGTTCAAATGGAAGCGCGATCCCAATGTGGTGGATGCGGTGCTGATGTATGCGCAGCGCGGGCATGGCAAGCGCAGCTCTTTCTATTCGGACTATACGTTCGGGGTGTGGAAGGGCAATGAGATCGTACCGATCGGCAAGGCCTATTTCGGGTTTACCGACGAGGAGCTGAAGCTGCTCGACAAATGGATCCGCGCCAATACGCTGCAGGCTTTCGGGCCGGTGCGCGAGGTGCGCAAGGAGTTGGTGTTCGAGGTGGCTTTCGATAGCGCGCAGGAGAGCAGCCGGCACAAGTCAGGCGTGGCGCTTCGGTTTCCGCGCATCAGCCGGATACGGTGGGACAAGCCGGCCGCGGAAGCGGCGACATTGGAAGACATGGCCGTATTTGTTGCAGCCAGCTAGGAGGGGACAATGTCATCGCGAAGCAATCACGAGCGTCTGGTGACTTTGACGCGGCAGATGGAGGAGGCTGCGGCAGCGATGGATTTCGAGAAGGCCACGGCGCTGCGCAACGAGATTGCGCGGCTCAAGGGCGAGGGGGCGGTGCAGGCGGGGGATGCCGATACGGTGACCGTCAGTCAGCCGCCACCGGGGGCGATGGGGCTCGGGACGCAGGTGCCGGTGCGGCAGCCGCCGAAGGGGTGGGTGAAGCCGAAGAAGCCGGATTTCATGACGAAGGGGCGGAGGTAGTTAGCGACTGTCGTAGTGAAATCGGCATTGATTGATCCAGAGCACGTCACCGTCAATGCGATAGACAAAGCGGTGCTCTTTATCGATGCGACGTGACCACCAGCCTTTGCGATCGCCCTTTAACGGTTCAGGCTTGCCCAGGCCAGAGAAGGGACTGCGGCGGCAGTCTTTGATCAGGGTGTTCACCTTGGCAAACATGTCCGGGTCGCCTGACTGCCAGAACTGGTAGTCGTCCCAGCCTGTTTCCGTAAAGAGCAGTTTCATTCTGGCCAGTCGACTTCAATGCCGCGCCTGGCTTCGAAGTCTGCTTCGCCACGCGCCAGGCGTTCGACGTTTGCCTGCGTGCTCGAAAGGTGGAGGGTTTCCTTCCAAGACTCGAATTCTGCGAGTGATACGACAACCACCGGCTCCTTGCCGCCGGTACGAGTCACAATCAATGGCTCCATATCTGAAACGACCGCGTCCATGTCGGCGGCAAGATTTCTGCGAAAGTCGGATGCAGATTTGGTGCGCATGAGAAATCTCCTTGCGAATTTGTGTACAATATTTTGTACTTAAATTCAAGACTACTCAGCCGGCCTTTTCCAGCCGTTCGTCGGCGAGCTTCTTGATTTCGCGGAGTTCGGCAATGGTTGTTTGCAGGTCCAGCAGCTGGGCTTCCAGCGAGGCCAGGCGTTCGTCGACTTTGGCGGTGAGGAGGTGGACCTGCTGGCCGCGGTCGGCGTCGTAGAGGCTGAGGTAGTCTGAGATGTCGCGCAGCGAGAAGCCGAGGCGCTTGCCGCGGAGGATGAGGATGAGGCGCGCCCTGTCTCTCCGGCGGAAGACGCGGGTGGCGCCGACGCGCTCGGGGGCGAGCAGACCCTTGGCTTCGTAGAAGCGGATGGCGCGGGTGGAAATGCCGAACTCCTTGGAGAGTTCGGCGATCGCGAAAAGGTCGCGAGTGTCCTGGACGGTGCGGTTCACTTTTTGGCTCGCGTTTGCGCGTATTCCTCGCGCAGTTCCTTTTTGGACAGCTTGCCGATCAGGGTCTTGGGCAGGGCGTCCTTGAAGATGATTTCCTTGGGCATTTCGATCTTGTTGAGGCGCTCGGTGAGGAATTTCTTGAGCGCGTCCTCTGTCACAGATTGGCCTTCGCGCAGCTTGACGAAGGCGACTGGGGCTTCGCCGCGATAGTCGTCGGGGACGCCGATGACATTGGTTTCCTCGACAGCTTCGTGAGTCATCAGTGCTTCCTCGATGGTGCGCGGATAGACGTTGAAGCCGGAGCAGATGATGAGATCCTTGATGCGATCGACAAGGAAGACATAGCCGTCCTCGTCCATGTGGCCGACGTCGCCGGTGCGCAGCCAGCCCTGCATGAAGGCGGCATCCGTCGCTTCCTCGTCGTCGTAATAGGCGGGCATGACCTGCGGACCGCGAACCTGGAGTTCGCCATCTTCGCCAATGCCCACGGGTTCGCCGCTGTCGACGCCGACAAAGCGGATATCGGTGCCGGGGAGGGGGAGGCCGATGGACATGGGTTTGCTGGGTTTGCGCAGGGCCGCACAGCAGACGACGGGGGAGGCTTCAGTGAGGCCATAGCCTTCAGCCAGCAGCGCCTTGGACTTCTTGCCGAAGGCGTGGCGCACTTCGTCGGGGAGGGCGGCACCACCGGAAATGCAGACTTCAAGGCTCGATAGCTGGTCCTCGGTTACTGTCTCCGAGCGGGCAATGGCATTGAGCAGGGTGGGCACGGCGGGCAGGACATTGGCGCGGGTGCGGGTCAGCAAAGACAGCAGCGCCTTGAGCTCGAAGCGCGGCAGCATGACGACCTGGGTGCCATTGGCGAGCGGGGTGTTCATGCAAACGGTCATGGCGAAGATGTGGAAGAAGGGCAGAACGGCCACGACCTTGCTCGGCGCGTAGAACAGCCCGTCACCCCATTTGTCGATCTGGCTCATGTTGGCGGAGATATTGGCATGGGTGAGCAGGGCGCCCTTGGGAATGCCGGTGGTGCCGCCGGTATATTGCTGAACGGCGATATCCTTGTCCGGAGCGATGACCACGGCGCCAGGCGTATCGCCACGGGCGATCATGGCGTCGAAATGGGTGACGCTTGCGCGGATGGGCGAGGCGTCGAGCTTTGCGAGGTCCTTGCGCTTGACCACGGAGAAGAGGATTTTTTTCACCAACGGCAGCGCATTGGGGAAGTGGCAGACGACCAGCGATTTCACATGGCCGGCTTCGACCAGTTTTTCGGCCTTCTCGTAGATCTGGGCCAGATCGAGCGTGATCATGACATCGGCGCCGGCATTGGCGGCGATGTGGCTGAGTTCGTGGACGGTATAGAGCGGGTTGCAATTGACGACGGTGCCGCCGGCGCGCAGCACGCCGTAATAGACGATGGGGTAGAAGGGCGTGTTGGGCAGCATGATCGCGACGCGGCTGCCCTTCTTGATGCCGAACTGGCTTTGGAGGGCGCCGGCAAAGGCGGTGATCTTTTTGGCAAGCTCGCCGAAGCTTGTGGTGCCGCCGAGGAAATCAAGCGCGGTGGCGGAGGGGGCTTTCGCGCAGGCGGCAAGGACCTGCTCATGGACCGGGCGGGTCTCGATGGGGGAGTCCCACTTGATGCCGTCGGGATAGCTGGCGATCCAGGGGCGCGAACGGGCGGCGGGTTCAATCGTCGTCATGGGGTCCTCCTCGGGTGCCGACCATTGCGGCTGCGGGCTTAGTGCCTCTGCCAACCGAATATTCCACGGCTTTACGTTAGCGTCAAACCGCTGCCCGAACCTTTGAACGAGTCACGCGTTCCGCCTCGGTAAGACAGTCAGCGCTTTGCACGAGACACGACGTTAACGACGTTTGGTTGACGTAAACGTAAAGCTTGCTAGACTGTCATCCGCAACAGGCCTGACCGTGTCATCATTGGTGCGGGCAAGACAGCCAAAGCTGCATGGCCTGATGTGAAAGAGGAAACATTGCCCGGCGCATGGCGGCGCGGGCAGAGGGAGGCGCGCCTTGGCATTTGTCCTGATCATCCTGAGCCTTGTGGTCTTTGCGGTTCTGGCCATGCGGGAAAGCCCGCTCTGGCAGTGGGGCGTGGCAGCGATTGCGATCGGCCCGGTGTCGGGGCTGCATTTCCCGGATAGCGGGGTCGGCTATGGCCTTGGCGGCGGAAGCTGGTTCCTGCTGGTGGTCGGTGTCGTGATGCTGGTGCTCAGCATTGCCTCCGTGCGCAAGGCCGTGCTGATGAAGCCGATTTATGGGGCGGTGAAATCCATTCTGCCCAAGGTCAGTCGGACCGAACAGGAAGCGCTGGATGCCGGAACGGTTGGCTGGGATGCGGAGCTGTTTTCGGGCCGGCCGGACTGGAGCAAGCTGACCGATATCCGGCCGCTGACGCTGACGGCGGAGGAGCAGGCGTTTCTGGACAACCAGACCAATGTCGCCTGCTCGATGATCGACGACTGGGACATTCGCAACAATCGTGCCGACCTGTCGCCACAGCTCTGGCAGTATTTCAAGGACGAAGGGTTCCTGGGCATGCTGATTGCCAAGGAGCATGGGGGCCTCGGTTTTTCGGCGCAGGCGCAGTCGATGATCGTGTCCAAGATCGCCAGCCGGTCCGTGGCGGCGGGGATTACCGTCATGGTGCCCAATTCGCTTGGGCCGGGCGAGTTGCTGGAGAAATACGGCACGGCGGAACAGAAGGAAAAATACCTCCATCGCCTCGCCCGCGGGCAGGACGTGCCCTGCTTTGCGCTGACCGGCGTGCATTCGGGATCGGATGCGGGTGGCATGCGCGACATTGGCGTCGTCACCAAGGGGCAGTGGAATGGCGAGGAGGTGCTGGGCGTGAAGCTCAGCTTCGACAAGCGCTATATCACCCTGGCGCCGATCGCGACGCTGGTGGGCCTCGCCTTCATTCTCAAGGACCCGGACAATCTGCTGGGCCGGGGCAATGATATCGGCATCACCCTGGCGCTGGTGCCGCATGACCATCCGGGGCTCGATATCGGCCGTCGGCATTTCCCGGCACGACAGGCTTTCATGAATGGTCCGGTGCGCGGCAAGGACATGTTCGTGCCGATGGATTATCTCATTGGCGGGACGAGCTATGCCGGGCAGGGCTGGCGCATGCTGATGGAATGTCTTTCGACCGGGCGCGCCATTTCGCTGCCGGCGATTGGGTCGACCTCAATCAAGCAGACGCTGCGGGCGACCTCGGCCTATGCGCGGGTGCGGCGGCAGTTCGGCATTCCGGTCGGCATCATGGAGGGCGTGGCCGAGCCGCTCGGCGAGATGATCAAGCGGGCCTATACGTTTGAATCGGCGCGGCGGCTGACGGCTTCGATGGTCGACGAGGGCCAGCGGCCGGCAGTAATTGCGGGTCTGCTCAAATATACCGCGACGGAAGCCATGCGCGACAGCATGGACGATGCCTTCGACATTCACGGTGGCAGGGCAATCCAGGACGGGCCGGGCAATTACCTGTTCGGTGCCTATCAGGCTTTGCCGGTGGCGATCACGGTGGAAGGCGCAAATATTCTGACGCGCACACTGATGACCTTTGCGCAGGGCGTGCTGCGCGCGCATCCCTATCTGCTCAAGGAAGTGCGGGCGGCGCAGAAGAAGGACAGGAAAGCGGGGCTGGATGAATTCGATGCCGCTTTCGGCGGGCATGCCAAGTTCATGCTGCGCAATGTGGTGGCGAGTTTCCTGCATGGGCTGACCAATGGCGGTTTCGCCTCGACGCCCAACCAGGGGCCGATGGCGCAGTGGTATCGCAAGCTCCATCGCTACAGCCAGGCTTTCGCGCTGACGGCGGACTGGACCACGGTGTTCCTGGGTGGCGCGCTCAAGCGCAAGCAGAAGATTTCTGGCCGCATGGCCGATATCCTTGGACATCTCTACATGATGTCGGCCACGCTGCGGCGCTTCGAAGACGAGGGGCGCCTGAGCGAGGACCGCGAGCTGGTGGATGCCATCATGGCGGACCGGATCGCGCAGATGGAACAGACCTTTGGCGAGGTGTTTGCCAATTTCCCCAATCCCTTCTTTGCCTGGGCAATGCGGGTGCTGTGCTTCCCGCTGGGGCGGCACGCCAAGCCGGCCAGCGATCGGGTGAACTATCGTTTCGTGCGTTCGGTGCTGCGACCGGGTGCTTTCCGCGACCGGCTGACGACGGGGACCTATGTGTCGTTTGACCCCGATGATGTCACCGGTGTGCTGGAAGATGCCTTCATCAAGGTGACCGAGGCCGAGGAGATCGAGGCGCGCTTCATCAAGGCGGCGCGCAAGGGCGTGATCGAGCGACGGCTGGATCGCGATGCCTTCGCCGATGCGGTGGCAGCGGGCGTGCTCAATGACAATGAAGCGGGTATCATGCGGGCGGCCGACGAGGCGACCGAACGCGTGGTGAAGGTAGATGATTTTGCGGCGGACGAATTGGCCGCACCGAGCCAGCATCGCGTTGCGACAGCGGACCAGGGAGCAAGTAGATGATCCAGCCAGGCATGCCGGAGACGAAGAACTGGGGCTTTCACCGCGACGTGGAGAACCTGGGCTGGCTGACGATCAACACGCCGGGCCCGGTCAATACGCTGAGCCGGGAAGCGATCACCGAACTCGAGCTGCTGGTCAGCCGCTTCGAGGAGCTGGCGGCGGGTGACGAGCTGGTCGGGGTGATCCTGCTGTCGGGCAAGGATAGCGGCTTCATCGCCGGGGCGGACATTTCCGAATTCGACGCGATGAGCGATTTTTCGGTACTGCCGGAGGCACTGAAGCGCACGCATGCGCTGTTGGCGCGGATCGAGGGGCTGAAGATTCCCTTCGTGGCGGGCATTCATGGTTTTTGCCTGGGGGGCGGGTTGGAGCTGGCGCTGGCCTGTCACTACCGAATTGCCGTCAATGACGACAAGACACGGATTGGTTTTCCCGAAGTGGGCTTGGGGATTTTTCCGGGCTTTGGCGGGACGGGACGGAGCATTCGCCAGGCCGGGCCGGTCGATGCCATGCAGATCATGCTGACCGGCAAGATGCTACGGGCCGGTGCGGCGCGGGGGCTGAACCTTGTCGACAAGCTGGTGCGCCATCGCGACATGCTGCGCTGGGAAGCGCGGAAAGCCGTGCTGCAGAAACGGAAATCGAGCGAGGCGGGCCTCAGCAAGAAGGTGATGGCGCTGGGGCCGATCCGGTCGTATGTGGCGGGCAAGATGCGCGACGAGGCCGGCAAGAAGGCCCGGCAGGAGCACTATCCTGCGCCCCATGCGCTGATCGACCTGTTCGAAAAGCATGGCGATGACTGGAAGGCGATGGTGGCCGGCGAAGTGGATGCTTTCGTGCCGCTGATGGGGAGCGAGACGGCGACCAATCTGCGGCGGGTGTTTTTTGCCTCTGAGGGGCTCAAGAAGCAGGGCACGAAGGGGGTCAGGTTTGCCCGTGTGCATGTGATTGGTGCGGGCGTGATGGGCGGCGATATTGCGGCCTGGTGCGCCTATCGCGGCATGAGCGTGACGCTGCAGGATATCGACATGGCGCGTATCCAGCCAGCGCTCGATCGCGGGAAAAAGCTGTTCAAGAAACGGCTGAAGAAAAAGCGTGAGGTCGATGCCGCGGTGATGCGGCTCGAGGCCGATCCCGAGGGCAAGGGCGTTGCGCGGGCCGATGTGATCATCGAGGCGGTGGTGGAAAAGCTCGAGGTCAAGCAGGCCATCTTTGGCGGCATCGAGGGCAGGTTGAAACCGGGCGCGATCCTTGCGACCAATACGTCATCGATCGAACTGGAGCGCATTGCGGAAAAGCTCAAGGCGCCGGAGCGACTGATCGGGCTGCATTTCTTCAACCCGGTGGCGCAGCTGCCGCTGGTGGAGGTGATCCGCTCGACGTTCAACACGGATGCCGAGATCGGCAAGGGCGCGGCGTTTGCGCTGGCGATCGGCAAGAGCCCGGTGGTGGTCAAGTCGGCGCCGGGCTTCCTCGTGAACCGGGTGCTGATGCCGTACATGCTGGGCGCGGTGGAGCGGGTCGAGCGCGGCGAGAGCAAGGAATTGCTCGATGCGGCGGCGGTGGCCTTCGGCATGCCGATGGGGCCGATCGAACTGATGGATACTGTTGGGCTCGATGTCGGCAAGTCGGTGGCGACCGAGTTGGGCCATGCCGTGCCGGAGGGCAGTCAGTTCGATCAATTGGTCAAGGCCGGGAAGCTCGGCCGCAAGAGCGGCGAGGGCTTCTACAAATGGGTGGATGGCAAGGCGCAGAAGGGCGAGACCCCGGTGCATGCCGATCTGGCTGGGCTCGGCCGTGAGCTGGTGAAGCCGCTGGTGGATATGACGGAAGTGGTGGTCGCCGAAGGCGTGGTCGCCAATGAGACGCTGGCCGATATCGGGGTGATCATGGGAACGGGTTTTGCGCCGTTCCTGGGTGGTCCGCTCAAAGCAAGAAAAGACGGGAGAGCGTAATGGCTGAACTTCGCAGGGTGGCCCTCGTGGGTTCGGCGCGCATTCCCTTTGCGCGCGGCAATACGGCCTATGCCGACGAGACCAATCTTTCCATGCTGGGCACGGTGCTATCCGGTCTGGCCGAAAAGTATGGTCTCAAGGGCGAGAAGGTGGACGAAGTCGTGGCGGGCGCCGTGATCGGGCATTCGCGCGACTTCAACCTGGCGCGAGAAGCGACGCTCGACGCTGGCCTGTCGCCGCGCACACCGGGCACGACCATGCAGATCGCCTGTGGCACGAGCCTGCAGGCCGCACTGATGCTGGGCGCCAAGATCGCCTCGGGCGAGATCGACAGCGGGATTGCCGCCGGCTCGGATACGGTCAGCGATAGTCCGATCGTCTTCGGCAACAAGTTCCAGCATCGCCTGCTGGATGCCAACAAGGCGCGGTCGACGGGCGAGAAATTCGCCGCTTTCAAGGGCTTTTCCTTTGGCGAGCTGACGCCGGTTGCGCCCTCGGTCAACGAGCCGCGCACGGGGCTATCGATGGGGCAGCATTGCGAGCTGATGGCGCGCGAATGGGGCATCACCCGCCAGGCGCAGGACGAGCTGGCCGTGGCCAGCCATCGCAATGCAGCCAAGGCTTATGACGAGGGCTTTCACGATGACCTGCTGGTGCAATGTGCCGGCCTGGTGCGGGACAATAATGTCCGGGCGGATGCCAATCTCGACAAGATGAGCACGCTGAAGCCCGCCTTCGACAAGGCGAGCGGGCATGGCACGCTGACGGCGGGCAATTCCACCCCACTGACCGATGGCGCATCTTCGGTACTGCTGGCCAGCGAGGACTGGGCGCGGGAGCGGGGCCTGCCGGTGCTGGCCTATCTGTCTGCGGGGCGCGTCGCCGGCAATGATTTTGCCCATGGCGAGGGCCTGCTGATGGCACCGACCATTGCCGTCAGCGAAATGCTGGCTCGGAAGAACCTCGGCTTTGCCGATATCGACTATTTCGAACTGCACGAGGCTTTTGCGGCGCAGGTTCTATGCACGCTCAAGGCTTGGAATGATGCGGATTATTGCCGGAACGTGCTGGGTCGCGATGCGGTGATGGGGCCGGTTGATCCCGCAAAGATCAATGTGAAGGGATCGAGCCTTGCCTATGGGCACCCCTTTGCGGCGACCGGTGCCCGCATCCTGGGTCTGACGGCCAAGCTGCTCTCGACTAGCCCCGGCAAGCGGGCTTTGCTAAGCGTGTGCACGGCTGGCGGCATGGGTGTCGCTGCCCTAGTCGAAAGCGCGCAATGACCGAAAACGTCATCAAGTTCCGCCGTCCCGAGAAAAAGCCCGAGCCGCCGGTGAAAAAGCCGCGCGGCCCGATGCCGGGCTGGGTGCCATGGGTGGTTCTGGTGGGCGTTGCGCTGGCGATTTACGCGGCGCAGCAGGCCGGGTTTCTGGGACGCTAGTGGAGGACGCGGGAATTTGTCGCGGCTCCAGCATTTCCCAATGCTTGCAACTGTTTGATTGAACAGACGCCGGGGATTTGATCGTCCTGCACCGCCAAAGGCGGTCACGGCGAGCACAATGTTCTCTTGATTGTGACGCCTGCGCAAAGCTATTGCGTGGCTTTGGCGCGTCCACACTGTGTTAACAATTCGAGCTGGCTTGACGCTTAGGTCAAGGTTTTGCTTGTCAGTGGACGGAAGGGCGTAATACCGTCCAGACCATCTTGACCGGGCTTTAGGGGACCGGCCGCGAGATATTTCAATTCGTGGCATCATGACCGCGAAAAAAGACGATTTGAAGAATACCACAAGGAGATGGGACGAGAATGAAATTCACGCAAACCCTGACCGCGGTTGCGACCGCTGGCGCAATGGCGCTGATGATGAGCACGGCGGCTTCCGCTGTTACTCTCCAGCTGCACAATGGTGGTGATCCCGGCACGCTCGATCCGCACAAGGCCTCCGGCGACTGGGAAAACCGCGTCATCGGCGACTATATTGAAGGTCTGGTGACCGAAGATGCCGGCGCACAGCCGATCGCCGGCCAGGCCGAAAGCTGGGAAATCTCGGAAGACGGCAAGGTCTATACCTTCCACCTTCGTGACGGTATCCAGTGGACCGACGGCGAGCCCGTGACGGCTGAAGATTTCGTCTTCGCCTTCCAGCGCCTGTTCAACCCGACGACCGCTGCAGACTATGCTTACCTGCAGTTCCCGATCCTGAACTCGGAAGCCATCAACTCGGGCGAGATCACCGATCTCAACGAGCTGGGCGTCAAGGCCATCGACGACAAGACGCTCGAAATCACGCTCAATGCATCGACTCCCTATTTCCTCGATGCGCTGACCCACTACACCGCCTATCCGGTTCCCAAGCACCTGGTTGACGAAGTCGGCGACGACTGGACCAAGGTCGAGAACATCGTTGCCAACGGCCCCTACAAGATCGTGGAATGGCTGCCGGGCTCCTATGTCCGTTCGGAAAAGAACGAAGACTATTACGATGCTGCCAATGTGCAGATCGACGAAGTCTTCTACCACGTGCTGGAAGATCAGGCTGCTGCCCTCAACCGTTACCGCGCGGGTGAATTCGACATCCTGACCGACTTCCCGGCCGACCAGTACCAGTGGCTGCAGGACAATCTGCCGGGCGAAGCCCATGTGGTGCCGTTCCTGGGCGTCTATTACTATGTGATGAACCAGGAAGAGGGCGAAGTGCTCTCCGACGTCCGCATCCGCGAAGCGCTCTCGATCTCCGTGCTGCGCGACGTGATCGGCCCCGATATCCTGGGTACCGGCGAACTGCCGGCCTATGGCTGGGTGCCGCCGGGCACCAACAACTATGTCGAAAACGCCTATGCTCCCGAATGGGCTTCGCAGCCCTATGAAGAGCGTGTTGCCCGCGCCGTCGAGCTGATGACCGAAGCCGGTTATGGCCCCGACAAGCCGCTGACTCTGCAGCTGCGCTACAACACCAACGACAACCACCAGCGTATCGCCGTGGCGCTTGCCGCCATGTGGGAGCCGCTGGGTATCAAGATCGAGCTGTTCAACGCCGAAACCGCTGTGCACTATGACGCCCTGCGTTCGGGTGACTTCCAGGTCGGCCGCGCCGGCTGGCTGCTGGACTACAACGACCCGTCCAACACGCTCGACCTGCTCAAGACCGGCATCGACCAGGCTGGTACGATGAACTGGGGCAACAACTACGGCCGCTACTCGAACGACGAGTTCGACGGGCTGCTGGAGCAGGCTGCAAACGAGCTTGACTTGACCGCTCGCGGCCAGCTGCTTGCCGATGCCGAAAAGATCGCCATGGACGAATTCGCTGCCATCCCGATCTACTGGTATGTGTCCAAGGACGTCGTGTCGCCCAAGATCTCGGGCTTCCAGGAAAACGCCAAGAACATCTTCCGCACCCGCTGGCTCTCGAAGTCGGAATAAGGGTCAAGACAGTCTGACCGTGGGGGCCCAGCGCCCCCACGGTTCTTTTGTCCGGCAAGCGCGAATACTGTGTTGGGCGCACCGGCAAGGAGAAAAATACGAACATGCTGGCTTATGCCTTTAGGCGCGTGCTGTCGGCCATTCCGATTGCACTGATCGCCGTTACAATCTGTTTCTTCATCCTGCGCCTGGCGCCCGGTGGCCCGTTCGATGGTGAGCGTGCGCTCCCGCCGACCGTGCTGGCTAACCTCCGCGCCCATTACAACCTCGATCAACCGCTGGTTGTGCAGTATTTCATCTATGTCTGGCGGCTCATTCAGGGCGATCTTGGTCCCTCCATGGTGATCGACGGCTTCCGCGTCAGCGACCTGATCCGCATCGGCTTCCCCTTCACCCTCACCATGGCGCTGTCGGCATTCGTCATCGCGACTGCGGTGGGTATCGTGGCCGGCATGGTCGCCGCGGTGAACCAGAACAAGTGGCCTGACTACGTGCTGGTGCTGATCGTGATGATCGGCGTCGTGGTGCCCAACTTCCTCAATGCGGCGCTGCTGCAATTGTGGTTTGGCGTGCATCTGGGCTGGCTGCCCGCGGGCGGCTGGGTCAGTGGCTCGGTTGCCCATCTGGTCCTGCCGGTTACGGTGCTGGCCTGGCCGCATGCGGCGCGTATCAGCCGGCTCATGCGTGGCTCGATGATCGAAGTGCTCGGCTCCAATTATGTCCGCACGGCCCGCGCCAAGGGCCTCAAGGAACGCCTGGTGCTGGCGCGTCATGCGATCAAGCCGGCGCTGCTGCCCGTCGTGTCCTATCTGGGGCCAGGCCTCTCCTATCTGCTGACCGGTTCGCTGGCCGTGGAGCAGATCTTCGGCCTGCCGGGCATCGGCAAGTACTTCGTGCAAGCCGCGCTCAACCGCGACTATGGCATCGTGCTGGGCACGACCATTCTCTACATGTTTATCATCCTGGCACTGAATCTGATCGTTGACCTCGTCTATGCCTGGCTCGATCCCAAGGTGAGGTACCACTGATGGCTGGCATTACCGGCAAGGACGAAGTCCTCACAAAATACGCCAAGACGCTTGAAACGCTCGATGCGCCCAAGGGCCGTTCGCTGACCCAGGATGCCATGCGGCGCCTGGTACGCAACAAGGCGGCGGTGGTCTCGATCGCGATCGTGCTGCTGATCATCCTCGTGGCCTTCATCGGTCCCTATTTCGTGCCGTGGGGCTATTCCCAGGTCGACTGGGCCTCGATCCGCAAGCCGCCGAACATGGATACGGGCCATTATCTGGGCACCGACCAGAATGGCCGCGACATGCTGGCCCGCGTGCTGCAGGGCACGCAGATGAGCCTTACCGTGGCCTTCGTGGCGACTTTCGTATCGGTGAGCATCGGCATCCTCTATGGCGCGGTGGCCGGCTATTTCGGTGGCCGGGTCGATGCGATCATGATGCGTATCGTGGACGTGATGTATGCGCTGCCTTACATCCTCTTCGTCATCATCCTGATGGTGATGTTCGGCCGCAATCCGGTGCTGCTGTTCGTGGGTATCGGCTGTATCGAATGGCTGACCATGGCGCGTATCGTGCGCGGGCAGACGCTGTCGCTCAAGGAGAAGGAATTCGTCGAGGCCGCACGGGCTTCGGGCGCGAAACCCTTCGCCATCATCATGCGCCACATCGTGCCCAATCTGACCGGGCCCGTGGTGATCTATGCGACGCTCACCATTCCGGAAATCATCATCGCGGAGAGCTTCCTCTCCTATCTCGGTCTTGGCGTGCAGGAGCCGCAGACATCGCTGGGTACGCTGATCTCCGCCGGTGCGCCGGTGGCGGAAGTGCTGCCCTGGATGCTGCTGGGACCAGCTGCCGTGCTGGTTACGCTGCTGCTCTGCCTGACCTATATCGGCGACGGGTTGCGCGACGCGCTCGACCCCAAGGACCGGTAAGGATATCGACATGACATTGCTTGAAGTCAAAAACCTCAAGGTCGATTTCCAGACGCAGGATGGCGTCGTGAACGCGGTTCGCGACCTGTCCTACACGCTGGAAAAAGGCAAGACGCTGGCCATCGTGGGCGAGAGCGGTTCCGGCAAGACGCAGGGCGCTTTCGCGATCCTGGGTCTGCTGCCCAAGAACGGCAAATCCTCCGGCTCGGTGAAGTTCAACGGCACGGAGATCCTCAATCTGTCGCCGCGCAAGATCAATGAATATCGCGCGGCCAAGATCGGGATCATCTTCCAGGACCCGATGACCTCGCTCAACCCATACCTGCGCATCTCTCGGCAGCTGACCGAAGTGCTCGAGCGGCACAAGGGGATGGGCTACAAGGAAGCGCTGGCCGAGAGCATTCGCATGCTCGACGCGGTGCGCATTCCCGACGCCAAGAACCGCATCCACATGTATCCGCACGAGTTCTCGGGCGGCATGCGGCAGCGCGTGATGATCGCCATGTCGCTGCTGTGCCGGCCGGAACTGCTGATCGCCGACGAGCCGACGACGGCGCTGGACGTGACCGTGCAGGCCGGCATCATCGACCTGCTGGTGGACCTGCAGGAAGATTTCGGCACGTCGATCATCCTGATCACCCATGACCTGGGAATCGTCGCAGGCAGCTGCGAGGACACGCTGGTGATGTTCGGCGGCAAGGTGATGGAATATCGCAAGACCGAAGAGCTCTTCGCCAACCCCCAGCATCCCTATACCAAGGGCCTGCTGGCCGCCGTGCCGCGGCTCGACCAGAAGGTCGATCGGCTGTCGACGGTTTCCTATGATTTTCTGGCGGAAGGACAAGAACTGTGATGGAGACCAAGGAACCCATTCTCCAGGTCCGCAACCTTTCGGTGGACTTCCAGATCCCGACCGGCGGCTTTTTCGGCGGCAAAAAGGTATTGAAGGCCGTCAAGGAAGTGTCCTTCGACCTGCACCAGGGCGAGACCCTGGGCATCGTGGGCGAAAGCGGTTGCGGCAAGTCGACCCTGTCGCGCGCCGCCATCCGGCTGATCGAGCCCACGTCCGGCGAGTCCAAGTGGATGGGCAAGGACATCATCAAGATGAGCCCGCGCGAGATCATCGCGCTGCGCAAGGACATCCAGATGATCTTCCAGGATCCGCTGGCGTCGCTCGATCCGCGCATGACGGCCGGGGCCATCATCGCCGAGCCGCTGCTGATCCACTATCCGGAAGTCACACGCAAGGAACGCGAGGCCCGTGTCATCGCCATGATGACCAAGGTCGGCCTCGCGCCCGAACTGGTCAATCGCTATCCGCATGAGTTCTCGGGCGGCCAGTGCCAGCGTATCGGCATTGCCCGCGCGCTGATCACCAATCCAAAGCTGGTGGTCTGCGACGAGGCGGTTTCGGCGCTGGACGTTTCGGTGCAGGCACAGGTGATCAACCTGCTGATGGACCTGCAGAAGGAACTGGGCATTTCGCTGCTGTTCATTGCGCATGACATCGCCGTAGTGCGCCATATCGCCCAGCGCATCATGGTGCTCTACTTCGGTGAAGTGGTGGAGATCGGGGAGTCCGAGCAGGTCGTGAACGATCCGCAGCACGACTATACCAAGAAGCTCATCGCTTCGGTGCCTGTGCCCGATCCCAAGGCGGAGATGGAACGGCGTGCCCTGCGGCGCAAGCTGCGCCGCGAAGCCAAGGAAGCCGCGGCCTGAGGCCGCTGGCACAAATTGAAAAGGCCCGCTTCGGCGGGCCTTTTGCTGGAGCATTCCCCCGTTTCTTCGAAACGCCGAAATGGCTCAAACCTTTGGTTGGTGGCGCTCTCGAACCGCAAAAGTGGTAGCCACTTCTGCTGAAAACGCTAGCCCGCTTTGGCTGTGCCGCCGCGGCGATCTTCGCCCACTTCCACGATGCGGCGGCGGCGGTCTGGGCCGTTGTATTGGCCGCCCTCGATGAAACCCCGCGGGTTGATCACGAGGCTGGTGAGGCGGGTCTGCAGGTGATTGGCAGCGAAGGGCTTGCGCAGGAACTCGGTGACGCCAGCGTCGCGGGCCGCAGCGATCCGCTTGGCGTCGGGCACGGCGCTCATCATGATGATGGGCACGGAGCGGTTCTGGCAATCCGTGCAGGCACGCAATTTACGAGTCAGGGCGACGCCGTCGAGCCCGGCACCATCGTCGAGGATCACCACGTCGAAGTTGCGCCGATTGAGCTCGGCCATGGCCTTGTCGCTGTCATAGGCTTCGCGAATATCCTTGCGTCCCAGGCTGCGCAGCATGATGCTGACGAGGCCTGCCATGTGAGTGGAAGGGTCTATGACCAGGACGCCGTGCTTGGTGATTTCCTCGTTGGGCATGCCAATTTACCGCAAGTGACTGTCGAGGCTGAAGGATACTGACGTTTTGCCAAGAGGGCGTTAATCGCCATATTGCAATGCGGTGACAAGAAAGCGTCGGGACGGTGAAAAACGGGAGTGTCACGCGTTGACAGGCCCGAGCCTTTTCCCTATGTATGCCGCCAGTTTCCGGGCGGCGCTTAGAGAAATCTGGAGCGCCCCTTTTGTTTGACCAAGGATTGACCGATGAAAGTCCGTAACTCGCTGAAGGCGCTGATGACTCGCCACCGCGCGAACAAGCTCGTCCGCCGTCGCGGCCGCGTGTACATCATCAACAAGGTGGACAAGCGCTTCAAGGCCCGTCAGGGCTAAGCCGACCACGATAGTGAATTTCAAAGCCCGCGAAAGCGGGCTTTGTTTTTTTGTGCCTGACGCGCAGGTTTTGGAGAAAGCGATGCGGCGCTCCCATACGATCAGCCTTCCGATCGAGCGGCCATTCGACGAGGTCTATGACTATCTGTCCCGCCCCGTGAACTACCAGCACTGGTCCGGCATCGTGGAGCAGGGCAGCTTCCGGCCGCTGGACAACGGCGACTGGGTGGGCATGACGCCGGGTGGCGAGCGGCACCATCGTTTCACCGCGCCAAACAATTTCGGCGTGCTGGACCATGCCATTTTCGTGCCCGGCGGCGAGATGTTCTACAATCCGATGCGGGTCACGCCCAACCAGGCCGGCACGGAGCTAACCTTCACCTATTTCCGCCGCGAGGGCGTAACAGACGCGCAATTCGATTCGACGGTGGAATGGATCCGCACGGATTTCCTGACGCTGAAGGCGTTTCTGGAAGCTGGCAATCGGCCGCAGGGGTACTCGTCTATCCCTGAAGCCGTGTCCCGAACTCAAGACTGACGTCTTGTTCAGAAGTTCGGACAGAGTTGGAGTAAGCACAAACACGCATGCTGTTGTGCTTGCTGCTAAATTGTTGATGACAGCGGATTATTAACCATAAGAGGTCAGACTTCCTTCACCACGTTCTTGGAGGTTGTTGTGAAGCGTTTTTGTGCTGGCCTGGCTGTGCTGGGTACTCTTGTTGCGCCGGTCAGCGCTGCCGATCTGTTGTTCAACGATCTGGGCGAGACCATTGTTTCGATGGATCGCAGCGAATTGCCGAGTGCCGCCTTTGACTGGACTGGGTTCTACGCCGGTCTCAATGCGGGCTATCTGACGGGTGACGTGGATTCCACCAGCGTGGCGAGTGGCGTCACAACGGAAGTGCCGCTCGATGGCGCAATGCTTGGCGTGACGCTGGGTGGCAATGCGCAGTTCGGCATGTTTGTGCTGGGTGCGGAAGGCGACATCGCATGGTCAGGGGCTGAAGGTTCGACGGCCTGCGTGCTGCTGGCTGCTTCGGATTGCAATGCCGAGATCGACTGGCTTGGCACGCTGACCGCCCGCGGCGGCGTGGCCTTCGACAATATCCTGGTCTTTGCCAAGGGCGGCCTTGCGGTCGCCAGCGGGCGCGGCACGGTGACCCCGGCCTTCGCCGGCATCACCAATGAATTCGAAGACACGTTCGTTGGCTGGACGGCTGGCGCGGGCGTCGAAGTCGCCGTCACCGATGCGATCTCGGTCAAGGCGGAATACAATTACATCGACCTGGGCACTCAGGATGCGCCGGCCGGCACGATTGGCACAGGCGTGCAGGCGGTGTCGCCGGTGGTGCATGCGGTGAAGCTGGGCTTCAACTACCACTTCTAGGCGCTGCGTAGCGCGCAAGAGAAAGGGCCCGGCAGTGATGCCGGGCCCTTTGTCATTCAGCAATGTTTTGGGTTCAGGAGGAGCCGGCGCCGTCCTGGCGGACGAAGGCGATGCGCAGCATGTTGGTCGCGCCGGGCGTGCCCAGCGGGATGCCAGCGGTGATGGCGATGCGGTCGCCGGGGCGGGCAAAGCCTTCCTGATAGGCGATGACGCAGGCGCGATCGACCATGTCTTCAAGGCTGACCGCGTCTTCGGTCTGGACGCAGTGGACGCCCCAGACAACCGACATGCGGCGGATGGTGCGCATATTGGGCGACAGCACGATGATGGGCTTGGAGGGGCGCTCGCGGGCAGCGCGGATGCCGGTGGAGCCGGAAGCGGTGTAGGTGACGATGGCAGCCAGATCGAGCGTTTCGGCGACCTGGCGCGTCGCCGCCGAGATGGCGTCGGCAGCGGTGGCTTCCGGTTCGGTCTGGGCTGCGCGGATGATGTTGCGGTAGTTGGCGTCGGTTTCGACAGCGACGGCCACCTTGTTCATGGTGGCGACGGCTTCGACCGGATACTGGCCGGACGCGGATTCGGCCGAGAGCATGACGGCGTCGGCGCCTTCAAAGACCGCGATGGAAACGTCCGACACCTCGGCGCGGGTCGGGACTGGCGCGGTGATCATGGATTCCAGCATCTGGGTGGCGACGACCACCGGCTTGCCATAGCGACGGCACATGCGGATCATGCGCTTCTGCAGGCCGGGGACGGTTTCGAGCGGCAGTTCGACGCCCAGGTCGCCACGGGCCACCATGATGGCGTCGCAGAGCTTGACGATCTCTTCGAGGCGTTCGATGGCCTGGGGCTTTTCGATCTTGGCCATGACGCCAGCGCGGCCCTGCACGATCTTGCGGACGTCGATGATGTCCTCGGGGCGCTGTACGAAGGAAAGCGCGATCCAGTCGGCATCTGCCTTGAGGCCTTCGAGCAGATCGGCGTGATCCTTTTCGGTCAAGGCGCCAGTCGGCAAGAGCGTATCGGGCAGGGAAACGCCCTTCTTGTCGCTCAGCTTGCCGCCGTAGATGACTTCGGTCTCGATGGCGCCATTACCGACTTTAGTCGCCTTGAGCGCCAGCTTGCCATCATCTAGCAAGAGCCGGTCACCGACCGACACGCTTTCGATGATTTCGGGATGGGGCAGGTAGACGCGGTCGATATTGCCGTTGTCGTTCTTGTCGCTGTCGAGCGTGAACTTCTGGCCGGCGACGAGATTGACGGAGCCTTCGGCGAACTTCCAGACGCGGAGCTTGGGACCCTGAAGGTCGACCAGGATGCCGAGCGGATGGTTGAGACGCTTTTCGACAGCACGGATGCGCGCCACGGTCTGGTGCAGCACTTCGTGGCTGGCGTGGCTCATGTTGATGCGGAAGACGTCGGCGCCGGCCTTGGCCAGTTCTTCGATCATCTTCTCTTCGTGGCTTGCTGGCCCGAGGGTGGCGAGGATCTTGGCGCGTCTCATGCGTCTCATTGCGTATCCGTTCCTGGCGTTTCTGTGCCGGTTTCCGGTGCGTCTATGGTGACGTCATCGGGATCGACGAGGAATGTAGGGTCTTCTAGGTCTTCGCTACCTTCTGGGCCAACCACGGCGGGCCCACCCGCACCGTCGGTCAGCTGGAGCGTCCAGTCCGTGCGGCTCTGGGTATCGATTTCAAAGAAACCGGTGCGCTCATAGCCCCGCGCGAGGCAATCCTCAACCCCGAATATTGTGAAGGTTTCGTCACGGGTGCACATGAAAACGGAGCCATCCCAAGCGCCGCCACCAATGTCATCCACGGCGTAGAGGTAATAGAAGCGGCGTTCCAGCGTGCCCTGATAGAGCGTGCGGCAATCGCCGGGCGGGGCTTGCCACCAGCCTTCGCTCATCCAGCCGCGCTCGGCACGATAGCCCAGCGCCACGGAGACCAGGTTGCCGGTTTCGTTGCAGACGCGCAGGTCGGCATGCGCAGGAATGACGAAAAAGGCCAGGTTGGCCGCCAGGGCGCCGATCAGGGTGATGCTGCGACGGAAATTGAGCAATCTGGTGCCAGCAATCATCGGGAAATGGTGCCTTCTTTGAGCGCATGGGGTTGTTCAGGTCAATGGCTAAAGCCGCCTTTTGACCGAATTGCGCCACTGTCTCCGAGTGGTGATGTGGATTGGGTTCAAAAGGGCTTGAACCCAAAGCCCTAGTGCGATTGAACGTGCCCAGCGAATGAAAAGGAATGTGCCAATGGCCGTCGAAGACAGCGTTGCCCAGGATCAGTTGCGGGCGTTCATCGAACGCATCGAGCGCATGGAAGAAGAAAAGGCGGCCATTGCCGCCGATATCAAGGAAATCTATGCCGAAGCCAAGGGCAATGGTTTCGACACCAAGATCCTGCGCAAGATCGTGAGCATCCGCAAGCAGGACGCCAATGAGCGCGCCGAGCAAGAAGCGATCCTGGAGCTCTATATGGCTGCACTGGGCATGGTCGCCGCGCCACCAGAGGATTGATCGGCTCAGCCTGATCTTAATCCCAGTATCGAATGCCGGCTGCGAGGCCGGCATTTTTGTTTCTAGACGAGCATGTCGAGGGTGGTCTTGACCATGTCGTTGGCCATCTTGACCACTTTGACATTGGCCTCGAAGTCGATCTGGGCGGTCTTCATGTCGATGATGCTTTCGGCCAAGTCCCCGGTTTCGAGGCCGGTGCCCGTGCGCGCAATGCGGGTGGCGCTGGCTTCGAAACGATCGGTCGCCCGCATCATGCCGGACGCGCCAATGCTGGAAATGTTCATGCGTTGCACCTGTCTGGAGTTACCCAAACCCTAACAGACAGTGCTTTCCATTGTCTTAGCGCGGTCGGGCCAAACTTGAGTCAAAACTCGGCTCAGGCAGCCTGTTCGAGGCGGTCGGCAAGGGCGAAGCGCACGGCGGCATCAGCATGGATCGCGGTCGAGTCATAGCCGGGCAGGGGCAGGTTTGCCGGATCGACCAGAAGCGAGATTTCGGTGCAGCCGAGGATGACCGAGTCGACATTCTGTTCTTTGGCCGCTTCGATGATGGCTATGTAGCGAGTGCGGGAATGATCGCGGATTTCGCCCTGGCAGAGTTCATCGAAGATGACGTCATGCACCGTGCCGCGATCACTGTCGCAGGGTGTGACGACTTCCACGCCGTGGCGGGCCATGCGCTGGGCATAGAAGCCGTGTTCCATGGTGTAGCGTGTGGCAAGGAGCAGCGGACGACGACGACCGTCGGCACGAAGCGCAAGCGCGGTTTCATCGATGATGTCGATCAGCGGCAGGCCGCTCATCTGCGCCACCGGTTCGGAGACGAGGTGCATGGTGTTGGTGCAGATCAGCACGCAGCCGGCGCCCGAGCGGGCCAGGCCTGCGCCTGCATCGCCAAGAAGCCGGCCGGCTTGGTCCCATTGACCGGCCTTTTGCAGGGCGACGACGCGGGTGAAATCGAGCGACCGCATGGCGATCTCGGCTGAATGGAGGCCGCCCAGCTCACGGCGCACGGCCTCGTTGATCAGACGGTAGTAGACCGCGGTGGATTCCCAGCTCATGCCGCCGATAAGGCCGATGGTCTTCATGGCAATTCTCCTGTTGGTGTCAGGATGATCCAGATCCAGCGCATGGCGGATGCGTTGTAGGGCGGTAGGCCAGATTGCCGTGCATTGTTTGTGCGCCGATCAACTGCTTGGCGCCGCCTGATTGCGTGTCTTCAAGTTTTGATGCATTAATCGGGCATGCTTGATGATCGTGACCGGAAAATCCTCGACCTGCTGCAAGCCGATGCCGAGATGGCAGTTGGCGAAATTGCCGAGGTGGTGTCGCTGTCGGCCTCGGCCTGTTCGCGGCGCATCGCGCGGCTGCGGGAGGAGGGCTATATCGGCAGGAGCGTCGCGCTGCTCGATCGCAAGACGATGGGCCTGCCGACGACGGTCTTTGTCATCGTGCGGACCGGCAAGCACGAGGCGGGATGGCTGGAGCAGTTTCACGCCGCCGTCAGCACCATTCCCGAGATCGTCGAAGTGCATCGGCTGACCGGCAATTTCGACTATATCATCAAGCTCGTGCTACCCAATGTGGAGCATTACGACGTGATCTATCGCCAGTTGGTCGGGCGGATCGAGCTGTTCGACATGTCGGCCTATATTTCGATGGAGACGGTCAAGCTCTCGACAGGCCTGCCGACCCATTACGTCTGAGGCGTCAGCGACGCCGCAACGAGCTTGATGGCGCGCCAGTGGGTGCTGGCCGTGCGGCCATTCGGATTGATGGCGTCGGGATAGTCGAGTTCGAGCTCAAGACTGCCGTCGTCGCTTATGGCGGCGGCCGGGATGGCGAGGGTGAAGCGCTCGGTCTGGTCGGGGCGCAGGGCGAGCACGCGGAGGGTTTCACCGTTGGCCGCGACGCGCACGGGTTGTTCGGCGGGGCCGGGAATGGTGGTGGCGGTCAGTTCCAGCATCAGGGTCAGGTCGCGCTTTTCACCGACGGCAAATTTCAATCGCGAGCTGGTGCCGATGGAATGGACGCCCTCGCCGGAGGGACCGTCCCAGCCGCAGGGGCGCAATTGCTCGGTGTTGGGACCCTTGTCGGTAAAGTCGATCTCTGTACCGAGGACATAGGCGCCGGTCGAGGGCTGGGTGAGGCAGGTGGTGAATTTGTCGATGTAATAGGCGCGGTAATTGTCGGGCACCTGGGGGTGAAGCGCCTGCCAGAGCACGGCAAGTTCGAACAGCGCCAGGATGGCGGCAAGGGCGTAGGTGCCGAGGGCGAGGGGGGAGCGTTCAGACAAGCGCAACATTGCCTCCCAGCCAGCCGAGGGTGACGAAAAAGGCGCTGGCCAGAATGGTGGCGAGGCTGATGGCAAAGAGCCAGCGCCAGCGGGCGAGCAGTGTCATCAGCGTGATGGTGAGCGGCGCCATGGCGGTCATGAAGCGCAGCATGGAGGCAAGGCCGGCCGCCAGCGGAATGATGATGGCGAGGAGGGCGAAGAGCACGGCTGGCCATTGCCGGCGCCAGGCGAGGACGCCGGTCAGTATGAAGCCTGCAAGGCCCGAGATCGCCAGGATCTGCGATGGCGTGAGCCATTGGCCCTCGGTGGTCGACCAATTGGTGAGGCCGCGCCAGAGGTAGAAGAAGGGGTTGCCGACGACCCGGGCCCAGGCGCGCTGAACGTGGCTGAAGGCGAGGCCATCGCCGATCCAGTAGTTGAGGAAGGCCATATAGACGAAGAGGCCCAACGGCGCGATGAAGATGGCCAGGACCAGTTTTGGTTGACCCAGCAGGCCGCCGAGCCAGCCTTTCCAGGAGCCGGTGGTGCGGCGCCAGTCGAGCAGGGCTTGCAGGCCGATGGAGAGGGAAATGAACACGCCGACGATGCGGGTGGCAGAAAGCAGCGCGGTGACGCCGGCGGCGCCGAGATAGTTGCTGCGGCCGAGATGGCGGAAGGCCAGGGTGGTCAGAAGCAGGAACATGACCTCAGTCATGAAGGTGGTGAAATAGAAGGACACCGGGCCGCTCAGCACGAAAGCGGCGTAGAGCGTATAGGCGCGGATATTGCGGCCGAGCAGCGGCCAAGCGGCAAGCACTGCGGCATAGGCAGTGATGATGGAGACAAGGCTGGCGATGACGATGGTCGGCAGCGGGATCAGTTTGCCGATCAGGCCAACCAGAATGGGGTAAAAGGGGAAGAAGGCCCAATTGCCGGCATTGATGCGGGCGGGGACCGGGAAGAGATCGTAGCCGGTCTGCGCGATCTTGACATACCAACCACAGTCCCAGCGGCAGAGCGCCTGGAAATACCTGGTCCAATCGGCATCGGGCAGATGGTAGCGGAAGGCCAGAAAGCGGATGGCTGTGCCCGTCAGCACGAAGAGGAGCGGCAGAAGCAGGACGAGGCGCGTTGCGCGGTCCTCCGCCGGGTCGATGCTGGCCTGATACACGGCGCCTCCGCTCGTAATGCCATGATGCTGTGGCACAAATCAGAATCGTCCACACCTGCGCGCTTTGCAAGGCAGACATCCAAACTTGTCGCGCAACCTTTTCGCGTGGACGTGGTTTGTATCGGCTGGTTCAGCAAGAGTTAACCAGCATGTCGATCGACCATAGCGCCAGCCTCCTCGTCGAGCAGGCGCCCAGTTTCCGCGCCCCCCAGCTCGCCGTCATCGTGCCCAGCTATAACGAGCGGGACAATATCGAGCTGCTCTACGAAAAGGTGGCGATTGCCCTTGGCGATACGCCCTGGGAAATGATCGTCGTCGACGACGACAGCCCGGATGGGACGGCGGACCTGGTCAATGAGCTGAGCCGTGTCTACGCCAATATCCGCTGCCTGCGGCGCTTCGGTCGTCGTGGTCTTGCCTCGGCCTGCGTCGAGGGCATGGCGGTGACTGGTGCTCCCTATGTGGCGGTCATCGATGGCGACTTGCAGCATGATGAGGCCATCCTGCCGACCATGCTGCAGAAGGCCATGGACGGCGCCGATCTCGTGGTCGGTTCGCGCTTTACCGATGGCGGTTCGGCCGGTGATGGATTGAGCGCGACGCGCCTGTCGGGCAGCAATCTGGCCAATCGGCTGGCCGGGATGATTGCGGGGCAGGCGGTGAGCGATCCGATGAGCGGGTTTTTCTTGATGCGCCGTGAGGCGGCCCTCAAGGCCGCGCCCAAGCTTTCGAGCGACGGGTTCAAGATCCTGATCGACATGATCGTCACTTCGGCCAAGATAGGCACGCCGCTCAAGATCGCCGAAGTCGGTTATACATTCCGCCATCGCCATGCCGGCGAAAGCAAGATGAGCCCGCTGGTGGTGATCCAGTATCTGGGCCTGTGGGTCTCCAAGATGACGGGTGGCGCGCTGCCGCCGAGTTTTTTGATGTTCGGCCTAGTCGGCGGAACCGGTGTCGTCGTGCATCTGGCCATGCTGGCGCTAATGACGTCGGGCCTGGCGCAGGGTTTCGTGGTCAGCCAGATCGTCGCCACGCTGACGGCGATGGCGTGGAATTTCGTGCTCAACAACAACCTGACCTATGCCGATCGCAAGCTGCGCGGAACAAAGCTCATAACGGGTTTCCTGAGCTTTTGCGCCATCTGCGCGCTGGGTGGCATTGCCAATATCTCGGTGGCCAGTGCGATCTATCAGTTCGATCACCAGACCTTCGTCGCGGGCCTCTCTGGCGCGATCATGAGCTCGGTGTTCAACTATGCGGTGACGCGGGCGTTTACGTGGAAGTAGGCTGCTGCGCTTAAGAAAATGGAAAAGCCCGCGGAGACGCGGGCTTTTTGTTTTTGAGCGGGTACCCCCTCCTATCCTCCCCCTGAAAAGGGGGAGGGACCGCACGGTGGGTGTGGTGAGATGGTGCCTGACACGCGATCTGATCCCTCCCCCTATCAGGGGGAGGTTAGGTGGGGGTATCCTCTTAGACTAGGAAATCTTCCCCAGCGCTGCAGCCATGGCAGCTTCATCATAGCCCAGTGTCGTCAGCGCTGTTGCGACGATGCCTGCGCGATCCAGGCCGGCAGCGGCGTACATGTCGGATTGGCTGGCGTGTTCGTCGAAGCGATCAGGGATCATCAGCGGGCGGAAACGGAGCTTTCCGTCGAGCAGGCCATTGCTGGCGAGGAAGGTCGCCACGTGGCTGCCGAAGCCGCCGATGGAGCCTTCTTCGATGGTCAGCAGGACATCGTGGGTCTGGGCCAGCCTGACTGTCAGTTCTTCATCGAGCGGCTTGAGGAAGCGGGCGTCGGCGACTGTTGGGTTCAGGCCCAGGGCTGCCAGCTTGTCGGCGGCAGCAAGGACTTCGCCCAGGCGCGTGCCGTAGCTCAGGATAGCGATGGTGGCGCCCTGGCGGACAATGCGGCCCTTGCCGATGGCGAGCTTTTCGCCGCGCGCGGGCATGTCGACGCCCATGCCGTCACCGCGTGGATAGCGGAAGGCGATAGGGCCGTTGTCATAGGCGGCGGCGGTGGCCACCATGTGGCGCAGTTCGGCTTCGTCGGCGGCGGCCATCTGCACAAGGCCCGGGATGGCGCCGAGATAGGCGGCGTCATAATTGCCGGCATGGGTCGGGCCGTCCGCACCGACGAAACCGGCACGGTCGATGGCGAAGCGCACCGGCAGGTGCTGGATGGCCACGTCATGCACGACCTGGTCGAAGGCGCGTTGCAGGAAGGTCGAATAGATGGCGCAGAAGGGGCGCATGCCCTCGCTGGCCATGCCGGCCGCGAAGGTCACCGCATGCTGTTCGGCGATGCCGACGTCGAAAATGCGGCTGGGGTGGATTTCGGCGAATTTGTCGAGGCCGGTGCCGGTGGGCATGGCAGCGGTGACGGCGACGATGCGCGGATCGTCATTGGCTTCCTGGATCAGCGTCTCGGCAAAGACATTGGTATAGGAGGGCGCATTGGACGGTGCCTTGGACTGGGCGCCGGTGATGACGTTGAACTTGGAGACGCCGTGATACTTGTCGGCGGAATTTTCGGCCGGCTCGTAGCCCTTGCCCTTCTGGGTCACCAGATGGACGAGAATGGGGCCGGCCTCGGCATCGCGGACATTTTCGAGAATGGGCACGAGATTATCGAGGTCGTGCCCGTCGACCGGGCCGACATAGTAGAAGCCGAGCTCTTCGAACAGCGTTCCGCCGGTGAAGAACGAGCGGGCGAATTCCTCGGTCTTGCGGGCCGGCTCATGCAGGAATGACGGCAGCTTGCTGACGACAGTCTTGGCCGCTTCACGCGTGCCGCGATAGACCGGGCCCGAAACGAGGCGCGCGAGATAGGTGCGCAGGGCACCGGTCGGGGGCGCGATGGACATGTCATTGTCGTTGAGCACGACGATGAGACGCGCATCCATGGCACCGGCATTGTTCATGGCCTCGTAGGCCATGCCGGCCGACATGGCGCCATCGCCGATGATTGCGACGACATTGCGCGGCTTGTCCATCAGATCGCTGGCGACGGCCATGCCGAGGCCCGCTGAAATCGAGGTCGAGGAATGGCCTGCGCCGAAGGGGTCGTATTCGCTTTCGGCGCGGCGGGTGAAGCCGGAGAGGCCGTCCTTCTGGCGCAGCGTGCGGATGCGGTCGCGACGGCCGGTGAGGATCTTGTGCGGATAGGCCTGGTGGCCGACATCCCAGATGATGCGGTCATGCGGCGTGTCGAAGACGGCATGCAGTGCAACGGTCAGTTCCACCACGCCGAGGCCCGCGCCGAGATGGCCACCGGTGACCGAAACGGCGTCGATCATTTCCGCGCGCAGCTCATCTGCCAGCTGGCGCAGGTCTTCGCGGGGAAGGTCGCGCAGGTCGGCGGGCGTGTTGACGGTATCGAGCAGCGGGGTGACGGGCTTTTCGGCCAAGCTGGAAGTCCTTTACCACAGTGGCGGTGGTCACAGTCTGGAGACGCTCCAAACTGGATTGTTCTTAGGCCCGGCGGGCTTGGTTTGCAACAAGAGCAAACCCCGCCACGCAAGCGCAGCGGGGTCAATTAGTGTGGCAAATTGCCTGAATTAGGGCGGTCAGTTGAAAGCGGCGACTGCCGGCTTTGCCGTGACGAAGCTGTCGGAGGATATGGCAGCGGGGACATGGCCGGCGCTCATGACGGTGACATACTTGCCCATTTCGGCGGTCGGGTCGAAATCGGCCTGGTCATGATCCCAGATGGTGGCAAACTGGCTCGAGGTCATTGCCGCTGGTGCAAGCAACGTTTCGGCGTGTTCCAGGTCGGGGGCGATCATGTCGGGATTGCGCATGGCGCCGGGGACGGGGCGCTTGGCGATATGCTCGGCCAGAGCGGCCGCGGTGGTTTCGTTCTGCTGTGCCGAGCCGAAGGTGGTGTCGAAGAGATTGCCGAATGCACCGCCGGTGGCTGGTGTGCCGCCAAGCGAAGCGGTGCGTAGGCCGGTCTCGACGCTGAGCGGCAGGATGGGCTGGCGCGCAGCCGGGGTCGGGGGCAGAGCGGCAGTGGTGTTGTTGTCGATGATGATTTCCAGCGCGCGCTGGGCATTGCCGTCCTGCGCGATATAGGCGGTCATGATTTCGGGCTGCTCGCGCTCGCTCATGATGAGGCGCGGTTGCGGCATGGGGGCGGTGAGCGCAGCAAGCGCCGTAACGGCATCGCCCGAGGGGAGGGCCGCGGCAGTGGCAACGCGAATGGCTTCGGACTTCATCACCGGCAGAGGTGCCATGTCGGCCGCCGTCAGTTCCGATGCATCGAGCGGGGCGCTGCCGGAAGTGGAGAAGGGGATGGCGGCCGGGCCGGTGTTGGCGGCAGTTTCGACCGGGGCCATGATGCCACCGAATGCGGCCGGGCGCATGGCCGGAACGGGTGCAGCTTCGGGTGTCGCGGTCTGCGGGGCGACAGCGGCGACCTGAACCGGGGCGGGTGCTGCGGCGGGCGCGTAAGCCTGCTGCTGGTTGTCATTGCCACCGAAGAACATGTCCATCAGCGTCTTGCCGCTGCCGCCGGAAGCGACCTGGGTGCCGCCGTCGCTGCCCGAGCAGGGATAGCGGTGGCATTGCTTCCAGCCCGCCATGGCGACCTGATAGCCTTCCTGCGACAGCGGCTTGCCGTCATTGGGCAGGTGCATGGTCTTGCCGTCGGGAAAAAGTTCGGCGAGCTGGCCGCGGGTCATGCGCGGCCAGGCGCGGACCGAGCCGACGTCGAGGTGGACGAAGGGGCTGCCAGAATTGGGATAGAAGCCTACGCCGCCGATCTGCTTGCGCATGGCGGTGGCGCGCAGCTTGGTCAGGGCAATGCCAGGAATGAAGAAGTCCATGGCCGTGCCGCGCATGTGCTGCGAATTGTCGGCCACGCCCGAAGAGGTCTTGGCCAGCATGGCATTGGTCTGGGGCGAGCGATAGGCCGAGACCACGTTCACCGGCTGGGTGGCGCCGACTTCCTGATAGACTTCCCAGACCAGGTCAAACAGGCGCGGGTCCATCTTGGCTGGTTCGTTGCGGCGCCAGTCGCGCAGGAAGACGTTGAGTTCGTTGAGGCCCGACTGGACATATTGCCCATTGCGCTTGAAGACGATGCGGGCGGTTTCCTTGGTGTGGGTATAGTAGAGATAGAGCGCGCGCTCGGAAGCGGCTGCTGCCGGAGTGACCGCCTGGGGCAGGATCACGGTGATGCTCATGAGAGCGGCAAGCACAAGCCGCCCGATACGATACCGTTTCAAAAAGGAAGTCCCCGTCACGCCAAACTCTGCCCGGTTATTGCCAGTTGTCGTCGGACGTTAGCGCTAAAATGGATCGAATTGATTAACGCTAACGAGTTCTCAAGGCAGATGCCCCGCCCTCACGACCTCGTTATTACGTGCAAAAGCTGGCGCAACCAAGGCGAAATTGTAAATGTGACGTTAAGGAATGTGGCGATGGGCCGCGTTTGGACTGCTGAATTGACCCCGATTACGGGGCCAATTCATTGATGGCAGGCGTGGCCTCGGCGATGATTTCCGGCGCCAGCGCGGGCTTTGCCAGACCCATGGCGGCGATCAGCTTGGCATTGTGGCCATAGATGTCGCCGAAACCTTCGAGCGCCCCATCAGCATCCACGCGGACGGTGAAATAGGCCAGGTGCACCGGGATCTGCGTTTGGGGGTTCACCCATTTTTCGTTGGGGCCGAACATGGCTTCGAGCGAAGTGCGCGAAATATTGGGCTCATTGGCCATCAGGGCATCGGCAAAGGCAAAGGGATCCTCGACGCGGACGCAACCGTGGCTCAAAGCGCGAGCGGCACGGCCGAACAGGCCCTTGGACGGGGTATCGTGCAGATAGACGTCATGCTTGTTGGGAAACAGGAACTTGATCTGGCCCAGGGAATTGCCCGGCCCGGGGCGCTGGCGCACGCGGAAGGGGAAGTTGGAGCTTGAGACCATGCTCCAGTTGACCTGCCAGGGGCTGACAACGTCGCCGTTGTAGATCAGGTCCATGTTCTTGGCGTCGGTATAGCCGGGATTGTTCAGCACAGCCGGCGCGATCTCGCCCTTCACGATCGAGCTGGGAACATTCCAATAGGGGTTCACCACAAGGTGGCGGATATTGTCCGAAAAGATGGGCGTCTGGTTCTTGACCGAGCCGACCACGACGCGGGTGGCATATTCCTCATGGCCGTCTCGATTGATGGCGAGACGGAATTCGGGAATGTTGACGAAGACGTTGAAGGCGCCAAGGTCGCGCGGCAGCCAGCGCCAGCGCTCCATATTGGCGATGATGTCGGCCTTGGTGACGGGCTGGCCGCCATTGAGGGCAACCAGGGTTGCCGGACCCATGACGCCATCGACATCGAGCTTCTCGGCGGTCTGGAAGGCGCGCATGGCCTCGACCATGGCGTCGTCATAGACGAGGCCATCGACTGCAGGCAGGTTGAGGCGGGTGCGCAGTAGCGGCACGCGCGGATCGCTCATGCCGGGCTTGAGGCTGGGGCCGGTGGCGATCTGGGCGGGACGATCGGTCTGCGTCTCGTCGAATGAGGCGAGTGCGGCCTTGAGCGCCAGGAATTCGGGATGGGTCGGTTCGAGAGCAGCGAGCACCTTGACCGGGTCCTTGCTGGTCGCGAGCTCTACCAGCAGCGCGGACTCGTCGAGCTTTTTGGGCTGCACGTCGAGATTGGCATCGACCGACAGCGGGTTGATGCGACCGGTATAGATATGGGTGGCGTAGCGCAGCGTGGCGCCAGAGAAGGCGGTTTCGAGCGCGGCAAGCTTGTCGGGGTCGCCCTTGGCGCCGGCCGGGTCGAGATCAGGCGTCAGATAGTCGGAGGGACGCAGGCCTTCGCTTTCGGCGGATTCGAACAGCTTCAGGATCTTCTGGGCGGGCTCGGAGAAAGCGACATCACCATTGGCGTCGGTGCTCAGCCAGATCGGCTCGAAATGGCGGCCGCCATAGAAGAAATAGAGGCTCTGTGCCTCGGCATAGGCGGCAGAATTCTTGTTGGTGTCGTTATAGGCCGTCGACAGCCCGGACTTGATCGTTTGCGCCAATGGCGTCTGGGGCGGTGCGATGATGACGGGCGCTGTCGCCAGCGCGGTCACATCCTGAGCCGAAGCCGAAAAAGAGACACCCATGCCGGCGATAACGGCAAAAAGGGACACCACGATCTTGTTCATCTGCGCTCCATGCACGGCAAGTTCTTGACGGCCGGAATGCCAGAATCAGAGGGTCTGGCAGGCCGTTCCCGAACGGTCGAGCAATAAACTGCAAACCTTAACGGGAGCAATCACTCGCAACACTGTGAGCGGCGCGTGTGGTGCGGACGACACAGTGGCTTGGGCTTGCCCCAAGTCGATACAGGGTTCATGGGAGGGGGGGTGGATGATGAAAGGCACGGACATGAATGCGATCCAGACCCTCACGGAACAGCTCGGTTTTGACCTCGAAGCGGTGCCGACGGATTTGCATATCGGGGGCAGTTGGCGAGCCGGTTCGACCGGCAAGCGGCTGGATGTCTTTAATCCCTCGACTGGCCTTGTGATTACAACGGTCGCCGACGCATCCGTCGATGATGCGATGGATGCCGTGCAGGCCGCACATGAAGCGGGACCGGGCTGGGCAGCAGTGCCGCCGCGGGAAAAGTCGGAACTCCTGCGCCGGTGTCATGGCTTGATGATCGAGCGCAAGGAGATGCTGGCAGCGCTGATCAGCCTTGAAAATGGCAAGGCGCTGGACGATGCGCGCGGCGAGGTGGTGTATGCCGCCGAATTCTTCCGCTGGTTCGCCGAAGAGGCGGTGCGGCTGAATGGCGAGATTTATGCGGCACCCAGCGCCGCCAACAAGATCATCGTCCAGCATCAGCCGATCGGCGTGGCGGTGCTGGTGACGCCGTGGAATTTCCCGGCAGCGATGGCAACGCGCAAGATCGCCCCGGCCCTCGCGGCTGGTTGCACCTGTGTGCTGAAACCGGCGACCGAAACGCCGCTGACGGCCTTTGCGCTGGCCGAGATCTATGCCGAAGCGGGCGTGCCGGCAGGCGTGGTCAATGTGATCACCACGGGCGAGGCCGGTCCGGTGGTCAGCGCCATGCTGCATGACAGCCGCGTGCGCAAGCTGAGCTTTACCGGCTCGACCGAAGTGGGGCGGGCGCTGCTCAAGGAAGCGGCCGACCAGGTGATTTCCTGCTCGATGGAACTGGGTGGCAATGCGCCGTTCATCGTTTTCGACGATGCCGACCTCGACCTGGCAGTGGATGGCGCCATGGTGGCCAAGATGCGCAATGGTGGCGAGGCCTGCACGGCCGCCAATCGCTTTTATGTGCAGAAGGGGATTGCGGAGGCGTTTACCCGGAAGCTGGCGGAGCGCATGGGGGCGATGACGGTCGGCGCCGGTTATGACGCCTCGACCCAATGCGGGCCGATGATCAACCAGAAGGCCGTCGATCGCATGGCTGCGCTGGTCGGCGACGCCGAAGAGCGTGGGGCCAGGGCGCTGGTTGGCGGCAAGCCGCTGGAGCGAGACGGCTATTTCTTCCCCCCGACCGTGCTGCAGGACGTGACCGCCGACGCCGATATTTCGCGGCGCGAGATCTTCGGGCCGATCGCTGCGGTCGCCACATTCACGAGCGAAGACGAGGTGGTCGCAGCGGCCAATGACAGCGAGTTCGGCCTCATCGCCTATGTCTTTACGACGGACCTCGCCCGGGGGCTGCGGGTTTCCGAACGGCTGGAAAGCGGCATGGTGGGCATCAATCGCGGCGTGATATCCGATCCGGCCGCGCCTTTTGGCGGCGTCAAGCAGAGCGGAATGGGTCGCGAGGGCGCCCACCACGGCATGCTTGAATTCTGCGAGACCAAGTATATCGCGGCCAGCTGGTAGCGCGATCTTCGCTGTCGCCCTGGCCTTCGGTCAGCAACGCGTGGTCAAGCCAACCATTGTGGCTAACAGAATGAGACGGGCCAGCGATCAGCGGAAGGGACGCGACACGCGCGTCCGTTCAACACTCATGGTCAGGTCGATCGCTTTTCAGCTGGCCCAGAGGAGACGCCGCGACGGCGACGGGGGTCGCCGTCCGGCGGTGCGGCATCTCCGGGGCGCAAGGTAAGGCAAACAAATCGTGGTGTCTGTCGGTTGGCAACCTACAGACGCTGGGAAAACGACAGTCTAGGGTGCTATCGTCGACCCATTGCCTTGAGTCATTTTCAGTACCAGACGCTCGGATATTGCATGAGCAGAAGCATCCTTGTTGTGGATGATCACCCTATCGTCCTCTACGGCCTCAAATTTCTTTTCGAGGGCGACGAAAGCTTCACCGTCTGCGGCGAAGCGGGCGATGTTTCCCAGGCGCGCGAACTTGCCGCAGCCCGTCAGCCCGATTTCATCATTCTCGATCTCGTCCTGGGCGGACGGGACGGACTGGAGCTGCTGCGGGAGCTGCGCGCGCTGTCACCAGCATCACGCATCCTGGTTTATTCAAGCCAGAACGAGCGGTTTTTCGGCCGCAAATGTGCGGCTGCCGGTGCATGGGGCTATCTGTCGAAGTCAGAGGGTCTGCCGGCGGTGGCCAGGGCATTGGCAATGGTGGCCGAGGGCGTGCCCTATTTCGAACATGGCGAGACCGGCGCTACGCCGGACCTGCCGCCGATCGAGCAATTGTCGGCACGCGAGTTGCAGGTGCTCAGGATGATCGGGGAGGGTTCGTCGAGCAGGGTGATGTCGGAGGCCCTGGGCCTGTCGATCAAGACGATCGGCACCTATCGCGAGCGGATCAAGGCAAAGCTGATGCTGGCCAATGTGCGGGATCTCGATGATCTGGCCCGCGACTATGCCGAGGGGCGCCTGGCATGACCACGCCCATGCAGCGTCTGGCGCGTCTTCTCGATCCGGCGGGTGGCGACGATATCGAGCATCCCTATCGCCGCCTGCGTCTCAATCTGCGCCGTGTCGAGCTGGTCGCCTGGCTTGGTGTGTTGATTGCCGCCGTCGAGGGCATGTTCAGCATCCAGCGACAGATCGACCACTATCTTTGGGCCTGTGGCTTCATGGGCGGCGGCGCGATTTTGGCGATGGTGCTGGCCCGGCGCGGCCAGCGCGTCGCCCCACGCCGATATCGGCATTTGCCGGAAGCCTTCGTGATCTTCGCTTTGATGGCGTCGCAGCTGATCTGTTATTTCATCATCCTCAACGGTCGCGTCGCCTCCGGCTATGGCCTGGTCTTCATGGCCTGCGCGGTGTTCTTCCTGATCCCACCACGCCGCTTCATCGTCATTGGTCTGGTGACCCTGGCGTTTTTCATCGCCTGGGTTGTGGCCTCGCCGCTGAGCGGCTTCGACCAGATCAACAATATCTTCAACACGGCCTTGGCAGTGGTGTTCGGCATGATGGGGCGATGGGGTCTGGATCGGCTGGAACAGGCCAATGAAGTGCAGAAGCAACAGATTGCCGAACAGAATGCCGCACTGGTCGCGATCAATGCGCGGCTACTACGCAACAATGACGAACTCAACGGCTTGATGGCCGTTGCCGCGCATGACTTGCGCAGTCCATTGTTCGGGTTGGGCAATCTGCTCGAACTGGCGCAGCAGCGGCCGCCGTCGACGCCGGAAGGCTGGCAGGATGTGTTGCGGGCTGCGGGAAGCAGTATCGGCTCGATGCAGGTGTTAATCAGCCGTATCCTTGAAGCTCACGAGGCCGATTGGGCGAAGGACCAGCAGTTGGTCAGCATCAATCTGCACGCTGCGCTGGAGGCAAGCCGCGTTCGCAATGGCGTCAACGCGCTGCGCTGCGGAGTTGCGATCACGGTCGATGGCAGGACAAATGTCCTTGCGGCAGGCGATGCGGCGCGGCTGGAACAGGTGCTGGACAATCTGGTCTCCAACGCGATCCGCTTTTCGCCCCAGGGGGCAGAGATCGTGCTGACGGCGGGCGTGGACGGGCAGCCCTTCATCACCGTCGCGGATCGGGGCAAGGGCATTCCCGAGGCGGAGAGGGATGGCCTGTTCGGCAAGTTCAAGCGGGGATCCGCCCGGCCGGTGCATGGCAGCTGGGGGTCGGGCCTGGGGCTTTACATCGCGCGCACGCTGGTCGCCAACATGGGCGCCACGATTGTCTATCAGCCGCGCGCTGGCGGCGGGTCCCTGTTCCGGATCGACTTTCAGCCCCCGTTTACCGCAATGGCATCTGTAGGGCGCGGACCGACAGACAAGGCGCTGCAGATAGGCTAAGGACGGCTGCGCGTCAGCGAATGGCCCTGTGGCGGAGTGTTACGCACGGGATTGCAACTCCTGGTACCCTTGGTTCAAGTCCAGGGCAGGGCCTCCAGCGCTTCAGATCTTGTTTTCGGCTTCCACCACGACATCCTGCCCGACGGAATCGGGCACATTGCCATTGCGCTCGGCGCGGTCGCGGTAGAGTGCGGCGCGGGCGAGAAGCATCAGCGTCACCGGCGTGGTCAGCGAGACGAAAATGACGATCAGCACTTCGTGCAATACGGGACGCCCACCCATCACCGAGAAGTAGACGATCGAGGCCAGCAGCACGAAGATGGTGCCGAAGCTGGAGCCCAAGGTGGGTGCGTGGATGCGCAGGTAGAAGCTGTCGAAGCGGGCGAGGCCGAGGCAGCCCAGGAGGGTGAGGCCGGAACCGGCGAGGGCGAAGAAGCCGACGAGAATGGCGAGCCAGAGCGGAATGTCACTCATTCGATCACCTCGCCGCGCATGAGGAATTTGGCCAGCGCAACGGTCGAGACAAAGCCCAGGATGCCGATGACCAGCGCCGCCTCGAAATAGACATTGGAGCCCACGCGGACGCCGAAGAGCACAAGGATCAGCATGGCAGCCAGGTAGAAGGCGTCGAGCGCCAGGATGCGGTCCTGCGCGCGGGGGCCGCGGATCATGCGCGTGGTGGCGGCGACCATGGCGCCGGCCAGCATGATCTGGGACAGGAGCAAGGTCCAGTGGAGCACGGCTTCGCTCATTGGAAGATCTCCAGCAACAGGCGTTCGTAGCGGTTCTTGATGGTGTCGATCCATTCGCTTTCGTTGACCAGATCGAGCACATGGATCAGCACGGTGCCGCGGGCGGCATCATATTCGAGCCAGGCCGAGCCGGGCGTTGCGGTGATGATGCAGGCGAGGATCGCCAGGGCCGAGCGATCGCGCAATTGAAGCGGCAGGACGATGAAGCCCGAGGTTTCCTCGCGACGATGGCCCTGGATGGCGATCCAGGCCACGGCCAGATTGGAACGAAGTACGTCCATGGCAACGAGGGCCATCAACTGGATGATGCGGTGCGGATTGCGGATGCGCGGGCGCTCCGGTTGCAGCGCATCGAGCGCCTTGCCGGCAAAGAGTGCAATGACCGCGCCGAGCAGGATATGGCCAAGGCCGGTCGAGGATTGCAGCAGGAGCCAGAAGATCAGCAGGCTCAGCGAGAGCAGCGGATAGGGGACGATCTGGCGGAGCATGCGGGTCATGGCACTACCTCGCCGACGACGGTCGAGTTCAGGATATTGCCGATCTCGGTGGCGGGCGAATGCAGGTTCGCCGCCAGGGCGTACATATAGTCCATGGTCGGGCCGGCCATGACGGTCAAAACGACGGTCAGCGTCAGCAGCATGATGATCGGGGCAATCTCGATCAGGCGGACCGGTGCGGGGCTATCCGACATGGTGGCCCAGAATGTGCTGATGCCGGTACGGGTCAGCGAGACCAGCGCGGCAAAGCCGGCAAAGATCATCAGGCCTGCAAGGGTCCAGGCGGCCGGTGTGATGACGGCGGGTGCCTCAAGCCCATCGGGATTGAAGAGGGCCGAGATGATGGCGAATTTGGCGAGGAAGCCGGCCAGGGGCGGGAAGCCGGCCAGCAGCAGGACGCAGACGGCAAAGCTGATGCCGAGCACGGCCAGGGCACCTGGAATGGCAAGGCCAACCTCGTCGACTTCGCTTTCCTCTTCGTCGTCACCATAGGCTTCAAGCGTGATGGCGAGCACGTCGGCGCCGGCGATACGGATGCGTTCGAGCAGTTCGACGATCAGGAAGAAGGCGCTGACGGCCAGGGTCGAGACAACGAGGTAGTAGAGCGCGCCACCGGTGACAAAGGCATTGCCCATGCCGATGGCCGCCAGAAGTGTGCCCGAAGAAATGAGCACCGAATAGCCGGCGAGACGGGCAATGGTCTGGGAGGCGAGAACGCCTATGGCGCCAAAGGCGATGGTGGCCATGCCGCCAAACAGCAGGACATTGTGGCCCAGGCCTGCAGAGGGACCGGCTTCTAGGCCGAAGGCAAGGGTCGATAGACGCAGCACGGCGTAGATGCCAACCTTGGTCATGATGGCAAAAATGGCTGCCACCGGCGCGCTGGCGGCGGCATAGGTGGTGGGCAGCCAGAAGCCGAGCGGCCACATGCCCGCCTTGAGCAGGAAGGCGAGGCCGAGGAAGGCGGCGCCGGCTTCGAGCAGGCCACGATCGAGCTCGGGAATGGTCGCGACCTTGTGGGCAAGGTCGGCCATGTTGAGCGTGCCGGTAACGCCATAGATCAGCGCCGCACCGAGCAGGAAAAGGAAGGAGGCGCCGAGGTTGACCGCGACATAGTGCAGGCCCGCCTTGATGCGGGCGAGGCCAAGGCCATGCAGAGCCAAGCCGTAGGAGGCGGCCAGCATCACTTCGAAGAAGACGAAGAGATTGAAGATGTCGCCGGTGAGGAAGGCGCCGTTGAGCCCCATCAGGAGGAACTGGAACAGGCTGTGAAAGCTCGGGCCCATGGCGTGCCAGCGGGCGAGCGAATAGATCAGCGCCGCGGTGCCGAGGATCGAGGTCAGCAGGACCATCAGGGCCGAGAGGCGATCGGCGACGAGAACGATGCCGAAGGGCACGGGCCAATTGCCGAGCGGATAGGTGATGGCCTCGATGCCGTTATCGGCAGAGGCCAGCAGCACCATCTGCACGCCGATGACGACGAGCATCACCGTGGCGACGACGTTGATATAGGCCTTGGCTGCGCGCTGGCGATCGTCGATCAGCAGCATGGCTGCGCCGGTGAAGAGCGGCAGGAGGATGGGGAGGACCGAGAGGTGGTCGTTGATGAAGTTCATGTCAGCGCTGCTCCCTGCCATCGACATGGTCGGTGCCGGTGACGCCGCGGGCGGCGAGGAGCACGACAAGGAAAAGCGCCGTCATGGCAAAGCCAATGACGATGGCGGTGAGCACCAGGGCCTGGGGCACCGGATCGGTGAACTGGCCCGGATCGATCTCGCCGTTGGTAACAACGGGCGCGGCGCCGGTCATCAGGCGGCCCATCGAGAAGATGAAGAGATTGACGGCATAGGACAGCAGCGACAGGCCGATGATCACCTGGAAGGTGCGCGGGCGCAGCATAAGATACACGCCGCAGCTGGTCAGAACACCGATGCCGATTGCGAGAATGAGTTCCATCAGCTGTTCTCCACCGGTGCGTCCACGGAGACTTCGGCCTGCTTGATCGGCGCAGGCGTCCGCGCCGCCTTGGGCGAGCGGATCGACTGGTGGGCCAGGGCGATTAGGATCAGCACGGTGGCGCCGACGACCAAGCTGAAGACACCCAGGTCAAAAATCAGTGCGGAGGCCATGGGAACGCGGCCGATCCACGGGATTTCGGCATATTGGAAGGCCGTGGTCATGAAGGGATAGCCGAAGAACAGCGAAGCCAGGCCGACCAAAAGCGCGATCAACAGGCCAGCGCCGATCCAGCGGACGGGCAGGATGCGCAGGCGGTCTTCGACCCAGCGGGTGCCGCCGGCCATGTATTGCAGGATGAAGCCGATGGACATGACGATGCCGGCTGCAAAGCCGCCGCCGGGCTGGTCGTGGCCGCGCAGGAAGAGATAGGCGGCGAGCACGATGATGACCGGGAACATCCAGTTCATGATGACGGCCGGGATCAGCAGATATTCGTTGACCGTATCGCCCGGATTGCGCTCGGGCACGCGGGCGTCGAACTCGCTCTGGATGCGCTGCTGCTCGGTCTTGCCAACGGATTCCTTGGCTGGGCGGAAGCGGCGCAGCACCGCGAAGACGGTCAGTGCGACGATGCCGAGCACGGTTATTTCGCCGAGCGTATCGAAGGCGCGGAAATCGACCAGCATGACATTGACGACATTGGTGCCGCCGCCCAGCTTGTAGGCGTTCTCGAGGAAATATTCGGAAATGCCCTCGGGGATCTGGCGGGTCATGACAGCATAGGCGACCACGGTCATGCCGATGCCGGACAGGGCGGCCAGCACCATGTCGCGATAGCGGCGAATGCGGGCCTTGCGCACCAGATTTTCGTCGCTCATGTTTTCGACGCGCTTGGGCAGCCAGCGCAGGCCGAGCAAGATCAGCACGGTGGTGGCGATTTCCACCAGGAGCTGCGTGATGGCGAGGTCAGGCGCCGAGAACCAGACAAAGGTTATACAGGTGACCAGGCCCGCTCCGCCCAGCAGGACAAGGGCGACGAGGCGGTGGAACTTGGCCTGTTGCGCGGCGGCGAAAGCGCAGGTGATGCCAACGGCCCAGAGCAGGGCAAAGGCCGGATCGAAATTGCCGAGGCGCAGATCCACGCCGCCGAGGCGGCCGACCAGCAGCGCGCCCGGGAGAACCAGGGCCAGGAAGAACATCAGGAAGAGCTGCGGCTGCAGGCGGCGGGTACCGAAGGTTGCTTCGAGCTTGCGGGCCCACTTGCTGGTGATGGTCAGCATGATGCGCTCGAAGATGCGCTGGCCCTTGAGCTGGCGAATGAGCGGCGGACCGTCAACGCCCTTGGCGAGATAGGGGTAGAGCGCCCAGTAGAGCAGGACACCGCCAACCAGAGCCACGCCACTCATCAGCAGGGCGTAGTTCCAGCCGTGCCAGACAGAGAGGCTGTAATAGGGCGTGTCGGGACCGGTGACCGACAGAACGGCTGCGGCGAGATAGGGACCGATGGTGATGCCCGGGATCACGCCGACCAGAAGGCAGAGCAGAACCAGGATCTCGATCGGGCGGCGCATCAGGGCCGGTGGCTCGTGCGGTTCGCGGGCGAGGTCTGTCGGCCTGGGACCGAAGAAGACGCCATGCACGAAGCGCAGCGAGTAGGTCACGGCGAACATGCCGGCGATGGTCGCGCCAATGGGCAGGGAGTAATTGACGAAGATATTGGCGTCGCGCTCGGCTACTTCGGCGAAGAACATTTCCTTGGACAGGAAGCCGTTGAGCAGCGGCACGCCGGCCATGGCGGCCGAGGCCACCATGGCGAGGGTCGCCGTGAACGGCATGAAGCGGAAGAGGCCGCTGAGCTTTCGGATGTCACGCGTTCCGGTCTCATGGTCGATGATGCCGGCGGCCATGAAGAGCGAGGCCTTGAAGGTGGCGTGATTGGCAATGTGGAAGATGGCAGCCACCGTTGCCAGAGGCGTCGACATGCCGAGCAGGGTGGTGATGAGGCCAAGATGGCTGATGGTCGAATAGGCCAGCAGGCCCTTGAGGTCTGTCTGGAAGATGGCGGCATAGGCGCCAAAGATCAGCGTGGCGAGACCGGCAAAGGTCACGATCCAGAACCAGGCGTCGGTGCCGGCCATGACGGGCCAGAAGCGGACCAGCAGGAAAACGCCGGCCTTCACCATGGTTGCCGAATGCAGATAGGCCGAGACCGGGGTCGGGGCCGACATGGCGTGGGGCAGCCAGAAGTGGAAGGGGAATTGCGCGCTCTTGGTCAGGGCGCCGAGCAACAGCAGAAGCAGGGCCGTCAGATAGAGCGGGTGCTCGCGGATCAGGTCGCCGGAGGCGAGGACCACGTCGAGATCGTAGGAGCCGACGATCTGGCCGATGATCAGCATGGCGATCAGCAGGCCAAGGCCGCCAAGGCCGGTGACGGTCAGCGCCATGCGGGCGCCGTCGCGGGCAGGGGCGAGGTGGAACCAGTAGCCGATCAGCAGGAAGGAGGTGATCGAGGTCAGCTCCCAGAAGATCACCAGCTGGATGATATTGCCCGACATGACCAGGCCGAGCATGGCGCCCATGAAGGCCAGGAAGAAGGCGAAGAAGCGCGGCACCGGGTCCTTTTCGGACATGTAGTAGCGCGCATAGAGCACCACGAGCAGGCCAACGCCTGAGACCAGCATGCCGAAGAGCCAGGAGAAGCCGTCGAGCCGCAGGATGAGGTTGAGGCCGAGCGAAGGGATCCAGGCGATTTCCTGACGGACCACGGCGCCATCGGCGACCTGCGGAAACAGCCAGACCATCACTCCCACACCGACGACTGCCACGGTTCCTGCCAGCCAGGCTGCTGCATTGCGCGCATTCTGGGGAAGAAAGGCTGCCAGAAGGGCAGCAAGGAATGGCAGAAACAATGCGGCTGTCAGCAAGAATGATGGCGTCATTATCGCGCGGGGCACCTTCGGATGGTGAAATGTGGGTAAGCGGAGGCTCCAGGAGTGCCGCTATACCCGTTGTGGTGACTGAACAGCGATTTCGCAACCCCGAATATTGTCGAAGTTCAGAAAAACCTCGTCAACGCCGTGAGTTGGATTGTCGCGGCGCCGTGCCGTTTCAGGCGGCGTCGCTGATCAGTTCTTCGGCAAGTCCATATTCGTGCAGCTTGCGATAAAGCGTCGAGCGGCCAATCTTGAGCGCGCGGGCGACGCGGGACATGCGGCCGCCATGATGGGCGATGGCAAAGACGATCGCTGCGCGCTCGATCTCGGCCAGGGCGGCGATTTCGCCGGTCGGGTCGAGAAAGCGATCGGGCGCGGGAGTGGGTTCGTCGAAGACGGCGCGCTGGCGGGCTGAGGCGGTATCGATATGAACCGGCGCAGCGGGTACCGGTACGGCCTCGATGGCCTGGAGCGCCGTGTCGCGGCCGACGGTCTGGGCATAGACCTGAGGGAAATCGACGGTTTCGAGGAAGGCGCCGTCGGTCAGGACGATGGCGCGATAGACCGCGTTTTCGAGCTGGCGGATATTGCCGGGCCAATCATAGGCCATCAGCAGGTCGAGCGCGGCGGGGGAGATGCCCAGAACGCGCTTGCCGGCTTCGGCGGAGAAGCGGGCGATGAACATGGCGACCAGTTCGGCCACGTCTTCCATGCGTTCACGCAAGGGCGGCACATAGATCGGGAAGACATTGAGGCGGTAGTAGAGGTCCTCGCGGAACTCGCCGGTCTTGGCGAGGTTGAGCAGGCGCCGGTTGGTGGCCGAGATGATGCGGACATTGACGCGCTCGGGCTTGGTGGCGCCGACGGGCTCGATTTCGCCTTCCTGCAGGGCGCGCAGCAGCTTGACCTGGGTTTCAAGCGGCAATTCGCCGATCTCGTCGAGGAAGAGCGTGCCGTTGTGAGCTTCGGCGATCTTGCCGGTCTGGTCGGCATGGGCGCCGGTGAAGGCACCCTTCTTGTGGCCGAAGAGCACGGATTCAACGAGATTGGGCGGGATGGCGCCGCAATTGACCGTGACGAACGGCTTGCCGGCGCGGTCGCTGGAGCCCTGGATGATGCGGGCGACCAGTTCCTTGCCGACGCCGGTCTCGCCTTCGATCAATACGGGAATATTGGACTTGCCGGCCTTGGCGCAGAGCGTCAGGACGCGGGCCATGGCGGGTGCCTTGGCGATCATGTCAGCGGTGGTGAATGTTCCAGCGCGACGCGCGTGTTCGGCGCGGATGGTGGCTTCAAGCGCATCGAGCTTCATCGCATTGCGCAGCGAGATCACAAGGCGTTCGGGGGCGACAGGCTTGACGAAATAGTCGGCAGCGCCATTGCGCATGGCCGAGATGACGGTCTCAAGCGAAGCATTGGCGGTCTGGATGATGACCGGGGTGGTGATGCCTTCGCGGCGCATGGCATCCATCACGCCCATGCCATCGAGGTCGGGCATGACGAGATCGAGAATCATGGCGCCGATATTGCGATCCTCGCGCAGGATAGTCAGGGCCTGCTCGCCGCCGGTGGCGGTCAGCGGCTTGAAGCCGGCGCGATTGGCGACCTCGGCGGTGAGGCGCAATTGTACCGGATCATCATCGACAACAAGAATGCGCGTCATCCAAGCTCCAGGCTTCTTCTCGGTCACCGAATCGTGTGCCGTTTTGGGAGAAGCATGGTCGGAGGGTGTTAAGGGGCGATTAATCATGATCAATTCGGCGTGGCAGGGCGCTGCCCTTTCCAACCCCGGCGGGGCTGGCTAAGGTCCGCCCAAATCAGAACAGCCGGAGTATCGCCATGACCGCAGAAGCTCAAAAGGGCCACAACCAGTTCGGCAACCTGCCGGTCTGGGATCTTTCCGATCTCTATCCCGGCAAGGACAGTGCCGCGTTCAAGGCGGATCTGGAACAGGCCAGGTCGCTCGCTGCCAAGTTCGAGGCAGACTACAAGGGCAAGCTGGTCGAGCTGACCAAGGCAGGCAAGCTCGTTGCCGCGATCAAGGATAGCGAGTCGCTGGGCGACCTGACGGGACGGCTCGGTTCGTTTGCATTCCTGCAATATGCGCAAAAGGCCACCGACGCCGATCGTGCCAAGTTCATGGGCGATACCAATGAGGCGATCACCAACCTGGCCACGCGCGTGCTGTTTTTCGAGCTGGAGCTGAACCGGATCGAGGATGCCGATCTTGAAGCGGCCTTCGACAAGGACGCCGAGCTCGCGCGCTATCGCACCTGGTTTGCCGAACTGCGCAAGGCCAAGCCCTATCAGCTCGACGACAAGCTCGAAGAGCTGTTCCACGACAAGTCGGTCACCGCCTTTTCGGCCTGGAACCGGCTCTATGACGAGACGCTGTCGAGCCTCGAATTCGAGGTGGATGGTGAAACGCTCAACATGGAATCGACGCTACATCTGCTGAGCGAAAAGGACGAGAAGAAGCGCGAAAGCGCCTTCAAGGCCCTGGGCAAGGTGCTGTCCGAGAATGGCCGGCTGTTCACCCACATCACCAATGTGCTGGCCAAGGACAAGGAAATCTCGGATCGCTGGCGCGGCTACGAGGATATTGCCGATAGCCGCCACATGGCCAATTCGGTCGAGCGCGAAGTTGTCGATGCGCTGCAGAAGGCCGTGCAGGAAGCCTATCCGCGTTTGAGCCATCGCTACTACAAGATGAAGGCGAAGTGGTTCGGCAAGGAGCAGCTCAACGCCTGGGATCGCAATGCGCCGTTGCCGACCAGCGACGAGCGGACCTGGGACTGGGATAGCGCCAAGTCCACCGTGATGGAGGCCTATGGCAAGTTCTCGCCGCGCCTCGCCGAAGTGGCTGCGCCGTTCTTTGACAGCGGCTGGATCGATGCGCCGACCGGCAATGGCAAGCTGTCGGGTGCCTTTGCGCATCCGACCGTGCCGAGCGCACATCCCTATCTGATGCTCAACTATCTTGGCCGCTCGCGCGATATCATGACGCTGGCGCATGAACTGGGCCATGGCGTGCATCAGCGGCTGGCGGCGGCGCAGGGCCCGATCCTCGCCAATACGCCGCTGACGCTGGCCGAAACGGCATCGGTGTTCGGCGAAATGCTGACCTTCCGCCACCTGCTCAACACCACGACGGATCCGAAGCAGCGTTTCGCGCTGCTGTCATCCAAGGTCGAGGACATGCTCAATACGGTGGTGCGGCAGATTGCCTTTTACACCTTCGAGCGCAGGGTCCATACGGCGCGCCGTCAGGGCGAGCTCCGCACCGAGGAAATCAATGCCATCTGGCTGGAGGTGCAGGAAGAATCCCTGGGCGACGCGATCATTGCCAACGAGGGCTATGACATCTTCTGGGCCTACATCCCGCACTTCATCCACTCGCCTTTCTATGTCTATGCCTATGCCTTCGGCGATTGCCTTGTGAACTCGCTCTACGCGCAGTATGAGAAATCCAGCGAGGGCTTTGCCGAGCGCTATTTCGAACTGCTTGAAGCTGGGGGCAGCAAGCATCATTCCGAACTGCTCAAGCCGTTCGGACTGGACGCCAAGGATCCCCAATTCTGGTCGCTGGGTCTGTCGATGATCGAAGGCCTGATCGACGAGCTGGAAGCAACTTCGCCCTGAGCTGCGGCTTAGAGACTTTTGGACGACTGGACTAACGAGGACGACATGGCCAAAACCCGCCCCGAACATCATTCCGAACTGATCGTGGAATCGCCAATGGACTATGCGCAGCACGAAGGCACCTACAATGGCTTTCTGGCCGCCGTGAAGTGGGGCGTCATCGGCATGGCTGTGTTGATGGTCGTGCTCTATTTCGTGATCAATCCATAATCCGATCGATAAGCAGGCATTCGAACCAAGCCTGTCCGTCAGACAGGCGGGCAGGAGACTTTCTTCATGAAAATTGCGATCGTCCGCGAGCGTTTCGAGGGAGAGAACCGCGTTGCGGCGACCCCCGAAACGGTGGGCAAACTGATTGCGCTGGGGGCCAGCGTAGCGGTTGAAAAAGGTGCGGGCCTGGGCTCGCGCATCCTCGACACGGAATATACCGCGGCAGGCGCGACGATTGCGGCAACTGCCGACGCGGCGCTCAAGGGCGCCGAGGTCGTGCTGACCGTGCGCCGGCCGGGCGCCGCATCGCTGGGTGGCGTCGCCAAGGGCGCGCTGGTGATCGGCGCGCTCGATCCCTATGGCAATGACAAGGATGTGGCCGATCTCGCCAAGGCGGGTGTCGCGGCCTTCTCCATGGAATTCATGCCGCGCATTACCCGCGCGCAGGTGATGGATATTCTTTCCAGCCAAGCAAACCTGGCCGGTTATCAGGGCGTCATCGAAGCGGCGGCAGAGTTTGACCGCGCGCTGCCGATGATGATGACGGCAGCCGGCACGGTGCGTCCTGCCAAGGCCTTCGTCATGGGCGCGGGCGTTGCGGGTCTGCAGGCCATTGCGACGGCCAAGCGTCTCGGCGCGGTGGTTTCCGCCACCGACGTGCGTCCGGCCGCCAAGGAACAGGTTGAGTCCCTCGGCGGCAAGTTTGTTGCCGTCGAGGACGAAGAGTTCAAGCAGGCCGAAACGGCAGGCGGTTATGCAAAGCAGATGAGCGAGGCCTATCAGGCCAAGCAAGCCGAGCTGACCGCCGCCCATATCGCCAAGCAGGATATCGTCATCACCACGGCGCTGATCCCGGGTCGTCCGGCACCGCGTCTCATCACCCGGGCCATGGTCGAGAGCATGGCACCGGGTTCGGTGATCGTCGATCTGGCTGCCGAGCGTGGCGGCAATGTCGAGCTGACCGTGCCCGGCAAGGTGATCGAGCATAACGGCGTCAAAATCATCGGCTATACCAATGTGCAGGGTCGCATCCCGACCACGGCCAGCCAGCTTTATGCCCGCAATCTGCTGGCTTTCGTCACGACGCTGATCGACGCCAAGGAAAAGAAACTCGCCGTCAACTGGGACGACGAGCTGGTCAAGGCGACCGTGCTGACGCGCGATGGCCTGGTCGTGCATCCAAACTTCGTTGGTGCGGCGATGGTCGAAGAGGCCAAGCCCGTCGCCGAGCCGAAGGCTGCGCCTAAGGCACCGGCCGCTGGTGTTGAAGCCAAGGCGGCTCCCGCCAAGACAGGTGCGGCTTCGGCCACGCCGACCAGAAAGCCCGCAGCCAAGAAGGCCGTTGTTGCTGCCATGGCCGATACGCCCGCCAAGGCAGCGCCCGGCGTCGAGCAGTCGATCCCGGCTGCGGCCGAGCCAGCAAAACCGGTGAAGACGCCGGCCAAGCGTGCTGCGGTCAATAAGGTGACGGCCCTGGTCGATGCCGCTGCCGCGCCCAAGCCCGTCAAGGCCAAGCCGCTTACCAAGCCTTCCGAGCATGTGGAAGACCACAAGCCGGCCGTGGCAGCGGCAAAGCCTGCCGTGCGCAAGGCTCCGGCAAAGAAGCCGCTTACCAAGCCCGCCGCGGCTGTTGAAGATCACGCGCCGGCCAGGCAGCCGGCTGCCAGAAAACCCGCTGCAGCGAAGAAGCCCGCAGCACCCAAGGGGACAGAATAAATGGACACCACGGCAGAACAGAGTGCCGATGTGATCGCAGCCGTAGCGCATGCCGCGATCGGCGGGGCGATTGATCCCTTCACCTTCCGGCTGGCGATTTTCGTGCTGGCCATTTTCGTCGGCTATTTCGTGGTCTGGTCGGTGACCCCGGCTTTGCATACCCCGCTGATGAGCGTCACCAATGCGATCTCCTCGGTGATCGTGGTGGGCGCCTTGCTGGCGGTGGGTGTTCATTCGGTCAATGACGCGAGCTGGGTGTCCAAGCTCTTCGGCTTTATCGCCCTGGTCTTTGCCAGCGTGAATATCTTCGGCGGGTTCCTCGTTACCCAGCGCATGCTGGCCATGTACAAGAAGAAGGGTTGAGACGATGATTTCTGCAGATATTGCAGCCCTTCTCTATCTCGTCTCGGGCGTGCTGTTCATCCTTGCGCTGCGCGGGCTGTCGAGCCCGAAATCGTCGCGCCAGGGCAATACCTTCGGCATGGTCGGCATGGGCATTGCCATTGTCACCACGCTGGCCGTGGCGGCACCGTCCGATTGGCTGAGCTGGCTGCTGATCGTCGGCGGTCTGGGCATCGGTGGCGGCATCGGCGCCTATATGGCCCGCACCGTCAAGATGACCGACATGCCACAACTGGTTGCGGCCTTCCACTCTCTGGTGGGGCTGGCTGCGGTTTTCGTGGCGGCTGCGGCGCTCTATGCGCCGGAAGCCTTTGGTATCGGCATTCCGGGTGACATCCATGCCCAGGCCCTGGTCGAAATGAGTATCGGTGTGGCGATCGGCGCCTTCACCTTTACCGGCTCGGTCATCGCCTTTGCCAAGCTCAACGGCAATATGAGCGGCAAGCCGATCATCCTGCCGGCGCGCCACCTGATCCATATCGTTCTGGGTCTGGTCGTCATCGGGCTGGTCTGGGCCTTCGTCGGTTCGGCCAATCCATGGCTGTTCTGGGCCATCACCATCCTGGCGCTCGTGCTGGGCGGGCTGATGATCATCCCGATCGGTGGCGCCGACATGCCGGTGGTCGTCTCCATGCTCAATTCCTATTCGGGCTGGGCGGCGGCGGGCATCGGCTTCACGCTGGGCAATACGGCGCTGATCATCACCGGCGCTCTCGTGGGCTCTTCGGGCGCGATCCTCAGCTACATCATGTGCAAGGCCATGAACCGCAGCTTCATCTCGGTGATCCTGGGCGGGTTTGGTGGCGACAGTGGTGCTGCTGCCGGTGCGGCCGAGGACGACCGTCCGGTCAAGCAGGGCGCTGCCGAGGACGCGGCCTTCCTGATGAAGAATGCCGGCAAGGTCATCATCGTGCCGGGCTATGGCATGGCCGTGGCCCAGGCCCAGCATGCGCTGCGCGAAATGGCTGACCTGCTCAAGAAGGAAGGCGTCACGGTCAAATACGCGATCCATCCGGTGGCTGGCCGCATGCCAGGGCATATGAACGTGCTGCTGGCCGAAGCCAATGTGCCCTATGACGAAGTGTTCGAGCTGGAGGATATCAACTCCGAATTCGCCCAGTCCGACGTCGCTTTCGTCATCGGCGCCAATGACGTGACCAACCCGTCCGCCAAGACCGACAAGACCTCGCCGATCTATGGCATGCCGGTGCTCAATGTCGAGGACGCCGGCACGGTGCTGTTCATCAAGCGCGGCATGGCGGCAGGCTATGCGGGCGTGCAGAACGAGCTGTTCTATCGCGACAACACTATGATGCTGTTCGGCGATGCCAAGAAGATGACCGAGGATATCGTCAAGGCATTAGGGCATTGACGGATTTGATCCAGTATAGAGCCTAATATAGGGTCGCCTCCGGGCGGCCCTTTTATTTGCAATATTTGTCGTGTTGGTGGGCCGCGGGAGGGAGCGATGGCAGATCCAGTTCCGCCAGAGACCAAGGCAGTGGCAAAGCGGCCTAGGGCCGCTACCCCCGCGGCACAGGTAAAGCAACAATCGAAATCTAAGACGGCTGTGGTGGTCATCCATGGCATGGGTGAACAGCGGCCGCTGGAAACGCTGCGCGGTTTTGTCGAAACCGTCTATCGCCGCGATACCGCGCTGGCCAGCAAGCCGCCTGGAAAGGACGGACTCAGCATTTCCGTGGTGCCAGATGACCTGACCGGGTCTGGCGAATTGCGTCGGATCACCACACTCAACGACGGGCCCCAGAAGCGGACCGATTTCTTCGAGTTCTACTGGGCCGATCTCATGGACGGTACACCAGCGGACATGGTTCGTGGCTGGATCCAGACGCTGCTGCTGCGTTCGCCGTTCAGGCTGCCGCGGTCAGTCAAGGTGATCTGGGCGTGGCTGATCCTCTGGGCTCTGGCACTTGTGATGGTGGCTGCAGGCTTCATCGCCGTTCACCCCAACCTGGGCTGGTTTGTCCTTCCTCTCCCAGTGCAGCAATTCCTTGGCGCCTTGCGGCCGGTAGCGGCCACCGTTTTGGTCGTGGCAGCGCTTGTGCTGTTGGTGTTCCGCGTCTTACGAGCCTGGGGCGATCTCTATGAGGTTGCCGTGCGTTTGCCGCTCGTCCTGCTGGCGGTTGGATTGGCGCTGGGCTTGTTGCCCGCCGAAATGGTGGAGACGCCGCGCTTCTGGGCTGTGGCCATAACGGCAGGCGTCGCGTGGGGCATGAATGCCCTTGTGGCACCCTATGCCGGGGATGTGGTGCGCTATGTGCGGGCGACTCCGAGCACGGTGGAAAGGCGGCGGCTGGTGCGCGAGCGAGGGCTTGCCCTGCTGGAGGCCCTGCATGACAAGCGCGCCGGTGCGCCAGTTGCAGACGGAGGTGATGATGCGGCATCGCCGCCGCTTTATGATCGCATCGTGATCGTCGGGCATAGCCTCGGGACCATCGTGGGTTACGACATTCTGCAATTGTTCTGGGAAAAGCGGGGTCCCACACATCACCAATCCTGGGACCCGAAGGAGGAGGGGGTGCAGGAGGCTCTCATTGCCTGCGACCACTATGTCAAAGCGGCACAGGACACGAATACGCCATTTGATGCCGTGGGATTTGAGGCAGCGCGGTCAAACCTGTCAAAGGTTCTGGCCCAGCAAAATCCGGGGTGGCGGATCAGTGACTTCATCACCCTGGGTTCGCCACTGACCCATGCCGAGTTTCTGCTTGCCGATACGCCCAGGGAAGTCGAAGCGGCCTTTGTCGAGCGGCGTTTTGCAACAGCGCCGCCACGACCCGATCCCTTGCGCGACGGCAGCATGCTGTTCCCGGTTATCGGTCCGCCGCCGGTCAAGCGGCCGCCGCGGTCCCAGCGTGAAATCGGCGAGCCGTTGTTTCCCCATTTTGCGGCGCAGTTCGCAGCTGTGAAGTGGACCAACATTTATGACGAATGCAGTAACCCGCTTTTCGGGGACCTGGTCTCGGGAAAACTCGGAGACAGCTTTGGCCGGGGGATTGTCGAGAGTGACGTGAAGATCAGGCGCCCCGGGCCCTTTGGACGCCTCTTCACCCACACGCTATATTGGGCCTGGCATCCGAACTATGAGCCGAGTGCGGCCAAGGTGGAGGCGGGTGAAGCCTTGTCGGCGGCGCAGGCTGCGCAGAAGGATCTGGACGAGGAAAAGGCCAGAGCCGCATTGCAGCAGTTGTTCTGGCATAACGTCCCTGAGCACATCCGCTTACTGCGTCAGGCATTGCGGCTTGGTCAGTAGTGCGGTGGGGGCGGCTCGGTCGACGGGTCGGCGATGTGCACACCCGAACGGACCTGTTCTTCCATCTGTTCGAGCTTGCGGGTCAGCAGGTCGATCTGGCGCCATTGGGCGGTGATGGTCGCGTTGAGCTCTTCGATGGTCTGGTCCTGGAACGCGACGCGCGTTTCGAGCGCTTCGAGTCGGGTTTCGGTGTCGCTCATGGTCGTGTCCCGGTCATGAATGGTCGCATGGCGATAGACCGGTCGGGTTTGGCACGCAAGGGCAGACCTCTGCAGCTTGCGGACAGAAGTCGTCCAGCATGCTTGGTGGTAATTACAACAAGATGTGACATTGACGTATAGGGAACCCTTTGCGGGCGGAGACTGTTGCTTTGACAGTCAAAGCCAGCAACGGGAGCCAAGGATGGCGACCACAAGAGCCGCAGCAAAGCCCTATATCTCCCTTCTCGATGCCGACCGGCATGATGCTCTCGGTCTGGTGCTGAGCGCAGCGTTGCCGCTCGCGGTTTTCGTCATTGCCAACGGGATGGCCGAACTCAATGGCATGCTGCCGCTGTTCTTCTCGCCGCTTGGCCTGCCCGGCTGGGTGGGTGGCGCGTTGCATCTCGTGACCCTGCCGCTGTTTGGGATCGCCCGCTGGATGGTCGCTGCGCGTGGCGTCCAGGGCCGCAAGGCGGGCTGGTGGCTGGTGGGCCTAATGGGCGGCACGATCGCCATGCCCTTTCTCATTGCGCCCTTTGACTCCATGAGCCTCACGATCCTGGCTTTTGCCCTGCTGCTCGTGGGACTTAGCGCCTGGGCTCGGGTGGCTAAGGTGGATGGCAAGGCAGCGTTGCTGATGGCGCCTGGCATTGGCTGGCTGGGCTTCAGCGCCTTTGTCGGCCTCAGCTTCGCGGCCGCCTGGGCGCCGCCCTTTGCGGTCACCAACAGCAATTCTGCAGCCTAGTTACACCAAGGTGCGTCCTTGCGGAGCGGGCTGATCCAAGCCATGTGATGGGGCAAAGAGGTTTGCCCATGTCCAAAATACTCAAGATCGACGTGTTCACAGACGTTGTCTGCCCCTGGTGCCTGGTCGGCTCGGCGCGGCTCGACAAGGCGCTTGCGGAACTGCCGGAGGATGTCGAAGTGGTGGTCGAGAACCATCCCTTCTATCTCGATCCCAATACGCCTGCAGAAGGCGTCGTCGTCGCGGACATGCTGCGCGAGAAATACGGCAAGGATCCCAAGGAGATGTGGGCTCGCGTCGAGGGCGAGGCCAAGAAGGCCGGGATCGATCTCGATCTCAGCCAGCAGCCGCGGATGTTCCCGACCAAGAAGGTGCATACGATAACGCGTCTCGCCAAGCCGCTGGGCATCCAGCATGAATTGGCCAACGCGATTGCCAATGCCTATTTCCTCGAGCACCGGCAGGTGAACGATGACAATGTGCTGGCCGATATTGCCGTCGAATATGGTTTCGACCGCGGCGATGCGCTCGATGCGTTGAATGACGAGAACGAGCTGGCGATCACCGAGCAGCTGGCCAATGACGCAGCGGCGCAGGGCATCCGCGGCGTGCCCTTCTTCATCTTCGGCGAGAAATACGCATTGTCCGGTGCGCAGCCGGACGAGGTTTTCGAGCGCGCGTTGCAGCAGACGATCGCCGAGCTTTAGGGTCTCGCGGCGCGCAAAATCCGGTGTAGATTGTCGGCGAATCCTGCCGGAGGCCCGACGTGAAACTACTGCGCCGTATTCTGCTTGGCCTCGTGCTGCTGGTCGCCATCGCCTATGCCGGGGTGGTGGGCTATATGTATGTCAACCAGCGGGCGCTGCAGTATTTTCCGGATGGCGAGGTGGTCAATCTCGCCGACGCTGCGCTACCGCAGGCGGAGGCGTTTTCCGTGCCATCCGGCGATGGCATAGTGCATGGCTGGTATCAGGCGCCTGCCGCTGGCAAGCCGCTGATCGTCTACTACAAGGGCAATTCAGGCAGCTTTACCGAAGAGCACGAGCGTTACGAGCAGTTCGTGGCCCATGGCTATGGTTTTGTGGCCTTTGACTATCGCGGCTTTCCGCTGTCGCCGGGCGTGATCACCCAGCAGAACATGCTCGACGATTCCGTGGCCGTGTTCGACTGGGCCAGCGCCAAGGGATTTCCGATGCTGATCTGGGGGCGCTCGATCGGGTCGGGGCCGTCGACCTATGTCGCCAGTGTGCGCGAGGCCAAGGCGCTGCTGCTGGAAACGCCGTTTCTGTCGGCGGTCACGGTGGCGCATGAGCGCTATCCGGTGCTGCCGGTCTATTGGGTGATGCAGGACCAGTTTCCCGTCAATGAATGGATTCTGAACGTCGATGAACCGGTGCTGATTGCGCATGGAACGGCAGACGTGACCATCGACGTCAGCAATGGCGAGCGGCTTTATGATCTGGTGCCCAACAAGGACGAATTGTGGATCGAGCCGGGTGCAGGGCACGGTGACCTGTGGGATCGGGGCATCTGGAGCCATGCCATGCCGTTTTTCGAACGCGCCTTCTCCAATTGAGCGCTTGACCTTATCCCGGGGCAGGGCGCCAAGTGGGGCTCCTGCCTCCGGACTGCTTTTTCATGACCAATTCACAATCTCGACCCGCGGCCATGTCGGCGCGGAGAACCGCCATTGTCGGCGGATTGATGGTGGCTACAGGGCCGCTCAGCCTGACGCTTTATGCGCCTGCTCTACCGACCATCGTTCTTGACCTCGGTACGACCGATGCCGGCGGCAAGCTGACGCTCAGCGTCTATTTTGCCGCCTTTGCCTTGGCGCAGCTGATCTGCGGGCCCTTGTCTGATCGCTACGGCCGCCGCGGCGTCGGCATGGCGTTTTTCGTGATCTATATCCTGGGCAGCCTGCTGTCGGTCTTCGCGCCGACGCTGGAGATGCTGTTTGTCGGCCGCTTCATCCAGGGTTTCGGTGTCTCGGCCGGGGTGGCGCTGTCGCGCGCCATGGTGCGCGACCAGTTCACCGGCAGCGAGGCCATCCGCATCCTGACGCTGATCAATCTCATCCTGACGGTCACCCCCGCCGTGGCGCCGACATTGGGCAGCGTCATCCTGCTGCTGGGCACATGGCACCTTATGTTTGTCGTCATGGCAGGCTTTGGCCTCGCCATTCTGGCGCTGCTGGCGACGGGCGCCCGGGAGACTCTGCCAGAGGACAGGCGCGTGCCGATCCGGCCATCGGTGATCCTGGGCAATTATCGGCGGTTGCTATCCTCGCCAGACTTCCTGCTGCCATCGCTCCTACTGGGCCTGGTGTTCAGCGGCTTTCACGGGTTCACCGCGCTCCTGCCGTTCATCCTGATCGACGGCATGGGTCTCACGCCGTTCCAGTTTGCCATGGCCATGCTGGTGCAGACGGCTTCCTTCATCATCGGCAATCTGATCGTGGGCTATCTATCGACGCGGATTGGCGGTGACAGGCTGGTGCTGATCGCGCTCGGCCTGCTTGCCGTCAGTGGGCTGGGTTTTGGGCTGTTGCCGACGCTCTTTCCGGCATCAGTGACCGCCATCATGGTGCCGGTGGGTGTGTGGATGCTGGGGCTGGCCTTCGTTAGTCCGGCCACGACGGCAGCGGCCATGGCGGCCTTCGGCTCGATTGCCGGTGCGGCAGGGGCGCTGACCGGGTTCTTCCAGGTGGGCGGCGGGTTCGTCGGGTCGCTGGCAGCAGGCACATTGTTCGGCGATGCCCGGACGGCGCTGACAATCCAGCTTCCGGTCGTTGCCGTGCTGGCCATTGGCGTTGCCTTGCTGGATCGGCGGATCAAACGAGGCTGAAGACAAGCAAAAACGCCGCCCAAAAGGACGGCGTTTTCAAATTCAATGCTATCGCTGCGCTTAGGTGCGCGGCGTTGCAGCGGCGGGACGGCCGTTGGCCTGGGGCGTGCGAGCCGGTGCTGCGGGCAGACCGCCTTCACGCTGCAGGCGCTTGCGAGCCAGCTTGCGAGCGCGACGAACGGCTTCAGCCTTCTGACGAGCCTTCTTTTCAGAGGGCTTCTCGTAGTAGTTGCGCAGCTTCATCTCGCGGAAGACGCCTTCGCGCTGGAGCTTTTTCTTCAGTGCGCGGAGCGCCTGGTCAACATTGTTATCGCGAACGACTACTTGCAAAGGTCAACCGCCCTTTCGAAGCTTAGACATGTGGGTTTGGAATATAGCGCCGACACCAAAAAGCACCGTCGCCGACCAGCCGAGCCAGTCACCGTGGGCCGCTCTATAGCCCAGCTATCGGGGCTTGTCCACTCCCGCCGAGGATAAAACCGCGGAATTGGGGATATCCGCGCTTGCTCTCGCAACGGTTGGGCGAAACAGTCGAGCCAGATGATTTTGCCAAGGGAGCCTGCGAATGGCAAGCGAGCTGCTGCTATTGCCCGGATTGATCTGTGACGAGCGCCTGTGGCGGGATGTGATCAGCGGCCTGGAGGCCGGGGCCACGGTGGCCGACCTGACGCAGGACGAAAGCATGACTGCCATGGCAGAGCGGGCTCTGGCCGCGGCGCCACCTCGATTCGCTCTGGCGGGCCTTTCCATGGGCGGCTATGTCGCCTTCGAGATCATGCGGCTGGCGCCCGAGCGGGTGACGCATCTGGCGCTGTTCGATACCTCTGCACGGGCCGATGACGAGGCCCGCCGGGAAACCCGGCGCAAAGGCATCGAAATGGTGGGGCAGGGCAAGTTCATCGGCGTGTCGCGCGGTCTGCTGGGCAAGCTGATCGCGCCCCAGCATATGGGCAGTGAAATTGCCCGCGATGTGCAGGCGATGAGCGAGCGGGTGGGGCCGGAAGCCTATATTCGCCAGCAGAAGGCCATTCTCGGCCGCGAGGACTCGCGGCCGAGCCTGTCGACGATCACCGTGCCGACGCTGGTGGGCGTGGGGGAGGTCGACCAGATGACGCCGCCGGAGCTGGCCGAGGAGATGGCGGCTGGCATAACGGGCGCGGAACTCATTCGTTTCCCCGACAGTGCGCATCTGCCGACGATGGAAAATCCGTCTGCGGTGGTTGAAGCGATGAAAATCTGGTTGGCGCGCTAGCGGGCAGACACTAGCGTGGCGATGCCCATGAATGCTGCGCGAGATGACTTGTGCGCCGGACCGTAGCAACTCTCGTCATGCTTGTGCTGCTCATTTCTGCGGGCTGGTTCATGCTGTCCAGAGAAACGTTGCGCGAATTCACACTCCAGTGCGGCGCCGTATTTGTGGTGTTGGGACTTCTGCATGAAGCGAACAGCAACTTGGGGCAGTCCGAACTCTACAGCGCCCGGGTCCGGCTATTGCGCGCCGATCTTGAGACCTTTTTCAGCGACTCGCTCGAAGGCAAGTTGACTGCCCTCGCTCAGCTCCAGGGACATGCCATCGAACTCGCGAGGTTGCTGGTGCGTGACCCGAGGTATGCTCATTCCGTGATGGGATTCTGCGACGATGAATTCGAGCGCAGGGGCTATGTGACGAGCCAGAACCTTATGCCGGCCTTTGCGATCGAATAGCCGGGCACAGCTTCAGGCTCATCGCGTGATCTTGTTGATATGCCCCATCTTGCGGCCGGGGCGGACCTCGGTCTTTCCGTAGAGGTGGGGCTGGGTGTTGCCGTCGATCTCGCCCGGAACTACCGCCACTTCGTCGCCGACGAGGTTTTCCATCACAACATCGGCCATGCGGGCGGGGTCGCCCAGCGGCCAGCCGAGCACGGCGCGAATATGCTGTTCGAACTGGTCGGTGAGGCAGACCGCTTCGGTCCAGTGCCCCGAATTGTGGACGCGCGGGGCGATTTCATTGACCATCAGCGTCGGGCGCTCGCCGGGGACGACGAAGAATTCGACACCCAGCACGCCGACATAATCGAGGGCCACGACGATGACCTTGGCCAGCATGGCGGCATGTTTTTCGATACCGGGCGGGATAGTGGCCGGCACGGTGCTGGTGAATAGAATGTGGTGGCGATGAACGTTTTCGGCGGCGTCGAAGGCGCGCACTTCGCCCGAAACGTTGCGTGCGACAACGACGGAAATTTCCTGCTCGAAGGGCACGAAGGCTTCGAGCACCAGCGGCTTGGGTTCGAGCTCGGCGAAAGCGGTGGCGGCGTCGGCGCGGTCGCGCAACACGCGCTGGCCCTTGCCGTCATAGCCGAGGCGCGTGGTCTTGAGCACGGCAGGCAGGCCCAGATCGTCGATGGCCTGTTCAAGCTCGGCAAGCGTCGTCACGGCGCGGTGCGGCGCGACGGGGATGTTCTTGCTGGCGAGGAAGCTTTTTTCCGCCAGACGGTCCTGCGAGATGGCCAGCGCATTGGCGCCCGGGCGCAGCGGCTTGCGGGCGGCGAGGAATTCGGCGGTCCGGGCAGGAACATTCTCGAATTCATAGGTGATGACATCGACCGCGTCGGCAAAGGCGGCGAGCGCGGCTTCGTCGTCATAGGCAGCGACTGTCTTGTGCGGGGTGACCTCGAAAGCGGGACTATTGGGATCGGGGCAGAAGATATGGGTGCGCATGCCCAGTTTGCTGGCGGCCAGCGACAGCATGCGGCCAAGCTGCCCGCCACCCAGAATGCCGATCATGCTGCCGGGCGGCAGCGCGGAGAGGTCGGTGGTCAAGGCGGTTACTCGGTGTCTGCAGGAAAGAGCGGGACGGAGGCGGTCTGGCGCGCACGGTAGGCGTCGAGCCGGTCGGCCAGATCGTCGTCGTAGAGGGCCAGCACCGATGCGGCGATCAGGGCGGCATTGATGGCGCCGGGCTCGCCGATGGCCAGGGTGCCAACGGGCACGCCGCCGGGCATCTGGACAATGGAGAGCAGGCTGTCCTGGCCGTTAAGGGCCTTGGATTTGACCGGCACGCCGAAGACCGGCAGCGGGGTCATCGAAGCGATCATGCCGGGGAGGTGGGCGGCACCGCCAGCGCCGGCGATGATGACCTTGAAGCCCTCGGCGCGGGCATTGGTGGAAAATTCCACCAGGCGTTCGGGCGTGCGATGGGCGGAAACGATGCGCGCCTCATATTCGACTTCGAGCGCTTCGAGCGTCTCGGCGGCGAGGCGCATGGTGGGCCAGTCGGACTGGCTGCCCATGACGATGGCGACAGGTGGTTTCGTCAGCATAGAGCTGGCTCCCTCAAGCTCCACAAAGCGCGCCAATAGCCCAGATTTCGCCACAAAACAAGGCGGTTAGAGGCTCAGGCGATGATGTCCGGCAGCAGAATATTCTCGAGCTGGACGATGCGATCCTTGAGCGCCAGCTTCCGCTTCTTGAGCCGCTGGATCAGCATGCGATCGGCGACATGGGACTCGGTCAGCGTGTCGATGGCCGCGTCGAGATCGCTGTGTTCCTGCCGCTTGGTGGCCAGTTCGAGACCGAAGGCGGCTTCCTGTTCCTTGTCGAGCGAAAGCATAGAATGCGACTTACCCCTGACGCCACAGCTGTCATTTCTGGTTAACCGATCACGCGGTGTTTTGCACCAGATTTCCCGTGCGGCCCGAAAGGCAGTCGACAGGACGTGAATTATTTGTGACGATTGAGTCGTCCACAAGCTTTCAAGGAGTTGTCATGACGACTGAAGGGCATATCGCGGCGCTGGAACGGCGCCACCAGGAGTTGGATCGCCAGATACAGACCGAAATGCAGAATACACGGTCTGACAGTCTCGTGGTCAGCGCACTCAAGCGCAAGAAACTCGAAGTGAAGGACGAAATCTACAGGTTCAACGCATCCCAGTAGGCGGCACAGAATTTGAAGAGGGAGAAGGGTCACAGCATATGCTGCGGCCCTTTTTTGTTGCCCTATTGCTCACTGAGGAACAGTCCTACGACACCGCGGTAGACCAGATAGAGCGCCAGCAGAAAGACCAGCCAATAGGCGATGCGGTAGAACCATTTCATGGAGATGCGGCGGACGAGGAAAATGCCGCCGAGCACGCCGATGATGCCGACCGGGATCAGCGCCGCCGAGAGCTGGAGGTTGTGCACATTGAGCTGGCCGAGGAAAAAATAGGGCACGAGCTTTGCCGTGTTGACGATGGCGAAAAAGACAGAGGTCGTGCCGGCATAGATGGCGGGCGACAGGCGCTGGGGCAGGACGTAGATCTGGAACGGCGGGCCACCGGTGTGGCTGATGAAGCTGGTGAAGCCGGCAAAGCCGCCCCAGAAGGCACCCCAGGGCTTTGAGGGCGGCAGGCCCTCGAGCTTCTTGCGCAGGGGCAGGATGGCATCGAGGATGAAAAGCAGGGTCACGACGCCGACAAACAGCAATACGGCATCGTCTGAGACCAGGGCCCAGAGCAGCCAGCCGATGATGGTGCCCACGGCAGCGCCGGGCAGCATGATGCGGATGATGTGCCAGTCCACTTCCTTGCGATAGGTCCAGACGGCAAAGGCATCCATGGCGAGTAGCACCGGCAGCATCATGCCGGCGGCATCGCGGGCGGGCATGACAAGGCTGAGCAGCGGCACGCCAACCATGCCGAGGCTGCCGAGCAGGCCGGCCTTGCTGAGGCCGACGATCAGCACCGCGAGCACGGCGACCGTGACAAAATAGGGATCGAAAATGGGCATGAGGAATAGTCCGGGAAGGTCGTACTAGTGGGTACGCTTCGGGGCGGCCTTGTCAACCGGCTTTGAGTCGGGCTGGTCGCCGGTCATGGCTTCACTGAGCAGGTTCATCGAACTGCGGACCAGACCGAGATAGGCCTCTTCGTCGTGGCGGATGGCAAAGCTGTTTTCGAGCAGCTCATTGTCGTGCCGTTCGAAAGCCTGGGCCATGTGCATGGCATCGATCGGGGCGATGCCGAGCTGCACCAGAACCTTTTCGCCCAGGCTGACGGCGGAGAGGAAGGTTTCGCGCTCGAAAATCTCGACGCCCATGGCCATCAGCTCATGAGCGTGCCCGCGATCGATGGCGCGCGAGGCGATCGGAACGTTGGGGAAGTGCTTGCGCACGGTGCGGGCGATGTCGAGAATGCGGGCGTGGCCGCCCACGGCAATGACGACGAGATCGGCCCGCGCGACGCCGGCAGCATGCAGGAGGCCGAGGCGCGAGGCGTCGCCATAGAACACCTTCACACCGAATTTGCGCACCAGTTCGATCTGGGCCGGATCGTCGTCGATCAGGGTCATTTCGAAGCCCTGGGCGCGCAGCATGCGGGTGACGATCTGGCCAAAGCGGCCATAGCCAAGCACGACGATATTGCGCTGCTCGTCGATCCGGTCGTCTGGCCTGTGCTGGCGACGGGCGTCGATGCGGGGCGCGACCAGATGATCGAAGGTCCAGAGCATCAGCGGGGTCGTCGCCATGGAGAGCGCCACGGCGACGGCCAGCATGGCGTGATCGCCGGCACTCATGGCGCCGGCCTCACGGGCAAACTGGAAAATGACGAAGGCGAATTCGCCAGCCTGGCTCAGGAGGATTGCAACGAGCAGACGGTCGGCCAGATGCATGCGGAAGATACTGGCCAGGGCGAAAAGCACGCCGATCTTGATGGCGACAAACACCAGTACAAGCGTGATAAGCCGCGCTGGCTCGGACCAGAGCACGTCGAAGGCGATGGACATGCCGACCGAGATGAAGAAGAGGCCGAGCAGCAGGCCCTTGAAGGGCTCGAGATTGCTTTCAAGCTCGTGGCGATACTCGCTGTCGGCCAGCATGACGCCGCCGATGAAGGCGCCCATGGCCGGCGAGAAACCCTCGATCTGGGCCAAAAGCGCGGCGCCGAAGACGATGGCAAGGCCAAGCGCGGTGAAGGCTTCGCGCACGCCGGTGCGGGCGATGTAGGTCAGCAGGGGCCGCACCAGATAGCGGCCGGCGACCACAGCGGCGACGAAGCTCCCGATCAGCACAAGCGGCGTGATCCAGTCGAGCGGATTGGCGATGGCTTCGACGGCCTCGGTGACGTCATGGTTGAGCGCGCCGCTGGAGACAGCGAGGAAGGGGATGATGGCGAGGATCGGAATGACCGCAACGTCCTGCACCAGCAGCACCGCAAGGCTGGCGCGTCCAGCGTCGGTGCGGGTGATGTCGCGCTGCTGCGCCGACTGCATGGCAATTGCCGTCGAGGACATAGAGAGGGCCAGGCCGATGATCACGGCGATGCTGAGCGTGAAGCCGGTGGCCCAGAACACCAAGGTGATGATGGTGGCGCTCAGCAGCATTTGCGTGACGCCCAGGCCCAGCACCTTGTGGCGCATGCGCCAGAGCTCGGAGGGCTGCAGGTCAAGGCCGATGAGAAACAGCATCATCACCACGCCGAAATCGGCGATCTGGCGGATGAGTTCACTGTCGGAGACGAGGCGAAGGCCGAATGGGCCGATCAATATGCCGGCGGCGAGATAGCCAAGCACGGTGCCAAGGCCAGTGGCCTTGGCGAGAGGCACCAGCGCGACGCTGGCTGCCAGGAGAACGAAGATGGCCAGCAGGATGTTGTTTTCCAACCTTGGCTCCTGCCGGCCTGTCTCTTAGTTGTCGGTATCGCTCTTTAGCGACTTGAGCTTGGCAAAGACCGAATCGGCGTCGAAATCGTCCTGGGCCGCTTCGGGGCGGTGGTCGCCCTGGGCAAATTCGCTGCCCTCTTCGTATTCGCCATGGCGGTGGCCGCCGGCGCGGGCCAGGGCTTCCTCGGCGGTCATCAGCATGGTGCCTTCGCTGACGTCCTCGATCGGGCCGCCCTTGGAGGCGCGCTTGACCTCGAGGTCGAGGTCGATCTGGCTGCAAAGGCCCAGGGTCACTGGGTCCATGGCGGTCAGGTTGGCGGCGTTCCAGTGGGTCGATTCACGCACGGAATCGATGGTCGACTTGGTGGTGCCGACCAGACGCATGATCTGGGCGTCCTTGAGCTCGGGATGATTGCGCACCAGCCACTTGATGGCATTGGGACGCTCGTTGCGGCGCGAGATGGGCGTGTAGCGCGGGCCCTTGCGCTTGGCAGCGGCAACGCGAACCTTGGGCTCGCTGAGCTTCATGCGATAGCTCGGGTCGCCTTCGGCCTTTTCGATCTCTTCCTTGGTCAGCTGACCATTCTGGATCGGGTTGACGCCCATGATTCCGCCAGCGACGTCGCCATCGGCAATGCCCTGCACTTCGAGCGGGTGCAGCGTGCAGAAGGCAGCGATCTGCTCGAACGACAGCGCAGTGTTGTCAACGAGCCAGACGGCAGTCGCCTTGGGCATCAACAGGGGCTGGGTCATGATAAATCTCTCCTGCAGGCGCGGCCGGCTTTCCGCCGAACCGCTCCGCCTCTTTGCTTCATGTTGAGGGGAACTGGCCTCAATATATGGGTTTGAGGCATGATCCGCAATGGATATCGAAACTGTTCACTGTGGGTTTACGATAATTGTCCGGTCAGCAGCACGATCTTGCCCAGGTGATTGCGTGCTTCCATGGCGCGATGGGCCTCGGCGGCGTCGCGCATCGGGAAGGTGGTGACCCGGGGCTTGATGAAACCGGGGGCCGATAGCGCGGGCAGGAGATCGGCGCGAATGCGTGTGGCGATGGCGGCCTTGGTCGCGGCATCCTGCGGACGCAGGGTCGAGCCGGAGAGGGTCAATTGCTTGGCCATCATGGTGCGCAGCGACACTTTTGCACTGGCGCCGTCGAGGGTCGAAATCTGGACGATATGGCCGCCACGGGCAGAGGCAGCGATGTTTGTTTCGGTCATGGTGCCGCCGATGATGTCGACGACGCGGTCGACGCCGCGGCCGTCGGTCAAGTCCAGGGCGCGGGTCACGATGTCTTCCTGCGTGTGGTCGATCGTGGCCACGGCGCCGAGCTGGCGGGCATAGTCGGCTTTCTCTGCCGACGAGACCACGGCGATGGCTTTGACGCCCAGAATGGCGGCGATCTGGATGGCGGCACCGCCGATGCCGCCGGAAGCCCCATGAACCAGCACGCTCATGCCCGCTTCGAGGCCGGCGCGCATGACAAGGGTCTGGGTCACGGTGAACCAGGTTTCTGGCAGGGCGGCGGCTTCGGCAAGGCTCCACGCCTCCGGTACGCGCAGCACCTGGCCAGCGGGCACAGCGACATATTCGGCATAACCGCCGCCATTGGTCAGGGCCATGACGCGGTCGCCGAGCTGCCATTGGTTCACGCCCTCACCCAGTGCGGCGATTTTGCCAGCGACTTCGAGGCCCGGCAGGGGCGAGGCGCCGGGTGGTGGATCGTAGTGACCGCGACGCTGCGCGAGATCAGGCCCGTTCACCCCGGCTGCGGCGACGCGGATCAGCACTTCTCCTGGCTTGAGCGACGGCATCGGCCAAGGCTGCAGTTGCAGGACTTCGGGGCCACCAGGCTGGGTGATGGCGACGGCATTCATCTGGTCGGGAATAGTCATGACGCCATGCTGGCGGAAGCGGGCTTGCTCTGCAAGCGCATGGGGCTAGACTAAAGCCTCGTTTTGGCAAGGAGGCTCCCGATGTTTGACGAGGAAATCAAAAAGCCCAAAGGCCACGAAGTCGGCATGACCATAGACACTATGTCGGTCGAGGAATTGACCGAGCGGATCAGCCTGCTCGAGGGCGAGATCGCGCGGCTCAAGGCTGCCATCGAAGACCGCAGCAGTTCGCGGAAGGCAGCAGATGCCGCCTTCAAGTTCTAGCTGGCGAGGCGCGACAATTCCGAAATGGGCATGGCCGGCAGTTTCATCGTTGCGGGCTGAAATGGGATGACGCCGGGCTTGGCCTGAACGGCAGGTTCGGCGCCATGGCTGTCACTGGTGGTTGCCATCACCATCAGCGCAACAAGCAGGCCGGCGGCTGCGCCGGCGGAAATCGTGGTCATACCCAAGCCTCCAAGGGCAGATTCATTGGCTGACGCAGGTGCCAGCACAGCCACAACGTTAGCCTTAACAATTAGTTCATACTGCGTCCGAAACGGGCCGGAATACTGTCACCATGCAGCAACGGAGGAGGCCGTGATGATGCAGGAACGTGACGTGGTGCTGGAGGGCGCACGGGTGCAGGACGTGGAGCAGCTTCGACTGCTGGCGGGTGGTCAGTCGGCGACAGCATCGACGCAGCAGTTGGCGCGGATCGCAGCCAAGGGGTGGCTCGAAACCATCGGTGGCGTCCACCTGATCACGCTGACAGGCCGGACCCTGCTGGATCAGCCGCATCGCCCAAGCTGATCGGGCGACAGATCCGTCAACAGGCAGCAAACAGGCAGGGTTAAGAAATCGAGTCCTGTTAACCCGCAATTAATCCCTCTGCGGTAACCTTACCTTATTCAGATCTTTCTGGATTTTTCAGAGCGGTTTCTCCCTCTGTTTGACGCCTCCCTGTTGACTTCGAGAGCGGTATCTTACCGCTCTTTTTTCTTTTCTGGACCCGGCTTGCCTTGGTATGGCCCTGTTCTTAAAGCTCTTTTCAGGGTGATTGGCCCCAAGGGATGACGCCCAGCCCGTTTGCGCCTAGAATGACCCGCAAGGTTAAGGAGCGCCCGGCTTGAACGATCACAGAGACAGTGCAGCCATCGCCATCGGCCCACGGATCGTGGCTTCAGGCGGTTTCGACGCGCTCTATCGCGAAGGCATGACGCTGATCGAGGACGTGGCGACCTATCTCGACAATGACGGACGCGCCGATAGCCGCATCCTGTCGCGCGAAGCGTCTTTCCTCTACGCCACCGAGAGCATGCGCCTCACCACGCGGCTGATGCAGCTGGCCTCGTGGCTGTTGCTGCAGCGGGCCGTCAACGAAGGCGAAATCACCAAGGAAAATGCGCGCTCGGAAAAGGAGAAAGTCAAATTCTCCGCGACGCCATCCGAACGCGGTGGGCCGGGCTATGACCAGCTGCCGCAAACCCTGCGCGACTATATCGACAAGGGTGATCGCCTGTTCGACCGGGTGATGCAGTTCGATACGCTGGAGCGCGGCAAGATGCCGGAGCTCGATCCGGGCACGGCCAATTCGATCGCGGATCAGCTGGCGCGGCTCAAGGCGGCGTTTGGGCGATAGGGCTGGCAATACGCCGCAACCTTTTTGCCGTCAGTGACCTCGTAAAGCAGCTGGCCGATCCTTATATCGCGTGTTTACGATATAAGGAATGATGTCATGGTAGCGCTGTCTGTTCTCGATCTTGTGCGGGTGAACCAGGGATCGGGACCAAAGGCGGCGCTGGACAATGCCCGCGATACTGCGGTCCACGCCGAACGCCTTGGCTATACGCGCTACTGGATCGCCGAGCATCATAACATGCCGGGCATCGCCAGCTCGGCGACTTCCCTCGCAATTTCCCATATTGCCGCCGGTACATCGACTATTCGGGTGGGAGCGGGTGGCATCATGCTGCCCAATCACGCGCCATATATCATTGCAGAGCAGTTCGGCACATTGGCGCAGCTCTATCCCGGCCGCATCGACCTCGGACTTGGCCGAGCGCCGGGTACCGACCAGATGACCGTCCGGGCGCTGCGCCGCGCCCCCGAGAACTCGGACAATTTTCCGCAGGATGTGCTCGAACTGCAGGCCTATTTCGCGCCGGCCGAAATAGGCCAACGCCTCGTCGCCGTTCCGGCCGCTGGCACCAATGTTCCGCTGTGGATCCTGGGCTCCAGCACGTTCGGCGCGCAACTGGCCGCAGAATTGGGCCTGCCTTATGCCTTTGCGTCCCACTTTGCGCCGGATGCTTTGATGTCCGCCATCGAGATATACCGTGCCCGGTTCAAGCCGTCCGAGCAACTTTCGGCGCCTCATGTCATGATCGGCGTCAACATCATCGGCGCTGAAACGGATGCTGAAGCGAAGCGTCTGGCAACGACGCAGCAAATGTCTTTCGCCAATATTTTCCGTGGCGCGCGGGGGCTGAGCCAGCCACCGATCGACAATATCGATGACTATTGGTCGCCTATGGAAAAGGCCCAGGCGGCACGCATGCTGGCCCATTCGATCTATGGATCGCCGGACACCGTGCGTGATGGCATCGCCGAACTCGTCGCGCAGACCGGAGCAGACGAGTTGATGGTGGTGTCGGATGTGTTCGATCATGCCAAGCGTGTCCGATCCTTCGAGATCATCGCTGGCAGTCGGTGAAACGCAAAGGCGCAAACAAAAAGCCCGGCGCGAAGGCCGGGCTTTTCGAATTTGTTGGGGGAGACCTTAGAGGCCGAGACCCTTGAAGCGTTCCTTGAAGCGCGAAACGCGGCCGCCGCGGTCGAGCAGCTGGCCCGTGCCGCCGGTCCATGCCGGGTGGGTCTTGGGGTCGATGTCGAGCTGCAGGGTATCGCCTGCCTTGCCGTAGGTCGAACGGGTCTCGTACTTGGTGCCGTCGGTCATGACCACAGTGATGGTGTGGTAGTCCGGATGGGTATCAGCCTTCATCGGTATCGCCTCAAATCAAACGGGCGCCGCGGCGCCCGGAGAGCATCTAGAACTTGTTGTTGGCGGCTTCATACAGAAGGCGGGGGAAATCTGCAAGCCTATGGGCGCGGCAAATTCACACCGGACAAAGCGGTTGCCGGTCATGGGCCCAGCGCCTATATCGGGGCCTCATTGCGGCCCGGCCCGGGCCTGATCCCAAGCATGGTGGCATGACCAAGCTATGACAGACCAGACCGTTTCGGTTCAGGCTGACCCCGAAAAGCTCGCTTCGACCTCCCAGGTCAATCCCAGACAGCTCCAGCCCCTGCGCAAGTTGCTGCCATTTCTGCTGCGGTATCCGTGGCGGCTGGGCCTGACGGTGGTCTTCCTGCTGATCTCCTCGGTCACCTCGCTGGCCATCCCGGCTCTGCTGGGTGGGGCGATCGACGAGGGTTTCGTCACGCAGAATCTCGACAATGTCGGCCGCTACGGCTGGATCATCATTTCCGTCGCTTTCTTCATGGCGGTGGCCAGCGGCGCGCGCTTCTATTTCATTTCGGGTGTTGGCGAGCGGGTGCTGGCCGATCTGCGCCAGGCGGTATTCGGGCATCTGCTCAAGCTCGACGTGCGCTATTTCGATACGCATCGCGTGGGCGAGTTGACCAGCCGGCTCAATGGCGACGTGGCGGTCATCCGCGGTGCAGTCGGGTCCAGCTTCTCGCTGGCCCTGCGTTCGGTGGTGACCATTACCGGCGCATTGGTAATGATGCTGCTGACCAGCCCGACGCTGACGCTGGCGGTAATCATCGCAGTGCCGGCCATCCTGCTGCCGGTGGTGAGCTTTGCCCGCCGGCTGCGTGGCATGTCGCGCAAGACCCAGGATGCCCTCGCCGATCTTTCGGCCATGGCGACCGAAATGCTGGGCGCGACGCGGACGGTCAAGAGCTTCACTCAGGAAGATACGCAGGGCAAGATCTATGACGCCCATAGCGAGGAGAGCTATCGCGCCGAAGTGCGCCGGCTGCTGGCGCGCTCGATCCTTGTGGGCATGGTGATCTTCCTTGGCACCTGTGCGCTGGTTTTCCTTGTCTGGTGGGGCGCTCGTTCGGTGTTCGAAGGTTCGGTCACCACCGGGCAGCTGGCGCAGTTCCTGGTCTATGCCCTGATGGCCTCGGGCGCGCTGACCAATGTCAGCGAAGTGCTCGGCACGCTGCAATCGGTGGCGGGTGCCACCGAACGGCTGACCGAAATTCTCGACACCGATTCCAAGATCGTCGAGAAGGTACCGGCAACGCCCTTGCCGCAGCCCGCGCTGGGCACTGTCGCCTTCGAGGGCGTGGACTTTTCCTATGACGGGTCGGAGCCCGTCCTGCATGCGCTGGATTTCGCGGTGGCGAAGGGCGAGACCGTGGCGCTGGTCGGCCCATCCGGGTCTGGCAAGTCGACGACCCTGTCGCTGCTGCAGCGCTTCTACGATGTCAGCGGTGGCGCCATCCGTGTCGATGGCGTCGACATTCGCGACGTCAAGCTCGATGGGCTCCGTCAGCGTTTTGCTTATGTCGAGCAGGAGCCGGTGATCTTTGCCGGCTCGATTGCCGACAATATCCGTTTCGGCAAGCCTGACGCCTCAATGGCGGAGGTCGAGGCGGCCTCGCGGGCTGCGCTGGTGCATGATTTCGTCGTCGACCTGCCGCGCGGCTATGAGACGCTGGTGGGTGAGCGCGGCGTCATGCTGTCGGGCGGGCAGAAGCAACGGCTGGCCATTGCCAGGGCCATCCTCAAGAATGCGCCGATCCTCCTCCTGGACGAAGCCACCTCGGCGCTGGATGCACAGAGCGAGAGGCTGGTGCAGACGGCGCTGGAGCATCTGATGCAGGGCCGTACGACCCTGGTCATCGCGCATCGCCTAGCAACCATCCGCGATGCCGACAAGATCCTCGTGCTGGATGGCGGTCGCATCATCGACCAGGGCACGCATGACGAGCTGGTCGCCAAGGGCGGGCGCTATGCAGAACTGGCCAAGTTGCAGTTCAGGGATGCGGTTTAGGAGATCGGGGCTCCCAATCGCCGGTCCCGGCCCCTCGCAGAGCTCAGGGCGTGATTGGCTCAAATCGCTCCTCAGGAGCGATTTTCCGGCGCTTGGCGCCGTCGCCAATCACCCCTCCGTCAGCTTGAATTCGATGCGGCGATTCCGACGATAGGCTTCGTCGGTATTGGCCGGATCAAGCGGGGTGAATTCACCGAAACCGGCGGCGACCAGGCGGTTGGGCGAAACGCCCTTGCTGACCAGATATTGCGCGACCGAGATGGCGCGGGCGGCTGACAGCTCCCAGTTTGACGGGAAGCGGGCGTTGCTGATCGGGCGAACGTCGGTATGGCCGTCGATGCGCAGCACCCAATTGATGTCGGGCGGAATTTCCTGTTCCAGCTGGAGGATGGCCTCCGCTAGGGCATCGAGGTCAGGCGTGCCTTCGGTCGAAATATCGGCCTGACCGGGATCGAACAGGACTTCGGATTGGAATACGAAGCGGTCGCCCACGACACGGACATCGGCGCGGCCTTCGAGAATCTGGCGCAAGCGGCCGAAGAAATCCGAGCGATAGCGGCTGAGGTCCTGAACGCGCTGCGCCAGGGCCACATTGAGGCGGCGGCCGAGATCGGCGATCTGAGTGCGCGATTCGGTGTCACGGGTCTCGGAGGCTTCAAGGGCAGCTTCGAGCGCGCCGATCTGGGTGCGCAGGGCGGCCAGCTGCTGGTTGAGCAAGGCGACCTGGGCATTGGCTTCGTCGGACAGCTCCTGGGCGCTCAGCAGGTCATCCTGCAGGCCGGCAATGGTTGAATCCTTGTCGCCGAGGCCCGCACCGATGCCGGCGAGCTGGCTGTTGAGCGAGGCGTTTTCGGATTGGGCGCTGCCCAGCGTGGCCGTCAGCGTGGCGATCTGGGCGGTCAGGTCATCAGAATTGGCGCGTTCGAGCTGCAGCAGGTCGGTCAGTTCGGCGATCTGGCTGTTGAGGCGGGAGAGCGCCGTGTCACGGCCCTGGATTTCCTGGCCAAGGAAAAACTGGGTCAGCATGAAGAGCGAGAGCATAAAGATGATGACGAGCAGCAGGCTCGACAGGGCGTCGACAAAGCCGGGCCAGTAATTGGCTTCCTGCCTGCGGCGGGAACGGGCTCCCGGCATGGCTTAGTTCCGCCGCTCGTTGTCGCCTTGCGACAGCACGGCCTCGATCAGTTCACGCAGCTTCTGGTTGGTCTCGCCCTGCTCGTTGATATGCTTGCGCAGGTCGTCCTGCTCGGTGCGGATATGCTTGACCAGGCCATCGATGCCGCGGGCCAGTTCGGCCATGGCGCGAATGGCGTTCTGCGAAGAATCGCGGTTCTGCATGCTGTCGCCGAGCTTGTCGAACATGGCCTGCATTTCGGGGCCGCCGGCATTGGCCTGCATGGCGCTGACTGGGTGGTCGAGCTCGGTCATGGAGGTCATCCAGTCTTCGAGGTCTGTATAGAAAGCGTTCTGCGCCTGGCTGGTCTGGAGATCGAGAAAGCCCAGCACGAGCGAGCCGGCCAGACCGAAAAGCGAGGACGAAAAGGCCGTGCCCATGCCGCCGAGCGGGGCGGCGAGGCCTTCCTTGAGATTGGAGAACAGCGATGCGCTGTCGCCCGAGGTGACGTCCAGAGCATTGATGACCCCGGCCACCGAACTCACGGTCTCCAGCAGGCCGTAGAACGTGCCCATGAGGCCGAGAAAGACCAGCAGGCCGGTCAGATAGCGCGAGGTGTCCTTGGCTTCATCGAGGCGGTTGCCCACCGAGTCGAGGATGGAGCGCATGGAGGAGGGGGTGATGACTGCCTCGCCGATCCGCTCGCGCAGGATGCCGGCGACAGGGGCGAGCAGAATGGGGGGGCGGACATTGGTGGTCGAGCCATCCTGCAGGGAATTGACCCACTTCACCTCGGGGAAGAGGCGCAGGACCTGGCGAATGCTGAGGAAGATGCCAACGGCAAGGGCCAGAAAGATCATCGAGTTGATGAAGGGATTGGCCCAGAAGAAGGTGATGATCTGGGTGCCCAGAATGGCGGCGACAAGGCCGACAAGGACCAGGAAGATCAGGATCTTGACGAGATAAACGGTGGGGCTGGCGAGGTGATAGGGATCGTAGCCTTGCGTCATCTCAATTCCACCTTGCCCCAACTACGCAAATCACATGAGGTCAGACTAGTCAGCGCGCGGCAAGGGGGCAATGAGAAAGGTTAATGCGGCCAGCATGCTGGACGACTTCTTGCCACTTGCCGGCAGCAAAAGGCCCCCGCTTGCGCAAGGCAGGCGGAGGCCGGAAGGATCGGCAACGGAGGGCCTATTGGATGCCCTTGAGTTCCTTGAACAGGGCGGCATGCATCTGCTCGTTGCCGGCGATGACCTGGCCGTTCCAGACCGAACCGGTGGTGCCGGCAAAGTCGGAAACGACGCCGCCGGCTTCCTTGACCATCAGCAGGCCCGGCGCGACGTCCCAGGGGGAAAGACCGGCTTCCCAGACGGCGTCGTAGCGGCCCGAGGCCAGCCAAGCCATGTCCATGGAGATCGAGCCGGAGCGGCGGATGCCGGCTACAGCGGGGTTGATATGGGCGAGCTGGCGCAGCTGCAGGCCGTCGTTGGACGTGCCCTGCGTCTTGATGCCGGTGCAGACTACGGCATCGGCCAGCGAGCGGCGGCCGGCGACGCGCAGGCGCTTGCGATCATTGAGCCAGGTGCCGCCGCCCTTTTCGGCGGTGTAGAGCTCGTCGAGCACCGGGTTGTAGATCACCGAGGCGACGATTTCATTGGCGCGCTCGAGAGCGATGGCCACGGCGAACAGCGGGATGGAATGGAGGAAATTAGTGGTGCCATCGAGCGGATCGATGATCCAGCGGTGCTGGCCATCGGTGCCGGCGACTTCGCCGCCCTCTTCCATCAGAAAGGCATAGGTCGGACGGGCCTTCTGCAGCTCGGCAAAGACGATCTGTTCGGCGCGGATATCCGCCTTGGAGACGAAGTCCGCAGGACCCTTGCGCGAGACCTGCAGGTTTTCGACTTCCGAGAAGTCCTTGGTCAGCGACTTGCCAGCCTTGATAGCGGCATTGACCATGACATTGAGGATTGCTGAACGTGCCATGGATCAGTCCGCCCGGCGCATATAGGTGGCTTCGGCAGTGTCGACGACGATGCGTTCGCCGACGGCGATGAAGGGCGGTACCATAACCTTGAGGCCGTTGGAGAGAATGGCAGGCTTGAACTGGCTGGAGACGCTCTGGCCCTTCTGCACCGGATCGACTTCGGTGACTTCGAGAATGACGTTGGGCGGGAATTTCACGCCGAGCGGGGTTTCCTCGTGCATTTCCAGGGTGATCTTCATGCCATCCTGAAGGAAGGCGGCGCGATCGCCGAGGAAATCCTTGGCCAGCTCGACCTGCTCGTAGCTGTCCTGATCCATGAAGACCAGGCTTTCGCCCTGCTCGTAGAGGAAGGTGAAGTCGCGGAATTCGAGATCGACGATCTCGACCGTTTCGGCAGAGCGGAAGCGCTCGTTGAGCTTGGTGCCGCCAAGGATGGCCTTGAGCTCGACCTGAGCATAGGCGCCGCCCTTGCCGGGCTTCACATGGTCGACCTTGACCGCGACCCAGAGCCGATCCTGGTGGTTGACGACATTGCCGGGGCGAATTTCATTGCCGTTTACTTTGGCCATGGAGTGCTCTTTGCGCAAATTATGCTCTCGGCCATGCGCAAGCGGTGCTGCCGGCCGGAGGTTGATGGTGCTTTATGGGCTTGGGCGCTTATTGCCCCAGAATGCCCTTCCGTTCAAGGGTCTTGGGGTTCGACGGGCGGAGTTGAGGGCTCTTCGCCGGCATCGGTCGGCGCCGGAAGCTGGTTGGCATTGTCGGCTGGCGGCGTGGTCGAGGGGATTTCGAACAGGGTTTCGACCTGCGGCGGTGTCGAGGGCCAGAAGCGGGCCCGTTCCTCGGCGCGGGCCAGCGCCTCGGGCGGAGTCGAGACCAACAGGCGATCCAGCGAGGGGTCGGAAAGGCCCTGGCGGCGGGCCAGGGCGCGCCACATGGCCGCCTCTTCGAGATCGAGCGTTACGCCTTCGCCGACCGCCAGAAGCTTGGCGTAGCGGTTCTGGGCCACGGCATTGCCGGAGTCAGCGGCAATGGAATACCAGCGCGCGGCTTCCTCGATATTCTTGTCCACGCCCTGGCCAAGATAGAGCATGGTGGCATAGTCGATCTGGGCCGCAATGAGGTTCTGCTCGGCGGCGAGCTGCATATAGCGCGCGCCTTCCTTGGGGTCGGGCGCCATGCCGGCGCCTTCGATCAGCATGCCGGCATAGTCATATTGCGCCTCGGGAAGTTCCGCATCGGCGGCCTCTTTCATCAGGCTGGCAGCGGTGACCATGCTGGGCGAGGCATAGACGCCTTCGACGTGGAGCAGGGCCATGTTGTATTTGGCCGGGACATAGCCGGCTTCAGCCGATTGCCGGAAGAGATCGGCAGCACGGGCCCGATTGCGCGGCACGCCAATGCCATCCTGATAGTAGAGCGCCAGTTCGAACAGGGCCAGGCGATCGCCATTGTTGGCGGCGAGCTGATACCAGCCGGCGGCGCGCTGGTCGTTCTGCACCACGCCCAGGCCCTTGGCATAGAGTTCGGCGATCAGCGTCTGGGCCGCGGCGTCGCCCTGTTCGGCGCGGGGCAGGGCCAGATCGAGCGCGGTGAGGAAATAGCCGCGCTGGAAAGCGCCAAAGGCATAGTCGGCGGCAGCGCGCGGTCCGAAGATCTGGTCGGAAATGTCGTTGGCGGCACCCGTGTCGGGCGTGGCGGCCTCCGCAGCGGCTGCATCTTCGGCCGGTGCCTCCTGGGCGTGAAGGCTGAGGGGCGAGAGCGCGAGGATGGTGGAGAGCAGCAGGCGGCGGATCATGCAGTGGTCTCCAGGTCGGCAGCAATGGCGCGCATGGCGTCGGCCGGGGAAGAGGCGGTCCAGATGGAGTCCGAAAGCGCCAGGAATTCGGCGCCGCGCGGGTCCGTCGCGCCGGGAGCGGCCTGGGGCAGGCTCAAGACACCGGGCACTTCGAAGGTTTCGGTCCACCATTGGGCCAGGTCCGGATCGGTGAAGGAGACATAGTCGATGTCCATTTCACCGGCGGTCATGGCGTCATGGCGGGTCGAGACATTGCCGGCGCCAACGATCATGGACGGCTTGAGAGCCGCCACGGCATAGGTGAGATCCTCGGCGCCGGTGGTGACGTGGACGCCGTCGGCGCCGATCTTTTTCACCAAAGCCACGTCATCCTCGACAAGAACGGCGCAGCCGGCGCCCTGGCCGATATTGACGAGCTTCGCCGCCAGCTTGGCGTAAGTGTGTTCATCCATTTCGCCGCGCGTGACGAGCAGGGCCGAGAATTCGGCGGCGCTCAGCACCGCCATCAATGCGGCGGGGAAGCTTTCCAGGTCGGCATTGGCGGGGGTGATCAGATAAAGCTGGGGGGCCATGGCTTCCGGATACTCGCGGCGAAGTGGCTCTTCTGTCTTGCCATTTTGGCGACAAAGAGGAGGCTTCATCCAATAGGCGATGGCCGGAAGCGGCGCAAAGAAAATGCGCGCCTCCCAGGGGAAGCGCGCATCAAGGTGACTTGAGCCTTAAGCGGATCAGGCGGCGCGGTCGACTTCGCCGGTCCAGGTGCCGAGAGCGGCGAGCGAATTCATGTGCGCGCGGTGGCTGAAGGCGGCCTGGGCCTGGGGGAAGTTTTCGCGACGGCCGGCCCAGGTGCGGAGGGCCACATTCTGCAGGGCGCGGCCATAGGAGAAGGTCAGCGGCCAGGGCTTGCCGGCGATCTGGTTCATCGCGGAAAGGTGGGCTGTGGCTTCCTCGTCGGTCTGTCCGCCCGAGAGGAAAGCGATGCCTGGGACCGCGGCGGGGACATGCTCGCGCAACACGGCGACGGTGCGCTTGGCCACGTCTTCGAAGCTCGGGCGTTCACGCGAATTGACGCCGGGCAGGACCATGTTGGGCTTGAGCAGCATGCCGGAGAGGTCGACGCCGGCAAGGCGCAGTTCCTTGAAGACGTTTTCGAGCACTTCGCCGGTCACGCTGGCGCTGCGCTCCATCGAGTGATTGCCCGGGTCGCCGTCGCCGACGACTTCCGGTTCGACGATCGGCACGATGCCGGCTTCCTGGCAGAGGATTGCGTAGCGTGCCAAGGCGTGCGCATTGGCGCGGATGTTATTGCGGGTGGGGGCCACGTCGTTGATGGTGATGACGGCGCGCCACTTGGCAAAGCCGGCGCCGAGTTCGGCATAGCGCGTCAGGCGCTGGCGCAGGCCATCGAGGCCCTCGGTGATCTTTTCACCGCTGTCGCCAGGCATGGGAAAGGCGCCGCGGTCGACCTTGATGCCGGGAACGACATCGGCATCGGCCAGGATGGCGCGGAAGGCGGTACCATCGGCGGCGTGCTGTTCCAGCGTTTCCTCGGTCAGGATGACGCCGGAAATGTAATTGGTCATGGCCTCGGTCGAGCGGAACAGCATTTCGCGATAGTCGCGGCGAAGATCCAGCGAATTGGGCAGGTTGATCTTGGCAAAGCGCTTGGCAATCGTGCCTTCGGATTCGTCGGCAGCGAGAATGCCCTTGCCGGGCTCCATCAGTTTCTGGGCAATGGCATTGAGCGACTTCGTCATGTCTAACCTCGGGTGTGAAACGTAGGGCGAGATTAGACTTTCGTTACCCGGCGGGCGATTAGACCTGTGGTTATTAGACGAAAGGGGAAGGGAACCCTTTCAGTCTGGGCTCGGAGGCCATGCCCGAGCCGTGTGAAAGACGCGCAGTATTCAGACGGTTTCGTCCACAATCCGATAGACAAAGATGTAACGCGTGCCGTTGATCGTCAGCTCACGTACCGTCAACGCGTCCCGGTCGTCCTGCAAGGGGAAAATCAACAAGCGCCAAAGATCGTTGGCCAATCCTGTCGTCCAGCAGTCGGGCGGCACTGGGATCAGCGGCCACTACGTAGTTATAGATATTGTCACGATCTCGCCGGCCAGTCTGGTCCAGCGCAGGATCATTCCTCATTAAATCCGCGAAGGGTTGCCGCACGTTTTTCGGCGAAATGGGCTTCGACTTCCGCGGAAGAGTAGCCAGGGTGCAAATCATCCAGCGCCTCTTGCACCTTGGCGCGGAACCAACGGTCGTAGGCCTCTGGGTCAGTCGTCAATCCCGCCGGCAGGGCACCCTCATTTGCTACGCGTGTCAACAAGATGCGGACGGCGTCGGATACAGTCAGACCCATAGTATCAAGCACGGCGGTGGCGCGGTCCTTGATGTCGGCATCGATGCGGGTCTGGATCAGGGCATTGGCGGCCATGGCTCATTCCTGTCATGCAATCGCATGACAATATGCGCCTTGGCCGCCGCCAGTTCAATGTCTACTTCTTGAGCGCTTCGACGCCGGGGAGGGGCTTGCCTTCCATCCATTCGAGGAAGGCGCCGCCAGCGGTGGAGACATAGGTGAACTTGTCCTTGACCTCGGCATGGGCGAGGGCTGCGACGGTGTCGCCGCCGCCGGCCACAGAGGTCAGCTTGCCGTCATGGGTGCGCTTGGCAACATGTTTGGCGATGGCGACGGTGCCGGCATCGAAGGGGTTCATCTCGAAGGCGCCCATGGGGCCGTTCCAGACCACGGTATGGGCATCGTCGATGGCGGCATTGATGCGCTCGATCGAGGAGGGACCGATGTCGAGGATCATCCCTTCGCTATCGATAGCATCGACGCCATAGAGGCGGGTGGGGGTGTCGGCCTTGAAGTGCCAGGCGACGACGGCGTCGATCGGCAGGATGATGGCGCAGTTGGCCTTTTCTGCCTTATCCATGATGCGGCGGGCGGTGTCGGCGAGATCCTTCTCGCAGAGCGACTTGCCGACGCCATAGCCTTGGGCAAAGAGGAAAGTGTTCGCCATGCCGCCGCCAATGACGAGGCCGTCGACCTTGGTCACGAGGTTTTCCAGCAGGTCGATCTTGGAGGAGACCTTTGCGCCGCCCACGATGGCAACGACGGGCTTCTTGGGCTTGCCGAGGCCGGCTTCGAGCGCTTCAAGCTCGGCCTGCATGGCAAGACCGGCCGCGGCGGGCAGGAGCTTGGCCAGGGCTTCGGTGGAGGCATGGGCGCGGTGAGCGGCGGAGAAGGCATCGTTGACATAGACGTCGCCGAGGCTGGCCATGCGCTGGGCCAGTTCGACGTCATTGGCTTCTTCGCCGGCGTGGAAACGGGTGTTTTCGAGGATCAGCACCGAGCCGGCAGGCGCCTGGTCGATGGCCTTCTGTGCATCTGATACGTCGATCCAGTCGGTGGCGACGAAGCCGACCGGGTGGCCGGTCTCGTTGGCGACGGCTTCGCAGACCTGTTCGAGCGAGAACTCGGGGTTCACCTTGCCCTTGGGGCGACCGAAATGGCTGAGCAGGATGACCTTGCCATCATGCTTGACGATCTCGCGAATGGTGGGGACGATCCGCTCGATGCGGGTGGCATCGGTCACCTTGCCATCCGCGACCGGCACGTTGAGATCGGCCCGCAGCAGCACGCGCTTGTTGGTGAGGTCGAGCTCGTCGAGGGTCTTGAAGGTAGCGGACATAGGCAGGCTCCCGGGGTCTAAATTACCTGCCGGGAGGCGTAGCAGGTCACGGCGCGAGGCGGAAGCGGGTGCGGCAAAATACTCTGGCGCTCAGGCTCCCAGGAGAGCGGTGCGCAGCGCGGTACCGAGCAGGAAGAGCGGCAGGCCGATCAGCGTCAGGCAGAGCAGGCGCGCCATGTCGTCGACCAGGACGTGGCGGGCGAAGCCGTCGCTGGGCCAGGCCGCAAGGCCAACGCGGCGGCGGATCTGCCAATCGTGGACGAGAATGAGGGAAGCGGTCAGAGTGGGCGGCAGCGCAAGAAGCGCCGGCTGGCCCATGAGGCCGATAACGCCGGACAACGCTGGCAGCAGTGGCAGAACGCGTCGCAAGACATGGAACATGAGCATCAGCCCTCGCCCGAACACATGGTCAAACTAGGCTGATTTGGTGACCGAGCGATGACGCTCTGTCCAATCAGGCCAGCGTGAACAGGCCCGGATAGTCGGTGACGAGCAGGTCGGCGTCGACGGTCAGCGTGGATTCGAAATCGGCGGACTGGAAGCGGAAACGGGTTTGGTCGAGCCGGGTGTAGATCTGCTCGCTGCGCCTGAAGGTCATGTCATCGGCGTTGATCCAGGCCATGGCGAAGCGCTGCGGCTCACCCATGATCCATTGGCAGCGCCAGAAGGGCAGGGAATTGGTCAGCGGCGTCGGCCAGATGTCGGTGTCCATGCAGCCCCGCAATGCATCGAGCGGTTCGGCGCGATCGTCGGACCAGTTGCCGAGACCATCGGAGAAGAGTTCGAGCACGGCACCGTCGGTGCGTTCGAGGCGGACGGTGCGGACCCGCTCGGTGTCGTCGAGCTTGATGCGATAATACAGGCCATAGCCAGGCGTGATGATCGTGCCACGAATGCGGGTGTCGCGCTCGGTGGAGATGACGTGGCAGTGTTCGAGCGACGCTGGGTCGAGGCCGCGCCAGCGGATGGACCGATCAAGACTCATGCGGTGGCGCTCCCGTGCCAGAATGGCTGCACTATCGCCGCTCGGCCTGATCTGACCAGCCTTTGTCAGCGGGGCGGAGTGATACCGCCGCGAATTGTTTTGAAGACCGGCAGGGCGGCCCAGATGTTGTCGCGCGTGGCGGTACAGACCAGCATGGTGCGACCCTTGGGCGTTTCCATGAAACTGAGCACGATGCGGTTGTTTGCGGCGTCCGGACCGAATTTCGGCGTCGTGATGAGCTGGATGCCGACAATACCCGACAGGGTGAAATTTTCGTAGGCGCCAATATCCATGACCTGCGAGAAGGCGGCGACGATCTGCCTTGTCCAGTCATTGTTCTTGGCCGCCATGACATTGATCTGTTTTTGAGTCATGCCGGCATTGCCATCGCTGCCCTGGAAGCCTGCTTGGCAGACATGAGGATTGGTATCGGCCGGTGCCGGGTTGCCGGAGACTGGATTGATGCCGACCACAATGTCGTAGTCGTCCTGCTGCGGAATATCGGGATCGACCACGAATTCCTCGGGCAAATCGACGCCGAAACCGGTTGCGGCGTGTTCGTAGGCCTGGGCCGGGGCGGTCAGCAGGGCGCAGGTCACAAGGGCGGTGGCGAAGAATGGCTTGATGGACATGATGTCACTCTATCATCGCGGTGCGACGATGCCATCGCGAATGGTGCGGAAGGTGGGCAACATGGCGTCGAGGGTCTCGGCAGTGGCAACACAGCTGACACTCACGCGACCGGTCGGAATATCGAGCAACGTGAGTACTGCGCGGATATTTTCAGCCTCGGGGGTAAGGCGCGGGCGGGCGAAAACTTCGACGCCATGGATGCCGGCCGCGCTGACCTGCTTGATATCGTGGATGGTCATGACCGAGGAGAGGCTGGCCCTGACCTGAGCGCCGAATTCCGCCGTCGCGGCGATGGTGTTGATCTCTTTCTGGGTCAGGCCGGCGTTGATTTCGGATTCGAGCAGGCCGACGAGGCACAGGTTGGGCTCTCCTGCCTCGTCCGCGGCGCTGCGAACCCCGACCAGAATGGTGTATTCGGGGGTCTGGCGAATATATTCGTCAACGACGAAATCATCGGAAAGCGTCAGGCCAAAACCGGTCGGCTTGTGCTCGAAGGCCTGTGCCGGGATGGTGCCGCACAGGGCAAGGGGCAGGAGCGCGAGAACGGGCAATGGCTTCATGAAAATCTCCAAATGACGCCATCTATGCCGCAAGTCTGGACAAGACTGTGACGAAAAGCAAAAGGCCCGTCGCAAGCGACGGGCCTTGTAAGCTCAATTCCTGGAGATTCAGAGGGTCTTGCCCAGGGCGACGGCCGTGTCGGCCATGCGGTTGGAGAAGCCCCATTCATTGTCGTACCAGCTGAGGACCGAGACGAAATTGCCGTCCATGACCTTGGTCTGGTCGAGCGCCACGGTCGAGGAATGCGGATCGTGGTTGAAGTCGATCGAAACGTTGGGCTGGGTGGTGAAGCCCAGGACGCCCTTGAGTTCGCCTTCGGCATATTTGCGGACAGCGGCGTTGATCTCGTCGGCAGTCACATCGCGCTTGGCGATGAACTTGAAGTCGACGCAGGAAACGTTCGGGGTGGGAACGCGGATCGAGATGCCGTCCAGTTTGCCCTTGAGTTCGGGCAGCACGAGGCCGATGGCCTTGGCAGCGCCGGTCGAGGTCGGGATCTGGCTGAGGGCCGCAGCACGGCCGCGATAGAGATCCTTGTGCATCGTGTCGAGCGTCGGCTGGTCACCGGTATAGGAATGGATGGTGGTCATCATTCCCTTTTCGATGCCGAATTCCTTGTGCAGGACATAGGCGAGCGGTGCCAAGCAGTTCGTGGTGCAGGAGGCGTTGGAGACCACGACGTGGTCCTTGCTCAGCTGCGCATGGTTGATGCCATAGACCACGGTCAGGTCGGCGCCATCGCCGGGCGCCGAGATCAGTACCTTCTTGGCGCCAGCCTTGAGGTGGGCCGAAGCCTTTTCCTTGCTGGTGAAGATGCCGGTGCATTCGAGCGCGATGTCGATGTTCATGGCGGCATGCGGCAGCTCGGCGGGATCGCGCACGGCGGTCACCTTGATCGGGCCACGACCCACATCGATGGTATCGCCATCGACGGTCACGGTGCCGTTGAAACGGCCGTGCACGCTGTCGAAGCGGAAAAGGTGGGCGTTGGTCTCGACGGGGCCGAGATCGTTGATGGCGACGACTTCGATGTCGGTGCGGCCGGATTCAATGATAGCGCGCAGGACGTTGCGGCCGATACGGCCAAAGCCGTTGATGGCGACGCGGATTGCCATAGTAGACGCTCCTAAAAGGGAGTTAGGACAGGGAGGGCGATGCCCTCTTACAACTGTGCGGTGACGGCTTCAACAACGGCTTTGGCCGTAAGACCAAAGTGGTCGTAAAGTGCGTCAATCGGCCCCGAAGCGCCGAAGGAATGCATGCCGACAAAGCGGCCCTTTTCACCCAGCAGCTTGTTCCAGCTCATCTCGATGCCGGCCTCGATGGCGACGCGCGCCTTGGCATTGCCGTAGAGCTCGGCCTTGTAGTCGTCCGACTGCCTGGCCAGCAGTTCCATGGACGGAACCGAGACGACCTTGGCGGGCGTACCCTGTTCGGCCAGCAACTTCTGGGCTTCCACGGCGATGGCGACTTCCGAGCCGGTGGCGAAGATCACCACGTCGGCATTGGCGTCGCCGGCGATGACATAGGCACCCTTGGCCGAGAGGTTTTCCGGCGTGTACTCGGTGCGCAGCGCCGGCAGGTTCTGGCGGCTGAGTGCCAGGATCGAAGGGGCAGTGGTGGATTCCAGAGCCAGCTGCCAGCATTCGAGGGCTTCGACGGCATCGGCCGGGCGGAAGACCAGCAGGTTGGGGATGGCGCGCAGGGCGGTCAGGTGTTCCACCGGCTGGTGGGTCGGGCCGTCTTCGCCAAGACCGATCGAGTCATGGGTCATGACATAGATGGCACGCTGTTCCATCAGAGCGGCAAGGCGGATCGAAGGACGGGCATAGTCGGTAAAGACCATGAAGGTGCCGCCATAGGGGATGAGGCCGCCATGCAGCGCGACGCCATTCATGGCCGCAGCCATTTCATGCTCGCGGATGCCGTACATCATGTAGCGGCCCGAATAGTTGTCGGCCTGGAAGGGCACCATTTCCTTGGTGTTGGTCAGGTTCGAATGGGTCAGGTCGGCCGAACCGCCGAGGGTTTCGGGCAGAACGGCGTTGATGACGTCGAGCGCCATCTGCGACGACTTGCGGGTCGCGACCTTTGGCTTGTCTTCGACCAGCTTCTTCTTGAACACGTCCATGGCCGACTTGAACTCGGCGGGCAGCTCGCCCTTCATGCGGCGCTCGAACTCGGCCTTGTCGGCATGGGCGGCCAGACGGGACTGCCATTCGCCCCGGATGTTCTGCGAGCGGGTGCCAGCAGCGCGCCAGGCGGCCAGGGTGTCAGCCGGGATTTCAAAAGCGGGATAGGTGATGCCTAGTGCAGCCTTGGCACCAGCCAGTTCCTCGGCGCCGAGCGGAGCGCCATGGACCTTCTCGGTGCCGGCCTTCTTGGGAGCGCCAAAGCCGATGGTGGTCTTGGCAGCAATCAGGGTCGGCTTGTCGGACGACTTGGCTTCGAGCAGGGCCTTTTCGATGGCGTCCTGATCGTGGCCGTCGATCTCGATGGTGTTCCACTGCACCGCCTTGAAGCGGGCGATCTGGTCGGTCGAGTCCGAATTGGAGACAGCGCCGTCGATGGTGATGGAGTTGTTGTCCCAGATCACGGTCAGCTTGTTGAGTTTGAGGTGACCGGCCAGCGCGATGGCTTCCTGGGAAATGCCTTCCATGAGGCACCCGTCACCGGCGAGGACCCAGGTGTGGTGATCGACGATGTCGGAGCCGAATTCGGCAGCGAGCTTGGCTTCAGCAACGGCAAAGCCGACCGAGTTGGCGAGGCCCTGGCCGAGCGGACCGGTGGTGGTCTCGATGCCAGTGGCATGGCCGAATTCGGGGTGACCGGCGGTCTTTGAGCCGAGCTGGCGGAAGTTCTTGACCTGATCGATGGTCATGTCTTCGTAGCCGAGCAGATAGAGGCTGGAATAGAGCAGCATCGAGCCGTGGCCCGCCGAGAGGATGAAGCGGTCGCGGTCAGCCCATTTGCTGTCGGCGGGATCGAACTTCATCACCTTGGTGAACAGGACGGTCGCAATATCGGCGCAACCCATGGGCAGGCCGGGGTGGCCGGAATTGGCTTTTTCGACCGCGTCCATGGAGAGGGAGCGGATCGCATTGGCCAAGTCATTCTGCTGGGCGGTGTTCGTCATTGCTCTTGCGCTTTCATCAGGTCTGAAATCTGGGGGAAAGAGGCGCTGGAAGCCTCCCTCCACAGGCGGGTTCGAGGCATAACAGGTTGGCTTATCCTGTCAATGACAGTACCGACCCGATCCGTTCGGCAGCGGCTTTGCCGTTGTTGCGCCATTTGGGCCTGTTCGGTTGCATTGGCAGGTGGGCTGGGGCACCCTGACGCAGGTTGAATCGCCCTTGGGGCAGAGGACCGTAGTATCCATGAGTGAGACGGAACTTGAAGACGGGCTGAACGCTGCCAATGCGCGCTTCGAGCGCGCCATGATGCGGCTCGACCAGAGCGTCAAGAACCTCAATACCAGGCTGCGCCAGCATAATCGCATCGAGGTGGATACGCAGCGCCTCGTGCATGAACGGTCGCGGCTGGCGACCGAACTGGACAAGACCGCGGCGCGGGCCAAGCGTCTCGATGACAGCGCGCATGATGTGTCGCGCCGGCTGGTCGAGGCGATGGAAACCGTGCGCGAAGTGCTGGCAAAGGCGGAGTAACGCGATGCCCGAAGTCAATGTCGAGATCAATGGCCGCAAGTATCGCATGGCCTGCGAAGAGGGCCAGCAGCAGCATCTGATCGGGCTGGCCGAGCGGTTCAATACCCATGTCGAAGCGCTCAAGGGCGCTGTCGGCGAGATCGGAGACAATCGCCTGACGGTGATGGCCGGTATTGCCGTGGTGGACGAATTGGCCGAGGCCGAGCGGCGGATCAAGGCGCTGGAAGAGGAAGTGCTGATCCTCACCCGGGCCGGCCAGGAAGTGGCCGCGGAGATCGAGACACTGGAGCACCAGTTTGCCAACAAGCTCAGCGATGCGGCGCGGGCGCTGGAAGGCGTTGCCAGTGTGCTCGATGAAACGGCGCCGTTGCCTCTGAGCTAGGGCCCGGTCTAGTTTTCTCGGCTCAGGCTATCCATGAAAGCCTGTTCGATATCCATCTGCTCGAGCATGTCGCGGACGATCGTGTCGTCGAGCTCGCCATTGTCCCGCGCCGTGACAAGACGCCTGCGGCGGGCTTCGAGCAGGATCTTGCCCAGGGCCATGGCCTTTTCAGCGTCGAAGCCGGGCATCTGCTCGGACTTTTCCTCGAGGCTGATACGTTTGGCCATGATCGTGGCGAGGCGTTGCGAGGCTGGGTCGGGATTGGCTTTCGAATAGGCTGCAAGCGCCTCGTTGCTGGCAGCCTGGATCAGTTTTTCGGCCTTGTCGTGCTGGCGTTTGACAAACAGCGGGTGGTCGGAATCCTCTAGTTGCAGCCTGGCGATCAACCAGGGCAGGCTGAGGCCCTGGATCAATAGCGTGGCTATGGTGACGAGGAAGGCGATGGCCAGAATAGCTTCGCGGCCGGGGAAGGGATCGCCCGTGGCGGTGATGAAGGGCGTACCGGCAGCAGCCGCAAGGGTCACCACGCCACGCATGCCGGTCCAGGCCAGCACGGTATTCTCGCGCCAGCTCAAGGGTGGCTGCGGCGGCTCGGGTTGTCGACGGGCGTTCTTGAAGCGGGGATGCTGTTCGAAATCGGCCCATCGCTCGGTGATGCGGCGATAGCGCCAGCGGCCGACGAAGGCGGTGGCGAAAATCCAGGCAAAGCGTACGGCGACGCTGGCGAGAAAGATCGCGGCTGTGGCGAGGGCCAGTTCGGGTAGTTCGAAGCCCGCTTCGCCGGCATCGGTGATGACGAAGCGGAGCTGCAGCCCGATATAGGCGAAGATGAAGGTCTCGAGCAGGGTATCGACGGTGCGCCAGAAACTCTGCTCCTGCATGCGCTCCTCGTAACCCGCCTGGACACCATGGTGGCCCATGGTGAAGCCGGCCATGACCACGGCAAGCACGCCCGAGGCATGCAGTTCCTCGGCCCCGAGATAGGCGGCAAAGGGGATGATGACGGAGAGCGCCGTGGAAAGGGCGGGGCTGGCGAGACGGCTGCGGGCCCATTGCGCCAGATTGCCGATAAGCAGGCCGACCAGAATGCCAACGGTCGCGGCATAGAGGAAATAGAGCGGCACACTGTCGATGAAGGCATGGGTGCCCGAGGCGGTGGCGACGAGCACGGCGAACATGGTCAGCGCGGCAGCGTCATTGATCAGGCTTTCGCCCTTGAGCACGGTCATCAGCCGGCGCGGCAGACCGGCCTTGCGGCCAATGGTGATGGCGGTGACGGCATCAGGCGGAGCGATGACGACGCCCAGGATCAATGCGGTGATGGGCATGAGGACGGGCAGGACGCCCGTTGCCGTGGTGCCGATGACGAGGGCGGTGGCGAAGACCAGAAAGACGCCTAGATTGACGATGGTGCCCATGCGCCGAGAAAATTCGGAGAAGGAAAAATCGCGGGCCGCCGAGAAAAGCAGCGGCGGGAGCACGAGCGAAAGGATGATCTCGGGTTCGAGCTCGAGCCGGGGCAGGCCGGGTATGAAGGAGGCCATCAGGCCGATGATGGCGACGAGTAGGGCCGGCTGCACATTGCGCCGCTCCGCGAAGGCGGTGATGGCAATGGCGACGAGCATGACGATGAGGATGTGGGCAAACATCGGGGCCTCCGAAGTGCCTAGATAGTGGGCGCGGGCCGCGCTGTCTGCAAGCTTAACAATTGGCAATCTTTGCCATTGGGGCTAGATTGCGGGCAGAAGGAGAACCAGCATGGCCACGATGAATGTTTCCCTGCCAGACCGGATGAAGCAATGGATCGAGGATCAGGTCGCCACCGGGCGCTACGGCAATTCGAGCGATTATGTGCGGGACCTGGTGCGGCGGGATCAGGAGCGGGCCGCCAAGAAAGCCGAGTTTGAACGGCTTGTGCAGGAGGGGCGCGACAGTGGGATCAGCCCGCTGACGATGGAAGAAATCTTTGCGGAAGCCAAACGTCGCGCCGCTCAGGTGAAGTCCAGCGCGGCATAGATGGCCTATTTCATATCCGAACAGGCGGCTGAGGACATCTACTGGATCTACGAGCAAAGCAAACGCCAGTTTGGCGAACGCGCTGCTTCGGCCTATCAAAACCTGCTCGGTGAAACTGTGGTCTTTGCCGCGGAATATCCGCTAGCGTCACCGCTTCGAGAAACGGCCAACGGGCCTGCCCGCGTGCGATATTTTGGATCTCATCTCATCGCATACGATATCTTGGGTGAAGACATCATCGTGCAGCGTGTTTCTCACCAGCATCAGGATTGGGATGGCGACAGCTAGGGTCTTTGCATCCCCATTCAAAGCGCCTATATCTCCATTGCTGCCCGGCGCGTGAGGATACCAATATCCCCGGGGCCTTAATCGATCTTGAGGGAGCTGTCCCTGACCGGACCCGTGGGTTCGGACATACGGCGCCCACCTACGTAAGTAGGTTCCCGGGATCGCTTATCCCACGGCCAGGGTGGCCCTAATTTTGAAGGCAAGCGGCGCGCATGACCGACGAGATGATCGAGCAAGCCAAGGCTGCCCTGCGCAGCGAGGCCCGCGCAGCCCGCGCCGCACTCGATCACGCGACCCGTGCCGAGGCCGCCGAACGAGCCGCAGGCCATTTCTTTGCCTCGATCGCGATCAAGCCGGATGATGTCGTGGCCGCTTACTGGCGTATTCGCGACGAGCTCGATTGCCAGCCGATCCTGGTGCGGTTGATGGACAGCAATCAGCCGGTGGTGTTGCCGGTCGTTATGGGGCAGGACGAGCCGCTCGACCTGCGCATCTGGGAACAGGGTGCTTCGCTCTATGAATCCGGTTTCGGCACACTCGCCCCATCCGACCTCGCCCCCCGGGCCGAGCCGGATGTGGTGATCATGCCGCTGCTGGGCTTTGACAAGACCGGCACGCGCCTTGGCTATGGCGGCGGCTATTATGACAGGACACTTGCCCACATGACGAAACGACCCCTGCTGGTGGGGCTGGCCTTTGCCGCCCAGGAGCTGGAACAGATTCCGCGCGCGCACCATGACGTGCCGCTCGACGCCATTGTCACCGAGGCCGGTGTCCGTCATTTCGGCGCTGCCGCATGAGGCTGTTATTTCTGGGCGATGTGATGGGCCGCTCCGGTCGCGATGCGGTGGCGGAGCGCCTGCCGGCCACTATCGAGCGCTACAAGTTCGATTTCGTGGTGGTCAATGGCGAGAATGCCAGCCATGGCAAGGGCCTGACCGAGGCGCATTTCAACGGCTTGCGCAATGCAGGCGCCGATATCGTGACGCTGGGCGATCATGCCTTCGACCAGCGAGAGGCGCTGAGCTATATCGAGCGCGAGACAACGCTGATCCGGCCGATCAACATGGTGCCGGGCACGCCAGGACGTGGCGCGATGTTCGTCGAAAGCCGCAAGGGGCACCGGGTTCTGGTGATCAATGCGCAGGGGCGCGTGTTCATGCCGCCGATCGATGATCCGTTCCGCGCCGTGGAAGCGGCAGTGGCCGCGTGTCCGCTGGGCGAGCAGGCCGATGCGATCATTGTCGACTTCCACACCGAAGCGACATCGGAAATTCAGGCCATGGGCGTGTTCCTCGATGGCAAGGTGACGCTGGTGGTGGGTACGCATACCCATATCCCGACATCTGATCATCGCGTGTTGCGCGGTGGCACGGCGCTGATGGCGGATGCCGGCATGTGCGGCGACTTCGATTCCATCATCGGGACCGAAAGCGACGAGCCGCTCAATCGCTTCCTGACCGGCATTCCCAATGGGCGGTTCACGCCGGCCGAAGGCGAGGCGACGCTGTGCGGCGTTGCGGTGGAGACCGATCCGCGCACAGGACTGGCCGTCAAGGTCATGCCGCTGCGTCTGGGTGGGAGCCTGTCGCAGGCTGAGCCGATTTTCGACTAGGTCCCAAACAGGAGACGATAATGCGCCGCCTGCTCACGCTGATCCCGCTTTTGCTTTTGCCTGTCCTGCCCGTTGCCGCCCAGGAGAAGATACCGCTTTCGGTCGCCGCCGCGGAAGCGACGCGGGACCACATGGGCGTTCCGGTGGTCAATGTGACGCTGGACGAGGACAGCGGGCAGGTGCTTGCCGATTTCACCGCCGAGCATGTTGGCAAGGTCATCGAGATCCTGGTCAATGACAATGTCGTCGTTGCGCCGATGATCATGGAACCGATGCCGGGCAATGTATTCACGATCTCGGGCAGCTTCTCGGTTTCGGAGCTCGATGCCCTGGCCGAAGTGATCGGTACTGCAAGCGCGCCGCTCTTTGTGCGGGTGCAGACCGAGGGCAAGAGCAAGTAAGCCGCGACGGCGCGGCTTCACATTTTCGCGGCGCTTGCTATATAGCGCCACCAATTCCAGTATTCCGATATGAGGGGAGTGACCGATGGCCGGCCATTCACATGCCAAAAACATCATGCACCGCAAAGGCAAGTCCGATGCTGTGCGCTCCAAGATTTTCTCCAAGCTGGCGCGCGAAATCACTGTCGCTGCCAAGCTCGGCATGCCTGACCCGGCCTTCAACGCGCGCCTGCGCCTTGCCGTGGTCAATGCCCGCTCGCAGTCCATGCCCAAGGACAATATCGATCGTGCCATCAAGAAGGCGATCGGCTCGGACGGCGAGAACTATGATGAAATCCGCTACGAAGGCTATGGCCCCGGTGGCGTTGCCGTCATCGTCGAAACGCTGACCGACAACCGCAATCGCACAGCGTCCAACGTCCGCTCCTATTTCTCCAAGAGCGGCGGCGCGATGGGTGAAACCAATTCGGTCGGCTTCATGTTCGACAAGGTTGGCGAGATCACCTATCCGGTCAAGGCCGGCACCGAAGACAAGGTGATGGAAGCGGCAATCGAAGCCGGTGCCGACGACGTCGAGAGCGACGAGGAAGGCCACTACATCACCACCACTTTCGAGGCGATGGTGGAAGTTGCGGCGGCGCTCGAAAAGGTGCTGGGCGAAGCGGAGTCGGTCAAGGCCGTGTGGAAGCCGCAGACCAATACGCCGATCGATGCCGAAAAGGGCGCGTCGCTGATGAAGCTGATCGCGACGCTTGAAGAAGACGATGACGTACAGAACGTCTATTCGAACTTCGAGATGAGCGACGAAGACGCAGCCAAGCTCGAAGCCTAGGCTTTGGATGGCTGCAATTGATCAAGGCGGTGCCGCGGCACCGCCTTTTTTCATGCGCTGCGCTTGAGCGAGATGACGGGATGGTCGTCGAGATGGGCCATGGTCACCCGATTGCGACCGCTGCGCTTGGCGCCATAAAGGCGTTGGTCGGCAATGCGGAAAAGTTCGGAAAAGCTCGCGGCGCGATCAAAGACAACGGCGCCGATGCTGACTGACAGCGGACGGTGCTCGCCGCTTGGGGTGAAGTTGGCCTGGTTGACGGAGCGCCGGATGCGTTCAGCGATCAGTTCGGCAGAGCGCTGGTCGACCTCGGGCAGATAGACGCCAAATTCCTCGCCGCCCATGCGGCCCACCAGATCGCCGGCGCGCAACGTGGTGCGGATGGCGCGGGCGATGATCATCAGTGCATCGTCGCCGGCGTCGTGGCCATAGACATCGTTGATCGACTTGAAGTTGTCGGCGTCGATCATCAGCAGGGCCCCGCGCCTTCGGCGGGACAGCATGGTGCCCACCTTTGCCGTGAAGGCGCCGCGATTGAGACAGGCGGTGAGGCTGTCGGTGCGGGCAACGAGGCCGAGACGCAGATTGGTGCGTGTCAGGCCGCGCATGCGCATGCCGGTGTAGATGAAGAAGGGGATCGCCAGGATCAGCGGCAGAATGGTGGCGCTGACCATGGCCCGTTGCAATGCCTGCCCACCAAGATCGCCAAACATTGCCATGTTGAACGACAGACAGACCACTAGACATGTCACGGTGCCGAACAGCGTCCAGAGCGCAACGCTGGACCAGCTCTGTGGTGATGTCAGTGGCTTGGATGACGTCATGGGCTGGGGCCTTCAGCTTGGATGGGTCGAGCTTTCAACACGGGTGAAAGCGGTGATGAGTGGTGAGCGCGGACGGTCGGTTCGTGCGCCGGTCAGGCAGCTTGCATCATGGCCACGCGACCGCGACCGCCATTTTTGGCTTGGTAGAGATGGAGATCGGCGAGCCGGTAGAGATCGGTAAAGTCAGCCTGGCCGGCATAGGTTGCTCCACCTATGCTGACCGACAATGGGCATGGTTTATCGTTTGGCATGAATTGGATAGCGGACACTGCGCTACGAATATGCTGGGCCACTTTGTCGGCCTCTCTCTGATCTGCATTGCCCAGAAAGATGCCGAATTCCTCGCCACCCAGACGGCAGACGACATCGCGGGTTCGGACGGCGCCTCGGATGGCATCGGCAATCAGGCGGATGGCCAGGTCGCCATTATGGTGGCCGAAGCGATCGTTGACGCTCTTGAACTCATCGGCATCCACGATCAGCAACGCGCCGGTCGAGTTCTGTTCGGAGCCAGGTGTCAAAGCCCTGGTCACGGCATGGGTAAAGGCGTGCCGATTGAGACAGGCAGTGAGGTGATCGGTGGTCGCCATATGCAGCAGCAGATCATTGGCCTGGCCGAGTTGAGCCTGCTTGATCATGAAAGCCAGGATCATGGGACCGCCCAGAGCCATCGGCATGATAATGGCCGTGATCAGTCCGGGCACGTTGATGCCGGCGGAAAACACTTCCATGAAGAGATTGGTCAGGACGATCGACAGTATCACCGAGACCGCAACAAGTGCGCCGGTTATCCGATAGATGCGACGCCACGCTTGCCTGGGTAGCTCCCGGCCAAGTTCTTTCATTTCATACACCTGCATTCCCGGGGTCGAAGCTAGGGGCTGGCGACTAAAGAACATGTTGCCAGCACTCGGAAAATTTTACCGATCCCCGGTTATCCACCGGCGGTGTTTCGCCTTTGTTCACATAAAGCTTGGTAGCTTGCCTGCGCTTGAATAAGGATTGGCGCATGAATGCAGCAGTGCGAATCATCGGTATCGACCCGGGCCTGCGCCGTTGCGGCTGGGGCATTATCGAAAGCCAGGGCAACCGGCTGACCTATGTCGCCTGTGGCACCGTGACGCCGCCTGTCGATCTCTCTCTGGCCGAACGTCTATCAATCCTGTTCACAGCTCTTGGCGATGTGCTCGAGCGTTTTTCGCCGCACGAGGCAGCCGTGGAAGAGACTTTCGTCAATGCAGGGGCGCGCTCGGCGCTGATCCTGGGGCAGGCGCGCGGAGTGGCCTTGTTGTCGCCAGCGGCGCGGGGTCTGCCCGTCGCGGAATATGCTGCCAATCTGGTGAAGAAGTCGGTGGTGGGTACGGGACATGCGGAAAAGGGACAGGTGGCGCTGATGGTCAAGACCTTGATGCCGGCAGCTGACTTCAAGGGGCCAGATGCGGCGGACGCGCTCGCGATCGCGATTTGCCACGCGCATCACCGCGTTGCCAGTCAGCGCTTGAGGGCCCTGGCATGATCGGCAAGCTCAAGGGTCTGGTGGACAGTTTCGGCGACGATTTCGTGCTGATCGACTGCGGCGGCGTCTGTTACGAGGCCTTCTGCTCCAGCCGCACGTTGCAGACCCTTCCGCGCGTGGGGGAAGCCGCTGTGGTGTTCATCGAGACCATCGTGCGCGAGGACATGATCCGCCTCTATGGCTTCGCCAGCGAGAGCGAAAAGGGTTGGTTCAACCTGCTGATGACGGTGCAGGGGGTCGGTGCCCGCGTGGCACTGGCTATCCTCTCGGCACTGGCGCCGAACGAGATTTCGAGCGCCATCGCGCTGCAGGACAAGGCGATGATGGGCCGGGCCAATGGCGTGGGGCCCAAGCTCGCCGTGCGCCTGTTGACCGAACTCAAGGGCAAGGTGCCATCCGGGCCGGGCGTGGATGCGGGCACGCTGGGCCTGCAGGCTGCTCTGGGCGAAGGCGTGGCGCCAAGCGCCGTTGCCGATGCGGTCTCGGCGCTGACCAACCTGGGCTATTCCAGTGCACAGGCGTCGGCTGCGCTGGCGCGCATCGTGGCCCGCGAGGGCGACGGTGTGCCGACGGAAAAGCTGATCCGCCTGGGGCTGAGGGAGTTGAGCAATTGATAAAGCGTATCGTGATCCTCGCGACGGCCTTGATCGGCCTTGGTCTGCCGTCCGCCGCCTCGGCCGATCAGAACGAAGCCGTCGCCGTTGCCATCTATTTCACCGAGGCAGATGGGTCGGCGAAGCCTTATTATTTTCACGACATCAACAATCCACTGCCGCGGTGGTCCTGCGAAGCGCGACTCGAGTACCTGACGAAGATGTTTTATCGCTCGAGCCGGTCCAATCCCGACCTCAAGGGCAAACAGGCCACACGCTCTGCCTGCGTGGCGCTGACAGACTTTAAGTAAGGCATCATATTGACTGTCTTGCCGATACCGAACTTCCTTACTATTGTTGATTGGTAAGGAATTGGAGTTTTGCCATGTCCATGGTGTCGAAGAAAAGGCTGCTCGGCACTATGACCAGCAAGGGCCAGACCACAGTGCCCAAGGAGGTCCGGGACCTGCTTGGCCTGAGCGAAGGCGCGCAGGTCGAGTGGACCGTCGAGGATGGTAGAGCCACTGTGAAGCCGCGGACGCTTCGGGCGATTGATCTCGCCGGGATTTTGGGTCCGCCGCCGAATGGGGTCCATCTTTCTGTAGAAGATATGGACGATGCTGTAGCCGAGGCCGTGGTGGAAAGGTTCGAGAGATCTCTTCGGAAATGATCGGCGTCGATACCAATGTGCTCTTGCGTCTCGTGGTGGACGATGAACCACAGCAGATCAGGGCCGCACGCGCTTTCTTTGCCCAGCGTACGTCAGACGAACCCGCCTATATTGGTCTGGTCGTCATGGCCGAATTCACCTGGTTACTGCGCAAGCGCTACGGCTACAGTAAGGACCAGATTTCGGACACGGTGCTTGGTCTGCTTGAGAGCGTTGATTTGGTGATTGAAAGACCTGACTTGATAGAAGAAGCAGCCATCCATTCGCGACAGCCAAGAGTTGATTTTGCGGACATACTTGTTGCCCGCTTGGCGCTGGAGCGTGGCTGCGTCACCACCGTCACCTTCGACAAAGACGCTGCCAAACGTGTTCCCGGAATGGAATTGCTCGCGTGACTGACCTGACCTCTCCCGAAGCCGGCCGCGATGACAGCCTCGATGTTTCCCTGCGCCCGTCGGGCTTTTCCGAGTTTGTCGGGCAGGCGGCTGCGCGGGCAAATCTGGAAGTCTTTATTCAGGCCGCAAAGCAACGTGGCGCCGCGCTGGACCATGTGTTGTTCGTCGGTCCGCCGGGCTTGGGCAAGACGACATTGGCGCAGATCATTTCGCGTGAATTGGGCGTGGGCTTTCGGGCCACATCGGGTCCGGTGATTGCCAAGGCGGGTGATCTGGCGGCGCTTCTGACCAATCTCGAAGAACGAGACGTCTTGTTCATCGACGAGATCCACCGGCTCAATCCGGCGATCGAGGAAGTGCTCTATCCGGCGATGGAGGATTTCCAGCTCGATCTGATCATCGGCGAAGGGCCGGCGGCGCGGTCGGTGCGGATCGATCTGGCGAAATTCACCCTGGTGGGCGCCACTACCCGCGCGGGGCTATTGACCACGCCGCTGCGGGATCGTTTCGGCATTCCCGTGCGGCTCAATTTCTACACGCCGGAAGAGCTGGTGCTGATCGTGCAACGTGGCGCACGGCTGTTGGGCATGCCGATGGCGCCCGATGGGGCAATGGAAATTGCCAGGCGCTCGCGCGGTACACCGCGTATCGCGGGGCGGCTGTTGCGCCGCGTGACCGATTTTGCGCTGGTGGATGGGGCCAAGGAGATCAACCGGAGCATTGCCGACAAGGCGCTGCTACGGCTCGATGTCGATGCGCGAGGCCTCGACCAGCTCGACCGGCGATATCTGACAACGATTGCCGATTTCTACAATGGCGGTCCGGTGGGGATCGAGACGATCGCTGCGGCGCTGAGCGAGCCGCGCGATGCACTGGAGGAAATCGTCGAGCCCTACCTGATCCAGCAGGGCTTCATCCAGCGGACACCGCGCGGGCGCATGCTGACTGGCGGTGCCTTCCAGCATATGGGGCGAGTGGTGCCGCAGGGTTTCGTTGGCATGCAGCAGAGCCTCTTCGAGGAGCCCAGCGATGACTGAGCGGATCGTGTTGAGTTTTCCGGTCGGCGGCACGCGGTTCAACTATCGCGTGGCGGGGGCGGCCATTCGCGACGGGCATGTGCTGGTCTGCCGCGAAGACGAGGATGATTATTGCATGCTGCCGGGCGGGCGCGTGGAAATGGGGGAGCCCAGCCATGAGTCGCTGGTGCGCGAAATGGCCGAGGAGCTGGCCATGCCGGTCGATGTTGGCCACCTGATCTTTACCTCGGAGAGCTTTTACGGCCGCGAGGGCGATCGCTATCACGAGCTCGGTTTTATCTATGCCATCGAATTGCCGGAGGATGTGCGGCCCGGCGGTGAGCAGCCCTTCCTCGTGCGCGAGGACGAGGGACATCTGCTGCAGTTTTCGTGGTTGCCGCTCGATGGCGACGCGCTGGGCAAGGCGCGGCTGATGCCGCCGTGGTTGCCGGAACGGCTGCGCGCGCTGGACGATACGCCGGCCCATGTCATCTTCCATGAAGGCCAGCCGTGACCGTTGTTACCCTTTATGTGCCGAGGCTCGCGACGTGGCCAGATGCGCTCAAGCTCCGCATTTCGGTGCTCAGCGATTTTCACGCCTGCAAGCCGTTCCTGAACGAGACAAAAATCCGCGCCATCTGCGATGAGGCCAATGCGCTCGAGCCGGACATCATCCTGTTGCTGGGCGATTTTGTCGGCGGGCCGCGTTTCAGCCGGGAGCTGAAACAGGGTGAGTTGACGCGGGCCTTTTCGTCGCTGTCGGCGCCGCTGGGCGTGCATGCGGTGATGGGCAATCACGACTATGACCACTACACGCGCAAGCAAGTTTTGGCAGGTGACGTGCTGGCCGTGCGGGCGCTGCGCGAGACGGGCATCAATGTGCTGGTAAACGAGAGCCTGCGGATCGAGCATGACGGCCATGCCTTCTGGCTCGCCGGGCTGGGGGATCAGCGCGCGTTTCACTGCCGCGGGATGTCCTATGAGCGGAGCGATTTGGGGATCGAGGATCTCGCGGGCACATTGGCCCAGGTCACCGACGACGCACCGGTAATCCTCCTCGCGCATGAGCCGGATATTTTTCCGCAGGTGAGCCATCGGGTGGCGTTGACGCTGTCGGGCCATACCCATGGCGGGCAGATCAAACTGTTCGGCCGTACGCCGGTCGTACCGTCGAAGTTCGGTAGTCGCTATGTCTATGGACATGTCGAGGAAGAGGGGCGGCACCTGATCGTCACTTCGGGGCTGGGTTATTCCGGCTGGCCGATCCGTTTCGCGACGCAGCAGGAGATCGTGCTGATCGAGCTGGGAGGGCAGGGATGACGCGCCACACTTTTCCGGTCCGCGTCTATTACGAAGACACCGATTTTTCGGGCAATGTCTATCACGCGGCCTATCTCAAATTCTTCGAGCGCGGGCGTACGGAATTCCTGCGCGACGAGGGCATCCATCATTCCGAGCTTGCTGCGGAGGGGATTGCCTTTGCCGTGCGGTCGATGGAGATCGCCTTCGATGGTGCGGCCCATATCGATGACCTGCTGACCGTCGTGACGGAAGTCGAGGCGCTGAGCGGCGCGCGGCTGACGCTGAAACAGACCATACTGCGTGGTGACGCTGTGTTGACCCGCGCGACGGTCATGGTCGTGGCCATCAAGACCAGCGGCGGGCCGGCCCGCATGCCCAAGGTCATTATCGAGCGGTTCGGTCGCGGCAAGTAAATTGCCCGCACAACTGTGATCGATGCAAAGCTGCGCCGACTCCTTTTGTTAACCAGTCCTTGACCATAATTGAGGCAAAGCGAACACGTGTCCGTCAGTCCGTCCGCAAAGGGCCGGTTTGCCGGGCATTTCTCTTAATTTTGACAGATTTCGACCCCATCGCCTGAGCGTGGGTCGGGCGCAGGAACCGGGCCGAGAAGGATCACTACATGGAAGCCATGGATGCTGCAGTGGCAGCCGCCCCTCATGCCGACTTGTCCATCTGGGGCCTGTTCTGGGCTGCGGACTGGATCGTCAAGTCGGTCATGCTGGGTCTGGTTGCAGCGTCGGTCTGGTGCTGGGCCATCATCATCGACAAGTCCATCACCTATCGCCGCATGACGAGCGAGATGAACAAGTTCGAGCGGACCTTCTGGTCCGGCCAGTCGCTGGAAGAGCTTTACCAGCAGCAGGCCGAAAAGCCGTCGGGCGGGCTCGGCGCGGTGTTTGTCGCCGCGATGAAGGAATGGAAGCGCAGCCACGAGCAGAATGCTGCAAGCTTCGTGGGCATGCAGCAGCGCCTCGACAAGGTGCTGGACGTGGCCATTGCCCGCGAAAGCGATGTGCTGGAGAAGCGCCTCGGCTTTCTCGCGACGGTCGGTTCGGCCGGCCCGTTCATCGGCCTCTTCGGCACCGTGTGGGGCATCATGAATGCCTTTACCGCCATTGCTGCCTCGTCCAATACCAGCCTTGCGGTCGTGGCTGGTCCGATCGCCGAAGCGCTGTTCGCCACGGCCATCGGCCTTGTGGCCGCTATTCCGGCGGTTATCGCCTATAACAAGCTTTCGGCCGATGCCGGCAAGCTGACCGGACGCCTCGAAGGCTTTGCCGACGAATTCTCGACCATCCTGAGCCGTCAGCTCGAAGCGCGGAAGCACTAAGATGGGCATGGGTGTATCAGCCGGTGGTGGCGGGGGCGGCGGACGCCGCCGTCGTGGCCGCAAGAAAGCGGTGATGAGCGAGATCAACATCACGCCGATGGTCGACGTCATGCTCGTGCTGCTGATCATCTTCATGGTGGCCGCGCCGATGATGACGGCCGGCGTGCCGCTTGACCTGCCAAGCTCGGCGGCTGCCGCCTTGCCCAACCAGGCCGATCCGATCACCGTAGGCGTCACGCCTGATGGTGCAGTCTTTATCGACGATGATCCGATTGCGGAGAACCAGCTGATTGCCGAACTGACCACGCGCGGCGTCAATGGTGCGGAAGACCGTATCTATCTGCGTGGCGATACCAGCGCCAACTACGGCGCGGTCATGCGTGTGATGGGCCTGTTGTCGGCCGGAGGCTTTACCAAGATCGGCCTCATCACGCAGCCGGAACAGTAGTCCAGTCCGATGCGTGTTGGCGTAACCGTCTCGATTGCAGCCCATATCGCGGTTTTGTGCATCGGCCTCATCAACTTGGGGTTTGCCGAGCCCTTGACCACGGTCGAGAATGCCATTGCCGTGGATCTGGTGCCGATCAGCGATGTCGCCAGCATCAGGGCCGGCCAACTCGACAGCCAAGTGGTGGAAACCGATACGCCATCGATCGTCGAGGACGACCAGCCCGCCGAGATTGCCCAGCCCACCGGCAATACCGAGACAGACCAACCGACGCCATCGCCTGCAGACCTGCCGACGCCGGCGCCCGTAACCAATTCTGCGCCGCAGCCCGAGGCTGCGCCGCCGCCGGCACCCGAGCCAGAACCGGCTCCCCAACCCGAGCCCACGCCGGCACCGACACCCCAGCCGGCGCCCGTGCCGCAGAGCCGGCCGACGCCGCCGCCGCCCGCGCCGGAACCCGAACCAACGCCCGAGCCTGCGCCAGAGAGGGAACCGGCCCCTGAGCCGACACCCGCGCCTACCCCGGAACCCGCGCCCGAACCGACGCCCGTGCCGACGCCGACGCCCGAACCCACGCCTGAGCCGACTGTGGCGGCACCAGCGCCGGCGGCCCGTCCGTCGAACCTGGCGCAGTTGCGCGAACGCTTTGCCGCTGCCGAGGCCGAGCGCCGCCGTCGCGAAGAGGAAGAGCGTGAACGCCAGGCGGCCGCCGCAGCCGAAGCCCGCCAGGCGCAGCAGACTGCTGCGCGCGAAGCTGCCGAGCAGGAGGCCGATCGCGCCGCCGAACAGGCATCACCGCCGCAGATCGATGCCACGCTGGCGGACGACATTTCCTCGATCATCAATCGCGACCGGACCACCGGCGCAACGACCGGTTCGGGCGGCTCGCCGACGCTGGGCGATACCAGCGGCACGGCGGCGACGCTGAGCACCACCGAAATGGGCGCCATGGTGGCCAAGATCCGGCAGTGCTGGAACCTCCTGCCCAACGAACAGATTCCTGGTGTGGAAGTGACGGTCAATATCCGCCTCAGCCAGAATGGTACGCTGGCGGATGTGCCGCGAATTGTCTCGGTGAGCCAACAACCGGAAGCCATAAACATCGCGCAGAAGGCCGTCAGCGCCATCGCAGCCTGCGCGCCCTACGATATGCTATCGGCCGCAAGCTATGGCGATTGGCAGAATATGAACGTCGTGCTGAGCCCGTGACGAGACAGCGTCGCGACAGCATCATGGCCAGCAACTGGCAGGAATGGAGATTGAAATGACCCTTCTCACTCGGCGCAATGCTCTCAAGCTCGGCCTTGCCAGCGGATTGACTGCGGCCCTGGTCGCCCGCGCCAATGCGCAAGTCACCATCCGAGTGGATGGGGCAAACTTCCAGCCGCTGCCGATCGCCATTCCGGATTTCGCGTCGTCGGACCCCACGTTTGGTCGCGAGATTGCCGATATCGTGCGTAACAACCTGCGCCGTTCGGGCCTGTTCCTGCCGCTCGAGCCGGCATCGCTGCCGATCCAGGTCGGCGACGTCAATGCCACGCCCGACTTCACTGTCTGGCGCACCGCCAATGTCGATGCGCTGGTGATGGGCGCGGTCGAGCGTGGTGGCTCGATCTCCTCGTCGGTTCGCGTGTGGGACGCACGACAGGGCGCGCAGGTCGTCGGCCAGAGCTACAATACCGATCCCAATTCGTCGCGCCGCGTCGGCCACATCATTTCCGACGCCATCTACACGGCGCTGGCCGGTGGCACGGGCTATTTCGATACGCGCGTCATCTACACGGCCGAGAGCGGCCCCAAGGCCAATCGCGTGCGCCGGCTCGCGATCATGGACCAGGACGGCGCCAATGCGCAGTATCTCACCGATGGTTCGACCATGGCGCTGACGCCGCGCTTCTCGCCCAATGGCGACATGGTCACCTACATGAATTTTGCTGAAGGCAATCCGCAGGTCTATCTGCTGCAGCTATCGACCGGCCGGCAGCAGCGCCTAGCCAATGTGGGCGCCATGACCTTCGCGCCGCGCTTTTCGCCCGACGGCGGCACCGTGGTCTTCTCGGTCGAGCAGGCCGGCGCGACCAATATCTATGCCGTGGGCACGGGTGGCGGACAGCCGATGCAGCTCACGTCGGGCGCGGCGATCGATACCGGCCCATCCTATTCGCCGGATGGTTCGCGCATCATCTTTGAAAGCGATCGGGGCGGCTCGCCGCAGATCTACATGATGGGCGCGTCGGGCGGCAACGCACAGCGCATCAGCTTTGGCCAGGGCAGCTATTCGACCCCGGTCTGGGCACCGACCGGCGATCTCATCGCCTTCACCCGCCAGTCGGGTGGCCAGTTCAATATCGGCGTCATGAATCCCGATGGCTCGGGCGAGCGCATGCTCTACACCAGTTTTCATGCGGAAGGCCCGACCTGGGCGCCAAACGGCCGTGTCATTATGTTCTTCCAGGACCCGGGCGGCAATGATGGCCCGAAGCTGATGAGCGTCGATATCTGGGGCCGTAACCTGCTGACGATCCCCACGGAAAGCTATGCGTCCGACCCGGCATGGTCGGGCCTGCGCAGCTAGGATCGGCATAAGCCTTTTTAGCCCCGTCTCTTTTCAAAGAGGCGGGGTTCGTCTTTCCGTCATGGAGCGGCTATACGGAACTGGTCTTTTTGCTCGAAGGCCGATTCCATGTCCGTCATTCTTGCCGAGCAGGTTTCCAAGACTTTTCAGCAGCGTGAGCGCGCCAAGGGCGGGTTCGGCGGATTGCGCAGTTTCTTTTCGCCCAAGACCACGCCGGTCGAGGCGGTGAGCGATATTTCCTTTGCAATCGGCAAGGGTGAAGCGGTCGGCTATCTGGGGCCCAATGGGGCCGGCAAATCCACCATGATCAAGATGCTGACCGGCATCCTCGTGCCGACCAGCGGGCGCGTCGAGGTGCTGGGTAAAGTGCCCCATGCCGATCGCGTCGCCAATGCACGGCAGATCGGGGTGGTGTTCGGTCAGCGCAGCCAGCTTTGGTGGGACCTGCCGCTCAGCGACAGTTTCGAGCTGCACCGCCGCATCTATCGGGTCGAACCGGCGCGTTTCGCCGCCAATCGGGCCGAGATGGTCGAGATGCTCGATCTTGGCTCCTTCATCGAACGGCCGGTGCGCCAGTTGAGCCTCGGTCAACGCATGCGTGCCGAGATCGCCACGGCGCTGATGCATGATCCGGCCGTGCTATTTCTGGATGAACCGACCATCGGGCTCGATGTCGTGGCCAAGGATGCGGTGCGCAAGTTCCTGGCGCGGATCAATGCCGAGCGGGGCGTCACCATCATCCTGACCACGCATGACCTGCAGGACATCGAACAGATCTGCCCACGGCTGATCATGGTCGACAATGGCAGGCTGCTGTTCGACGGGCCGTTGGCGCAACTTCACACGGCTTTCGGGGCGCGGCGCAAGCTGACGCTGGAGTTTGCGGCGGATCCGGGCGCGGTGAGTCTGAATGGTGCCGAAGTCCTGACGGGGGATGCGCTGCGGCGAGAGTTTCTGTTGCCCGACGATGGGCGGTCGCTGGTCGATCTGATCGCCGAGCTGGGCAATCCGCCGGGGCTCAAGGATATCCACCTGCATCGTCCCGATATCGAGGAAGTCATCCGCACCTATTACCAGTCGCGGGGGGCGTGAGATGTTCCTGGCTTTTGTGCTCAGCGCCTTTCGGGTCCGTTCTGCCTATCGTGCGCAGGTCTGGGCCATGCTGTTTGGCGGCAGTCTCGATGTTCTGGCGCGCATCTCGATCTGGACGGCCGTGTTTGGCGGCGCGGCGACGGTCGATGGCGTGACGCTGCCGCAGATGGTGACTTATGCGGTGATCGGCGCGGCCTTTCTCAGCGCCTGGGACACCACCGAACTGGTGCGCGAGGTGGGCGCCGATATCCGCAGCGGCGACGTCATCGGCCAATTGCTGAAGCCCTATGACTATCCGCTGGCGCTGTTTGCCAAGCAGGTCGGAAGCCGGGTGTTCGACAGTCTGGTGGTGGGCCTGCCGGTGCTCGTGGTGATGGCGCTGATTTTTGGGCTGCAAGCACCGGCCAGTTTCGGACATGGCTTGCTGTTCGTGTTCTATTGCCTCGTTTCGATCGGCATGATCATGGGCATTGGCCTGTTGTTCGGGCTGCTGAGCTTTTGGGTGCTCGATGCCCATTCGCTGGAATGGTTCATGCGCGGCATGGTTTCGGTGCTGGCCGGCGGTTTCGTGCCGCTGTGGTTTTTCCCGGCCGGTTTTGCCGAGGTTGCGGCGGCGCTGCCGTTTTCCTGGATCACCTTTCATCCGATGGCGACCTATCTGGGGCAGGTGGACCTGCCGACCAGCGCAATGCTGCTGGTGGCTGGGGCAGCCTGGCTCACCGGCCTGTTTGGCCTCATCGCCTGGCTGTGGTCGCGCACAACCCTGCGGCTGACGGTGCAGGGAGGCTAATCATGGCACAGAGCTTGTCGCTGCTGGTGTATCTCATGGGTCTGCGGGTGCGGACACGGCTGGAATATCGTGCCGGCCTGTTCATCGCCTGGCTGGCGCAAGCCTGCGGCTATGCGGGCGTCTATGCCGGCATCTGGGTGATCGTGACGCGCTTCGAGCACCTGGGCGGCTGGGGCTGGCCCGAGATTGCGCTGATGCTGGGCTTTCATGTGCTGGGCTACGCCTTGGGTGCGAGCTTCACCTTTGTGCAGTTGCGCAACATGGAAGAGCTGGTGCGGCTGGGGACATTCGATGCGCTCCTGGTGCGGCCGGTCAATCCCTGGCTCTACCTCTGCTTTTCGGGGATCAATATCGAATATGGCGGCCATATCCTGCTCGGCCTGCTGCTGATCTCGTGGTCGCTGCCGCAGCTGGCGGTCGACTGGACGCTGCTGAGCGTGCTGCAATTGCTGGCGAGCTTGGTGAGCGCCGCGCTACTGACCGGCGCAATCATCACCATCATCGGCGCCAGTGCCTTCGTGCTGGGACGTTCGCGCTACCTGTTCGGCATCTATTTCGATTTCTGGGAGCTGGCGCGCTATCCGCTCAATATCTTCGCGGCGCCGCTGCAGATCGTCATGCTGACCATCATTCCGCTCGGTTTCATGGCCTATGTACCGGTGGCCGGCCTATTGGGGCGGCCCGTGCCGTTCCTGGGGGATTTTGCGCCGGTCGCGGCCCTTCTGGCGGGTCCGACTGCCGCGTTGATCGCCGCATGGTTCTGGCGGTTTTGCCTGCGGCGCTATCAGGGCGCGGGCGGCTAGACCCTCGCGCAGGTAACCTTAACGCGATCACGATCAGGGCTGTGGCGCGTTTGCATCACCACGGAAAAGCCCGGATTTCCGCCACATTGGCGCCGCGATAGAACAACATTAACCATAGCGGAAAACCCGGCCTTAAGACTAAGCGCGGTAAATGCCCTGCTTAAGATTGTCGCCTTTCAGGAGCTACCGTGGTGAACACCGCAACCATCAACACCGCATTGCGCTCTGCCGCCATGCTGCTTTTCGTCCTCGTCATCGCGGCCTGTGCCCGTAACCCCAATGACAATGTCGGCATGACCGGTGTGGGCAATGTCGGTCCGGGCGGCGGCGCTCCGGGCAGCCAGCAGGAATTCCTCGTGTCGGTCGGCGACCGCGTGTTCTTCGAAACCGATTCCAGCTCGCTCACCACCGAAGCTTCGGCAACCCTCGACAAGCAGGCCGCCTGGCTCAACCAGTATCAGAACTACCGCATCATGATCGAAGGCCATGCCGACGAGCGCGGTACCCGCGAATACAATATCGCGCTCGGCGCCCGCCGCGCCTCGATCGTGGTCAACTACCTCGTCTCCAAGGGCGTGAACCAGCAGCGCATCACCTCGCAGTCCTTCGGCAAGGAACGCCCGGTCGCGATCTGTAACGACATTTCATGCTGGTCGCAGAACCGCCGCGCGGTTACCGTCGTTCAGTAAGCAAACCGGTCCTTCTCGGACCGACCAGATCCAGTGCAAACTGGAGGCAAGAGTGCCCGGAGCCATTATTTGGCCCGGGCGCTTTCTTTTTGTCCTAATTGCTCTTTATCGGCAGCAGCATCGGCACCATGTAGGGAACGATTGTTATGCGCGCATCGGAGGCGTTCGCTTTGAAGTTGTCGTCCATCAAGCGAGGGGGGAAGGTTGCGCTTTGCGCAGTGGCCGTCGCTCTCGGCATTTCCGTTCCGGGCATGGCTGCCCAGAATATCTTGCCGCCGGCCGAACTTGGCGGGCTGAGCCTGACCAATACTGCCCCGGCGCGCATCCATGTCGCCCAGGCCGGTGACAGCGCTCAATTGCTGGTCCGCATCCAGCAGCTCGAGGAACAGCTCCGCTCGCAGAACGGCCAGATCGAGGGCCTGACCTTCCAGCTGACGCAGATGCAGGAAATCCTCAACCGTCTGCAGACCGAAATCCAGGCGCTGGAAGGCGGTGCGGCGGGAAAAACTGATGCGGCAATCCAACCGGGCGGCGTGACGCAGCCCGAGGCTTTGCCGCAGGAGCAAACCACGCGCCCCGAGATCGCCCCGATGACCGATATTCCCGCGCAGGGCGTGCAGCCGTTGCCGGGCGAGGTCGAGTTCGATCCGACCTATGACGACGGCTCGGCGCCCATGGATGACCTGGGCAATTCCAGCGATCCGCTGGTGGGCACGGGTTCGACGGGCGGTGTGGACCTGACGACCGGCCAGCCGCTCAATCTCAATTACGACCCATCGGCTTCGGCTAGCGGCAATGCCGACGAGGATGCGCAGTTTACCGCGGGCTATGAGGCCATGGCTTCGGGTGACTACGAATTTGCCGAAGAGCAGTTTGGTCAGTTCCTCGACATCTATCCGGATAGTCCGCGTGCGGCCGACGCTGCCAATTTCCTTGGCGATGCCCTGCTGCAGCGCCAGGCTTATAACGAAGCGGCCGATGTGCTGCTCGGCGCCTACCAGAAGGATCCGCAGGGCGCGCGCGCAGCCGAACTGCTGGTCAAGCTGGGCGCGTCCATGTCGGGTGCCGGCGAGCGGGAAGTGGCGTGCCGGACCTTTGCCCAGGTCGATGCCAATTATCCCAGCCTGACGCAGGATGTTGCCGGGCGGCTTGCCGCCGAAAAGACCAAGGCCGAGTGCCCACCGGCATGACGCCAGGCCTCGTGACGCAAGACGAGCTCGATGCTCTCTTTGCGGCGGTGGAGGATCAACCCGCCATCGCCCTGGCCGTCTCGGGCGGTGCCGACAGTCTGGCGCTGATGCTCTTGGCCCAGCGCTGGGCCGCGGGCCGCGCCAATGCTCCCAAAATCATTGTCTATTCGGTCGATCACGGCCTGCGTCCGGCTGCCAGGGACGAGGTCGCCATGGTGCTGGCGTCAGCCGCGGCACTCGGGTTGCCGGCCCGAGGCCTGCTCTGGACCGGCGACAAGCCGCGAACCGGTGTGCAGGAAGCGGCGCGTACCTCGCGTTATCGGCTGATGGGGCAGGCGATGGCGGAGGATGGCGCCAAGGTTTTGCTGACGGCGCATCATCGGCAGGACCAGGCCGAGACCGTGTTGATGCGGATGGCGCATGGGAGTGGGATCGAAGGCCTCAAGGGCATGGCGAAACTATCCGAGGTCGAGGGGGTGCTGGTGCATCGCCCGCTGCTCGATGCCGAGCCGGGCGTGCTGTGCGAGATCGTCGTTTCTGCCGGGCTCGTGCCTGTCGAAGATCCTTCCAATGCCGACCCGCATTACGAGCGCGTGCGCTGGCGCCAGACCATGCCACAGTTGGCTAGTTTGGGGCTCGATGCGGCCGCGCTTGCGCTGTTTGCCGAGCGCATGGCGGAAGCCGATGCCGCCATTGCGCAGATGGCCGATGGCTGTTTCTCCGAGATCGTGCGGCTCGACGGGTTCGGCGCGGCGCGGATCGAGCTGGCGCCCTTTGTCGGGCTCAGCCCAGCCATCTCCACGCGGCTGCTTGGCCGGGTGCTCAATATTGTCGGTGGGCGGCAGAAGCCACGGGCGCTGGGTCAGGTCGAGCGTCTGCGCCAGGCCATTGCCAAGGGCGAACTGGCCAAGTCGACGACGGTGCTGGGCTGTGTCATCCGGCTCAAAGAGGGTGCCATTGCGGTGGCGCGCGAGCCGGGCCGGGCACTGCCGCAGGACGAGGTTCTCCAGCCCCATGGCACGCTGGTCTGGGATGAGCGCTTTCGCATCGTCAATGGTTCGGATGATGCCGAGCTGACCGCCAGCGTGGCCGACTACCTTCCGCGCCACCGGCTGGAAGAGTTTCTCGGATTTAAGGTCACTGCGCCTGCTGAAGCGATCCGCACGGCGCCGATCGTGCGCGACGCACAGGGCGGCGTGTTGTCGCTGGGCGGCTGGTCGTTCGACGAGCGAATTACCGTTCAACTGCTCATCGACTAGGACATTTTGTCCGACCCGACGCGGATTTAGCGCGAAATTACGCCAGAGTGTCCCAATCGTGGTTGGAACCATTTGAATCCCTACGGCGTATTAACCCAATCGCGACATTATGACTGGACGAGAGGTGCAAAGGACCGCAGGTCGTGCCCTTGTAACGCCCTAATGCCGGACATACATTCGGCAATCGCGCCGCGCATGCTTGCGCCGCACCATCTGGACAGGATTGATGAACGGCAACTTCCGCAACTTCGCCATCTGGCTCGTCATACTCTTCATGCTGATGGGCCTGTTCCAGGTCTTCCAGTCGTCGACCCGATCCATTTCGGTTTCCGACAAGAGCTACAGCCAGTTCGTCTCCGATGTCGAAGCCGGCAGCGTCACCAGCGTGGTCATTACCAATGACATCGTGTCCGGCGTGCTGCGCGACGGAACACGGTTTGAAACCACGATCCCCGATGGCACGAATATCGTTTCGCGTCTTGAGGACAAGAATGTCTCGATCACCGCACAGGCGCCCGAATCGAGCCCGTTCTGGTCGATCCTGCTCAGCTCCTGGCTGCCCTTCATCGTCATCATCGGCGTGTGGTTCTTCTTCATACGCCAGATGCAGGGCGGTGGCCGCGGCGGCGCGATGGGCTTTGGCAAGTCGCGCGCAAAGCTGCTCACTGAAACCCATGGCAAGGTGACGTTCGAGGACGTGGCCGGCGTGGATGAAGCCAAGCAGGACCTCGAGGAAATCGTCGAATTCTTGCGCGATCCGGGCAAGTTCCAGCGCCTGGGTGGCCGTATTCCTCGCGGCGTACTGCTGGTTGGCCCCCCGGGTACCGGCAAGACCTTGCTGGCCCGTTCGGTTGCCGGCGAAGCCAATGTGCCGTTCTTCACCATTTCGGGTTCGGACTTCGTTGAAATGTTCGTCGGCGTGGGTGCTTCGCGCGTCCGCGACATGTTCGAGCAGGCCAAGAAGAACGCCCCCTGCATCATCTTTATCGACGAAATCGACGCCGTCGGCCGCCAGCGTGGCGCCGGTCTCGGTGGCGGTAACGACGAACGCGAACAGACCCTCAACCAGCTCCTCGTCGAGATGGACGGCTTTGAAGCCAATGAAGGCATCATCCTGATCGCTGCCACCAACCGTCCCGACGTGCTGGATCCGGCGCTGCTGCGTCCCGGCCGTTTCGACCGTCAGGTCGTCGTTCCCAATCCCGACGTGTCGGGCCGCGAAAAGGTGCTCAAGGTTCACGTGCGCAAGGTGCCGCTGGCTCCCGATGTGGATCTCAAGGTACTGGCCCGTGGTACGCCCGGTTTCTCCGGCGCTGACCTGATGAACCTCGTCAACGAAGCGGCCCTGATGGCGGCGCGCAAGAACAAGCGTTTCGTGACCCATCAGGAATTCGAAGACGCCAAGGACAAGATCATGATGGGCGCCGAACGCCGCACCATGGCCATGTCGCAGGACGAAAAGAAGCTGACCGCCTATCACGAAGCTGGCCACGCCATCATCGCGCTCAAGGTTGCCGGTATTGATCCGATCCACAAGGCCACCATCATCCCGCGCGGTCGTGCGCTGGGCATGGTGATGACCTTGCCGGAAAGCGACACCTATTCGTTCAGCCGTGAAAAGGCCCTGGCCCGTCTCACCATGCTGTTCGGTGGTCGCGAAGCTGAAATCATCAAGTTCGGGCCGGAAAAGGTCACGAGCGGCGCTTCGGGCGATATCCAGATGGCGACAAGCCTGGCGCGCTCCATGGTGATGGAATGGGGCATGAGCGAAAAGCTCGGCCGCGTGCGCTACAAGTCGAACGACCAGGAAGTGTTCCTCGGCCATTCGGTGACGCAGTCCCAGCATATGTCCGATGACACCGCCAAGATCATCGACCAGGAAGTGCGTAAGCTGATCGAGGATGGCGAGACTTCCGCCAAGGAAATCCTCACCACCTATCACGATCAGTGGGAAGCCATTGCCCAGGCACTGCTCGAGTTCGAGACGCTGACCGGCGACGAGCTACGCGCCCTGATGGATGGACAGCAGCCGACTCGTCCAGACGACTCGGGGCCGTCGACCAAGGCAACGGGCGTTCCCTCGGCTGGCAAGTCGGGCAAGAAGCGTCCGGATGCGCCGCCCGAGGCGGGCATGGAGCCGCAGCCAAACAGCTGACATTTCACAAGATTTTAGGGCCGCCGCAAGGCGGCCCTTTTGCACGTGCGGGAATTCCGCTAAGGCGCTGCAAAGTGGTATTGTCCGAAGCGACCGGCCCGGCCGGCGATGAAGGAAGACGCAAATGGTACGCAAGTATTTCGGCACCGACGGCATTCGTGGTCTCGCCAATGGCGACAAGCTGACCCCCGAACTGGCACTCAAGGTCGGCATGGCAGCGGGCCAGAAGTTCGTGCGCGGCGACCATCGCAATCGCGTCGTCATCGGCAAGGACACGCGCCGCTCCGGCTATATGATCGAGAACGCGCTGGCGGCCGGTTTCACCGCCGTCGGCATGGACGTCTATTTCCTTGGCCCGATGCCAACACCGGCCGTGGCCATGCTGACCCGCTCGCTGCGCGCCGACCTGGGCGTCATGATCTCGGCGTCGCACAATCCCTATGAAGACAATGGGATCAAGCTGTTCCGTCCCGACGGCTACAAGCTCAGCGACGAGGTGGAAAAGGAGATCGAGGCGCTGATCGACGGCGACATGTCCAAGTTTCTGGCGCATGGTCGCGACATTGGCCGCGCGCATCGCGACGAGGAAGCCCGCACCCGTTACATCGAATATGCCAAGCGCACGTTGCCGCGGAATACCGACCTGGCCGGGCTGCGCGTGGTGCTCGATTGCGCCAATGGTGCGGCCTACAAGGTGGCGCCGATTGCGCTGTGGGAGCTGGGTGCCGAGGTGTTCACCATCGGCGACAAGCCGGATGGCTTCAATATCAATGACAAGGTCGGCTCGACCGCGCCCGAGGCCGTTGCTGCCAAGGTCAAGGAAGTGCGCGCCGATATCGGCATTGCGCTGGATGGAGATGCGGATCGCGTCATCATCGTCGACGAAAAGGGCGACGTGGTCGATGGCGACCAGTTCATGGCGGTGATCGCCCAGAGCTGGCTCGAGCGCGAAATGCTGCTCGGCGGCGGCATCGTGGCGACGGTCATGTCCAATCTCGGGCTTGAGCGCTATCTCGGCTCGCTTGGCCTGACGCTGGAGCGTACCCAGGTCGGTGACCGCTATGTGCTCGAAGCCATGCGGAGCAAGGGCTTCAATGTGGGCGGCGAACAGTCCGGCCATATCATCCTGTCAGACTTTACCACCACGGGCGACGGGCTGGTCGCGGCGCTGCAACTGCTGGCCGTGCTCAAGGAGCAGGACCGAAGCGTGTCCGAGATCTGCAAGCGTTTCACCAAGGTTCCGCAGCTGCTGCGCAGCGTGAAGTTCAAGGCCGGCAAGCCGCTCGAGGACAAGCATGTCAAGCAGGCCATCGCCGACGCCGAAGCCATGCTGGGGGCAGGCGGGCGCGTTGTCGTGCGTGCCTCGGGTACCGAGCCGGTGATTCGCGTCATGGGTGAGGCGGACGATGCCGGGTTGGTTTCCAGCGCCGTCGCGCAGATCGAAGCGGCGATCCGGGATGTTGCTTGAGGTTGCCGGATCATGGATAGTAACGATCCACTAACCGTCTGAATTTACTTTCTGTTTACCTCCGTGACTTTGTTAGGGTTAAGTGGGTTTTAAGGAAAATCGTCGATATTGATGTCAATCGACTGTTGTCGTGGCAACCTCAAGGACGTTTTTCATGCGCAAGCTCATTGCAGCAATCATGGTGGCAGGAGCCACGCTGGTCGCCGGATCGGCAACAGCTGCCGACTTCCCCTATTATCCGCCGGTAATCGAGATTCCGGATGTGGACTACGGTGTCCAAGGCTCGTTCTACCTGCGCGGCAGCGCGGCAGGCAATGCGCTGTGGGCCAAGGAAGCGAATGCCTTTGAGTGCTTGACTTGCGCCGGGGCTATCGATGGCGCGACCGCAGTATTGACGCAGTTTCCCTTCGAAACTTGGGGCTATGGCTATAGTGTTGGTGCAGGCTTCGGCTATGAGACAGGCACGGGTCTGCGCTTCGATGCCACTGTCGATTATATTGACAACGACGGACTGAGCGTCATCAAGGGTGCGGAATACGGCGCACGCGCTGGCGAATATACCGCGCGTCTTCGCACCGGCCTGGCGCTGGTCAACGCCTACTATGACTTCTCGTTCAACGACTACGGCTATAGCGCTGCCGGCGGCGCCTTCGGCTATGTCGGTGCGGGTGCCGGTATAGCCCACAATCGCTTCGACATCACTTCTCCCGCAGGTAGTCCCAGCCCGGCCGGCTCCGGCAGCAATACCAGCCCTGCCGTCGCCGGCATGATCGGTGTCGGCTATGACTTTGGTTCGGTGGTCGCCGATCTTGGCTATCGCGGCGTCTATGTCGCACAGATCAGCAATGGTCTGGCCGGCACTGAAGAAATCTACTCCGACAACAACTGGCTGCACGAAATCCGCACCAGCCTGCGCTACCGCTTCAACTAAGCGCCTGCTCAGGTTCGGAATTTCATCGGCGTCCCGTGAGGGACGCCGATTTTGTTTTCCCCCTGCCGATGGGCGACGTTAAGCTCCGTCCAAAGGGATGGAGTGACATGACGATGAAGGTGTTGGTGATCGGCGCGGCCGGCATGGTCGGGCGCAAGCTGGTTTCGGCTTTGCTCGAAGCAGGGCAGGTGGGTGGCCAAGCGATCGAGGGTCTGCATCTTGCGGATGTGATCGCACCCGAGGCGCCCCAAGCAGGCGTTCCCGTCAAGACCAGCGCTGTCGATCTTTCCGATCCGGACGTCTCGGTGGGGCTCATTGCCGATAGACCCGATCTCATCTTCCATCTCGCGGCCATCGTGTCGGGCGAGGCGGAGGCGGATTTTGAAAAGGGCTATCGGATCAATCTCGATGGTACCCGGCATCTGCTGGAGGCTATCAGAGGTGCAGGCGAAGATTATCGTCCACGGCTGGTCTTTACCTCCTCGATTGCCGTGTTCGGCGAGCCGCTGCCGGCCGTCATTCCCGACGCGCAGGAGCATACGCCGCTGACCAGCTATGGCACGCAGAAAGCGATCTGCGAATTGCTGCTGGCGGATTACTCGCGTCGTGGCTTTGTCGATGGCGTGGGCATTCGGCTACCCACCATTGCGGTGCGCCCGGGCAAACCGAACAAGGCGGCGTCTGGTTTCTTCTCCGGCATTATCCGCGAGCCATTGGCAGGACAGGAGGCGCTGCTTCCCGTGGCGGAAACGGTGCGGCACTGGTTTGCCAGCCCGCGCGCCGCGGTCGGCTTTCTGCTCCATGCCGCGGCAATGGATACCGCGCTGCTCGGCAATCAGCGCAATCTCACCATGCCAGGGCTCGCTGCGACAGTGGGCGAACAGATCGCGGCGCTGGAGCGCGTCGCCGGACCTGAGGCCACGGCCCTGATCCGAAGGGAGCCGGATGCGGTGATTGCCAAAATCGTCGCTGGTTGGCCGCAAGCCTTCGAGGCCACTCGTGCCAAGTCACTGGGCTTTGCGGCGGAGGGGAGCTTCGACGAGATTATCCGCGTCCATATCGAGGATGAACTGGGCCACTAAGTCCTGGTTGACGCGGAACTGATCGAGCGGTGCCGGTCGACCAAACAGGAAGCCCTGGAATTCGCTGCAGCCATTGTCGCGCAGGAAGTCGAACTGTTCCTGTGTTTCCACCCCTTCCGCCAGCACGGCTAGGCCAAGGTCGTGGCCGATCTGGATGACGTTCTTTGCCAGCGCGGCGCTCCGCGAATTGTCCAGCACATCGCGCACGAAGCTGCGGTCGATCTTGAGCTGCTCCAGAGGCAGACGCTGCAGATAGCCGAGCGACGAGTAGCCCGTGCCAAAATCATCGAGCGACATGCCGAAGCCGGCCGCCTGCAGGGCGGCCATTTTGGCGATGGTCGTTTCGATGCGGGACACCATGATGCTCTCGGTCAGTTCGAGCTTCAGCCGGGAGCGGGCGATACCGTGGCGCGCGGCGGCATCGAGCACGAATTGTTCGAAGCCGGGATCGAGAAACTGGTCGGCGCTGACATTGACGGCAAGACGGAGATATTGCCGCTGCGGATCGTCTTGCCAGAGCCGGAGGGTCTTGCAGGCCTGCTCGATCACCCAGCCACCGATCAGGCTCATCAGCCCATTCTGCTCGGCGACCGGAATGAAATCGTCGGGCGGGACATAGCCGCGCCGGGGATGGTTCCAGCGGAGCAAAGCTTCGGCACCAATGGTGTGACCGTTGCGATCGACCTGCGGTTGATAGAACAGTTCGAATTGCCGACCGATGACGGCATTCTGCAATTCGCGCACCAGAGCCGACTTGCGGGCCAGTTCGGCCTGCATGGCGTAAACGCATCCGACAAGGATCGCCACCGCCGCGATCGTATTGAGCCAGGAACCGGGAACCCGAATGCTGTCGGGCAGCGGCATGGCGCCGGGCAGGGCCAGCGGCGTGCTGGCAAAGACCACAAAGGTCACAAGCGTGGCGGCAATCACGCCCAATTGAAGGCGCGACGGTTCGCGGATGTAATTGATGTAACCGACCAGCGCGGTGGCAAGCAGGAACAGATGCGTGACCCGCGGCGCTGCCGGGTCGGGAACATCATAGCGCAGGCAGATGAGCAGGATGACGGCATAGAAAGTCATCTGCGAGACCACCAGCGCCAGCGACAGGCGACCAGCGCGCACCAGTAGCCAGGTCATCACACAGGCCAGGGCCAGCACGCCTTCGGTAAAGGCAAGCTCCCACCATTGCATCACGACCAGGATCGCGAACCAGAACAGGCTGAGCGCGACAAGCCCAATAGTTGCAGCGCTGTAGATGGTGCTCAGGCGTTGCGACAGTGTCAGGTGCGAAGGCTCGGCGTCCGTCAATACTGTGTCCTCATGAGCTTCGCCGAGGCCGTGATGTTCGGCCATCACCAATTCAGTGCGAGTTTCACATAGCATAACGAACACTAAGTCTTCGTTTTCACGCAATCGCATTTTGCCATAAGTAAATATACGTGAATCTACGTAGGTATATTTACCAGCAAAAGCGTAAGTATCTCATGGGTTCCATCGTCGTTTGATCCATGTTGATTACAATTATTTCAGTAATTTGCGTTTAGTCCTTAGCGCGTAATCAAGCACGGCTGTGGCTGTGTTGGAAACGCCGCGGAAGCGAGGAGTTATTCTTCCGTAGGTTTATGGGAAGGTTCCGCCATGCGTACGCATATCTCTGTAATTGCCCTTGCCGCAGCTCTCGTTGCAGCCACGCCGACCCTGGCACAGCTCAGCGTCAGTGTCGGTGATGGCGGCGTCAGCGTGGACAGCGGTTCGGACTCAAGCAGCGATGCCGGTTCGTCATCCGATGGCGGTAGCGGTGCCAGCGATAGCGGAAGCAGTTCCGACGATGGAAGCGGCGCCAGTTCCAGCGACGGCAGTGGATCGACAAGCGATGGCGGTTCTGCCAGCGATAGTGGATCTGGCAGCGATGCCGCTCCAAGCAGTGACAGCGCGCCTGATGACAGCGCCGGGTCGGCGCCTGCCCCAAGCGACGCTGGTCCGACAGACAGTGCCAGTCAGCCCGCCGATACGGCTCGTGCTGCGCCCGATACCAGCGCCAGTGCGGCTGCCGCGCCCAATGGTGGCGTCGGCCCTAATGGTGGAGTGTTGATTCCACTTGCGGCCGCGCCTGCACCAGCCCCTGCGCCGACACTCGGCTCGCGCCTGTTCAGCCGGAGCCTGCTGCCAGCGGTGACCGTGCCGCAAGTTGCACTTCCACAAGTTGCGCTGCCACAAGTTACACTCCCGCAGGTCACACTGCCCCAAGTGACCTTGCCACAGGTCACGGTTCCGCAGGTGACCGTGCCGCAATTGGCTCTGCCCTCCATCATTCCGACGACGCCGGCCAATCCGGTGACCACGCCAGTGGCCGCGACCATCATCTCGACACCCACCACACCAGCGGCGCCGGCAGCGCCCATCCTGTCGCTGGGCGCGGAGGTGCGTACCGACGCGCTGGTGAACAGCATCCTCAACCCGGTGGTGAACGCGGTTCTCGACAGCACGATCAACAATCAGGCTGTCAACATCGTGCCGGTAACCAACCTCGTGAACAATGCCGGCGTCGAGCAGATCGCTGCCGCATTGCAGGCCAATCCGGATGCCCGGACTGACCTGCTCAATACGATCACGTCCAGCCCAGTACTGACCTCATTGCTAGATGGGCAAGGCATTGATCCGGCCGACGTGCTGGCAATCCATACCGATAGTGCAGGCAATACGGAGCTCGTGGTCGGCAACGGGGCCATCGATCTGGGCAATCTGGGTGCGGTGACGCAAAGTGTGCTGGGCCCCGACGGGTTGGGAAGCCTCACCAATACGCAGCTGGCGCAGCTCGACGTGGGCGTATTGACCGAAAGCGAGCTGGTCTCGGCCGACCTGACGCTACTACCCAACGAGAGCCAGCGCGTCGACGCCATGGTTCGCCTGCTCAACACCGGCACTGTGAACAATGGTTCCCCGGCGACCTCGGGCCCGGCCCGGGTTTTCGACATCGGCAGTCTGCTGGGCGCGGATGCGCTTGGCGTCCTCGGTAGTGCTCTCGGGCCGCGCCCGGTGATCGACGATGCCCTGCAGCAGAGGCTTGGTGCACTGGGCATCGATCCCAATATCGTGGTGGCCCTGCGCACCGAGGTCGATGGCACCTTGCGCGTCTTCACCGATGCACTAGGCGGCACTGGCGGGCAGAGCCCATCGACCGGTTCGAGCGGCGATCCGCTGCTTGGCCTCACTCCGGTCCAACTGGCTGACCTCAATGTCAGCGCCTTGACCGACACCGACCTTGCTCGCGTTGATGTAAGCCTGTTGCCCGGCGAGGAGCAGCGGCTTGATGCTGTGCTGCGCCTGATTGCGCAGAACGGGCCTGTGGGCGGCACGACGTCCGGGCCACTGCAGGTACTCGACCTGCCGGCCCTTTTGGGTGGCCAGGGACTTGACGAGGTGCGGCAGGCACTCGGGCTACCCCAAGGCGCAGCCACGATCGACGACCAGCTAGCCACGCAATTGCGGGCGCTCGGGATCGATCCTGCCACGGTGCTGGCGGCAACGACCGATCTGGCCGGCAATGCGCGGGTGTTCGTCGATCCGGCACTGAGCGCTGTCGCAGCCCTGCCGGCGGCAGTGGCTACGTTGCCGCAGGATCTCGGCAACGCGCTGACCAACACGACGAATACGCTTGCCAATACCGTCAACAATGTCGTGGCCAATCCGCTCGATCCGCTGGCTGGCTTCACCCAGACCCAGCTCGCGACGCTGGATGTCGGCATTCTGACCGATCAGCAATTGGCCAGTATCGACCTGCAGCTTCTGCCCAATACCGATCAACGGGTCGAGGCAGTGGTGCGCCTGCTGGATCAGGCCCCGCCAGCCGGGTTGCCTTCCGCCGGGGCACCGCAGTTGATCAACCTGTCTTCGCTGCTGGGCCCTCAGGGGATCGCGGACCTGAAGCAGGCGCTCAACCTGCAGCAAGGCGCAGCAGACCTCGATGCGGCGCTGACGGCACAATTGCAGTCGCTGGGCGTCGATGTGGCGACGGTGCTGGCTGCGACGACCGATGCGGCCGGAGAGTTGCTGGTGTTTCTTGATCCCGCGCTGACCGCAGTCACCACGCCGCCGGCGTCGGGTGGTAGTGCGACCACGCTGCCCAATCTTGTGGGCACGATTCTCGACCCGCTGGCAGGCCTGACCCAGACCCAGCTGGCAACGTTGGACATCAGCCTGCTGACCGATCAGCAGTTGGCCCAGGTCGACCTGCAGTTGCTGCCCAATACCGAGCAGCGCGTGCAGGCCGTGGTGCGGCTGCTTGGCCAGACGCCGCCGGTTGGACAGCCATCGAATGGCCTGCCGGAACTGGTCAACCTTTCGTCGCTGCTGGGGCCGCAGGGACTGGCGGAGCTCAAGCAGGCACTCAACCTGCAGCAGGGCGCTGCAAATCTCGATGCGGCACTGACGGCACAATTGCAATCGCTTGGCGTGGATGTGGCGACCGTGCTGGCTGCGACCACCGATGCTGCCGGTAACCTTCTGGTCTTCCTCGACCCGGCGCTGACCGCGGTGACCACGCCCCCTGCCTCTGGTGGTTCTGGAACGCCGACGCTGCCGGGCGTCATCGGCGCTATCCTCGATCCGCTGGCGGGTCTGACGCCGGCGCAGCTCGCAACGCTGGACATCAGCCTGCTCACAGACCAGCAGCTAGCCCAGGTCGACCTGCAACTGCTGCCGAACACGGCCCAGCGTGTGCAGGCCGTAGTGCGCCTGCTTGGTCAGACACCGTCGTCGGGCCAGCCTTCCACTGGCGTGCCGCAGCTGGTCGATCTTTCCTCGCTGCTCGGCGCGCAAGGCCTCAACGACTTGCGTCAGGCGCTGAACCTGCCGCAGGGTGCGCCGGTGCTGGATCCTGCGCTGGTGACGCAACTGCAGACACTGGGCATCAATGTCGCCAATGTGCTGGCGGCGACCACCGATGCTGCCGGCGAACTGCTGGTCTTCATCGATCCGGCGCTCAGTGCCGTGACCAATCCGCCCTCTTCGGGCGGTTCGGGCCTGCCCGGCATCATCGGAAGCATTCTCGACCCGCTGGCTGGCCTGACGCCTGCCCAGCTGGCCACACTGGATATCGGGCTGTTGACCGACCAGCAGCTGGCCCATGTCGATCTCGAAGTGTTGCCCAATAGTCAGCAGCGCATCCAGGCGGTGCTGCGCCTGCTGGGGCAGACCCCGCCGGTTGGCCAGCCCAGCACGGGCATGATCGAAGTCGTCGATATTCCGGCTCTGCTCGGCACAACGGGTCTCGACGCGATCCGGCAATATCTGGGTCTGCCGCAGGGCGGCGCTCCCATAGATGCCGCCATTGCCTCGCAGCTGCAGGGCTTGGGCATCGATCTGAGCAAGGTGTTGTCGGCGACGACGGATAGCGCCGGCAACCTGCGGATTTTCCTTGATCCGACGATCACTGTTGCCGTGACGCCGCCGGTCTCCGGTGGCGGCTCCGGCACGGCGCCGACGGTTCCGACCACGCCGAGCATTCCGGGTCTGCCCAACATTCCAAACCTGGGCAGCCTGCTCGACCCGCTGGCCGGGTTGACTCAAGGACAATTGGCAAATCTAGACATCGGGCTTTTGACCGACCAGCAATTGCTGCGCGTCGACTTGCAGGCGCTGCCCAATGCACAGCAGCGTCTAGGGGTAGTCCTGCGGCTGCTGGGACAGGTGGTGCCGGTGGGTCAGCCGGTCTCGGGCAATGTCGAACTGCTGGACCTGCGCGCCCTGATCGGTGATGCCGGGCTTGATGCCGTGCGACAGTATCTTGGTCTGCCCCAGGGTGGCGCCGCCGTGCTCGATCCGGCGCTGATCGCGCAATTGCAGGCGCTGGGCATCGATGTCTCGCGCGTGCTGGTTGCAACGCGAGATCTCGCTGGCACTGTCCACGTGTTCATCGATCCGCTGCTCGAAACGGCTTCGATCCCGGTGATCGATCCACTCGATCCTCTTGCTGGATTGAGCCCGGCACAGATTGCCACGCTCGATATCAGCCTGCTGACCGACCAGCAGCTAGCTCATGTCGATCTGCAATTGCTGCCCAATGATCAGCAGCGCCTCGGCATCGTGCTGCGTCTGTTGCAGGGTGGAACGCGTCCGCAGCCCGGCGTGCTGGCACCGATCACGGGCGCATTGCAGTCGATCGATCTTGGCAGTCTGCTCAACAGTCAGTCACTGGACCTGGTGACGACCCTGTTGCGCGGCACGGGCGACGAGTTGCTCGATCTGTCGCTCAATCCGCAGATCAGCGCCCGGATCGGCAGCGCCGGCATCAACCTGGATACGGTTGCGGCAGTCCGCATCGCGAGTGATGGACAGTTGCAAGTGTTCATAGACCCGAGCCTGACCGTAAGCATCGCGAGCCTGTCCGGCACAGACGGCGGCGGCAATGGCGGCAATGGCGGCAGTGGGACTGGTGGTTCCGGTACGGGTGGTACCGGAACAGCCGGTACTGGTGGAACCGGAACCGGTGGCACTGGTGCTGGTGGAACGGGTGGCACCGGTACGGGTGGAACTGGATCAGGTGGCAATGGCGGTGGCGTGACGATTCCGCTCCCAGGCGGTTCGGTCACAATCGGCGGTAATGGCTCAGGTGGAACGGGCTCTGGCGGCACCAACGGTAGCGGTAACGGCGGCACTGGTACAGGCAATACCGGTGGTGGTCAGACCGGCGGTGGTACGACTGGCGGTGGCTCGGGCGGCGGCATCACTGTCACCATTGGTGGTGGTGGCAATGGCGGCAACGGTTCGGTGAACCAAGTTCCTCCTGGCGGCGGCAATGGTGGCGGCACCGGAACGGCAGCCAATCCGCCGACTTCCAATCCCGTGACGCCAAGACCACCTCGACCGGTCATTCGTTTCCAGCGCAATTTCGCTGACAGTTCCGCTGACGATGATGTCTCGGTCTTCTCTGACGAGGGTGATTTCGGCACTGACGTTACGTTGGACGGCCTGTCACCTGAAGAGCTTGAGAACCTTGGGCTCAGCGGCGGTCACGACGGCATTGCCCAGCTTGAATGTGCTGCCGGTGTGTCTGCCATGATGAATGGTGGAGCCGTCATGCCTGCGAGCCTGGTTAGTGCAAGCCATCTGGAATTGGTCCACGTCAATGGCTGCCAGCAGTCGGTCTCGGTTGGCGGGATCGATCGTCTGCGCGGTGCGATCGAGAGCAATGCTGCCCTCTATGAATCGCTCCTCGACGTCGGCATTCCAATCAGTGAAATCATCGGCGCAACGATGGATGGCACGATCATCACGCTCTATCTGGAACATTCGCAAGCCTGATCACTGTCTGGATGGCCGCCCTACGGGGCGGTCATCTGTCCTTGTCCACGTCGCTGCGATCCCCATTGACGGCAACCCGACTCCCATCGTATCTCCCGTCTCAGGACATCTCGCCCTAACGCGAGACGCATAGACCTGGGAGGGTCGCTGAAGATGGCTGCAATGCCCCTGACCGCGCCGGCGGTAAAACCGGCCAATCCGAATTTTTCGTCGGGCCCTTGTGCCAAGCGTCCTGGCTGGACGGTTGAAGCGCTCGCCAATGCATTGGTCGGCCGTTCGCACCGCTCCAAGCCCGGCAAGGCGCGCATCCAGCGAGCGATCGATCTGACGCGTGAACTGCTGCAGGTGCCCGCCGACTATCGCATCGGCATCGTCCCCGCTTCCGATACCGGCGCCGTCGAGATGGCGCTTTGGTCCATGCTTGGCGCCCGTGGCGTCGACATGCTGGCCTGGGAAAGCTTTGGCGAAGGCTGGGTCACCGACGTTCAGAAGCAGCTCAAGCTCGATGACGTCCGCATCCTCAAGGCCGGTTACGGCGAGCTGCCGAACCTTGCCGAAGTCGATTTCAAGCGCGACGTGGTCTTCACCTGGAACGGCACCACTTCGGGCGTGCGCGTTGCCAATGGCGACTGGATCGCCGATGACCGCGAAGGCCTGACCATCTGCGACGCCACCTCGGCCGCCTTTGCGCAAAATCTCGATTTCGCCAAGCTCGATGTCGTCACCTTCTCCTGGCAGAAGGCGCTGGGTGGTGAAGCCGCCCATGGCGTGCTGATCCTGTCGCCGCGTGCGGTCGAGCGTCTCGAGACCTTCAAGCCCGACCGCCCGCTGCCCAAGATTTTCCGCCTCACCAAGGGCGGCAAGCTCTTGCAGGAAGTGTTCGAGGCCGCAACGATCAACACGCCCTCGATGATCTGCATCGAGGACGCGATCGACGCCATGGAATGGGGTCTGAAGGAGGGCGGTCTCACCGCCTTGCAGGCGCGCGCCGATGCCAATTTCACCGTGCTGACCGATTGGGTTGCCAAGACCGACTGGGTCGACTTCCTCGCCAAGTCGCCAGAAAACCGCTCCAATACCTCGGTGTGCCTGTCGATCGTCGATCCGACCGTCGCTGCGCTCGATGCCGACAAACAGGCCGCTTTTGCCAAGGCGATCGTCTCGCGCCTCGACAAGGCCGGCATTGCCTATGACATCGGCGCCTACAAGGATGCTCCATCGGGTCTTCGCATCTGGGCCGGTTCGACTGTCGAGGCCTCCGATCTCGCTGCGCTGACGCCTTGGCTCGACTTCGCCTTTGCCGAAGAGCTTAAGGCTCTCGCCTAAGCATTCCAGCCTCGCCAGATGGCGGGGCTCTTTCCCCATTCATGCGGCCCGGCCGCAAGCAAAATGCAGGAGGGCGCAATGCCCAAGGTTCTCGTTTCGGACAAGCTCAGCCCAACCGCCGTGCAGATCTTCAAGGACAATGGTGTCGAGGTCGACTACCTCCCAGATCTCGGCAAGGACAAGGACAAGTTCCTTGAAGCCATCGGCCAGTATGATGGCCTCGCCATCCGCTCGGCTTCGAAGGTCACCGAAAAGATCATCGCTGCCGCGACCAATCTCAAGGTGATCGGCCGCGCCGGCATCGGTGTCGACAATGTCGATATTCCGGCTGCGACCAAGAAGGGCATCATCGTGATGAATACGCCCTTCGGCAATTCGATCACCACGGCAGAACATGCCATTGCCATGATGTTCGCGCTGGCCCGCCAGCTGCCCGAGGCTGATGCCTCGACCCGCGCGTCGAAGTGGGAGAAGAACCGCTTCATGGGTGTCGAAGTCACCAACAAGACACTGGGCCTGATCGGCGCCGGCAATATCGGTTCGATCGTGGCCGACCGCGCCATCGGCCTCAAGATGAAAGTCGTGGCTTTCGACCCCTTCCTGACGCCCGAGCGCGCCCAGACCATGGGCGTCGAGAAGGTTGAGCTGGACGAGCTGCTGGCCCGCGCCGATTTCATCACGCTGCACACGCCGCTGATCGATGCGACCCGCAACATTCTCAATGCGGAGGCCCTGGCCAAGACCAAGAAGGGCGTTCGCATCGTCAACTGCGCTCGTGGTGGTCTGATCGATGAAGCCGCGCTTTGTGATGCGCTCAAGTCCGGCCAGGTTGCCGGTGCAGCGCTGGACGTCTTCCTCGTCGAGCCCGCCGAAGCCAATCCGCTGTTCGAACTGCCGAACGTGATCTGCACGCCCCACCTTGGCGCTTCGACCACCGAAGCACAGGAGAATGTCGCGCTGCAGGTGGCCGAGCAGATTTCGGCCTACCTGATGACCGGCGAGATCACCAATGCGCTCAACTTCCCGTCGATCTCGGCAGAAGAAGCCCCGCGCCTCACGCCCTTCATCAAGCTTTCCGAAGTGCTAGGCTCGTTTGCTGGCCAGCTGACCGAAACCGCCATCACCTCGATCAAGATCGAGTTCGAGGGCGAGGTTTCGACCATGAACACCCGTCCCATGGTAGCAGCAGCGCTCAATGGCGTGCTCAAGCCCATGATGGGCGAGGTCAACATGGTCTCGGCGCCGCAGATCGCCAAGGATCGCGGCATTACCGTGGAAGTCACCACGCGCGAGCAGCAGGGCGCCTACGAGAATTACGTCCGCCTGACGGTCACCACCGAACGCCAGGAACGCTCGATTGCCGGCACGATCTTTGCCAATGGCAAGCCGCGCATCATCCAGGTCAAGGGCATCAACATGGAAGCCGAACTGACGCCCTCCATGCTCTATGTGACCAATGAGGACAAGCCGGGCCATATCGGCCGCCTCGGTTCGCTGCTCGGCCAGCAGGGCATCAATATCGCCAACTTCAACCTCGGTCGCGAGGATGTCGGCGGCGGCGCCATTGCCCTGGTGTCGATCGATGGCACGTTGAACGACGATCAGCTTGCCGAAGTCGCCAAGCTTGAAGGCGTCAAGCAGGCCAAGGCGCTACGGTTCTAAGAACGCGACCAACTCAAATGCTTCAAGGCCGGCGGTATATCCGCCGGCCTTTTCGTTTCAGCTCATGTCTAGCAATCGCGCCGCGGCCCTGGGTGAGATGTCATCGAGTTCGGCGATGGGTGCCCATTTGGCGGCGTGGACTTCGTCGGCCTGGTGGATCAGCGGCAGGGATGGGTCGGCGATGAAGAGATATTGCAGGTCGTGATGGACATGCGGCGGCTCGTTGCGCGATGGCTTGCCCGGCACGTCGTGGCTGTCGATGACGAAAGGACGATCTTCGCCCCGGTGCCAGGGATGGAGCTTGAGGCCGGTGACGGCGGTCTCCTCCACGGCCTCGCGTTCGGCCGACTGCCAGAAATAATCGGACAGCTCATAATGCCCGCCCGGCTGCAACCAGCGGCCGATGGTGACGTGGTCGATCAGAAGGACCCGAGTGTGGTCGGGCGATAGCACGATGGCGCTGGTGGTGAGATGGCCGGGCCAGGTGTTGCGGTCGTCGAGGCGATGACCCTGGCCGATCTGCCATTGCAGCAGGGAGAGATATTCGCCCTGGCGCGCATCTTCGCGCAGGTAACGGGCGACTGTCTGGTGAAGATAGTCGGGAAAGTCGGTCAGGCTGGGCATGTCAGGGCTTTCGATGGTGACGCCGGGCGCTCCACTCGGCCATGGCGATGCCGGCGATGATGATGGCCGCGGCAATGAAGTGGTAAAGCTGGAAGGCCTCGCCCAAAATGATGACCGAGCCCAATGTGCCGAACACCGGGATCAGATTGTGGCTGGGTGCAGCGCGATTGGGACCGACAAGGTCGACGCCGCGGGCATAGAAGACCTGACTGAACATGGATGGAAAGATCATCACATAGGCTAGCACGCCCCAGACCGTGGGTGACATGGCGGGGATGGTCGCAAAGGAGATGACACCGGGCCCGAAGAGCTGGAGCATGACGAGGCCGGTGATGGCGGCGCCGGAAAAGGCGACGGCCATGAAGCTCATCATGTGGATCTGCGGTCGGAAGCGTAGCGCCAGCGTGTAGGCCGTATAGGTCAGGCAGGCGAGGAGGACGAGGCCGTCGCCGATATTGATATCGAGTGTCAGGATGCGGGTGAGGTCGCCGTGGGTGGCCGTCAGCATGACGCCGGAAATGGCGATCAGCACGCCCAGGATCTGTAGCAGCCTGGCGCGGACGCGGAAGATGATGAAGTTGGCCGCGAGAATCATCATGGGCAGGGCGCCCGTCTCGATCGACGAATTGACCGCGGTGGTGGTGGTCAGGCCGACATAGAGCAGCACATTGTAGAGCGCGTAACCCAGGGCGCCATAGCCCATGAGCAGCGGCCAGGTGCGTTGGATCACTGCCCAGTCATCGCTCAGGAAGCGCCAGGAAAAGGGCAGGATGAAGAGTGTCGCGCCCACGCAGCGGGCCGCCAGCAGCAGAAAAGGGTCGATTTCGCCGACCACCAGCTTGGCCGCGACGACGTTGCCGCCCCAGAACAGCGGGGCCAGAATGAGCAGCAGATAGGGCTGATCGAGAATTGAGGCGGAAATGCCGCGATTTTCTGATCTAAGCGGCTTTGTCATCGGGACCCGAGTGATGTAAGGACAATCGGACTTAGCAGTTATTCGGCCGCGATAAAATGTTGGCAAAGGCGGCCGGGGTGACAGACGTCCAAATGGGGAAGGGTGCGGCAGCGACTGCCGGGCCCTTTATGTCACGCCAATCCTGACGAGAAGGTTTTCTAATGGCTAATGTGGTTGTCGTCGGCTCGCAGTGGGGCGACGAGGGCAAGGGCAAGATCGTTGACTGGCTCTCCGAGCGCGCCGATGTGGTGGTGCGTTATCATGGCGGCCACAATGCCGGCCACACGCTCGTCATCGATGGCGTGAGCTACAAGCTGGCGCTGCTGCCGTCTGGCCTGGTGCAGGGCAAGCTGTCGGTCATCGGCAATGGCGTGGTGGTGGATCCGCATCATTTCGTCACCGAGATGGAAAAGCTGCGCGGGCAGGGCGTGACAATCACCCCCGAAGTGCTGCGCATTGCCGACAATGCCCCGCTGATCCTGTCGCTGCATCGCGAGCTCGATGCGATCCGCGAGGATTCCAATTCCGGGCTCAAGATTGGCACCACCAAGCGCGGCATCGGCCCGGCCTATGAAGACAAGGTGGGCCGTCGCGCCATTCGCCTGATCGACTTGGCCGAACCCGATACGCTGATGGTCAAGATCGAACGCCTGCTCGGCCACCATAATGCGCTGCGTCGCGGCATGGGCCTGGTCGAGATCGAAGCACAAAAGATCTATGACGAGCTGATGGAAGTCGCCGCGACGATCCTGCCGTTCATGGACCAGGTCTGGCAGGTGCTGGACGACAAGCGTCGCGCTGGGGCGCGGATCCTGTTCGAGGGCGCGCAGGGCGCGCTGCTCGACAATGACCACGGCACCTATCCCTTCGTGACCTCGTCCAACACGGTTGCCGGCCAGGCTGCCGCCGGTTCGGGCCTTGGTCCGACGGCGATCGGCTATGTGCTGGGCATCACCAAGGCCTATACGACCCGTGTCGGCGAAGGCCCATTCCCCTGCGAACTCGATGACGACGTCGGCAAGCATCTGGCGACCGTCGGTCGCGAGGTGGGCGTCAATACCGGCCGTCCGCGCCGTTGCGGCTGGTTCGATGCGGTTCTGGTGCGCCAGACCGTCAAGACCTCAGGCATTTCCGGCATTGCTCTGACCAAGCTCGACGTTCTCGATGGCCTCAAGGAGATCAAGGTCTGCGTCGGCTATGAGCTGGACGGATCACGCATTGATTACTTGCCTGCCTCAATGGGGGCACAGGCCCGGGTTAAGCCGATTTACGAGACCCTCGAAGGCTGGTCCGAAACCACGGCTGGCGCGCGCAGCTGGGCGGATTTGCCGGCTCAGGCGATCAAATATGTCCGGTATATCGAAGAGCAGATCGGTGCGCCGGTGGCCATGCTCTCGACGAGTCCGGAACGGCTGGATACCATTCTTGTGGTTGACCCATTCCAAGACTGATAATTTTTGTTAAAACGTGTCGCTGCAATTGTGAGTACCAAGTAACCAATGGCGGACTACAAGGAGCTGTTGCGCCGGGCCATCTCGGCGCTTCCGGAGAACAATGGGGCGGCCCGCCGGGCAGTCTATGAGAAGGCGCGCTCGGCCCTTGTTGGCCAGTTGCGCGCCATCACGCCCCCTTTGCCGGCGCGTGACATTACCCAGCATCGTCTGCAGCTCGAAGATTGCATTCGCCAGGTCGAGCATGAAGCCAGCGAAGCGGTGATCACGCTGGGTCGCGAGGGTCTGCCCCCGCGTCCGGTTGCCCAGCCTCGATCGACGCCCGCACCCGCCGCCGAGGCGCCCAAGCCTGTTGTCGCCGAAGAACCGGTCGAGCTGCCGCAGGCAGTCGAGACGCAGAAGGCAGTCGAAACGCCGCGCTCTCCGCTGCCTTTCGAGGCACCCAAGCCGGTTGAGCCGGCGGCCCGGGCTGTTGCGGTATCAGAACCAGAGCCCGAAGCACCAGCCATTCAGGCCGATGAGGTCGAGGCGCCGATCCAGTCGGCCATGTCGATCGAAGACATCATCTCCGAGGCTGCGGAATCGACCGGGGCGCCGGTCAAGCTGGTCAAGAGCGAAGACACTCCTACGGCCGAGAGCAGACCGGACCTGCGAGCCATCCCGTCCATCGTGGCGCGCGGTCCCAGCTCGCCGCTGGTGCCGCCGTCCAATGTTCGGCCGCTGGATACGCGCCTGCCGGGCAGCCTCGAGCCACGTCGTGATGCGTCGCCGCTGGCTGCCAACGCCATGGTCGAGCCACTGCGGACGTCCACCCGCGTCGAGCCCTTGCTGGGCAATCAGGCGACAGCCCGCCAGCAGGTGATTGCACCGATTGCTGTAGACGTTCCGGTCGAGCCGGCGCTGTCCAGCGTGCGCGAAGTCGAGGTCGAGCCCGATGCCAACGAGGCACAGGGCGTGATCGAGCGTGCCATCGAGACGCTGGATCGCGAGGCACGCGGCGAGACGACGTCGATGGGCAAGACCGAACTTGCCGATACGAGTTTTGCGGCTGCTGCCAATGCCGCTGCCGACGACAGTTTCGAGAAATTGCCGCCCCAGCGCAGTGGCGCGGGCCTCACCATTTTCCTCGTGGTCTTTGCGATCCTGCTGGCAGGTGTCGGCGGTGCAGGCTTCTGGGCCTGGCGCGAAGGCTATGTCGATCTCGACCAGATGTTCGGCCAGGCGCAGACGCCGGTTGCCGAAACGCCTGCTCCCACGATCGACACGCCAACACTTGATCCGGTGCAGTCCGAGACGACTGGCCCTGGCAATACGGCGGCTACGACGAATGGCGCGACGCCGGATGCCGAGCTGAGCGGCCTGCAGGTCGAGGATCGCCTGGAGCCCACGCCGGAAGCGGTGACGGCAACGCCGGGCCAGGCCGTGTTGCCCAGTATCGAGACTGGTGACGACAAGACCGAAGAACGTCTGCCCGGGTCGGCGGCTGCCGCCAATGATCCGGCAGCCTCAGTGGATCCGGCAGATCTTGCCGGCAGCCAGTCGCTGCTGCTCGAGGCCAGCCAGAGCGGGTCGGCCGGTGCCGTTCCCTTCTCGGGCACGGTGGAGTGGAGCGAAGGCGTCGATGAACTCGGCCTGCCGACGCTCAAGGGAACCGCCAGCATTCCGGCGCGCAACCTGAGTGTCGACATCACGCTGCGCAAGAATTCGGACCCGAGCCTGCCTGCCAGCCATCTGATGGAAGTCGATTTCAAGGTCAGCGATACGTTTATCGGTGGCTCGATCGCCAACCTTCCGGGCGTGCTGCTCAAGAATGAAGAGCTGGTGCCTGGGACGGCGCTGATCGGCGCTTCGGCCCGCGTTGTAGGCAACAGTTTCCTTTTTGCCCTGAGCGCCACGCCGGCTGACCAGACGACCAATACGGATCTGCTGGAAAACCGGCGCTGGATCGACCTGGCGGTCGTTTACGGGACGGGTCGCAATGCGATCCTGACCCTTGAAAAGGACAGCGAAGCGCAGGCTCTGTTCGAGAAGGTGTTCACCACCTGGGCCGAATGAATGTGGCGGCCGGTCAGGCCGCCACGAGCTTTCCCTCTCTCAAGACATAGCGGCGCTTTGCCAGAGCTTCGACGTCATCGACGTGGTGGCTGACCAGGATCGTGTGCCAGTCATGCGCGATGGTCAGCGTGCGGACGAGGTCGCGGATGACCAGCCGGGTCTCGTCGTCCAGCGCCGAGAAGGGCTCGTCGAGCAGCAGGATGGGCCGTGCCCGGAGCAAGGTGCGCGCCAGAGCTACGCGCTGCTTCTGGCCGCCGGACAATGTACCGGCCTGCTGCTTGCCCAGGCCTTCAAGGCCGACCTCGGCGAGGGCGGCATTTACCCGATCTTTCAGTACGGTCCTGTCGGTTCCTGATGGCAGGCCGAGGGCAATGTTTTTCTCGGCGCTCAGATGCTCGAACAGGCTTTCCGACTGCAGCAGCAGGGAGACCGGTCGCTGTTCGGGGCGCAGGGCGACGAGGTCCTGGTTGTCGAGCAGGATCTGGCCCGAGGTGGGCTGGAGGAAGCCGGCCAGAAGATCGAGCAGGGTGGATTTTCCGGAGCCACTGGCGCCGGAAATGGCGGTGATCTCGCGCGGATAGGCGGTCAGGGAAAATCCATAGGGCTGGGCCTGGCCGGGATGAGCGAAGGTCAGATTCTCAACGACGAGCATTGGCAAGTCTTTCAAACAGCCGCGGCAGGAGGACGAAGGCAGCGATCGTTCCGAGCAGCAGGACGGCGGCGACGACGGCGGCGTCATTGCTGCGATAGGAGCCGAGCGCGCGGAACATCATCAGCGGCAGGGTCTGGAAATCCTGGGTACCGAACAGGGCGATGACACCCAGGTCACCGAGCGAAAAGCAGAAGGACAGCGCCAGCATGACGCCGATGTCGCGGCCGAGCAGGGGGTGTTCCACGGAAGCGAATTGCCGCCAGCCGGAGATGCCCAGCGAGCGGATCAACTTGCCCCGGCTGCGGGCGATGGCTTCGAGCGGCGGGCCGAGCGTTGCCATGGCGAAGGGTAGCGCGAGAAGGCTGTTGGCGAGGATGACGACAAAGGGGGCGGCCGTGGCGGGCGCCACGCCGAGCTGGCGGACGAGGAGGAAGAAACCGAGCGAGAGGACCACTGCGGGGACCGCGAGATAGGCGAAGGCGGGCATGCCCAGAATGGTGCGAAGTGTACCGCTAGCAGTGGCTGCGCGGCCGAGGGCGAGGGACAGCGTCAGGGCCAATGTCAGCAGGGCCGAGGTCGCGCCGATGATGATGCTGCTGGTGAAGGCCGACCAGAATGTCGGATTGGTGACCACGCGGTCGACGCCGGAACTCAGGCCTTCGATGAGAACGGACATCAGTGGCAGGGCGAAGCCGATCAGGCAGATGATCAAGGTCAGGACCTGCAGCAGGCGGGCAAGACCGTGATCGCGCCAGGTCGGGGCGGAGGAGGTGCCGAAGCTCGCTGGAATGGGGGCGAGCGCCGAGGCGGCGAGGATAACGAGCGAGCATACCGCGATCTGCGTGCCGGCAAGCCAGACGGCGCCGAGCAGGTCGAAATCCTGTCGCACGGCGGCGTAGATGGCGACTTCCAGCGTCTGGTTGGCAGGGCCACCGCCCAGCATCAGCACGATGGGGAAGCTGGTGAAGGCCAGGAGGAAGATGATGGCGGCAAGGCCCGGTACGGTGCCGCGCAGGGCAGGCCAATCAAGCAGGGCAAATCGCTGCCAGGCGGTGAGGCCGAGCGACTGGCCCATCTTGAGCCGCGCGGAGGGGATGGCATCGAGCCGGGCCAGCATGATGCGGGCGGCAAAGGCGCCGTCGAGCACGACATGGGCGAGGAGAATGCCGGAGAGGCCAAAGGCCGGATTGCCGAGCGGGAAGCCGAAGAGACTATCGCTGAACTGATTGATCCAGCCATTGCGCCCCCAGATGGAGAGGAGGCCGAAGGCGACGATCATGCCGGGCGTGACGATAGCCGAGGCGAAGAGGCCGACGACGAGATCGCGGCCGGGGAAACGCAGACGATTGAGCGCCCAGGCGAGGGCCGCGCCGACGATGAGCGAGAGGATCGTGGTGAGACCAGCCTGCAGGCTCGTCATGCGCAGTAGATGGGCGATGTCGATGCGCGAGCCGAGACTGTCGCCGGTGGCGGCAGCGAGCAATGCCCAGAGTACGAGTGCGATCAGAGCCGCGATCGCGGCGGCCAGCGTGATGGCCGTCGCGATGCGGAGGGGACGATGGGGCAGGGTCAGCGTGCTTGTCCCCGACATGGTCGTTACTGGATTGCCGTCAGCATTTCGTCGATCCATTCGCGGCTGTGGGCAGCGATTTCCGCGTCGGTGAAGGTGAGGGTCTTTTCCGGCTCGGGCAGGGCGGCGAAGGCCGGGTCGAGCTGGTCGCCGAGATCGGCGACCGGGAACATCCAGTTGGTGTGCGGAATGATCTGCTGGGCGTCGGGGGAGACGAGATAGGCCAGGAAAGCCTTGGCCAGCTCCGGCTGGTCGGAGGATTTCAGCACGCCGGCGACTTCGATCTGCGGGTAGTGCCCCTCGGTGAAGATCGCGGCCTTGATGGTCTCATCGCCGTCTTCGATGATGTGATAGGAGGGCGAGGTGGTGTAGCTCAGCGTCATGTCGGCCTCGCCGGAAAGGAAGAGGTCGTAGCTTTCGCTCCAGTCGCGGGTGACGGTCAGGATATGGGGCTTGAGGCCCTGCCAGATTTCGGCGGCGCGGTCGCCATAGGCGGCCTTGATCCAGAGCACGAGGCCGAAGCCAGGCGTCGAGGAGCGTGGGTCCTGGATGGTGATCTTGATGTCTTCGGGCAAAGCGATCAGCTCTTCGAAGCTCGTCGGCGGGTTTTCCATGGTGTCGGTATCGTACATCATGGCGAAATGGGCGTAGTCGAAGGGGACGAATTGCGTGTCGGTCCAGGCTTCGGGCAGGGCGAGGTCGTTCAGGGTCAGGCCGTGATCGGCGAAGAGACCGGTAGCGCGGGCTTCGCCGGCAATGGCCGTGTCGAGACCGACAATGACATCGGCTTCAGTGGTTTCGCCCTCGAGCTGGACGCGGCGCAGCGTGCCGATGGAGCTGTCGGCGGCGATCCATTCGACCGTGCAACCGCAGGTGGCTTCGAAGCCGGCCTTGAGACCCGGCGCGGGGCCCCATTCGGAGGCGAAGCCGTCATAGGTATAGATGGTGAGCTTGGGCAGATCCTGCGCGATGGCAGGAGAGGCGAACAGTCCAACGAGGACCGCAAGCGCGACGGTGGATTTGACCATGGGTCATCCCTTCATTGCTTTGCGGCCATGAGTGAAGGGTGTGGTCAATGGGTCGGGGCGCAACGAGATGCCCTTGCCATCTCGAACTTCCTCCGCCAGCATGACCTGGTTCAGGTTCAATGGGTAACTCTCAGCTCCGGTTTCCCGGAACACCCCAGCGAGACGCCCAAGACTTAATGAGAGATTTGTGACAGTGCAAGACACTTCCGTGGCCATGGCGGATGCGCCAATGGTCGTATCCGAGGGCCCGCTGGCCATTGTCGGCGGCGGGTTCGTTGATCCCGCCCTGCTGCGCGAACTGGCCAACCGCGGCGTGATGCTGGTCGGTGCCGATGGCGGTGGCGATGCGATCGGGGCCGCAGGATTGACGCCGGCGGCGATCATCGGAGACCTGGATTCGCTGGAGGATCGGGCGGGCTGGGAGCAGCGGACACGGGTGATCCATCTGCCCGAGCAGATCACCACGGATTTCCAGAAAGCGCTACGTTCGACCGTGGCGCCGGTAACGCTGGCGCTGGGCATGACGGGCAAGCGGCTCGACCATACGCTCGCGGCGCTCAGTGCCGTGCTGCAATATGCGCCGAGCCGGAACCTGCTGCTGGTCGATGAGGTGGATGTGGCGCTGGCGGTCACCGGTCCGATCCGTTTCGAGGCCGGGTTGCGAGAACGGGTCTCGATCCATCCGCTGCTGCCGATCCGCTTTCGGCATTCGGAGGGGCTGTTCTACCCGATGGATGGGCATCTGCTGGAACCGGGTGGTTTGATCGGGACAAGCAATGAAGCCACGGGTGGGCTGGTCGAGGTGGTGCCCGAGGACGACACGCCCTGGTTGCTGATCCTGGGCAAAGAGCGGTTGTGGGATCTGGTAGGGGTGTCCTCTTCACAAACAAAAAGGCGGGCCTAAGCCCGCCTTTCATATTGTCCAATCCAGCCAGTTAATGCGCCGAAGCGGCTTCCCTGACGGCGTCCTGGACCTTTTCAAAGGCGCGGACTTCGATCTGGCGGATGCGCTCGCGGCTGACGTCATACTGCTGGGCCAGCTCTTCCAGCGTGGCCGGGCTTTCCTGCAAACGACGAGCGTGGAAGATTGCCTTTTCGCGTTCGTTGAGCACGCTCATCGCATTGTTGAGCAGGCCCATACGCTCGGAGAATTCCTCGTTGTCGCCCAGCGTGGTCTCGGCGCTCGGAGTGTCGTCGACCAGCCAGTCCTGCCATTCGGAGGTGCCTTCGTCAGCGCGCATGGGCGAGTTGAGCGAGGCATCGCCGGAGAGTCGTGCGTTCATCGAGACCACATCGGCCTCGGTTACCTTGAGGGTGGTGGCAATCTGAGCGATCTGGTCAGGATGCAGCGAACCATCGTCCAGCGCCGCGATCTGACCCTTCACCTTGCGCAGGTTGAAGAACAGACGCTTCTGGGCGGCGGTGGTGCCGATCTTGACCAGCGACCACGAACGCAGCACATATTCCTGAATGGCGGCGCGGATCCACCACATGGCATAGGTCGCGAGGCGGAAGCCTTTTTCTGGCTCGAAGCGCTTGACCGCATGCATGAGACCGACATTGCCTTCCGAGATCACTTCGGAAATGGGCAGGCCATAGCCGCGGTAGCCCATGGCTATCTTGGCCACGAGCCGCAAATGGCTGGTGATGAGTTTCTGGGCCGCACCCGGATCGGTGTGTTCCTTGTAACGCTTGGCGAGCATGTATTCTTCATCCGGTTCCAACATCGGGAACTTGCGGATTTCCTGAAGATAACGGCTCAAGCCACCTTCGGCTGAAAGCACTGGCAAATTCGTCTGGGCCATCAATGCACCCCTTTCCAATTCCCCCGCATTCCGCGGGCGGACCTGTGTCAGCTGCGACGTCCGAAATCGGACCATCGGCAAACAACGATGATTATATAGGACGCATTCTGGCGAATGTAAGAGCGGAATCGCGCGAAAACGTTACAAATGCGCAATGGTTGCAAGCCTTGCGTAATCATCCCGAGATACCAACCTTTCCGGGCCGGTTTGGTTCAGTCACCTTGCGGTGAATCCAATTGTAATGTTCGGGTCCGCTCGTCCCTCAGGACCGCGCGAAGGCCTTGTCGTAGTTCTGCAAGGCCTCGTCGAGCGCCTGCAGGTCGGGCGGCAGGTCGGCCTCGAAGAACATTTCCTCGCCGGTCGTGGGATGTTCGAAACCGAGTTCGGCAGCGTGGAGGGCCTGGCGGCCCAGCGCCTTGATCGGATCGGCAACATCGTCGGGCAGGCGATTGATCTTGGTGGCATAGCCCGAGGCATAGACCGCGTCGGCGACCAGCGGATGGCCGATATGGGCCATGTGGACGCGGATCTGATGGGTGCGGCCGGTTTCGAGATGGCATTGCACGCGGGTGACGTCCCAGCCCTCGTCGCCAAAACGGGCCTCGACGAAATAATGGGTGATGGCCTCGCGGCCATCCTTGCGCACGGCCTGTTTCAGGCGGTTGTTCTGATCGCGGCCGAGGGGGGCATCGACCGTGCCCTTGCCGGTTTCGGTGGTGCCCCAGACATAGGCGATATAGGCGCGGTGCAGCGGGCCGGTGCGGCCGTGATCGGCAAACTGGGCCGAGAGATGCTTGTGGGCGGTCTCGGTCTTGGCGGCGACCATGACGCCGGACGTGTCACGATCGAGGCGATGCACGATGCCGGGGCGCTTGACGCCACCAATGCCCTGCAGGCTATCGCCGCAATGGAACAGCAGCGCATTGACCAGGGTGCCATCGGGCGAGCCGGGGGCGGGGTGGACCACCATGCCGACCGGCTTGTTGACGACGATGAGCTGGTCGTCCTCATAGAGGATGTCGAGTTCGATATCCTGAGGCTCGGGATCGGCGTCTTCTGGGGGCGGGGCGAGAAGGACGATTGTCTCGCCTGCCGTAAGCCGGTATTTGGGCTCGCTGACGACAGTGCCATTCACGCTGACGGCGCCCTGGAGGATCAGATCCTTGAGGCGGCTGCGGCTCAGGATGGTGTGCACCCTGGCCAGCGTGGCATCGAGCCGTCCGCCGGCCATGGTATCATCGACCACGACCTCGACCAGGTCGCCCTCGAAATCTTCTTCTGCGGTAATATCGACCATGAGCGATCCTAAAGAGCCTATCGAGACGCCGGAGGCGCCCCTGTCGTCGGAAGCGAAAGCAGCATTGGCCAAGGCCCGCCGCTCGTTCGCCTATTCCATCGGCATATTGTTGCTGGGCTTTATGGCGATTGCCTTCGCCCTTGTCTATCGCGTGCTGCGTGATCGGCCCCCGCCGCAAGTTGCGGCCGAGATTTCCCTGCCGGCCGGGGCCGAAGTGGTTTCGGCCATGGTCAATGGCGGGCAGATCAATGTGACCTATGTGGTCGATGGGGTGACCAGGCTGGCGCTGTTCGACCAGGGGAGCGGGGAATTGCAGCGGGAAGTGGTGATCGGGGCGCAGTAATCAGCGCCCCTGTGGTTCGAGGCTTTGCTGCGCAAAGCACCTCACCATGAGGCGTTATCGCCCCTGGATTTCCCGCAGTGCGGCCATGCGGTCGCTGACGGAGCCGGCACGACGGCCAGCTGATTTCTTCGGCGGGGGCAGGGTGTCTACGCTCATGCCATCATCGGCAAAGCGCTGGACGCGGTCGAAAAGGCTTTCCTCGAGCGGGGCGGGCGCCGGCTTTTCGATATCGACGGCATAGACGACGCGGCTGGCGTTGGAGGCGATGTCGCCGAGGCGCTTGCGCAGTTCGGCGGCGTCGAGATCGCTGCCCCAGTCGCTGATAATGGTTTGCTCGACGCCTTTCACCTTGCGGCGGAGCTGTTCGACTTCGTCTTCAAGGCTCAGCTCTTCGGCGAGGGAGCGTTCGGGCTGGGCATGGTCGGCGTGTTCGAGCTTTTCGTGCAGCAGCGCATTAAGGCGGTTTTCGGCACTGGCCATACTGGCTTCGGCGGCGACCAGATCATCACTCTCCGCCTCGTCGTCCTCGACGGGGGCGGCGGCTGCGGGCTGGCGGGGGGTGTCGCGCAGCGCGCGCAGTTCCTCGGTGCGGGTTTCGAGTTCGCGGTCGCGCATGCGCAGGCGCTGGGCGAGGTCGGTGCCTTCGCGTTCGAGCTCGGCGGTGCGGGCGCGTAGTTCCGCCTCGCGGGATTCGAGCTCCTTGACGGTCTGGAGATATTGCTCGCGCTCGACACGCAATTGGCCGAGGTCGCTGCGGCCCTGGTTGACGTCGCTGAGCTGCTCGGCGAGGCGCTTGCGCAAAGTTTCGACATTGATTTCGAGCTTGCGGGTGGTCAGGGCAAATTCGGCGCGGAGCTGATCCTTGTCGGCGCGGAACTCGGCCATGGTGATGGGCGTCGCCGCCTCGATGCGCCGCTTGGTGAGGCGGACGGCGCGTTTCCACACCGCAGGCAGGATGATCAAAGACACCAGGCCGGCCACGAGCAGGCCCAGCGCGAAATACATGATGTTCTCGATGACCATCGGCCAAACTCCGGCGCGCCGCACTCGATACGCTATGCGGTCATTTCTTCTGACACCGCAGTGGTAGCACTGCCAGATTTGCCAAGGATTAACCCTAACCACTTTGTGGCGAGGCGTCACCGTGGTGCCGGCAAGTGTGATCGTCGGGGTTATTGCGAACAAAACAGGAAACGTGTTCCGCTGCGCCACAATTCCGACGGATCGATTCGTGCAGACCGCCAGCGACTATCTCGACATCCTCAATCCCGAGCAGCGCCGTGCCGTAGAGCATGGTGCGGGGGAAGTCGCGCCCGGTCCGCTGCTGGTGATTGCCGGGGCTGGCTCGGGCAAGACCAATACGCTGGCGCATCGTGTGGCGCATCTGATCGTCAAGGGCGCCGATCCGCGACGCATCCTGCTGATGACCTTTTCGCGGCGGGCGGCCAGCGAAATGAGCAAGCGCGTGGAGCGTATTGCGGCGCGGGTGCTGGGGCCGTCGTCGGGAGCAATGGTCGACGCGCTTAACTGGGCGGGGACGTTCCATGGCATCGGGGCACGGCTGTTGCGCGAGCATGCGAGCCAGATCGGGCTCGATCCGGCCTTCACCATCCACGACCGCGAGGACTCGGCCGACCTGATGAACCTGGTTCGGCATGAGCTGGGACTCAGCGATGCCAAGAGCCGGTTTCCGACCAAGGGCACGTGCCTTGCCATCTATTCACGCGTGGTCAATGCGCAGGACGAACTCGAAGAGGTATTGAAGGCGCATTTCCCGTGGTGCGCCATGTGGCCAGACCAGTTGCGCACGCTGTTCGGCGCCTATGTGGCGGCAAAGCAGGCGCAAAACGTGCTCGATTACGATGACCTGCTGCTCTACTGGGCCGGAATGATGGGCAATCCGGCGATTGCGGCGGAGGTGTCGTCGCGCTTTGATCATGTGCTGGTCGATGAATATCAGGACACCAACAAGCTGCAGTCATCGGTGCTCTTGGCGATGCGGCCGGGCGGGCAGGGGCTGACCGTGGTGGGCGACGATGCGCAGTCGATCTATTCCTTCCGCGCGGCCACCGTGCGCAATATCCTCGACTTTCCGACGAGCTTTTCGCCCTCGGCCGATATCGTGACGCTGGATCGCAACTATCGCTCGACGCAGCCGATCCTCGCGGCGGCCAATGCGGTGATCGAGCAGGCCAGCGAACGCTTCACCAAGAACCTCTGGACCGAGCGGGAGTCGAGCGCCAAGCCCTATCTCGTCACGGTGCGCGACGAGGCGGACCAGGCGCGCTATGTGGTGCACAAGGTGCTCGAGGCCCGCGAAGGCGGAATGACGCTCAAGAACCAGGCGGTGCTGTTTCGCACCTCCAGCCATTCCGGGCCGCTGGAAGTGGAGCTGACGCGCAGCAATATTCCCTTCGTCAAATTTGGCGGGCTGAAATTCCTCGACGCGGCCCATATCAAGGATCTGCTGGCGATCCTGCGCTGGGTGGAAAATCCGCGCGATCGGGTGGCCGGTTTCCGTGTGCTGCAATTGCTGCCGGGCATCGGGCCGGCTTCGGCGGGCAAGATCCTCGATGCCATGGCGGTGGGCAGCGATCCGGCCTGGGCGCTGAGCGAAATCCCGACGCCGCCGCGGGCAGCCGAGGGCTGGACAGGGCTGGTGGAGATGTTTGGACGGCTATCGCGGCGCGAGGCGGTCTGGCCGGTGGAACTGGGCTATGCGCGGCTATGGTATGAGCCCTTGATGGAACAGGCATACGAGGATGCGCTGATCCGGCAGGCCGATATTTTGCAGCTCGAACAGATCGCTGCGGGCTATCCCAGCCGGGAGAAGTTTTTGACAGAGCTGACGCTCGATCCGCCGGATGCAACATCGGACCAGTCCGGAGTACCGCTGCTCGATGAGGACTATCTGATCCTCTCCACCATCCATTCTGCCAAGGGGCAGGAGTGGAAGGCAGTGCATGTGCTCAATGTGGTGGATGGCTGCATCCCGTCCGACCTCGGAACCGGGTCGACGCATGAGTTGGAGGAGGAGCGGCGGCTGCTCTATGTGGCGATGACCCGGGCGCGGGACGAGCTCAACATCATCACGCCGCAGCGCTTTTTCGTGACGCAGCAGAGCAAGTATGGCGACCGGCATCTTTACGCGCAGCGCAGCCGCTTCATCCCCCGCGCGATGGTGCCGCTGTTCGAGGATATCCTCTGGCCGCCGGTCAAACCGGCCTATATCGAGGGCCTGTCACCTGCTCCGGTGAAGATCGACATGGCGGCGCAGATGCGTGGCATGTGGAGCAAATAATCAGCTCGCCGTCTGAGATGGCCGCCAGACGGTTTCCATGTTCTGGCTTTCATCGCGCACCAGCACTTCCACGCTCGGCTCTTCCTGCTGCGTGGCCTGGTCGATGGCGGCCTTGACGGCGCGCTCGCGTGAGTTGAAGGGGCCGGTCATGGCGCCCTTGTAGCTGAAATGCCAGGCATGATCCTGGGCGGCGACAACGAAGTGGTGACTACACATTTTTCAGTTCCTCCCTGCATCAACGATGAAGACGAAGCCCGGGATGCGTCAATGGTAAAATTTTCGTTGCCTGATAAAGTTGATCCTAGAGTAAATACCGGTGGTTCAATACTTTAGGCGACGCAAATCACCAGTCTGCACTTGCTTGTGACCGTCCAAAAGAAAGCCCCGCCGAAGCGGGGCAGGACTTGGAGGGCAGGCGAAACTGAAAAGAGCCGATTGTGCTTTGATCAGAAGGGGTTCCAGGTCGGCTCGTTGGTGAAGTTGAGATAGCCGATGTTGATGCCGAGGCGCGCGCCGACGCCGGAGCGGATCGGGACAATCACCACGTCGCCGCGCTTGATGACGGTCATGCCGAAGCCGCCGACGATATAGGCCGAGCCGTCGACACCGGCATAGCGGCCGAGCACGTCTTGGATCTGGCTGAGGTTATAGACCAGCATCATGGATTTGGAGCCATCGCCGCCGATGTCGAAGCCGATGGAGGGGCCTTGCCAGAAAACATTGAACTGGCCGGCATTGCGGGTGTGCAATATGCCCTCGCCATAGCGAACGCCGGCGAACAGGGCGCCACCGGCATCCTCGCCGAGAATATAGCCATTGGGCAGGCCGAACTGGCTGACGGCGCGTTCGACGACCGAAGCCAGGCCCTGCGACGTAGAGCCAAAGAAGGCCCGGCCATTTTCGACCAGATCCTCTCCGGAATAGGTGTCACCGAGCGATCCCTGCGCATAGGCAGCGGGGATTGGTGACGCGAGAGCGACCACGAGGGCGAAGAAAAGGGCGAGGCGCTTGAACATCATAGTCTCCCTGGGAGCGGACGGCTGGCGGTTACGAAACCGTTAAGGCTTCAAACGTACCTTTGTGGCGAACATTGGTTGCCAGCGCGCCAGATCAGTTGGTTCGATGATGATGCAAACCCGTAAACAATTCTTAACCATGCTGGCCTTTGTTTTGCCGCTATTGAGCATGGTTTCCGCCACGATCGCTCCCGCGCGGGCGCAGTCGGTGGTGACTTACTATGTCACCGATCCGCTGACGGGCCTTGGGATCTATGGCTATGATCCGGTGAGTTATTTCACCGAGCCGCAGCCGCTGATGGGGCAGGGGCAATACGAATATATCTGGAAGAACGTGCCCTGGTATTTTGCCTCGGCGGCCAATCGCGAAGTGTTCAAGCTGGCGCCGGAAATCTATGCGCCGCAGTTTGGTGGACATGGCGCCATGGGCGTGGCGCGCGGCTATGTGTCGGACAGTGATCCCAAGATCTATGTGGTCTTCAAGCAGCGGCTATATCTGTTCTATTCGGCTTCGACGCGAGAGGCTTTCCTCTTGTCGCCAGACGAGGCGGCCAGCCAGGCCGAGACACGCTGGCCCCAATTGTCCAAGGACCTGTCCATAAACTAGGTCTTCGCCTTTGTTGGGCCTGAAAACCTATCCACTTATGCCGATCTGCCACTAATGTCGGCTGAACTGATTCTTACGGAGACTGCCGGGATGGATATCATCGAGCTCAAGGCAACCGACCTCGCGGCCATGCTCTGCTCCAGGGTCTGCCACGACCTGATCAACCCAATCGGGGCGATCGGCAATGGTCTGGAAGTGTTGGGCGATCCGAACCAGGGCGACATGGCAGAAGGCGCGCGCGACCTGATCGCCAGCGCGGCCAAGCAGAGCCGGGCCAAGCTCGAGTTTGCCCGCCTTGCCTATGGCGCCTCTTCGACCGCCGGCACCGACATCGACACGCGCGAATGCGAACGCGTGGCGCGCATCCTGTTCGAGATCGAAAAGGCCGACCTTGAGTGGCAGGTGCCGCTGATCCTTCTGCCCAAGCACAAGGCCAAGCTGTTCATGAACATGCTGCTGATCGCCGCGACCTCGGTGCCGCGCGGTGGCCAGGTGACGGCGAAGATCGACGGCGAAGCGGGCAAGGAAAAGTTCGAGTTCACCTCCAAGAGCGATCCCGACAAGCGCCAGAAAACGCTGGTGCCGTCCGGTTCGGCTGGTCTGCTCTCGGGCATGCCGGAAGAGGGTTCGGTCGATGCGCGGGGCATCCAGCCGTTCTACACGGGTCTGCTCGCCCGCATGACCGACATGGATATCGACATTGGTCTCGAGAACGACATGTTCTACCTGACCGCGACGCCCAAGGTGCCTGTCGAAGGCGCAGTGGAACAGCCGACGGCCTGATCTGGTCATTCCAAACGCTAGCAGTGTGCTAACCAATTCCTAGGATGTGCCGTGCACAATCGAAGGGAGCGTTAGCCCCTGCTGCGGAGCCGTCTGGCCATGAAGTCCTGTCTCATTGTCGATGACTCGAGCGTCGTGCGCAAAGTCGCGCGCCGCATTCTGGAAGATATGGATTACATCGTCGACGAGGCCGAAGACGGCCAGGATGCTTTCGAAAAATGCCGGCAGGAAATGCCGGATGCCATCCTGCTCGACTGGAACATGCCGATCATGAGCGGGCTGGAATTTCTAAAGCTGCTGCGGGCTTACGTCGGTGGCGACAAGCCGCATATCGTCTATTGCACGGTCGAAAACGACATCGGCGCCATTGCCATGGCCCTCAAGGCCGGCGCCAGCGATTATATGATGAAGCCCTTTGACCGGCATATTCTCGAAAGCAAGTTCGAGATGCGCGAAGCTGCGGCCGCCTAAGCGGTTTCCTCGGCTCTCCCAAGCAGATAGGCCTTTTCGCGCGCATTGCGCGTCAACTCCGCTGCCCTCCGAAACTCCACGATCGCCTCATCCTGCCGGCCAAGCTTGGCCAGCATGTCGCCACGTACGCCATAGAGCAGGTGGTAGTTCTTCAGTGCCGGGCTATCCTTGATCGTATCGATCAATTCCAAAGCCGCGGCAGGACCCTGCGCCATGGAAATGGCGACGGCGCGGTTGAGCTCGATGACTGGCGATGGGGTCAGCTGCGCGAGAGTGGCGTAAAGGGTTGCGATACGGGCCCAGTCGGTCTGGTCGGCTTTGCGGGCGCGCGCGTGGCAGGCGGCAATGGCGGCCTGCAGAGCATAGGGCGCATTTTCTCCTCCCAGATCAATGGCTTGCTGTAGCGACGCCAGGCCACGACGGATCAGCAGCTGATCCCAGCGGGCACGATCCTGATCGAGCAGGAGGATGGGTTCGCCTTGGGCATCGGTGCGGGCGAGGGTACGCGAGGCCTGGATTTCCATCAGCGCGACAAGGGCATGAACCTCGCTGTCGTCGGGTGACAGCCGCGCCAGGATACGGCCCAGACGCATGGCTTCTTCGCATAATTGTGGCCGGATCAGATCGTCGCCTGCGGTGGCAGAATAGCCCTCGTTGAAGATGAGATAGAGCACGCCCAGCACCGAGCCCAGCCGTTCGGTACGCTCCTCGCCCCGCGGCACCTCAAAGGGAATGCCGGCATCGGCGATAGTCTTCTTGGCGCGGACAATTCGTTGGCCGATGGTTGGCTCGGCGGCAAGGAATGCCCGGGCGATTTCCTCGGTGGTGAGGCCGCCGATCAGCCGCAGGGTCAGTGCGACGCGAGATTCTGCGGGCAGGATGGGATGGCAGGAGGTGAAGATCAGGCGGAGCAGGTCGTCGCCGACCTCGTCGTCCAATGCCTCGATGATCGCGGATTCATGGTCGGGTGCGTCGTTCTCGATGATGCGGCCGACTTCCTCGAGCTTGGTGGCGGCCATCTTGCGGTGGCGGAAATAGTCGATGGCGCGGCGCTTGGCGGTTTGCATCAACCAGGCGCCGGGATTGGCGGGGACGCCGGTTTCGGGCCATTTGTTGAGCGCGACCAGCAGGGCGTCCTGGGCCAACTCTTCGGCCAGGGTGATGTCGCGCATCATGCGGGTCAGGGTCGCAACCAGCTTGGGCTGCTCGATCTTCCAGATCGTATTGATGGCGCGGTGCGTGTCGGATTGCTGGCTCATGGGTGGATGAAACCAGCAAGTTCAGTTGCGGGCAACAAGGAAAAGCCCCGCGCGACAGGTGTCACGCGGGGCTGAAACTGTTCGAGAGCGCCAATGCTTAGGCGACGTTCTCGCTGTAGCCTTCGTCGGCATCGGGTTCGCGCAGGACGTAGCCGCGGCCCCAGACGGTTTCGATGTAGTTCTTGCCGCCTGTCGCAACGGAAAGCTTCTTGCGCAGCTTGCAGATGAACACGTCGATGATCTTGAGCTCGGGCTCGTCCATGCCACCATAAAGGTGGTTGAGGAACATTTCCTTGGTGAGCGTGGTCCCCTTGCGGAGGGAGAGCAGCTCGAGCATCTGGTATTCCTTGCCGGTGAGGTGCACCCGCTGGGTCTGCACTTCGACGGTCTTGGTATCCAGGTTCACGGTCAGGTCGCCGGTCTGGATGACAGACTGGGCATGGCCCTTGGAGCGACGGACGATGGCGTGGATGCGGGCCACGAGCTCGTCCTTGTGGAACGGCTTGGTCATGTAGTCGTCGGCGCCAAAGCCGAGGCCACGGACCTTGTCTTCAATGCCGGCAAGGCCCGAAAGGATCAGGATCGGGGTCTGCACCTTGGCGACGCGCAGGGTGCGGAGCACCTCATAGCCGCTCATGTCGGGCAGATTCAGATCGAGAAGAATGATGTCGTAGTCGTAGAGTTTGCCGAGATCGACGCCTTCTTCACCGAGGTCGGTGGTGTAGACGTTGAAGCTCTCGGACTTGAGCATCAGCTCGATGCTCTGCGCGGTCGCGCTGTCGTCCTCAATAAGGAGTACCCGCATTATATTCCCCTTGTCATTCGTTCCTGCTGGAACCGTGAGCCCTGGACCGCTCACGCCAACCCTACTGGATATGACTGAACCCTAAGCCCAAATAGTTAACAAAGTTTAATTCGGTTCGGCAATACGCAAATACCGTTAGGATGAATTAAGTTTAAGTCGTTGAAATTTAAGGGTTAATTCTATCAATTTTTCTTAAGAAAATGGTTTAAGAAAGCCCTTCAACCGACTCTGGGGACTCGTGCAATTGTGGCGATGTCAGGGGGTTGGAGCCGGATCGGCGCAAAGCTGCAGACGGAATGCTCCAACGCCTCAAATAGCGCCATTTGCTTAACAATGGGTTACGCTGTGATTCGCGAAGGCCTCCGAATCGAAACGGTTGGAAACCTTAACCGGGTCTGACCATGAAGGATTAATCGAGCGACATGAAGGCGCTGATCTCTGCCATTGATGCCATTGACGACATCGAGGTGTTCGGTCGGGTCAAATCCGTTCAGGGCCTCCTTATCGAAATTGTCGGGCCGGTCCGCGAATTGCGCGTGGGCGGCCGGGTGCAGATCGAGACAGTCAATGAGGAGCAACTGGCTGCCGAGATAATTGGTTTCAAAGCGGGGCATGCTTTGTGTCTGCCGTTTGGCCAGCTCAGTGGCGTGCGCATGGGCTGCAGGGCGGTGTTCCAGCGCAGCGATGGCGCCGTCTATCCGTCCGAAGGCTGGCTCGGGCGGGTGATCACGGCCAATGGCGAGCCGATGGACGGCAAGGGGCCGTTGCCGCTCGGGGCCAAGGGCTTTCCGCTGCGGCAGGATCCGCTGCTGGCGCATGATCGCGTGCGGGTGGGCGATCCGCTCAACCTCGGCGTGCGCTGCCTCAATACGTTCACCACGCTCTGCGAAGGGCAGCGCATGGGCATCTTTGCCGGCTCGGGCGTGGGCAAGTCGGTGTTGATGTCGATGCTGGCGCGCAATACTGATGTGGATGTGTCGGTCATCGGGCTGATCGGCGAGCGCGGCCGCGAGGTTCATGAATTCATCCAGGAGTATCTGGGCGAGGAAGGGCTGGCGCGCGCGGTGGTCGTGGTGGCGACCTCGGACGAGGCAGCGCTGATGCGGCGGCAGGCAGCCTATATATCGCTGTCTATCGCCGAATATTTCCGCGACCAGGGCCTGCGCGTGCTCTGCATGATGGACAGCCTTACCCGCTTTGCCATGGCGCAGCGCGAGATCGGCCTTGCCATCGGGGAGCCGCCGACGGCCAAGGGCTATCCGCCGACGGTTTTCACCGAATTGCCACGCCTGTTGGAAAGAGCAGGTCCGGGCACACCTACAACCGGTTCCATTACAGGTCTATTTACCGTTTTGGTGGAAGGTGATGACCACAATGAGCCCATTGCCGATGCCGTGCGCGGTATTCTTGATGGGCACATCGTAATGGAGCGCGGGATTGCCGAACGGGGTCGTTACCCGGCCGTCAACGTGCTCCGGTCCATCTCGCGCACCATGCCAGGGTGTGTTCCGACCGATTTCCGGCCGGTCCTGCAAAAGGCGCGCGAGCTCATGTCCATCTATTCGGACATGGAGGAACTGATCCGGCTTGGGGCTTACCGGAAAGGGTCAGATCCGAAAGTGGACCGCGCGATCGCCATCAACCCGGCATTCGAGGCTTTTTTGGGCCAGAGCCGGGAAGAGACGACATCGATTGCCGAGGGCTATGACATGCTCAGAGGCATCATGGAGCAGGCGGGCGCGGCTGACTGATGGGACAGTGTGTTTGTCCCGGAGCTGACTTGGTGTGTAAGGAGTACAGGTCTTGAAATCGCGCAGCGAGAGCCTCATTCGGCTCAAAAAGTTCCAGGTGGACGAGAAGCGCCGTCAGGTTGCGCAGATCGAGATGATGGTGGCCGATTTCGAACGCATGGCGTCCGAACTCGATCAGCAGATCGAGATCGAGCAGACCAAGACCGGCATTTCGGACGTGGCCCACTTCGCCTATTCGACATTTGCCAAGGCGGCCCTCAGCCGCCGCGACAATCTGCTGAACTCGGCCAATGACATGAAAGCCAAGCTGGAGACGGCGCAGGACGCGCTAGCCGAAGCTCTGGAAGACCTCAAGAAGGTCGAACTACTCGACCAGCGCGAGCATCAGCGCGACGCGGCCGAGCAGCTCAAGGTTGAGCAGGAACAGTATGACGAGATCGGCCGCCTGCGCTTCTCGCGGCAGTAGGATCGATCAGCAGAATTTGAAAGGCCCGCGCAAGCGGGCCTTTTTGTTTTTGCAGTGTCGGTCAGGTCAGGCTTTGCAATTCGTCGAGCGGCGCACTGATTTCGCAGACGAGGCCGGTCGGGTTGTAGGCGACGATCACGCCGCCCGAGCCGCTCAGGCCGGCGCTGATCAGCCTTGAACCAAAACCGGTGCTGACCGGCTTGATGACCTCAGGTCCCTTGGACTCGCGCCAGGTCAGGCGCAGCATTTCGCTGTCCGCGCCTGCTTCGATGCGCTAGGTGAGATCCACCTGGCCTGCACCGACGGACAGCGAACCATGCTTGAGGGCATTGGTCGTCAGCTCATGCAGCAGCAGCGCGACGTTGAGCGCGGCCTTGGAGCCGATGGTGGTCTGCGGACCCTTCACCCGGATCCGTCCCGACACGCCGGCGCCGTCCACGGCGGCGGTGACGACATCGATCAGAGGCGCGGCTTTCCAGCTCGATTGCAGAAGAATGTCATGCGCCGAGCTCAGGGTCATGAGGCGTTCCTGCAGCGTCTGGACGCGGAGTTGGTCGCTCGATCCGCGCATGGTGTGAGAGGTGATGGCGGTCACCATGGCAAAGAGGTTCTTGACCCGATGACCGAGTTCGGCGGTGAGAACCTTCTGCAGTTCCTCGGTCTCGCGCAGGGCAGCGACGGTCTGCTGCAATTCCTTTTCGCGTTCACGGAGGGCTTCTTCGGCAATGGTCCGCTCCAGCAGGTCGGCGGCCTGGCGGGCCAGAATGTCCAGCAGGCGGAGGTCGCGTTCGGACGGCTGGTGCGGCTGGCTCCAGTGCGTCGAGATCATGCCCAGAAGTATACCCTCTCGCGACAGCAGAGGCGTGGTCTGGGCCGAGCGGATGCCAGCGCGATGGAAGGCCAGAAGGTCTTCGGTGCCGGCGATTTCGTCCCAGCTGTCGAAGTCAGCAATGATGGCGCGCTGACCCGACTTCAGCGCCGCCGTGCAACTGCTGTGCGCGGTGAGTGGTACCCACTGCCAGAAGGCCCTGTCCTGGGGTGTCAGCCCGCGTGAGGCGAGAAGCTGCAGGCCCCTGTCGGACTGTTCATCGGCATGACGCAGCAGCTGCATGGTGCCGAATTGGGAGCCCGTGATGGCGATGGCAGCGTCAACGATCTTTCCATAGAGCACCAGACGGTCCTGTTCGCCGATCAGATCGACACTGATGGCATGGAGCAGTTCGATGTCAGACACGGCGGCGCTTGGCTCGCTGGGTGCGGCAGGGGGGACGATGCGAAGATTGGTCATGATAGCGCCGAGCCGGGACTTTGATCAGTTATCGCCAATCCTGCGCGCCGGGTTTCGTTCCCCCGTTATGGCGAAAAATTTCCGTCAGCCTGGATGACGATCCGACATGGGCGTGCAACTCCGCCTCGGCTTCCGCGTTTCGGGAGAATGAGTACAGCATTCAACCTCGATACGTCTCCCCGCGCTTTGGTCGTCGATGATGAGCCAATCATCCGCATGGTCATGGTCGAGATGCTTGACGAGTTGGGGTTCGAAGTGGCGGAGGCCGATACCGTCGCCGCGGCGCTGGCCTATCTGAAGGATGAGGGCGGGCGGGTGAGCCTTCTTCTCACGGATGTGCAGATGCCTGGCTCGCGCAATGGCATGACGCTCGCCAATCATGTGAGCTATGTCTGGCCCCATATCCGGATCCTGGTGACGTCGGGCGTGTCCCGTCCGCTGCCTGGGCAATTGCCGGGCCGGGCGCATTTCATGCCCAAGCCGGTGACAGGTGCGGCGCTTGACGCCTATGTGGCTCGCTTTCCCAACGAGATGATGCCGAACCGGCTGTCGTAGCGTTCACTTGCAGTAGGAGCAGTGGGCCCGCCGGACAGGTGCCGGCGGACCGAGGGATTTACCAGGGATAGACTTCGCCAACGGATGCGGTGAAGGTTCCGGTCGGGCCGTCGCTGCCAAGGAGCGCGACGCGCACAGCTTCGGCGGCGCCCTGTTCAACCGTTTCAGTGCCTTCGAAATTGTTGAGGGCAGTGGCGGTGAAGCCCGGCGTTACAGCATTGACCTTGATGCCCTCAGCCTCGAGATCGATGGCAAAGGCCATGGTGATGGCGTTGAGCGCGGTCTTGGAGGCGCCATAGCCTGGATTGAAGGTCGACCGATACGGATTGGGTGTGGCGTTGAAAGCCAGTGACCCGAGGCCGCTCGACACGTTGACGATGCGGGCATTGGCCGACTTGCGCAGCAGGGGCACGAAGGCCTGCGTTACGGCGAGGACGCCGAAGACATTGGTCTCCCAGATGGTGCGCACTTCATCGACCGAAATCAGCGTGGCGCGCGAGCGCAGGATATAGTCCTGCATGGTTTCGCTGGCCTCGCCGTTGGCGCGGGAGATGGCGGCATTGTTGATCAGGATGTCGAGGCGCCCGAATTGCTGCTCGACCCGGTCTGCGGCAGCCCGGATCGAGGCGCCGTCGGTGACGTCGAGCTGGATGGCATGGACATCGCCCTCCAACTGTTTCGCGGCGGTCTCGCCGCGTTCGAGATTGCGGGAGGCGAGCAGCACGGTCAGCCCCTGGGCTGCAAGATCCCTGGCGATCTGTAGGCCGATGCCCTGATTGGCGCCGGTGACGAGTGCGATACGAGAGTTTTCAGTCATGGCTAGGTCCTGTTGGTGTTTGGCCACGCAGGAGATGGTCACTCGACGCCGGACACTCTATAGCTAAAACTCCAGGAAAAATTCGTGTGTGTCTAAATGGCTGATCCCCTCGCCCAGATTGTTGGCCTGCTGCAGCCGGGCGCTCCGTTTTCGAAATGCGTCACCGGTTCTGGTCCATGGCGGGTGCGGCGTACGCAATCGCCCAACCCCTATTATGTTGCCGTGCTCAAGGGCAGCCTCCGCTACAGCGATCAGCGCAGTGAGGCGGTGGTGGTCAATGCCGGCGATTTCATCCTGATCCCGTCCGCGCAGGACTTTTTGATGTGGAGCGAAGCGGAGAGTGGCGAGGACGACATGGTGATCGATCCCGTCATCCTGCCGGGTGGTGGCTATCGCGTCGGCAAGGTCGATGGGCCGGTCGATATGCGCGCATTGGTGGGCTACTGCATCTTTCAATCCGACGACGCGACCCTCCTGTCATCCTTGCTGCCAGAGCTGGTGGTGGTGCGGGGTGAGCGGCGTTTGGCCATGTTGATGGAATTGCTGGGCGAGGAGGCGATGGGCAGCAAGCCAGGCCGCGAGGTGGTGTTGCAGCATCTGCTGGAAGTGCTGCTGATCGAGGCGCTGCGCTCCTCGGTCGAGTTGGGTGAGCGGCCAGGTTTGCTGCGCGGGTTATCAGACGAAAGGCTGGCGGTGGCGATCCGGGGCATGCATGCATGGCCCGGGCGCGGCTGGACCGTGGCGGAGCTGGCCAGAGACGCTGCGCTGTCGCGGTCGGGTTTTCACGAGCGGTTCCAAAGCGCAGTCGGCATGGCGCCGATGGAATATCTCACGGCCTGGCGGCTGGCGTTGGCCAAGGATCTGTTGCGCAAGCGGGACCTGAATGTCAGCGAGATTGCGCGGCAGGTTGGATATCGTTCGGCCAGCGCATTCAGCGTGGCCTTTACCCGAGATGTTGGCCTGTCACCGGCGCGCTATGCGCGGGAGGCTGCGGCATCGACCGGTCAGGCGGCGGCGGCATTCGAGGGCGCGATCGCCTGACGGCGTTTCAGCGGCTTCGGCTCAGGCCGTGGCGCTTGAGCTTGTCGTAGAAAGTCTTGCGCGGGATGCCGAGTTCGGCGAGGCAGGCGGCGATGTTCCAGTCATGGCGGGTGGTGGTTTCGCGCAGGATGGCGGCTTCGGCCTGGGCGACGCGGTCGGGGAGGCTGGAGGCGCCGGCAGGCTGTGGGCCGGGCGCGTCGACCTCGAGGCCCAGGGTGAAGCGCTCGGCAAAGTGGCCAAGCTCGCGGACATTGCCGGGCCAGTCGTGGCCGACGAGAAAATCCCGCAGGATCGGGCTCACCGCTGGCACATCGACCTGAAAGCGCTTGGCGGCGCGGGCGAGAAAGTGGGCAAAGAGCAGGGGGATATCGTCGCGTCTCTCGCGCAGGGGCGGGATAGAAACGCTGACGACATTGAGGCGGTAATAGAGATCCTCGCGGAACTTGCCATCGCGCGAGGCCTGGTTGAGATCGACTTTCGAGGCCGCGATGACGCGGAGGTCCAGGTCCCGCTCCTTGTTGGTGCCGAGCGGGCTGATGCGGCGCTGTTCGAGCACGCGCAGGAGTTTGACCTGGGTGGCCAAGGGCATGCTTTCGATTTCGTCGAGAAACAGCGTGCCACCCGAGGCATGCTCGATGCGGCCGATACGGCGGGCGGTGGCGCCGGTAAAGGCGCCGGGCTCGTGACCAAAGAGTTCGCTTTCGATCACTGTCTCGGGCAGGGCGCCACAATTGAGGGCGACGAATTCGGCCGATGCGCGGCGACCCCATTGGTGCAATGCGCTGGCGACGACTTCCTTGCCGGAGCCGGTTTCGCCCTCGACCAGCACGTCGATGTCGGCGACGGCGATCTGGCGCAGGGTGCGGCGCAGGCGTTCCATGGCCGGTGTCTGGCCGAGGAGAGGCGCGCCATCATCAGTTTGGAGGCGTTGGGCAAGGTCGCGGTTTTCCAGAACCAGCCGACGCATGTCGAGCGCGCGGCGGATCGACTGGACCAGCCGCTGGGCACTCAAGGGCTTGGCGATGAAATCATAGGCGCCGGCCTGCACTGCGTTGACCGCCATGTCGATGTCGCCGTGGCCAGTGACAAGGATCACGGGAATGGTTTCGTCCAGCGCGCGCAGACGGGTGAAAAGATCGAGGCCGCTGATCCGGGGCATGCGGATGTCGGAGACGACAATGCCGGCAAAATCCGGCGTGATGACGTCCAGCAGCGCAGCGGCATCGGGATAAGTTTCGACGGCAAAGCCGGCAAGGGAAATGGTCTGCGCGGTAGCAGCGCGGAAATCGGCGTCGTCGTCGACGAGGGCAATGGTCAGCTCAGTGGTCAGATCATTCATGGCGCAACCGGCAGGCTGAGAGTGAAGGAGGCGCCACCGAGCAGCGGCGCATCGGCTGAGAGCGTGCCGGAGAATTTGGTGGCCAACTCCTGGCTGATGACCAGGCCAAGTCCGAGACCCTTGGGCTTGTTGGTGTTGAAGGGGACGAACATTTTTTCGAGGATGCCGGGCGGAATGCCGGGGCCATTGTCGGAAACGGTCAGTGCCGCCATGCCTGCGGTGCGGGCGAGGTCGATCTCGATCACCGGCTGGGGTGTTTCGGCGAGGGCCTCGATGGCGTTCTGCACCAGGTTGACGATGATCTGTTCGAGCCCGATGCGGTCGGCCAGCACAGGCACGGGCCTGTCCGCGGGGGTGAACAGCACTTCGATGCCATTGCGGGCAAGGCGATGGCGCAGCATGGCGAGGGCGGCTTCGACGGCTTCAACCAGATCCACCGGTTCGACGCTGGTGCCGCCCTTGCGGGCAAAGGTGCGGAACTGTTCGGTGATGGCGGCGATGCGCTCGGTCAGCGCGGTGATCGAGCCCAGATTGGTGTCGACTGCTGCCAGATCCTGCTTATCGGCCAGGACGCGGCCGTTTTCGGCATAGGCGCGGATGGCGCCGAGCGGCTGGTTGATCTCGTGCGCGACGCCGGCGGCGATCTGGCCGAGGACGGCGAGACGGTTGGACTGAGCGAGGTCGTCACGCAGGCGGCCGGCCTTGGCCTCGGCCTGCTGGCGATCATCCAGTGCCTGGACGAGATCACGGGTCCGGGCGGCGACGGCCAGTTCGAGCCGGGCGCTTTCGGCCTGCATGCGAGCCTGCGCCTGACGATTGCGCTGCAGATAGGCAAGAAGCAAGGCGGCGCCGGTTGCTACGACGAGCAGGGATAATAGCCCCACCGCGCGCGCTGAGCTGATGGCAGTTGCCCGGGTTTCGGCGACGGGAGAGAAGGCGAAGAGCGTCCAGTCGGTGCCCGGCACGTCGGCCGCGGTGCGGATGGCTTCGACATCGCGCCGCGCGCTAGGCAGCGTGACCGCTACCAGCTCGCCACTGCCAGCCTGTCCGGTGACCGTCACCGGCAGCGGGATCAGCGGCGCTTCGCCAAACTGCAGGCTGTCGCGCAGGGTGGCGGTCTCGCCGGGGGAGAGGGCGCGCTGCACGTAAAATTGCCAGGGCGCAACGCTGGAGAGGATGACGACGCCGCGGCTGTCCATGACGTAGGTGTCGCTGGCTTCGGCGCCCCACATCGTCTCGAAGGCGTCGAATTCGAGCTTCACCACAGCGACGCCAAGCGGGCCATCGGGCCCAAGGATGCGCTCGGCGATATAGAGGCCGGGCTGCCGGCTGACCGAGCCGAGGGCAAAGAGCTGGCCGGTGCCGGTGGCCATGGCGTCGTTGAAATAGGCGCGGAAATTGTAGTCGTTGCCGACGAAGCTTTTCTCTTCCCGGAAATTGCTGGAGGCTACCGCAATGCCATCGGTATTGATGATGTAGATGACGTTGGCGCCGGCGCCTGCATTGAGCGTCTCGAGCTTTTCATTGAGCCGACCAAGGGCGGCATAGTCGGGCGCGGCGAGCGTGGTGATGACATCGGCGTCGCGGGCGATGACGAAGCGCACGGCGCGCTGCTTGTCGAGCGCGGAGGTCAGCGCCGAGACCTGGAGATTGGCGGCGGCGCGCAGCCGGGCCAGCAGCGCAGCATCGGCCTGACTTGACGCATAGCGATCAGCCCCGACGACCAGCAGCACGCCCAGCGCAAGGCAGAGCGCAGCCAGGATCAGCCAAGGGCGTCGCTGTCCGCCGAGAAGGGTTCGCAGGAAGGTCGTCATTCCAGATTTTGTGCGGATTTGCGCACAATTAGCAAGTCACATGTGTGGTTGAACGCACAAGTCGCAATGCATTTGAAACGCATGCGGCGAAATTGCGGCGCAGATTCAGTGCCCTAGCTTGGCCGGCCTGATGTGGCACAGCCCTTGCAATTCACGGCCCCAGAGGCAGCGGCATCCAACGCTGCCGAATAATCGGGGAGTGAGACCTTGTTGGTTCCGCAGACGGCCGGTGCACCGGCCCAGAAAATTCCGCTCTACAAGCACCTCTATGTGCAGGTGATTGTCGCCATCATCATCGGCATTGCGCTGGGCCATTTCTGGCCGGCCATCGGCACCGAGATGAAGCCGCTGGGCGATGCCTTCATCAAGCTGGTGAAGATGATCATCGCGCCTGTCATCTTCCTGACCGTCGCCACCGGCATTGCCGGCATGAGCGACCTGGGCAAGGTGGGCAAGGTCGTCGGCAAGGCGATGATCTATTTCCTGACCTTTTCGACCCTGGCGCTGATCGTCGGCCTGATCGTGGCCAATGTGGTCCAGCCCGGCGCCGGCCTCAATATCGATCCGGCGACGCTCGACCAGTCGGCAGTGCAGGGCTATGCCGATCAGGCGCATGAGACGACCATCATCGGTTTCCTGATGTCGATCATCCCCGCGACCATGGTCAGCGCCCTGGCCGAGGGCAATATCCTCCAGGTTCTGTTCATCGCGGTGCTGTTCGGCATTGCGCTGTCGTCGGTGGGTGAGCGCGGCAAGCCGGTACTGGACTTCTTCCAGGCGGTCATGGCGCCCGTCTTCAAGATTGTCTCCATGCTGATGAAGTTCGCCCCGATCGGTGCCTTTGGCGCCATGGCCTTCACTATCGGCCGCTATGGCATCGGCTCGATCGCCAACCTGGCGCTGCTGGTCGGCACGTTCTATGCCACGGCCTTCTTCTTCGTCGCGGTGATCCTGGGCGCTGTCGCCAAGTACAATGGCTTCTCGATCTTCGCGCTGATCCGCTATATCCGCGAGGAGCTGCTACTGGTGCTGGGCACGTCTTCCTCGGAAGCGGCGCTGCCGACGCTGATGCAGAAGATGGAAGCCGCCGGCGCCAAGAAGTCGGTGGTGGGCCTCGTCATTCCGACCGGCTATTCCTTCAATCTCGATGGCACCAATATCTACATGACCATGGCCGCGCTGTTCATCGCGCAGGCGACGGGCATCGAGCTGTCGCTCTGGGAACAGATCGTGCTGCTGCTGGTTGCGATGCTGAGCTCCAAGGGCGCGGCAGGCATCACCGGTGCCGGCTTCATTACTCTGGCGGCGACGCTGTCGGTTGTGCCCTCCGTGCCGATCGCCGGCATGGCGCTGATCCTAGGCATCGACCGTTTCATGTCGGAATGCCGGGCGCTGACCAATCTCGTCGGCAATGCCGTCGCCTGTCTCGTCGTTGCCCGCTGGGAAGGCGAGCTGGACGAAGAGCAGATGCGTGCTGCGCTGAGCGGCAATGCGCCCAAGGCGCCGGTGGTCGACGGCGACATGCGGCCGCAACCGGCAGAATAATCGAGACACGGCGGGCCCCTTCGGACCCGCCGTTTTCATTCTAGCCCCTGGTGATCAGGCTTTTGACGCGCTTGGCGAAGGCGTCCATCTGGAAGGGCTTGGTCATGACATGCATGCCAGCGTCGAGATGGCCGTGGTTGAGCACGGCATTTTCCGCATAGCCGGTGATGAACAGCACTTCGAGGCCCGGACGCGAGACGCGGGCCGCGTCGGCGACCTGACGGCCGTTGATGCCGCCGGGCAGGCCAACATCGGTAATCAGCAGGCTGATCGGCGTGTCCGAGTTGAGAATGCGGAGCGCCGTGGGTCCGTCGGCCGCCGCCAGCACGTGATAGCCCAGGTCCTGCAGTTCCTCGACAGCCAGCATGCGGATCAGGGCCTCGTCATCGACGACGAGCACCGTCTCGCTGTCTTCGGCACGCGGGGGATTGGCATCGGGCATGGACATGGGTTCGTCCGCCAGTGCCTCGCCGGCGTGGCGGGGCAGGTAGATGCAGATCATCGTGCCGCTGTCGATTTCCGAATAGATGCGCGCCGCGCCCCCGGATTGACCGGCAAAGCCATAGACCATGGACAGGCCAAGCCCCGTGCCCTGGCCGATGGGCTTGGTGGTGAAGAAGGGGTCAAAGGCCCGGCTCACCACTTCGGGCGACATGCCGGTGCCCGTGTCGGAAACGCAGAGCGAGATATACTGCCCGGGCTCGATGCCGCGCTGGCGTGCAGCGCGTTCGTCCATCCAGCGGTTCGAGGTCTCGATGGTCAGCTTGCCGCCATCGGGCATTGCGTCGCGGGCGTTGATGCAGAGATTGAGCAGGGCGTTTTCGAGCTGCCCGGCGTCGGCAAACGTGGTCCAAAGACCGGCCGCGCCGGCCATTTCAACTTCGATCGCCGGCCCGACGCTGCGGGTGATGAAATCGAGCATGCCATTGACCAGGCTATTGGCATTGAGCGGCTTGGGGTCGAGGGTCTGGCGACGTGAAAAGGCCAGCAGGCGTTGGGTGAGGCTTGCGGCACGGCGCGAGGCCGACATGGCGCCATTGAGATAGCGGTCCAATTCGCCGACGCGGCCTTGGGCGAGGCGGGTGGACATAACTTCGAGGCTGCCGCTGATGCCGGCGAGGATATTGTTGAAGTCATGGGCGAGCCCACCGGTCAGCTGGCCAACGGCCTCCATCTTTTGCGCCTGGCGCAGGGATTCCTCGGCCGCCATCAGTTCGCCGGTGCGCTCGGCCACCTGCTGTTCGAGGGTAGCGTTGAGTTCAGCCAAGGCAATTTCGGCCTGGCGCCGGGCGGTGATGTCCTGAAAGATTACCGCGACATGCTTTTGGCTGGCCGGTCCGATACGGATGGCCGCCAGATCGAGATAGCGACCGGTGGCGACCAGTTCCTGCTGAAAGCGGATGGGTTCGCCAGTACGCAACACGGCGCCATAGCGGGCGACCCAGGCGTCGGCTTCGTCACCAACCATTTCGCGCAGCTTCTGGCCGACCACATTGGGAATGCCGGCATGGCGGGCATAGGCGTCATTGGCCTGGACATGGATATAGTCGCTGTTCGGACCATGCGGGCCGTCGAAGAATTCGATGATGCAGAAGCCTTCGTCGATGGCGTCGAACAGACCCTTGTAGAGCGCCTCGCTTTCGCGGCGCTCGCGCTCGGCGAGCTTGCGGGTGGTGACATCGGCACCCTCGACGAAGATGGCGTTCACTTCGCCGTCGGGCCCGCGCAGCGGCTGATAGACGAAGTCCAGAAAATGCTCGGTGACCGGTGCGTCGGGAGATGCGCGCAGGGCGATCGGCGCGCCCTCGGCCGTGTAGGGCACGCCCGTGCGATAGACGCGGTCGAGAATGTCGACAAAGCCCTGCGCCGCAGCATCGGGCAGGACTTCTGCCACGGTCATGCCAATGACCTCGCGGCCACCGACCAGCTTGCGATAGCTCGGATTGGCCAGCTCGAAGCGATGCTCGGGCCCGCGCAGCAGCGCCATGAAAGTGGGGGCCTGCTCGAACATCTGTTGCAGGAGGAGCGTGACGCTGGCTTCGCTATGCACTTGGCAAATCCCGGAAAATGGCTTGGCCAGCAACGCATTGATGCGTCTGAGGGTTCAGCGCCATCCTGCGACATTTATCCATGGTGGGTAAGGGGCAATCGCGGTCTAGCGCGGCCGGGCGCGCAGTTCTGCCAGATAATCGCGCAGCAGGCTCGCCCGTCGCGGACGGAAGCTGGTGCCCGTGGCTTCGGCGTGGCCGATCCGTTCGAGGCGGAACATGCGGAAGGCCTCGCGCAGGCGGCACCAGGCGAGGAGTGTCAATGTATGATCGGAATACATGATGGCGAGCGGTAAAATGGTGCGCTGGCTCACGGCACCCTGCTGGTCGGTGTAGTGGATGGCCAGTGCCTGCTCGTCCCAGCAGGCCTGGCGCACAAGGGCGATAGAGCTTGGCTCCGGCGGCGCGTCGGGACGATAGACCTGGGAAATGGCGTGGAACAATTGCTGCTCGCGACCGTCGGGCAGGGTGGCGGCGACCTTGGCGAGAACTGCCGTTGCAGCCTTTGCCAGGGCAGGGTCACCCATGCTGCCGACTTGCGCCATGCCCAGGGCAATGGCTTCGATCTCGGTACGGTCGAAGGTCTGGGGCGGCAGGGCATAGTCTTCCACTAGCCGATAGCCGTAGCCCCGCTCCCCTTCGATGCGGGCGCCAGCGGCGCGGAGGCTGTCGACGTCGCGATAGAGCGAGCGGAGCGAAACATCCATCTCCTCGGCGAGGCGGGCAGCCGTGATCGGCGCGGGCATGACGCGCATGGCTTGCAGCAGGCGAAACAGACGATCGGAACGGGCCATGGGCAACTGTCGGAAACTGGCAGTTGGGCCGGTTTATATCAGGGGCATACGGCAAGCAACAAGGAGCCTTAGCCATGACGATCAAGACCACTGCCCATCTCAACTTTCGCGGCGAGGCAAAGGCCGCACTCGAGTTTTATCAGAGCGTTTTTGGCGGCGAGATCATGCTGCTGAGCTATCGAGACGCCCATGCCGTGCAGGCGCCGGAGGAAGCCGACCAGATTATGTGGGGACAGGTCGAGTCCGCCGATGGCTTTCGCGTGATGGCTTATGACGTGCCGTCGCGCATGGACCATGACGCCGGCACGATCCCGATGTTCATGTCGGTGCGTGGCGATGATGCAGATGCGGTCAACGGCTATTGGGAAAAGCTGTGCCTCGGCGGCACGGTGATCCAGCCGATCGGCCCGGCCGGCTGGTCACCGCTCTATGGCATGGTTCGCGACAAGTTCGGCGTCACCTGGGTGATGGACCTCACCGTCGCCCGATAGGGAGATGGCCCTGACGCCTCGGCGTCAGGGCAGGATCACCATGCGCTGGGCCGCGCGATCGGCATCATAGGTCATTGGGTCGTATTCGACCTGCTCTTCGAGCTGTTCGCGGCTGGCATTGATGAAGAGATAGCGATTGCCGAAGGTGTCGGCGGAGAAGGAGAGGTTGTCGAAAGCCACCGCGACCGGCTTGGCGCCGAGGCCAAGGAAGCCGCCGACGTCGACGATGACCGCATCAAAGCTGCCATCGGGATTGGTGACGATGTTGCCGATCGTGCCGATCTGCTCATCGTTGAGGCCATAGACGCCAATACCGCGCAGGTCTTCCGCAGACAGGCCCTGTTCGTCGAAATCGGTAAAGCCGGTGCGATCAACGGGAGTGTTGATGGTGGTGCGCTCCGGCTGGTCAGTGGTCAGGGCCGGATCGATCGGCACGGCATTGGGATCGCCATCGACGAGCTGCTGCTCTTCTTCTTCAGGCGTCAGGGCGGGTTCGCCAGTCGTCTCCTCGCTATCGCCCCAGATGAAGGCGGGCGCGTCAGTGAGGGTTTCGGCGGTGGTTTCGAGCACCCAGCGTCGCGAGCCATCTTCGCGCTCGGCCCAGGTCAGCTGGGCGAAATCGACGGCGACATCCTTTTCGCCAACGCCAAGAAATCCGCCCACGCTCAGCACCACGGCGGAGATGCCCTGGCCAGAGGTGACGACCATGTCGGTGATAATGCCGATTTCCTCGGCGTCATCTGCAGCCGACGAAAACACGGCCTCACCCAGGAGCTTGGTGACCAAGACATCCTGGCCGCTGGTCGAATAGCCCTGAGAGGTGACGGTGGGCGGGGTCAGGCCGGATTGCTCGAGCTGGGTCGATGTGGTCGGTGCGGGAGTCGGGACGGGCGCTTGCGCTTCGGCTTGGGCGAAAGCGGGAGATGCCAGCAGCAGGGTGAGGATGGAAACGGAAACAAGGTTGCGCATGGCATTCTCCTGGTCGGACATGAAAAAGGGCTGGCCCGAGGGCCAGCCCTTCCAAACAGATAATCCGCGAGGGATTAGTTGGTTGCTGGAGCAGCCGGGGCCATTGCGCCACCAGCGGCCGGATCGGCAGGAGCCATTGCACCGCCGTCAGTGGGGGCCATGGCATCGGCCGGAGCGTCAACCGGTTCGTCTTCAGCCCAAACAAAGTCCGGAGCGGCGGTCAGGGCTTCAGCAGTGGTGGGGAGGACCCAACGCTCGGTGTTATCGGCAGCAAGGGTAAATTCGAGCGAACCGAAATCAACCGCAACGGCCTTTTCGCCAATGCCGAGGAAGCCACCAACGCCGATCACCACAGCGGTAATCTGGCCATCTTCAGCAAACACCAGGTCGGAAATGTTGCCGATTTCTTCGGCGTCATCGCCTTCCGAGGAATAGACCGGCTGGCCGATCAGGCGCGAACCGAGGTTGTCGGTGTCAGCGGCGGTATATCCGGCCGACATATCCCAAGGCTCGTTGACTTCAGTGGTCTGCATGGCGCCGCTATCGACGTCCGAACCGGTGACGGCATCGGTCGAAGCAGGAGCGGCATCCATTGCCGGTGCATCAGTAGCCGGTGCTGCGGGAGCCTCAGTGGTCGCAGGGGCAGCCGGCGCGGCTTCCTGAGCAATGGCGCCGGTGGAAAGCAGGGCTGCGAGAGCTGTAGTGGCCAAAAGGGTGCGGATCATTATAGGCTCCGTTCGTTCGTTCATTGGTTTTGTGAACGGGCCGCATGGTGCAAAACTTGCCGGTAGCGCATCGTGCGGCCCTTGATGCTTCACCAACGTGGCGACCCCCCGAGGGTTCCGAACCGATTTCCTCCTGAAATTGAAAAGGCCGGCTCTCGGGTTAGCGAGGCCGGCCTTCTCCGCCTCCCTGGCGGTTTTATTCCGAAGACACTGCTGCGTTTTGTCGCGCAGTCTCCCCGACATCGCCGACAATAGCGCAGCGCTCGTGGCCGGTCAGGCAAATGCGACGAACAGGCTTAAGTGCTTGCTAACTGGTTAATGTGGCCGTCTCGACATCGTAGGTCCGCATGGCACGGTGCGGCATGCCGCCGTCCTGGAATTCGGGACCGAAGGCGACGAAGCCGAGTTTCTCGTAAAAGCCGAGTTTGTCGGATTGTGCGGTGAGATAAAAGCGATCGCGCCCTTGCGCCTTGGCATGGTCCATCGCGGCGAGGATCAGCGCCCTGGCGATGCCCTGTCCGCGGAAGCTGAGACGAACGGCGACACGGCCGATCTTGATATGCTCCGGCTTGTCGAGAAGACGAAGGGTGCCGACGACTTCGCCTTGCTCGACAGAGACGAAATGTGTCGCTGTCAGGTCGTCCGCATCGTTTTCTTCTTCCTCGGGGACCTTCTGCTCCCAGACAAAGACTTCGCGGCGCAGTGCGAAGGCGGCGTTGCACAGAGTGGAAAAGGGCGGGACGATCAGGATAGTGGTTTGCATGGCACGAGCTATAGCCAGCGCCAGGCCGGCTGTCATCCGGCAGATGCTTGGTCCAGCTTTGCCAGTTGCTCGAGCACCGGGGCAGCGTGGACGAGGCTGTTGATGAAGGCGAGCTTTTCGATCACCTGCGGGGTCAGGATAAAGGGGTAAGCGTCAGGGTGACCCATGGCACGGTTCAGATTGTTGAGCAGGCTCGCCAAGGGAATCCAGTGGTCGATGGCAACCGCGAAGTCCGGCTCCATATAGGGATCGAAGGTCACCGGAGCGACGACGAGGTTTTCGTCCATGGTTTTGGGCCGGGCCCGCAAGCCATAGGTGGCGGCGGTTTCGACCGTGTCGGTGATGTGCAGATAGTGCGCGAAGGTCTCGGCGAAATCTTCCCAGGGATGGGCCGTGGCATAGGCGCTGATGAAATGCTGCTCCCAGCCCATGGGCGCACCGTTGGCGTAATAGTGCTGCAAGGCCTGGCCGTAGTCAGCGCGTTCGTCGCCGAAGAGCTGGCGGAACTGGTCGAGGTGGGGCGTGCCATCGACCAGCAGGTCCCAGTAATGGTGCCCGATCTCGTGGCGGAAATGGCCGAGCAGGGTGCGATAGGGTTCGCCCATGCTGGTCCGACGCGCCTCACGTTCGGCATCGTCGGCCTCGACCAGGGCGATGGTGATGATGCCGCTGTCGTGGCCGGTCATGACGGGAGTGTCCGCTACCGGCAGGTCGGCGAGAAAACGGAATGCCAGACCATGCACGGCGTCTTCGAGACGGGTTTCGAGCGGCAGGTCGAGGCGTAGCAGGGAATAGAACAGGCGCTTCTTGGCGCGCTCGATCACCTGCCAGCGGGCCAGGTTGAGCGGGTCGGATATGTCGGGGATGGTTTCGTTATGTCGGCAGGCGGCGCAATAGATGTCGCCGCCGGGTACGGCGCGGATCAGCCAGTTGCAGGCGCCGTGGTGGGTGTTTTCGCAAAACACATAGGCGTCGTCCGGAAAGGCCGGACTCGACCAAAGGCCGCCGTCTTCCACCAGCGAAACCAGGGCGTTCTTTTCGGGCAGGTAACCAAGTTGGTGGCCGCAGCGTTCACAGGTGGCGTTTTCGAAATAGACGGTATTGCCGCAATGGTCGCAGACGAAAAGTTTCATGACGCCAGCCCCGGTGTTCCGCCGCATTGTAATGCGCGAGGCAGGCGCCCGTTCCGGCTATCGGTCTGGCTTGTACAGAAATTGTCCAACGGATAGACCAAGGCCCAGCTTGCAGAACTGGAGCCGGATCTTGAGCCTTGAATTTTTCATCACGACGCTGGTCGTGGTTGTCTCGCCGGGCACCGGTGCGCTTTATACGATCGCTGCTGGATTGAGCCGTGGCGCCAAGGCCAGCATCTGGGCGGCGTTTGGCTGCATGCTGGGCACGCTGCCGCACATGCTTGCAGCAATCACCGGCTTGGCGGCGATCCTGCATGCCAGTGCGCTGGCCTTCGAGATCATCAAATATCTGGGCGTCGCCTATCTGCTCTACATGGCCTGGGCCACCCTGCGCGACACAAGTTCGTTCAGCGTCGAGCCCGAAGTCGCGCAGAAATCGGCAGGCGGGGTGATCGTCGAATCCATCCTGATCAACATCCTCAATCCCAAGCTGTCGATCTTCTTTTTTGCCTTCCTGCCGCAATTCGTGTCGGCCGAAGCGCCCAACGCCCTGGTTCGCATGCTGGAGCTCAGCGGGGTCTTCATGGCGATGAGCTTTGTGGTGTTCGCGCTATACGGATTGTTCGCTGCTGCCCTGCGCAGCCAGGTGATTACCAAGCCGGCCATCATGCTATGGATGCGTCGCAGCTTTGCCGGCGCCTTCGTGCTGCTCGGCGCCCGCCTCGCATTCATGGAGCGATAGACTATGGCCGATCTTTCGAGCTTTCCGATCACCAAAATCTGGCCCGCGGCCAATCCCGATGTGATCCAGCTCTATTCCTTCCCGACGCCCAATGGGGTCAAGGTATCCATCATGCTCGAGGAGACGGGGCTGGCCTATGAGCCGCATGCCGTCAACATCATGAAGAACGAGACTTGGGGCCCCGAATATCTGGCGCTCAATCCCAATGGCAAAATTCCGGCGATCCTTGATCCCAATGGGCCGGACGGCAAGCCGCTGGCGCTGTTCGAGTCCGGTGCGATCCTGATCTACCTAGCGGAGAAGAGCGGCAAGTTCCTGCCCGCCGATGCCGGCAAGCGCTACGAGACCATCCAGTGGGTGATGTTCCAGATGGCTGCCATCGGGCCGATGTTCGGCCAGCTCGGCTTCTTCCACAAATTCGCCGGCAAGGACTACGAAGACAAGCGTCCGCGCGATCGCTACGCGGCCGAATCCAAGCGTGTGCTGGGCGTGCTGGAAACGCGGCTCGAAGGTCGCGACTGGATCATGGACGAGTATTCCACAGCCGATATCGCCACGCTGGGCTGGGTCAACAATCTGATCGGCTTCTATGGCGCCGGCGAGATCGTCGACTATGCGAGCCTCAAGAATGTCCCGGCGTGGCTGGAGCGGGGCCTTGCCCGTCCGGCTGTGCAGCGAGGCCTCAATATTCCGGCGCGGGGTTAATCCGCCTGGAGCGCGGCAGCGGCTCGTTGTCGCGCTCCCTCGGCCAGTCATATGGCCGTCTCCCAGTCTGACGTAACATCGATGCGAGCCGAAGATTTCGGAGCAACCTCCGACCTTCGGTCTCGTTCAAGCGTCATACGAGGAGGATTTACCATGCATACACCAAGCGACGACGATATCCGCGACCGCGCCTACGCCCTGTGGGTCGAGGCCGGTTCGCCCGATGGCCGTGACCAGGAATTCTGGCACCGCGCCGAGAGCGAACTGGCTGAAGACGCTGGTCTCGACAGTTCCGAGGCCGCCTCTGCGGTCACCCAGCCGGTGCCGCCTGCTGGCTTGCCGGTCCACTGAGCCTAGATGACAAGCAGGGCTTCGGCGGTTCGGAGGTAGATTTTGCCTTGTTCCGTGTCGCCGAGGTCCATCAAAAGCAGGCCGGTCGAGACGCGTTCGATATAGGCCCATTGCCAGATCGCCTCGGCCGGGACCTGGGTCCGCTGGGTCAGCAGGCGTACTCGGCTGCGGCCGATGTTATGGGCGTTTTTGCCCTCAAGTCCCTCATTCCACCCGCGCAACAAGACACCCAGATCATAAGCCGGCTCGACGGCGAGGCCGTCGGGATCCACGAGGCGAAAGCGGATGGGGTCGGTCCTGGGGTCGGCCAGAAGATTGCCGATATGAGGATCGCCATGGGCGAGCACCGCGCCTTCCGGCCGGTAGAGATGGGCACGCTCCTGGCAATAGCGCGCAGCGGTTTCAATCGCATCCGCGTTGCAGGGCTGGCCCAGCTTTTCCCAGGTCTGAAGGATAAAGGTGGCGAGTGAATTGGCCTTCTCGGCACCGGTCACATAGGTGGAATCAAGCGGAACGGGCATCCAGGCGTCTGTAAGCGTGGCGCAGACGATGTCGATTTTCTGTTGGTAGGGAATATCGACCAGGTCGAGCCGCTCTCCGAGCTTTTCGAGCAGCATGGCCTGACGGCCGGGGTCGTGGCGCAGTAATTGCACGTAGCCTTTGCCGTCCGCGCGCTGCAGCACGTCGGCTTCGTGGCGCCCGATGGCGCTGCCGGGTGTGCCAACCTTGACGATGAAGGTTTCGCCATCGCTATCGACAGCCTCGGCGCAAAAGGAGGCGCTGCCGCCGGGGAGCGCCTGACCGATCTCGACCTGCCAGTTGGCTTCCAGCGCCTCAAGCGTTGAATCGAGACGTGCCAGCCAATCCTGACCGGCCGGTCCTTCTGCAATGGCTCGGCGCTTCACAGGCTCGGGGACGGAAAACCTGCGCCCGTCGCTCATTTTCAGATGCTCCCCACCGTCTTGAGACGGACACGAGGATGCACCTCGTTCTGGCTCATGACAACGGTCTGCGGACGGAAGCGGTCGATGATCGATCTCACATGCGGGCGGATCGAAGGCGAGGTGATCAGCACGGGCATTTCACCAGCCTGGGCGGCACGCTCGAAACCCTGCTGGATGCCGGCAATGAATTGCTGCAGGCGGCTGGGGGCCATGGCGAGATGGCGGTGTTCGCCTTCGCCGACCATGGCTTCGGCAAAGTCGCGTTCCCATTGCGGGGAAAGGGTCAGCAGGGGCAGGTTGCCATCGGGGCCCAGGTTGGCCGAACAGATCTGACGCGCCAGACGGCTGCGGACATGTTCGGTAATGGTCTGGACCGAGCGGCCGGGACCGGCGACTTCGGCAATGCCTTCAAGAATGGTCGAGAGGTCGCGGATCGAGATGCGCTCGTTGAGCAGGGTCTGCAGCACGCGCTGGACGCCGGACACCGAGATCATGCCGGGGACGATATCTTCCACCAGCTTCTGCTGTTCCTTGGGCAGGCCGGAGAGCAGCGACTGCACATTGGCGTAGCTCAGCAGGTCGCTGACATTGGCTTTCAGCACTTCGGTCAGGTGGGTGGAAATGACGGTCGAGGGATCGATGATGGAGAGGCCGCGCAGTTCGGCTTCGTCGCGCAGGGCCGGCTCGATCCAGGTGGCGGGCAGGCCGAAGGTCGGTTCGGTGGTGTGGGTGCCCGGCAGGTCGATCTGGTTGCCATAGGGGTCCATGACCATCAGCTGGTTGGCATGGATCTCGCCCGCACCGGCTTCGACTTCCTTGATGCGGACCTTGTAGACATTGGGGTCGAGCTGCATGTTGTCGAGGATGCGGACGGGCGGCATGACGAAGCCGAGTTCGACCGCGAGCTGGCGGCGCAGGGCCTTGATCTGCTCGGTCAGGCGATCCGAGCCGTTCTCGTCTTCCTTGACGAGGCTCAGAAGGCCATAGCCGAGCTCGAGCTTGAGCTCGTCGATCTTGAGGCTGTCGGTGATCGGCGCGTCGGCATTGGCGGCGGGTGCGCCCGGTGCGCCGGGTTGGGCTGCAGCCTTGGCGAGCTGGTCGACGGCTTCTTGGGTTTTGCGCTCATCCTTGGACTGGGCTGCGCGCCAAGCGACGTAGCCGACGCCACCGGCGAGGGCCAGGAAGGGGATCATCGGCATGCCGGGCAGGAAGGCGAGGGCGCCCATCACGGCCGAGGACATGCCTAGAGCGCGCGGATAGCCGGTGAACTGGGCGGAGAGGGCCTTGTCGGCCGAGCCCTGCACACCGGACTTGGACACGAGGATACCGGCTGCGGTCGAAACGATCAGCGCCGGGATCTGGGAGACGAGGCCGTCACCGATGGTCAGCAGCGTATAGACGTTGCCAGCTTCCTGAAAGCTCAGGCCCTGCTGCATGATGCCGATCAGCATGCCGGCAGAAATGTTGATGAAGGTGATGATCAGGCCGGCGATGGCGTCGCCGCGCACGAATTTGGAAGCACCGTCCATGTTACCGAAGAAGGCGCTTTCGCCTTCGAGTTCGGCACGGCGCTTCTTGGCTGTATCTTCGTCGATCAGGCCGGCCGAAAGATCGGCGTCGATGGCCATCTGCTTGCCGGGCATAGCGTCGAGGCTGAAGCGGGCGGCCACTTCGGCGATACGGCCGGAACCCTTGGTGATGACGATGAAGTTCACGATCACGAGGATAATGAAGATCACCGTACCGATAATGAAATTGCCGCGGGTGATGAAATTGCCGAAGGCTTCGATGACGTGGCCGGCAGCGCTGTGGCCGGTGTGACCTTCGCTGAGGATCAGGCGCGTCGTGGCCAGGTTCATGCCCAGACGCAGCATGGTGGCGATCAGCAGCACTGTCGGGAAGGACGAGAACTCGAGCGGCTTCTGGATGAACAGAGCCGTCATCAGGATCATCACCGAGAAAACGATGGAGATCGCCAGCAACACGTCCACCAGCAGTGGCGGCAGTGGCACGATGAGGATGACGATAAGCCCCATGACGCCTGCGGCAAGCGCAATGTCGCCCGAGCGCAGGAGGTCCAGGACCGAAGCGGTCGTGGGTACCTTGAATGCGGGGCGCGCGTTATTGCCGGGCAGGTCGGTCATTCAGACTCCAAAGATCATGCGACGCTGCGGCGCTCGCCGGGGTCGGGGACATGGGTGCCCTCGTCCGAATACTGGTTGAGCTTGTTGCGAAGGGTGCGAATCGAAATGCCGAGGATATTGGCCGCATGGGTGCGGTTGCCCAAGGTGTGATCGAGTGTATCCAGAATAAGATCGCGCTCGACATCGGCCACGGTGCGGCCGACCAGGGCCGCGGACATGGTCTGGGCGGTCTGGGCCAGCTGGGCAGAGAGCGAATTGGTCGATGCCGCTTCAACCAGGCCCATTCCATCGGGCAGGACGATGGCGTCCGGGCCGATGATATCGCCCGATGACAGCAGCACGGCGCGATGGAGGGTGTTCTCCAGCTCGCGGACGTTGCCGGGCCACGGGGCCTTGAGCAGGGCTTCGCGAGCCTCGGCCGACAGGCTGCGAGGCGGCAGGCCATTGGCCTTGGCATATTTGTCCACGAAATGCTCGGAGAGGGCCGAGATGTCGCCGGGGCGGTCGCGCAGGGCCGGGAGCTTGAGGTTCACCACATTGAGGCGGAACAGCAGGTCCTCGCGGAATTGGCCTTCGCGGACGGCTTCGTTGAGATTGCGGTTGGAGGTGGCGAGGATACGGATGTCGACTGGCACGGGCTTGCCGCCGCCGACGCGATCGATGACGCGTTCCTGGATGGCGCGCAGGAGCTTCGCCTGCAGGCGGATGTCCATTTCCGAGATTTCGTCGAGCAGCAGCGTGCCGCCCGAGGCTTCCTCGAACTTGCCGATGCGGCGGGCCACGGCGCCAGTAAAGGCGCCTTTCTCGTGGCCGAAGAGCTCCGATTCAAGCAGGGCTTCGGGAATGGCCGCACAGTTGACCGAGATGAAGGGCTTGGCCGCGCGCTTGGACTTGGCGTGGACGTATTTGGCGATGACTTCCTTGCCGGTGCCGCTTTCGCCGGTGATCAGGATTGAGGCGTCGGAGCCGGCAATCTGGTCGGCCATCTTGACGACGCGTTCCATGGCCGGGTCGCGGAACAGGAAGTCCGAGGCTTCGCGGGTCACGGCGGCGATGACGGCGGCGATCAGCTCGGCATCGGGGGGCAGGGGGATATATTCCTTGGCGCCGGCGCGGATGGCGTTGACGGCGGCGGCAGCATTGGCCTCCACGCCGCAGGCGACCACGGGGATGGCGATGCGTTCGGCCTCAAGGCCGGCGATCAGGCCCGAGATATCCATGGCTACGTCGCACAGCAGCAGGTCCGCGCCGCGTCCGGCGCGCAGGGCCGCCAGGGCGATCTCGACAGATGGCGCGTGGGCAACCTTGGCCCCGCCATTCATCGCCATCTTGGTGGCTTCGCTGAGTTGGCCCTCGAGGGCACCGATGATGAGCAGACGCATCCTGGCCTCCCTTATTGTGCTTTGATGATTTCGGTCATGGTCACGCCGAGCTTGTTCTCGACGAGGACGATTTCACCGCGCGCCACGAGGCGCTCGTTGATGAAGATTTCGACGGCCTCGCCGACCTGGCGGTCGAGCTCGATGACCGTGCCGGTATCCATCTTGAGAAGCGCCGAGACCGGCATCTTGGTGCGGCCGAGCACGACGGAAACGCGGACGGGGACGTCGAAGACGGCTTCGAGGTCGTCCGCGGTGCGTTCGACATGGCTTTCGGGGGCGCGGCTGCGTCCAGGGGCGGCCATTTCCTCGAAGGAGATTTCCTCGGTGGCGGTGATGTCGTCATCGGAAGCGCTCAATGGCCGCTCTCCTCTTGCTTGGCCTGACCGCTGGTACGGGCGGTGAGATAGGCCGAAATCTTGCTGTCGATGTCCTTGGAGACGGCGGCGATGTCGCGGACCAGACCGCCATCGACCCATTCCAGGCGCCCGTCGCCGAGCCGCAGGTCGGGTTCACCCATGACGACGAGCCGTCCAGAAAAGCCCGAGGTCTGCATGTGGCCGGTGGCAATGTCGCGGATGGCATCGGCAATTGCGGGATTGCAGCGGATGACCAGGTGCGGCACGCCGTTGAGGCTCTGCATGCATTCGGCGATCAGGGCATCGAGCTCGAGCGTGGGGAAACGCGCGAGCAGATGCAGAGCCAGCTTGCGGCCGACGCTGGCGGCGAGTTCCACGGCGTCCCGACGAAGTTCGAGGGTCGCATCGTCCAGTGATGCGGCCATTTCGGCGGTCTGGGTGGCAAGGGTTCCGGCGGCGGCCGCCAGGGTCTGGGCGGCAACGGCCGAGGCATTGCGTTCGCCGGCGGCGACGCCTTCGGCATAGGCCTCTTCGCGGGCCTGGGCGATGAGCTGGGCGACAAGGTCCTCCGGCATGGTGGCGACAGGCGCCGGTGCCTGGCTGGCATTGGCTGCCTTGGGGCCTGAGCCCATGTCCAGATCGAACTTGAAGCGTGCGGGTTGAGCCATTTACGCCACCATCTGATCGTCGGACTTGGACTTGACGATGATGATATCGCCCTTGGCCGCCAGGTCCTTGGCGGTCGAGACCATGCGGCCCTGGGCTTCGTCGACGTCCTTGAGGCGGACGGGGCCCATGGATTCCATGTCGTCCTTGAGCAGCTTTGCGGTGCGGCCGGACATGTTGTTGAAGAAGGATTCCTTGACCCCGTCATTGGCGCCCTTGAGCGAGAGCGCCAGGTCCTTCTTGTCCATCTTGGTGAGCAGGGTCTGGATGGCCGAGGATTCGAGCTTGGCGAGGTCCTCGAAAGTGAACATCAGCGCCTTGATGCGTTCGGCATCGTCGCGATTGTGCTCTTCGAGCGTGGTGATGAAGCGCGCTTCGGTCTGGCGATCGAAGCTGTTGAAGATTTCAGCCATCTGCTCGTGGCTGTCGCGGCGCTTGGAATGGTTGAGCGTCGACATGAATTCGGTGCGCAGGGTGTTCTCGATCTTTTCGAGAATTTCCTTCTGCACCGGGTCGAGACCAAGCATGCGCTGCACGACGTCCATGGCCAGTTCCTCGGGCAGGACGGCCAGGACCTGGGAAGCATGATCGGTGGCGATCTTGGACAGGACCACGGCAATGGTCTGGGGGTATTCGTTCTTGAGATACGCGGCCAGCACGTCGGCCTGCACGTTGGACAGCTTTTCCCACATGTTGCGGCCCGCCGGGCCACGGATCTCTTCCATGATGGAATCGACCTTGTCCTGGGGCAGGAAGCTGAGCAGCAGGCGTTCGGTGCTGTCGGTGTTGCCGGAAAGCGAGCCGTTGGACGAAACCGTGGTGACGAATTCGACCAGCAGGTCGTCCAGCATTTCCTGGGTAATCGGGCCGAGGCGCACCATTGCACGGCTGAGGGTCTTGACCTCGAGCTCGTCCAGCTCATCGAAAATGGGCTTGCCGTAGTCGGGGCCGAGCGCCAGCAGCAGGGCCGCCGCCTTTTCGTCGCCCGAGAGGACGCGATGGGTCGCATTGGCGCCGATCACGAGCTGCTTGGGCGAATTCGGTTCGGCTATGCCGGTGGATTGCGGAACGACTGCCATCGGTTATGCCGCCGCATTACCCAGCCAGTCGCGCACGATCAGCGCGGCCTGACGGGGATTTTCTTCGACCAGCGAACCGACGGTCTTGAGCGTCTGGAGCTGGGTTTCGCCCATGGAACGGGCATTGGCGACCCAGGCGGGTGTCTTGTCGCGGGGCTGTTCGTCGATGGCTGCCGGTTCAGCCAGAACCTGGCCGTCTGCGCTCAGCACGCCATGGTGACCAACTTCAGCAGCGGTCGGAAGCGCCAGCGGCTGGCTCTCGGGCGACAGGGCCTTCTTGAGCAGTGGACGCATGACGAAGAACACCAAGGCCAGGGCGATCAGCAAGGTGACGGCCATTTCCGCGCCATCCATCAGGTCGTCGCGGGTGAAGTCCAGCAGGCCACCCGACGCATCGGTTCCGGCATCCGCCAGGCCCGGCCGTTCGGCAAACTGCATGTTGACCACTTCGACGCTGTCGCCGCGGGTTTCCGAGTAGCCAACGGCGGAGCGGACCAGGGTCAGGATCTGGGCGACATCGTCAGCGGAACGCGGTGCATAGGTCGTGGCGCCGGCCGTGTCGGTCGTATAGACGCCATCGACCACGACGGCGACCGACAGGCGCTTGACGGCACCGGCTTCGGTGACGGCCGTGTTGGTGGTCTTGGAAATCTCGTAGTTGGTGACTTCTTCGCTGGTGGTGCCGGTTTCGCTCGGGCCGGTCTGTCCCGCGTTCTGCGATGCGCCAGGCAGTTCATTGGCGACGGTCACCTGACCATTCTGGCCGGTGGAGTTGGTCTCGGTTTCGCGCAACTGGCTGGAGCGGACGACCTGGCCATCGGGATCAAATTTCTCTTCGGTGGTTGTCGAGCGGTTGTAGTCGAGTTCGGCGCTGACCTCGACGCGGGCACGGCCTGGGCCGACGACATTGGCCAGCATGTCCTCGACACGGGTACGCAGACGGTTTTCGTAGCCCAGGGTGCGTTCGGCGGCATCGGCAGCAAGCGCGCCTTCGGCATCGTCACCGGTGCCCGATGCGAGCAAGTTGCCCTGGTCGTCGACAATGGAGACGCGGCTCGGGGTCAGGCCTTCGATGGCAGAGGCGACGAGATGCTGGATGGAGCGGATTTCGCCATTGGAGAGTTCGCCGCGCACCGACAGGACGATGGAGGCGGATGGGTCGTTGCGTTCGCGGCGGAACAGTTCGCGCTCGGGCAAGACAAGGTGGACGCGGGCCGACTTGATGCGGGTCAGCGATCCGATGGTGCGAGCCAGCTCGCCTTCGAGGGCGCGGACATTGTTGATGTTCTGGACGAAGCTCGTGGCGCCCAGCGTCGACTGCTGGTCGAAGATCTCATAACCAACCTGGCCACGGGTCGGCAGGCCCGAACCGGCCAGGGTCATGCGGGTGGTGGTGATGCTGTCGCGCGGAATGAGAATCGTGTCACCTTCGCCACGCAGCTCATAGGGGATGTTGAGCGACTGCAGTTCGGTGACAATGGCCGAGGAATCCTCGAGGCTGAGGCCGGTATAGAGCGGGGACAGGTTTGGCGTCTGGGCGCGGGTGATCAGGAAGCCGAAGAATCCAAGCATCAAGACGGCGACGACCGCCATCGCTGCCAGGCGCGGCATGCCAATGCGGTTGATCAGCTTGGTGAAGTTTTCCACGCCGGGTACTCAATTCGAAGAAGGGCCATACCGAGGCAAACGCGCACGGTGACCGGTGGGCAAAAATTACCTACCTGATGGTAAACAATCTCTTAACTCCCCGTTGCAGTTTGCAAATTCCGGCAGAAACTGCCTGCCAAAGTTGAAAAAGGATGAAGCCATGATGCGGGTTCTGGGACGGGTGACGTCCATCAATGTGCGCAAGGTGCTGTGGGCGCTCGACGAACTGGGCTTGACCTACAGTCGTGAAGACTGGGGTCTGCCGCTGCGCGATCCCAATGTAGCGGAATTTCTTGCGCTCAATCCCAATGGGCAGGTGCCAGTTTTAATCGAAGGCGATTTTGCGCTTTGGGAAAGCAATGCGATCCTGACCCATCTGGCGCTGCGCGAGGGCAAGTTGCTTTCCAAAGATCCTGCCGAACGCGCATTGGCCCTGCAATGGCTGGGCTGGCAGGCAAGCGAGCTCAATCCCGCCTGGGGCTATGCCGTCTACGCGCTGATCCGCAAGGCGCCCGGTTTTGACGACCAGGGCAAGATCGAGGCGTCGATGGCGAAATGGACCACGAAGATGGAGATTCTGGAAGCGCGGCTCGAAGGTCGGGACTTCGTGGCAGAGGGTGGTTTCAGCATCGCCGATATCGCGCTTGGCCTTTCGGTGCATCGCTGGCTGTCGACGCCGGCACCGAAAAAGACCCTGCCCAATGTGGCGGCTTACCATGAGCGGCTAAAGGTCCGAGAAGCCGCGACGCGCTGGATGGGACCGGAAACGCCCTAGTCCGGAACAAAATACAAAGGCCGCGGGCGAACCCGCGGCCTTTGAAATGCTTGCCTGACGTTTCCAGCAGAAAGGCTTAGCCTTCCCTGTAGTGCTGGATCCAGGTTGTCCGCAGACCAGCAAGGCCATGCTTATCGATGGCGGCCTGCCAGTTGAGGAATTCATCGACGCTCAGGGTGTAGCGGTCACAGGCCTCTTCGAGACTGAGCAACCCACCGCGGACGGCAGCGACGACTTCGGCTTTGCGGCGGATGACCCACCTCCGGGTATTGGCCGGGGGAAGATCTGCGATCGTGAGCGGACTTCCGTCCGGTCCGATAACGTACTTAACGCGAGGACGCATTTGTACGGTCATTTTACTCTCTACTCAAACCTGACCATATGAGGAGAGACTAGGGCAACGGCCTTAAAATTCGACTAAGGGGAAACTTACAACAGGTTAAAGAATGGTCTTGGATATCAAGGCATTGATTCAAGTTTGACTGGCCTGGAACTGCCTGTCGCGACGGTTTGGTTGGCGCGTGCCCGGCGCTGCATGGACGCATCTCCGCAAGTCTGCGGAGATGGTCGTGAAATCAGCCGGCTTTCCGGAATTTTCTCAATACGTCAGCTGTTTAGGTCGTGGCCTTGTCTTCTTCAGGCGTTGCCGGCGTTTGCGGCTTGGTCACGTCGGGGACACGGACGTCGGTGACGTCGGTGATCGAGACGCGACGCGTGCCGACCGTCAGCACGGGTACGTCGCCGGTGAAGTCGACTGCCGTTACGACGCCGATCGAGGCAGTGGAAATCTTCACCTCCTTGCCATTGGCATCGCGGCCCTGGATGTCGATGGAATAGACGCCATTGGGCTTGGTGGTGCCATCGGTGCCAATGCCGTCCCAACGGAAGGTACCGGCACCGGCATTGATCGGACCGGTCTTGCTATAGACGGTCTGGCCATTCGCATCCTTGATGGTGATCGTGGCATTGGCGGCGTTGGAGGCCGAGCTATAGGCCCAGTATGCCGCTTCGCTGCCGGTTAGTTCACTGGTCTTGCCATTGGAGGTCACTTCCTTGCCGATGTAGGAGACGGCGTCGGACTTTGCCGTGTTCTGGCTCGACAGCATCAACGTTTCGAGGAACTGGTTGGTCTTGAGCTGCTGCTCGACACCGGTGAACTGCACCAGTTGCTGGGTGAACTGATTGGTGTCCAGCGGATCGAGCGGGTTCTGGTTCTTGAGCTGAGTGGTCAGGATCGACAGGAACGTATCGAAATTGTCGGCGATGGTGGCGCGCGACGTATCGATGGAACTGGTGGTTGTGTTGGTATTGGAAACACCGCTGACAGCCATGGCACCTACTCCTTACGCGATGATGTTGACGCCGCTGGCACTCAGATTGCCGCGGTAGAGGTTGACGGTGGGCAGCGGGGCCTCATCGGCGTCTGCGTCACCAGCAAAAATCGGATTGCGTGCGCCACTGCCGTTCTGGCCCTGATCGCCGCCGCTGAAGGGGTTCTGCTTCAGCGAGAATTCGAGATTGGTCTTGGAACTATCCAAACCCGCCTGCTGCAGGGCGCGTTCCAATGCCTTCTGGTCACGCTGCATCAGGTCGAGCGTTTCGGCCTTTTCGACCTTCAGGCGCGCATTGACCTGACCAGACGCATCGATGTCGAGGCGCACGTCGATCTTGCCCAAGTCAGCCGGGTCGAGGCGGATCTGGAAGCGGGTATTGCCCTCGGACACCTGGCGAACCATTTCGAAGGCCAGTTGCGGCAGATTGAGCTGCTGCTGGCTGGTCTGGTAGCCGGCCTGCACGACGCGCGGCGCGGCAACCATATCGACGCGAGCCTGCTGGACGGGCTGGGTGGTTGCGGCGGGGTCGACCTGCTGGTCGGTCGCGCCCTGGGCCGCGCCGGCAACCGGCTTGGCGTCGGGCTTGGTTTCGACCGGCTTGCGGTCGTCGGTCTTTTGCTCGCTGCCGCTATTGGACTTGTCCTGGCCTTCACGTGTCGGCTGGACCTTCAGTTCAGGCTCGGCGGCCTTGGCGACATCGTCGGCGGGATCGGTCGCGACGGTGGTGTCGGTCTTGGTGGTGACTTCCGTTTCGGTCACGTCAAGCGATGGCTTGGCAAGCATCGGCTCGGGAGCATCAACGACTGTGGGCTTGAGAGCGCGTTCCAGCGCAGCCTGCAACTCGGCGTCAAAGGTCAGCTCGCTGTCCATTTCGGCCAGCGCATCGGGGTTGACGTCGCCCTCATTGAGGGCGGCCAGAATGGCGGCCAGCTTGTCGCTGACGGATTTGATCTGGGCCGAGAAGTCGGCGCTGGCATTGGGCTCGGTATGACCGGCGAGGGTTGCAGCCAGCGGGCCGAAGGCTTCGGTCAGCTTGTTGGTCAGGTTATCGGGCGCGGTATCGGCCGAGGCATTGGCGACCATGGCGGCCAGTTCGTCGGCCGAAGGCATGACGGACAGGTCCACGCCGAGCGCCTGCGCCAGATCGGTCAGCAGCGCGTCGAGCTGAGCTGTTTCTTCTTCGCTGAGCGGCTGGCCGGCGTCGAGCTTGGCCTTGAGGTCAGCCAGACCTTCGACCAGTTCGGTCAGCTTGGGCTTTTCGGCTTCGACCTGCTGGATCGGGGCCTGGGCATCGACGGGTGTAGCAACCGGGTCCGGATTCTCAGGCTTGTCGTGCTGCTTGTTGCTGGATGCGACTTCGACGGACCTATCCGAACTGCGGCTGGTCGTCGTGGTGTTGGTATTGGCGGGCTGGCTCTTCTCGACAGGCTCCGTCCGGGTGACCGGCTCGTTTTTTGGCGCAACAACGCCGAGCAGGGCGGCGAAGACGTCCTTGCCCTTGTCCTGGACATTGGCAGCGTTTGAACCTTTGCCGAAGCCGACATTGGTTGTCGAATTGCCCGTGATGTTGAGTTGAGTTGCCAAGTACGCGGCCCCATCGAAAGAGACTGATCCGCTCCAGACAATGCAAGGCCGGTGCCAAGTTGTGATCGACGACGAAACTACAGTGAAATCAGCGGTCTAAGAACTCATACCCACTGTCACAGACCGGCAGTGCGCGGCAAGGCGGCAAAAGCTGCCGGGCAATTGTTGCGGGTTGGGCGCCGAAGCTGTATGACCGGCAACCTACAGTTATCCGCTGGCCCTTGAACCCAACCGGATGAGAGAAAGATGCTCAACTCGCTTGATATTGCCAAGCGTCCTGAAGACACGCGCGTCGTCGTCGCGATGTCTGGGGGCGTGGATTCCTCGGTCGTTGCAGGCCTTCTAGCCCGGCAAGGCTATGACGTCGTCGGCGTAACCCTGCAGCTTTACGATCACGGCGAGGCCGTGCACCGCAAGGGCGCCTGCTGCGCGGGGCAGGACATCCATGATGCGCGCCGCGTCGCGGCCACGCTCAATATCCCCCATTACGTGCTGGACTATGAAGAGCGCTTCAAGCGCTCGGTGATTGCGCCTTTCGCCAATGCCTATCAGCAGGGCGAAACGCCGGTGCCCTGCATTGCCTGCAACCAGTCGGTCAAGTTCGTCGACCTGATGGAAGTGGCCCGGGACCTGGGCGCCGATGTGCTGGCCACCGGCCATTATGTGCAGTCGCGCCTCGGCGAAGATGGCCGCCGCCAGCTGTTCCGTCCGGTCGATGCCGAGCGCGACCAGACCTATTTCCTGTTCGCCACCACGCAGAGCCAGCTCGACTTCCTGCGCTTCCCGCTGGGCGGCATGGGCAAGGCCGAAGTGCGCGAGCTGGCGCGCGAGATGGGGCTCGAGATTGCCGAAAAGCACGACAGCCAGGACATCTGCTTCGTGCCGCAGGGCAAATATGCCGACATCATCCGCAAGATGCATCCCGAGGCGGTGGCGGAGGGCGAGATCGTCCATCTCGATGGCCGCGTGCTGGGCAAGCATGAGGGCATCGTCAATTACACGATCGGACAGCGCAAGGGTCTGGGCGTCGCGGCGGGCGAGCCGCTCTATGTGGTCAAGCTCGAGCACAAGACTGGCCGCGTCATCGTCGGTCCGCGCGAGGCGCTCAAGACCCATACGGTGCGTCTGCGCGATGTGAACTGGCTGGGTGCCGAGCCGCTGCGCGAATTGTCAGCGGGCAATGGTGCGCCGGTCGAGGTCAAGGTGCGCTCGACGCGCGGGCCGCAGCCGGCGGTGATCCAGATGCAGGGCGACGATGTTTTCGTCACCCTCGTTTCGGGCGAATATGGGATCTCGCCCGGCCAGGCCTGCGTGTTCTACGCAGATGATACCGCAACCTCGGAAGTCTGGGGCGGCGGCTTCATTGCCGAAGCCGTGCCTCAGGTGTTCGCGGCAGCCTAGGTGCCTGAAAGCATCCGGGAGATGCGCAGGGCATAGCGGTCGGTCATGCCCGAAGTGAAATCGGCCATGGCGTGCAGGGCGCTTTCGGCGTCCTTGACGTCGCGCAGGTCAAGCGAGAGCGCGCGGATTAGCTGGAGCGAGCGGTTCGACAGGTTGTCGGACTGCCAGTTCTTGCCCGCCACCTCCTCATAGACCGGCAGGATACCATTGAGCACATTGGCGATGATGCGGCGGCCGGAAACCTCGAGCTCGGTCTTGCGCGAGGCGGTGAAGATGCGTTCCCGTGCCAGCTTGCGGATTTCGGCAAAACCCTTGCCTAATCCGCTGGCGCCGACCAGATCGCCCGAGAAGGCGCCGGTCATGGTGGCATCGTAGTTTTCGATGAAGGCATCGACGCAGGCGTCGATGGCATAGCCGATGGTGCGGGCGCGCAGCCGGGCGATGTCTTCGGCCTGGGTCATGTCGTGGGGCGTCGAGCTGGGTGGCCGGCCGAGCGTGATCAGGATCTGGTGCACCGCATCATGGGTCAGCTCGCCCGTGGTGAAGGCATCTTCGAGATCGACGATATTGTAGGTTATGTCGTCGGCGGCCTCCATCAGGAAGACCAGCGGATGGCGGCTCCAGTGCCGGTCGCGTTCGAGCAGGCCGGTCCCCTGGGCGACATCGGCAAATTGACCAAGGTCCGAGTTGAAAACGCCGAATTTCTTGAGGCCGATGTAATCATTGGGCAGGCCGATGCGGTCGGCGGCGGTCACCGGATATTTGGTGAAGGCCCCCAATGTCGCCTTGGAGAGGCGCATGCCGCCCTCGCCGCGATACATCTCAAGCCGGGTCAGGATGCGGAAGCCCTGCGCATTGCCCTCGAAGGCGTTGAACTGGTGCTGCAGTTCGCCGGACAATTGTGCAAGCGGTCCGCGGCCATTGGCGAAGTGCTCGGCAAACCAGGAGCCCATGGCGTCTTCGCCGGAATGGCCGAAGGGAGGATTGCCGATGTCATGGGCGACGCAGGCCGCCTGGATGATATCGGCCAGGTCATGCATGCGCGTGACGTCGATTTCCTTTTTCTCGACCAGCCACTGGCCGATGCGCATGGCCAGAGACCGGCCCACGCTCGAGACTTCGATCGAATGGATCAGCCGGTGATGCACATGGTCGTTTTCATAGAGCGGTTGCACCTGGGTCTTGTTGGCCAGCCGTCGGAAGGGCGCCGAGAAGACGATGCGGTCGTGGTCCTGCACGAAGATCGAACGATTGGGGTTGGCCTGATAGGCCTTGTCGCCGAGCCGTTCGTTGGAGAGCAGGCGCGTCCAGTCCATGCGCGACATGGTCAGTTTGCCTCCGCCGGCGCGGCGCTGGTGGCTTCAGCATTGGCTTCGCGCAGCGACTGATAGGCATTGATGCCGCCATGCCAGGTCGAAACGGCGATGACGATGATCAGCACGCCCAGGGCCAGAATGAGCACGCGGCCCTTGTTGAGCGCAAAGGGGCTCTGCTTGTTCTCGTCCATGCGGCCTCGCGAAATAAATCTGCAAATCGACCCAAGGAAGCCTTGGGCGAGGGCGTCATAGCACTACAATGGCCACCAGAGTAAGGCTTGGCGAGTGCATGCCGCAGTGATGGACCTTCGTGCCGCATCCATGGTCGACCCGACGCACGCCTTGACGCGGGCGCTTGTGGTGCGGGCGCAAAATGGTGATGCGGAGGCCTTTGGCGAGCTGATCGGGGATCACTACGACCTGATCCACCGTACCGCCTGGAAATGGTGCGGCAATCGTGCCGATGCCGAAGACATTGCGCAGGATGTCTGCGTCAAGTTGGGCGCGGCGATCAAGGGGTTCGACCACCGCTCGGCCTTTTCGAGCTGGGTCTATCGCATCACGCTGAACGCCGTGCGCGACCTGCAGCGGGCCGGCAAGCGGCGCGGCAAATATGTCGATGCCTATGCACAAGTGTCGCCGGAAGATCAGCCGGCCGAGCAGGAAGAGGCGGCGACCAATGGCCAGCTCTGGAACGCGGTGCGGACCCTGCCGGAAAAGCAGCGTGACGCAGTGCTGCTGGTCTATGCAGAAGAATTGAGCCACGCGGCGGCGGCCGAGATCATGGGCATCAAGGAGGCGACCGTGTCCTTCCATGTGCATGAGGCACGCAAGACCCTGAGGGGGCTGCTATGAGCGACGACAATATGCACGACGATCCATTCAACAGGCTCAAGGGCACTACGCCCGATCCGCGCGCGGAGGCGAAGCAGCGCGCACTCATGGCCGGCATGGCCGCTTTCGAATCTGCCCAAAAAGAATCTGAGATCACGCCCAAAGGAAATCTCTGGGGCGGCCGTCTCACGTCCATCATCACATCCTGGAAAGGGATCAAGATCATGGACATGCGTATTCCGGTCGGCACCGCCGCCATTGCCCTGCTGGTTCTGCCGCTCGGCTACCAGCTCTATTCATCCACCTCGATGACGCCGAGCCAGGTGGCCATCGAGCGACCGGCCATCGAGATCGAGCCGCAGGTCACCACCATGCCGGCCAATCCCGCATTCGTGGACGACAAGTCCGCCGCGCCCGAAGCCGATGGTCGCGCCCAGGACGTCATGGCCGAGCCGGTCATGCCCGAGCCCATGCCGGTTCCGCAAACCACCATGCCTGCTGCGCCCACTACGGCCGATGCTGCCGTTGCGCAGTCCGTCGGTGCGGCGCCGTCCATGTTGACCCGTCAAGCGCCAATGGCGATGGCGCCTGCGCCGGCCGGTGCCCTGATGGAAAGCGAGATGTATGCGCCGCCACCGCCGGCTTCGATGCTGGCGCAGCAGACGCGAGAAAGTGGCGACAGTTTCACAAGCTTCGACGAGCAGCGGCTCAAGGCGGTGGTGGACGAACCAGTCTCGACCTTCTCGATCGACGTCGATACAGCCAGCTATTCCTATATGCGCCGCATGCTGGAAGATGGCTATCTGCCCGAACCCGATGCGGTGCGCATCGAGGAGATGATCAACTACTTTCCCTATGACTACCCGGCCGCGACCAGCGCTGCCGAACCGTTCCAGCCGACCATTGGCATCTATCCGACGCCCTGGAACCCAAAGACGCAACTGCTGCAGATCGGCATCAAGGGCTATGTGCCCACGGTCGAAGAGGACAAGCCGGCCAATCTGGTGTTCCTGATCGACACATCGGGTTCGATGGACGAGCCCGACAAGCTGCCGCTGCTCAAGCGCGCCTTTGGCCTGCTTCTGGACCAGCTCTCCGACAATGACACGATTTCCATCGTCACCTATGCCGGCTCGGCGGGCGTCGCGCTGGAGCCGACCGTGGCGACGGAAAAGGCAAAAATCCTCGCCGCTCTCGACAACCTCTACGCCGGTGGCAGCACGGCTGGCGCCGAAGGTATTGCGGCGGCTTATCGCTTGGCAGAAAGCCATCGCGTCACCGGCGGCACAAACCGGGTGATCCTCGCCACGGATGGGGATTTCAATGTCGGGATCGATGATCCTGAGGCGCTGGAAGATTTCATCAAGATCAAGCGCGACAGCGGCATTACCCTCTCTGTGCTGGGCTTTGGCCGCGGCAATCTCGATGACGCGACCATGCAGGCGTTGGCCCAGAACGGCAATGGCAATGCCAGCTACATTTCCTCCTTCCGCGAGGCGCAGAAGGTGCTGGTCGAGGAGATCGGCGGCACGCTCGACATGATTGCCAAGGATGTGAAGATCCAGGTCGAGTTCAACCCTGCCCAGGTCAGCGAATATCGGCTGATCGGCTATGAGACCCGCGCGCTGAACCGCGAGGATTTCAACAATGACAAGGTGGACGCAGGCGATATCGGCGCGGGTCACACGGTCACTGCGCTCTACGAGATCACGCCAGCCGGCTCGGGCGCCGAACTGGTCGATCCGCTGCGCTATGGCCAGTCCACGGACAGCGTGGGTGAACCGCCGCTGGCGACAGGTGGCGAAGAACTCGCCTTCCTCAAGATGCGCTTCAAGCTGCCGGAAAGCGATGTCAGCCAGTTGATCGAAGTGCCGGTGCGCCCGGCCATGGTCTATGACGATATCAGCGAGGTTAGCGACGACATGCGCTTCGCCGCTGCTGTCGCCGCCTTCGGCCAGAAGCTCAAGGGCAGCAATTATGCCGGTGATATGACCTGGGCGCAGATCGCCGAGCTTGCCCGCTCCGGCAAGGGTCAAGACGACAGCGGCTACCGCGCCGAGTTCATCAGCCTGATCAAGACCGCCGGCCTGCTGCAGCCAGACAACGAGCCGCTGCCCTATCCCGGCACGGCGAGCGATCAATGCCAGGTTGATGGGACGTGTGCGGAATGAAGAAAAAGCCCCGGGTTAACCCGGGGCTTCGTCGTTCTAGTCCAACGGCTTGAGGTTGGCTTCGATGCTGGCGCGGCGGCTTTCGAGGAAAGGCGGCAGCGACAGCGATTCACCGAGCGTTTCGAGCGGCTCGTCGGCGGTGAAACCGGGAACGTCAGTGGCGATTTCGAACAGGATGCCATTGGGCTCGCGGAAATAGAGCGAGGTGAAATAGAAGCGCTCCACTTCGCCGCTAGACCGCAGACCGGCCTTGGTCACGCGATCGATCCACTGGCGCAGGCTATCCTGATCCGGTGTGCGGAAAGCAACGTGGTGGACGCCGCCGGCACCTGGACGGGCCATGGGCAAGCTCGGGTCGACGGCGACATGCAGTTCTGCGCCGGGACCGCCGGGGCCCATTTCAAACACATGGGTTTCGGGCGTGTGGCTGGTCGTGGCGTATTCGCGAACCTTGCGCATGTTCATCACCTGGGTCAGCACGGCCTCGGTTCGGTCGAGCCGCGGCACCGAAAGCGTGATGGGGCCGAGGCCGATGATCTGCTGCTCCGCCGGAACCGGGGACTTGGTCCAGGGAATAACCGTGTTGGCTGCGTCGATCACCATGCGGAAGCGCTGACCTTCAAAATCCTCGAAATCGAGCGACAGTTGGCCATTGCGTTCCTTGATGGCGCTGGTGCTGACATTGTTTTCGCCAAGGTGGTTCTTCCACCAATTGAGGCTTTCTTCGCTGGCGACACGCAGGCCGGTGCGGCCAACGGTGTGATTGCCACGCGATTCACGCGGTGCGTCGAAATCGAAGAAGGTCAGGTCAGCGCCGGGAGAGGCCACGCCGTCGCCATAGAAGAGGTGATAGGCGGTGGTGTCGTCCTGGTTGACCGTCTTCTTGACCAGTCGCATGCCAAGGACCTTGGTATAGAAAGCCACATTCTTCTTCGCCTCGGCGGTGACCGCCGTGAGGTGATGGATGCCTCCGAGTTCGAGCGTCATTCTGGTTTCTCCTGAACCGGCGCGATGATCGCGCTACTGTTGCCTCAAGATGTAGTTGAGCCCACTCGCTTTGTGCAGCAGGCTAATTCCGACAGACTGATGTCGAATTTTGAACGATGACGATCACAAATTACCGAGGCATGTCTTTTTGACATGCATCGAATCCAAATTCCGCGTTATCCCTTCTTGTGAACATAAAGGGAACGAACATGGCTGCTCTAACCTTGCGGCGCAAGCTAGCCATCCTGTCCGATGCGGCAAAATACGATGCAAGCTGCGCCTCCTCCGGCACGGAAAAGCGCAATAGCGCCGGCACGGGCGGCATCGGCTCGACTGAAGGTAGCGGCATTTGCCATTCCTATGCGCCCGATGGTCGCTGCATTTCGCTGCTCAAAATCCTCCTGACCAATTTCTGCGTCTATGACTGCATCTATTGCGTCAATCGCTCCTCTTCCAATGTGGCGCGGGCGCGGTTCAGTGTCGAGGAAGTCGTGCAGCTGACGCTGGACTTCTACAAGCGCAACTACATCGAAGGCCTGTTCCTCTCCTCCGGCATTATTCGCTCCCCGGATTACACGATGGAGGAAATGGTTCGGGTGGCGCGCTCGCTGCGCGAAGACCACCATTTCGCCAGCTATATTCATCTCAAGGTCATTCCCAATGCCTCGCCGGAACTTCTGGCTGAAGCGGGACGCTGGGCCGATCGCTTGTCGACCAATATCGAGATGCCAACCGACATCGGACTGGAAACCCTGGCGCCGGAAAAGAAGCCGAGTGAAATCCGTACGGCCATGGCCAATGTGCGCGGCAAGCTGGACGAGGCGGCGCCGGACAAAAAATCGCGGGCTAAAAAGGCCAAGTTTGCGCCAGCCGGGCAATCGACGCAGATGATCGTTGGGGCGGACGCCGCCGACGATGGCGCGATCCTCAATCGGGCCGCCGGGCTTTACTCCGGCTACAAGCTGCGACGCGTGTACTATTCGGCCTTCTCGCCCATTCCCGATGCCAGTGCGCGCCTGCCGCTCAAGCCGCCGCCGCTGATGCGGGAGCATCGTCTCTATCAGGCCGACTGGCTGATCCGCTTTTATGGCTTTGATGTGCCGGAAATCGTTTCGGGCGGGGAGGGTGGTCTGCTCGATCTGGCGGTGGATCCCAAGCTCGCCTGGGCGCTCAAGAGCCGGCAGCGTTTTCCGGTGGATGTGAACCGGGCAGACCGTGAAATGCTGTTGCGGGTGCCGGGGCTGGGCACGCGCAGCGTCGACCGCATTCTCTCGACCCGCCGCCATCACCGGCTACGGCTCTCAGATGTCGCAACCATTGCTGGAACGATCGACAAGGTCCGGCCCTTCATCGAAGCGGCCGACTGGACACCGGGTGGGCTAACTGATGATGCGCGACTGCGCGCCAGACTGACGCTGCAGCCGGAACAGTTGAGCCTGTTCTGATGCAGGTCGTTCGCCTCGCTTCCTCCAATGACTTTGCCGAATGGCGCGGCATGGCGCGGCAGCTGTTGGCGGCCGGGTTATCCCCGGACCAGGTGGAATGGCGTATGCTGGGTGATGCCGGTGGCCTGCTCGACGATGTCGATGCTGCGCCACTACCCCAGGTCGACCGTCCCGTCGGATCGGTGCCGCGCCAATTCATCGATCTGGCCCAACAGGCCATCTGCCACGCCGATCCGGCGCGGTTTTCCGTGCTTTACGGTATGCTTTGGGCGCTGCAATCCAACAACCATTTGCTGGGTGATGCGACGCTCGATGCTAACAGTCTGTTAACCAGATGGGCCTCTGCGGTGCGGCGTGACAGCCACAAGATGAAGGCCTTCGTGCGCTTCAAGTCGATCGTGGATGACAGCGGGCTCGAGCGCTATGCCGCGTGGTTCGAGCCGGAGCATTATACGCTCGAAATGACCGCGCCGTTTTTCGTTCGTCGCTTTGACGGCATGATGTGGGCGATCATCACGCCCTATCGCAGCGCCTTCTGGGATGGCGAAAGCCTCGCTTTTGGGCCGGGTGGTCAGAAAAGCGATGTGCCTCAGGATGATGCAGTCGAAGGCGACTGGAAGACCTATTTTGCCTCGATATTCAATCCTGCCCGGCTCAAGGTTTCGATGATGAAATCGGAAATGCCTGTCAAATACTGGAAGAACTTGCCCGAGGCAGAGCTGATTGCGCCGCTGATCCGCAACGCGCGCAGCATGGAGGCAGAGATGATCGAGCGCGCCACGACGCAGCCGCCGTCGCGCCATCTCCGGCAACAGGCCCGGCTGCCGGAAGCTGCCGAGACAGCGCGGGAATTTTCCAGCCTGGCCGCAGCGCGGACCGCGGTGCAGGACTGCCGCCGCTGCGGGCTTTGCGAGCATGCAACACAGGCGGTATTCGGCGAAGGGCCCGACGATGCGGGCGTGATGTTTGTCGGCGAACAGCCCGGCGACCAGGAAGACCTGGCGGGAAAACCTTTCATCGGCCCGGCGGGACAGGTGTTTGACCGGGCGGTGGAAAAGGTCGGCATCGATCGATCGCGCGTTTACGTCACGAACGCGGTCAAGCATTTCAAGTTCGAGCCGCGCGGCAAGCGCCGCATTCACCAGCGACCAGATAGCGGTGAGGTCCAGGCCTGCAAGTTCTGGCTCAATCTCGAGCTTGGTTTTGTCAAGCCCAGGGTCGTTGTGGCATTGGGCGCGACGGCTGCAACGAGTCTGTTGGGCAAATCGGCCACCATCGGCAAATTGCGCGGCGCGCCGCTGGAGATGGCCGATGGTTCGACGCTGTTTGTCACCAACCACCCATCCTATCTGCTGCGTATTCCCGATGCCGCCAAAAAGGCCGAAGAGCAGGCAAAATTCGAGGAAGACCTGCTGCTGGTGCGGCAGGCGATGTCCGGTCTCCACAATCAGCATTGAAACTGGCGCGCTAGCGGCTTGACAGGAAACCGTGCTAAACTTAGTAAGTCGCGTCGCTGGTGAAAACCGGCCGACCTTATGGCGGAGTAGCTCAGTTGGTTAGAGCGGCGGAATCATAATCCGTGTGTCCCCAGTTCAAATCTGGGCTTCGCTACCATTCAGAAGGCCGGAAACCTTGGTGTTTCCGGCCTTCTTCCTTTTCCGGCATGTCGCATTAGGACGGGATTAGGACGGCACACACCGAAGTCTCGTATCGGTTAACGTGTTTCCACAGAAACCGGATCGGTGCCCCTAACCGCAAGATCGGTGCTCCAAAGCTGGCTGTGAAGCTCTGCTTCGATTTCTTCAGTGAGCTCCTTGCCTCGCTTTTCAAGCGCATCGATGGCAGGAGTGCCACTCTTTGCCATGTCCGGGTACTGCTTGATCCGGCCATGCTCCTTCATTGCGTTCCAGATGATCTCTTCCAGCTCGGCGAACTTCTTCTTCGAGCGGAGGAATATGCCGTTGGCCTGCAGATAGATGGACATGTCCCGCCCGGCGCCCTCGGCTTTGTCCTGAGAGTGGAAGTACTCGAGGCCGTAATAGACCTTGGTACGGTCCGCCAGCGGCGCCATGCGAACTTTCGCTTTCTGGGAGTCGAGTAGTGGGCTCAGCTGGAGGAAGTCCTCGAGGGTGTCGAGGTCCATCTTGTCGAGCCCGTGCACCAGACGGCTGCCACTTAGATGCGAGGCCTCGTTAAAGGCCTTTAGCGTCTTGCCCCATGCCTCCGGGATAACGCGGAACTCGAAGTCGTTGAGGCGGGTGGTGCGGTCGAGCAGCCCGTTAATCTGATAAGTGAGGTGAGCGAGTTCACGTGAGTGCTCATCCTTGAGACGTTCGATTTCCTTATCGAACCGGCTGCCTATCCAGCGCTCGCCGAATACCTTGAGCATGGCGGTCGCGACGGCGCCGGCAATCCCGCCGGTCAGGGCGATCATTCCAAAGATGTCTATGATGGTCTGCATAGGGGATGTTCCCATATTTGGCTTGGCACCGAGCGCCTGGCGCGCGATGGTGGGCCGGTTGACGTTGAGGCCCGGACATCATGCTGCCCGAGCCCCGTTCCACGCGGAGCCAGTCGACGATCCATGCATGACTAGAGGGTGGGGAGAGCTTGCAGGCGCCCCGCCCTTTTCATCGACACCCCCAATATACAGTGGCCCTGCCGCGTCGCCTAAATTCGGGACGCACTTGTGAACAAGGAATTCGTGATTTCCGTTCTCTTTTTGTTCATGCCTATGTAGGAGCCTTGGCACGCCGCCAAGGAGTCTCCGTATGCGCATCTCTCGAATCGTCATGGCTCCAGGCGGCATGCCCGTGCCCCTGTCGACGTTGATCGAGATCCGCATCCCGCTTGTCGGCCAGTCGGTCCACGCCGGCTTTCCGAGCCCGGCAGACGACTTCATCGAGGAGATGATCGACCTCAACCAGGTCCTCGTTCCAAACCCCACAGCGTCCTACCTATGGCGCGTCGTGGGCGACTGCATGATCGACGTTCAGATCTTCCCGGGCGACGTCGTGGTCGTCGACCGCTCGCTGGCGCCGAAACACCGGGATGTGGTCTTGGTGATTATCGATGGCGAACCGACGCTGAAGCGGCTCAACCGGCGCGGCGGCGTCATGGTGCTGCACAACGAGAACGCAAAGCTGCCTCCCTTCACGATCGCCGAGGGGACCGAGGTCAGCATCTGGGGTGTCGTCACGAATACAATTCGCGGTATCCGGAAATGACCGCTCTCGCCCTGATCGACGGCAACAGCTTCTACTGCAGCTGCGAGAGGGTGTTCGACCCCAAGCTGGAGCGCCGGCCCGTCATCGTCCTGTCCAACAATGACGGCTGCGCGGTCGCCCAGACGACGGAAGCCAAGGCGCTTGGTATCGCGATGGGTGCACCCATGTTCAAGATCCGCGATCTCTGCCGGCAGAACAACGTGGCCGTCTTCAGCTCCAACTACGCGCTCTATGGCGACATGAGCCGGCGCATGAATTCGGTGTATCAGGGGTTCTCGCCCGACATCGAGATATACTCGATCGACGAGAGCTTCCTCGACGTCGAGCACCTGCCGATCAAGGACAGGACCGTCTGGGCGAGCGACCTGCGGGCAACGACCCGCCAGTGGACGGGCATCCCGACGTGCGTGGGCATCGGGCCGACCAAGACCCTCGCCAAGCTGGCCAACAAAGCCGCCAAGAAGCTTCCGTCCGGCGTCCTGGATCTCAGCGATCCCGCCGAGCAGGCGCGCGTCATGGCCGACTTCCCCGTGGGTGACGTCTGGGGGATCGGGCGGGCATCGCAGGAGAAGCTCGCGCACCTCGGGATAGAGTTCGCCGGCCAGCTCCGGGACATGGACCCCAAGCTCGCCCGCCAGCTGATGACTGTCGTGGGCGAGAAGACCATCCACGAGTTGAACGGCATCCCGTGCATCGGGCTCGAGACCGTGGCGCCGCAGCGGCAGGGTTGCGCTGTCACCCGGTCGTTCGGCCAGCGTGTGACCCACAAAGGCGAGATGGAACAGGCCGTCGCCGGCTATGCCACGCGCCTCGGCGAGAAGCTCCGCCGGCACGACTTGGCCACCGATCATGTCACGGTCTTCATGCACACCTCGCCGTTCGCCGACGATCCGCAGCGCAGCGTCAGCATGACGGTCGATATTCCCGAGGCGACGAACGATACCCTGACGCTCATCAACGCCGCCAAGCGTGCCGTGTCCGCACTGTGGCGAGATGGCTTCCGCTACTCCAAGGCCGGCATCATCACGCAGGATTTGGTGCCGCCGGCAGAGCGCCAGGTCGCCCTGTTCGACAACATGGACCATGAGCGTGCAGCGAAAGTGATGGCGGCCATGGACGAAGCGAACCGGCGCTGGGGTCGTGCCACGGTCGTGCCGGCGGCCACGATGGGCGGGCCGAAGAAGCCGCAGACCTTCACGACTAAGTTCGAGATGCGGTCGCCAAGGTTCACGACGCGCTGGGACGAGCTGCCGACCTGTTGACTTGGATATCTATGCACCAATTCTCGAATTCTGGTGCATACGTGTCCATCAATCGAGATCGCCTCCGGTCTCGAGCTTTCCCCACGCCGGGTCCCACAGCTGCGAGCTCTCGATATCGATGGCGATTCCCCGGTACCCGTATTCCCAGGCATAGTCGTCGGCCAGCCGGATCGCATCCGCGACATCGTGGGGGCCGTCCCACATCTCGGGGATCTCGTACCACTGAGGCAGTGAGATCATGCCTCGGACCACTCCATCGCCACCGGCCCGGATGATCAGGATAATCGATCGCTCGTCCACGTCGCTGTCGTCGATCGACAGATTGTAGATTGGCTTGGGTATCCGCCGCGGCTTCTCGGCGTCGTAGTCAGCCGGCGGGCCTGCTGCCAGGCGAGCCTTCAGGGCAGCGAGTTCATCGTCCGGATCACTCACAGCGAGTTCAGGATCGGCTTTTTGGTGTCAGTGCCTTCGTAGCGGCTGCTGCCGACAGCGCGGTCGACACGATGGAAGACTAGAGCATCGTCCAGATGCCGGTCCAGAAGCAGCGCCTTGGCGTCGTCGCCCTGGGCTTCCAGCGAAAGCCAGTCGTCATAGGCTTCCTCCTCGAGGATCACGGGCATGCGGCCATGGATGTGGGCGATGTGGTCGACTGCAGGCGCGGTGATGATGGTGCAGCTGGCGATGCCCACGTTGTCGTTGTAGGCGCAGAGGCCGGCGAAGCTGAACCCCTTGCCCTCGGGCAGTTGCATCAGCCACGGGTCTTTCTTGCCGTCTTCAGCGTTCGTGGTCCATTCGAAGTAGCCGTCCGCCGGGATCAGGCACCTGCGCTTCTTGAACGGCTCACGGAACATGCCGAGGTGTCGACGGTTTCGATCCGGGCATTGAATGTGCTGAACTTGCCGATCTCCTTGGCGAAGAAGGGCACGAGGCCCCAACGCCCGGAGACGAACTCGCGGTTGCCCGCCTTATCAATCTGGATGAAATCCACCGTCTGCGTAGGCGCGATGTTGTATCGCGGCTGCATGTTCGACGGCGGGCCCATGGGGAAGTTCTCGTCGCTCAACGAATAGAGCGCGTGGATCTCCGCCCATGTCATCTCGTTCGTATAGCGTCCGCACATCAGCTCAGCGTGCCCCATTCCTTCAACCACTCGAAGGTATCGGGTTGGAGCGTGATGTAAACCGTGTCCTTGTCCTGCTCGTCGGCTAGGGTCTGTGCAAGCGTGAGCGCCTCCGGGACGGACAGGGTGCCTTCGTCGCTTACGACATTGCCTTCCGCCATCCAAATGACGCCGGCGGTGACATTGTCAGGATCCTCCGCGCCGACCGAGACCAAAATGGAATCGGTGAGCTCCGCGGCCTGGTCGTCGGAGATCAGCTTCAGGTGCACCATTACTTGCTTAGTTTCTTCTCGACGGCGTCCCGGCTGTTTCCCTCGGACTTCACGGCGTTCTTGACTTCGTCCTTGCTGGCTCCGGTCTTGTCGGCCTCATAGCGGACCTCGTGGTCCTGGCCGCCGGCGACCTTGGCGCGATCCTGCTTGGTGTTGGACATGTTGTCCTCCTGGATTGTTGCTTCAATCCTTTGCCAACGCTGTCACGAATCTAAGGTTCAATCCTTGCGGCAACCGATTCCCTGTAGCCGCATTCTCGACTCCCATGTACCCGAGTGAGATATGGCGCCCGTAAGGGCAGCCACCCCGCAAAAGCGGCGATCCCGCAGGGACTCAGAATCTACACTCGATTCCGCACCCAGCTTCATACCGACGATGCAGCCAAAACTCGTCGACCTGCCGCCCGCCGGCGACGGGTGGTTGCATGAGATCAAATACGACGGTTACCGCATCCAGATCCATGTCGCCGGCGGGAAGGTCACGACCTACACCCGTAACGGGTTCGACTGGACCGACAAGTTCCCGGTGATTGCAAAGGCCGCGCGAGGCGTGCCGGCGAGGACCGCCATCATCGACGGCGAGATCTGTATCCAGGACGACCGCGGCGTCACGGACTTCGGCGCGCTGCCGTCCGCGATCAAGTCTCGTCCGCATGACCTCGTCTACTTTGCCTTCGACCTCCTGCATCTTGATGGCGAGGACCTGCGGGACCTGGTGGACCAGGTTCCGGGATCTCGGATCGTGCTCAGCGATGAGTACGACGGTGACGGCGCTGCATTCTTCGAGCTCGTCAGCAGCCACAACCTCGAGGGGATGGTCAGCAAGAAGAAGGGCAGCCGGTATTGGTCAGGGCACGCGGACGCGTGGAAGAAAACTAAGTGCTGGACCGTGTCGACGATGCAGGTCATCGGCGTTGAGCGTGACAAGCAGGGGGTTCCCTATGCCCTGTTGGCCGACGACCGCGGTTATCAAGGGGCCGCATTGGTCGGACTGCCTGGAAGCCTCCGGACGGCGTTCTGGCGGTACGTTGAGGGCGAGACCGTGGCTACGGCGCCGATCGTTGGTCTAAAGAAGAAAGCTAACTGGCTGCGCCCGGGGATGACCGCGAAGGTCCGGTATCTGAAAGGCTCGGACAAGATGCGCCATGCAGTGGTCCAGGCCGTCGACATCGAACGCTAGGGCTTGCCCCTCTGCAGCCTAGTCGCGGCTTTGAGCAACTCGATGTCCGTCTCGCCAGCGACATCGGGCATGTGCGCCGAGGCGGCAGCGGCGGTCCGGCGGAAGTCCTCGGCACGCTGGGCGGCTGTCTTCGTCACGATGGGCTTGGGCTTTTCCATAGCAGCAAGAGTAGCACACTCGGAAGCTAAGTCGAAATCGATACGTGTTAAGCGAACGTTAATGCGTATTTGAGCGGCAGCGCCCAGTCGGGGACGGCATAGGAGTGGCAGAAACGGGGTGGGTGCCGACCGTACGCTTTTTAATCGTGATTTCACAAAAGAAGTCGCCCGCATCCCGCGATCCACTCTCCATGCACTGATCTAGCGGCGATAACAGCGCTCCCCGAGTGCTGTGCACCCCAGCATATCGCAGGGTCGTTTCACCATAAGAATGCCGCTGGCTATGCTTCACCTCCGCCGGCCTGAACTACGCGCCTTGAAACTTGAGGCAACCGATGTGTTGGTCTGCAGGAAAATTCCCCTACACAACTGAATTCCGCTCCCTTAAATTAACGTCATACTCAAGACAGGCGGCTTCGTTGACAACTACCCTACCGAGAATGGACGCCGGGATCCCCGGCATGAATGAGATACTCGGTGGAGGATTTGTCGAGGGAGCATCCTACATAGTTCAAGGCCATCCTGGCGCAGGAAAGACCATTTTTGCTAACCAGATGGCCTTTGCAGCGGTCGCTTCTGGCCGCAAGGTTTTATATGTCACCCTGTTGGCAGAAACCCACGATCGCCTGTTCCAATCGCTCGGCACTGTCGACTTTTTTGATAGGTCTCGGCTTGGCAATGGCATTGCCTATGTCAGCGTGTTTCAAACGCTTAGAGATGAAGGGCTGTCAGCAGTCGTTTCTTTGCTACGGCAGGAGACAAAGCGTCAGGGCGCATCATTGCTCGTTTTTGACGGGCTGCTAAACGCACGCGACAGGGCCGACACCGACATCGACGTAAAAACCTTTGTTGCGGAGGTCCAAAGCCAGGCTGCATTTGTTGGCTGCACAGTGCTGTTTCTGACCAGCGCCCGACTTGCTGACGACAGTCCGGAGCACACGATGGTGGACGGCGTTATCGAACTCCAGGATGAGCTTGTAGGCGTGCGTTCGGTTCGGCGTTGTCGGGTCCGGAAATCGCGCGGAAGTGCCGCCTTGGGCGGATTTCACCAATACGAAATTACGCCGTCTGGAATAACAGTGTACCCGCGGTTGGAAGCCTTTTTGGCAACTCCATCCATCCAGGACCGAATACCCGAAGCGCGCGTCCCCAGTGGTGTCGATGGCTTGGACGAATTGCTAAACGGGGGGCTTCCCTCTGGGTCAGTGACATTGCTGTTTGGGCCTTCTGGCAGCGGTAAGACTTCCTTGGGCCTGGATTTTCTATCTGTATCGACGGCGACCGAACCCGGAATGCACTTTGGATTCTATGAGACCCCGGAGCGTCTCTTGGTGAAGGCGGATGCCTTAGGCGTGCCTCTCCGCGAAGCTCAAGCCAAAGGTAGCGTCCATCTTTTCTGGCATCCATTGACCGAAAATTTGGTAGACAAGCTGGCGTATGATCTTCTTGAGAAAGTACGGCAGCTAGGGATTAAACGCCTGTTTATCGATGCTCTGGCTGGTTTTGAGCGCGCGGCAGTCTACACGCCCAGGTTGGTCGAGTTTTTCGCCGCACTAACCAACGAGTTGCGCGCGATGGGCGTGACCACCATTGCTACCTGGGAAATGAAGGATTTTGCCAGTCCCAACGTAACCGCACCGGGTTCGGAAATCTCCAGCATCTTGGATAACTTGGTGATGCTGCGTCAGGTAGAACTGGAATCGGAATTCAAGCGGGTCATCGCGGTGCTCAAGGTAAGAGATGGCCATCTCGAACCACGGCTTTATGAACTGGCCTTTGGGAACCGAGGCTTGAAGATTGCGTTGCCATTGAAATCGGTCGCCGGCGCTACGACGGGCATCGCCACTTCCTAGGAGCCATGATTTCGTGAGTCAGTATGGTGACAGCGCGCCATGGCCATAATAGTCATTGCCGAAGATGAATTCTTGCTCGCTGACATGCTCACCTCCCTCTTGGAAGATGCCGGGCACGAAGTGCGGTCTGCACCGCACGGCGCTGGGGCCTTGAAGTTGGTTCGGACGCACAAGCCCGACTTGGTCATCACCGATTTCATGATGCCGCTAATGACCGGGTTGGAGCTTGCAGAAGCGATCCGTGCTGATGAGGCGCTTTCGAACATCCCTATCTTGCTTGTCAGCGGGGCACAGGGGGATATAGGCCGAGCCGCGCCAGAAATGTTCAATGCGGTGCTGGATAAGCCCTATACCCAAGCGATGCTCTATGGAGCGGTCAATCAACTGCTGGATCCATAGGGCAAGGTTTAGCTCGCGCACTTTTCCTGTTTCGGCCTGCTGCTCTCGTGCCCGATGAGTTCGGGACCGAGGGATGTTTCGCAGCTTAATCGACGCAAACATATCGACCGAAAGCGGCGGTGTGGGTGTCGTCCTGCCCTACAATCTTTTTGCCTTCTTCGAGCTCACCACCCAGGGCAGGGTTTACTTCAACGTTTCGACTGACGATCAGCTTGTTCAGATCGGCGACGTGCTGCTGCCCGCCGCGATTGGTCTTGACGTGGGCAAGCTCAGGTTCGAGGACGTGATTATCTAGGAGAGACCGCACATGATCCGCCAAAAGCTGCCGCCCTATAATGGACGCTCACCGTGAGTTTTTGCGAACAAAAGCAGATAGCCATCGGGGTCTTGGATCAGGAATTCACGCCTACCCCCCTCACGATCCCCATAGCGCCGCCATACGATGCGAGGCTCTTGGTAGAAATGCGTTCCTTCCAGTTCCAAAGAGCGGATTATTGGGTCTATCTCATCTACTAGAATTTGAAGATTTATCCCGCGACCGAACGGGCTCTCCATTTCAGCGGTTTCCCACGTTCCATCACGCTGGCACACCATGACCTGTGCACCATCTGAACGCTGCAGGTAGGCAAAGCCCCTCTCTAGTCGTTGATACGCGATCTCAAAGCCAAGGCACCGACACCAAAAATCCATGCTTAGCTTGATGTTCGATACCATCAATTCCGGCACAACGCGCGCAAAGCCATTTCTCGGGGGGCTGCCGCCAGACATCTTTCGCTCCTGTGTTGCTCCTGCCAACATTGGTGACAGGGAGACAGCCTTCTACCATTGTGTCGAACTGGCCATTTCCGAAATGCGGTCGGTTGCCGGATGGCGTTACGGCTGGATTAATCGCGCAATGCCGGCAGGCGCCATTAACGCCTTTGTCGACAATCTTGCCAAAAATATCGTGGCATTGGCAGACGACATCATCGCTGAAGTCAAGAAGGCCTTTCCAGCCGACGAATATAGCGAAGGACTACAAGCCGAGAACGCAGTCTGGGCTGAGCTTCTTGTCTTGCGGGCAGCCACGCGCTTGATGCTCGGTGGGCTGGAACTCGGTGCCCAGACCCCGGACTTCGAGCGAAACATCCGGCGGGTGCTGCGCGAGCTGGTCAGTCGATAACGCGAGGGCACGCGCCTAGCAGGCGGGGCAGCGCCGGGAGATCACAATGACCGCTCGGCGCGCCTCAGGTTTTACTTCTGGAACCTGCGTCAAAGCTACGGGAAGACGAGATGTCGTCGATATCTCTATATAGCGACTTCACCCAGTCCACGAAGACCCGCACACGGCAGCTCGGTTGCTTGGCATTTGGATAGAGTAGATGCACCGACATGCCCGGTGCGGGTGTGGAGCTGAGGATCTCGAGCATGTTTTCAGCGGCAATGTCAGCAGCGACTGCGTAGTAAGGTAATTGGACAATCCCTAAGCCCCTGCGAGCTGCTGCTTGTAGAGTTTCGGCGCCTGACACCGTCAACTGTGCTGGCAGCGTAACGCTGGTGAGCTCGCCATCGACCATGAATTCAAGTGGAAGAACAGAGGCCGTCGCAGTAGAATGAAAGCCAACCATCCGGTGCCCGTTCAACTGAGACAAACTGGTTGGGGTGCCGAAACGTTCGAGATACTGGAAGGAAGCGACTGTTACCTGCGAGACGAAGGATAGCTGGTCGCCAGCAAAATCATCTATCCTCTCGCTGCCCGCACGGATGACGCAGTCGATGCCTTCGCGGAGCAGATCCACATAACGGTCATCTTCGTTAAGGTGCAGGCGAAGATCAGGATACCTAGTTAGGAATTGAGGCAGAGCGGGCACAACGATTTGCCTGGCCTGAACGCCCATCAGTCCAACCGTTAACTGACCCCGCGGCAATCGACCGTCAAAAGCGTTCTCCGCATCTTCAATATCAGCAAGAAGCGTCACACACCGGCGATAGTAGCTCTCGCCGTCTGACGTAGTTCTAACTTGCCGCGTTGAACGTTCGAGGAGCCGGACTCCAAGGCGTCGCTCAAGCTGCTTGACCGCTTCCGAGGTCGTAGAAGCGGGAAGGCCAAGGTCCTCTGCAGCGCGCACAAAGCTACTGCGCTCAACCACTCGCACAAAGACCCCCATTGCTTCCAAGCGATCCATTATTCGTAATTCCTGTATTGTGTAACCAGCGAATAGCTGATTATCCGGTTTTCACCGGGGCGTACATGGAGGGATCTGACAACGGAGCATTCTGCACATGAAGATCACGGGTTCGACTATTCTCATCACCGGAGGCACGTCCGGCATTGGCCTAGAGTTTGCAAAGCAAATGTTGGCACGGACGAACACGGTCATTGTCACCGGCAGAGATCAGGGTAAGCTGGATGCTGCTGCAACAGCTCTTCCAGGCATCCAAACTATTCGCAGCGACGTCACGGATACCCCTGCAATTGCTCAGCTTGTCGAGCAGGTGAGCAACCGCTTCCCAAAGCTGAATATGCTGGTGAACAACGCGGGTATCATGCGGGGTGTGGACGTGTTGGCACCGCAAGGCGACCTTCTCGAACTCACCAGCGAGGTAGATACCAATCTGAACGGACCCATCAGGTTGGCCAGCGCGTTCCTTCCGCTCCTTCTGCGACAGCCCAAGGCTGCCATCGTGAACGTTACGTCCGGGATCGCATTCCTGCCGATGCCACCTTCTCCAGTGTATAGCGCGGCAAAAGCGGGCTTGCACGCCTGGACGGTAACGCTGCGTATGCAGCTCCGAAGCACCAATGTCAGTGTGTTTGAAGTCGCGCCGCCACTTACCGCTACGCCACTAGGGACAAACTCTCTCCATCCTGAAGTGATCAAGGGAATTCCGATGATGGCCGCAGAGCAGATGGTATCAATTGCACTAAAAGGTATCACTCAGGGCAAGTTAGAGATCAGGCCAGGCATGAGCAACCTCATGAAGATTGTCAGCCGTATCGCTCCAAATTGGATGGTAGCGAACATGCTAGGATCTACAGTCGACAAGATGCGGCAGAATGCGATGAGCCGGTAACGGCTGCATTATCGATCCAGCTGCAATTCGGTTTGTAGGAACTGTCAAGCGACCTAGTCCGAAATACGAAAATGGGGTCGGTATCCAAAAAGGGTCGCGCCCATGTCGGCTGTCCAGAAGCCTTCAGCGTTTCTCAGAAAACTGCTTTAATTTAAGGTTGTGGCAGAACCCAAAAGAGGCGTCTCGGGCCAGACGTTGTGCCCGAGACACTTGCTAAGCTGCAATGTCCTCAAACAGTTCGAAGAGATTTCCCCATGGGTCAGAGAAGAATGCAAAGCGTATGCCAAAAGCTGGTGCATCAAATGGCGCACTAACTATCTTGACCCCCCGGCGCTCTAATGCAGCGATGCTCGCTGAAAGATCATCAGCACGGAAACAGATGTGGTGCCATCCCATCAAGTTGTGGCTGCCGCCAAGGTTCTGATAGGAGGGCCGCTCCGCGCCGTCCGGGTTGGCTAACAATTCTATGCCAAAGTCATCATCGCCAGCCGGTGACAAGAAACCAAGCTTTGTCGTTCCGAGCTCGCTGGATTGGGTCAGTCGAAAATCGAGTTTGCCACAGTACCATGCGACCGCTTCTTCGAAGTTTGGCACTCTTATGCCGGCATGATGCCCCTTCCAGGATTGGAATGAACTGGCTGGCTTGGTTTTAGACTTTTTATTGTCTTGCAGCATTTGTTGCTCCACGGCGTAAGGTCGAGCAGTCGGCACATCGACTGATCTGCTCGCGTTATGAGCTGCTTATTAAATCTTGATAATTGACCTAAATCTGGACGTGGTGATCGCCATGGCGAACAATGACGAACTGATCTCCCTCGGAAACCTATCCATATTTTTGGCCGTTTTGGACACAGGCGGCTTTCGTGCTGCAGCCAAAAGGCTTGGCCTGTCTCCCTCTAGCGTCAGCGAGAGGGTAGCGCAGCTCGAGCATGATCTTGGCGTGCCACTATTGATCCGCACGACTAGAAGCGTCACCGCGACCCAGGCGGGCACCATATTGGCCAGCCGTATAACGCCCCTGCTCGGTGAAACCAGGGCGGCATTGCTCGATGTCGCGAGTTCTCAAAACACTGTTCGTGGCCTTTTAAAGTTGAACGTCACCGGCGCCGTAATGGTCGACATCCTTCCTCCACTGATCGAGCGCTTCCTCGGGCTACATCCGGAAGTACGCGTTGAGATCATGGTGGATGACCGGCTCGTTGACGTAACGGCGGCGGGGTGTGACGCCGGGATCCGTTACGGTGAAAACCTGGCTCAAGACATGATTGCAATTCCAATCGGGCCGCGTCGGCAGCGTCTGGCTTATGCAGCAGCGCCAGCATACCTGAAACGCCAAGGCTCACCGCGTCATCCCGCTGAAGTATTGAACCATGAATGTATCCGGCTACGCTTTACCAGCGGCGCGCTGGTGAACTGGGATTTCGAGCGTGATGGCGAAACGCTCGTCCTTGACCCTCCCGGTCGTCTAATAATCGGGGTAGACGCGGCATCGACGGCCATCCAGTTCGCACGTGATGGCATCGGTATAATCGGCACATTTGAGAACTGGTTGTTACCCTATCTAGAGGAGGGAGGCCTTGAGCCGATTCTGAGCAACTGGTGGGGCGCCTTTGAGGGACCTTGGATCTATTTTTCCAAGCGATTTATGCCCGCTACGCTCAGGGCATTCCTCGACATGCTCGCCAAGGACCGCAAACTTATAGCTCCGCATGCTACACTCTTATTACGGGCCGATAGCGAAAATATAGCTTCTAGTTAGGGAAGATCAATCAGCACAGCCTTTACTGCAAGTCGTAGACTGTTATTTTCACGATCCAAACCAATATCTTCGGATGGCAGTACTCTCTCCGTAAATAAGCCGCTCATCACAGTAGCGAGAAACTGTGCTCTTCTTTCCACTTCTTGGTCAGTGCAGATGGCCTCGTCGAGCAAAGTCCTGATCCAACTCGCAATTCGATTGATGCCTACACGCTCGATCGCAAGATATTGCTCGCGCTGAGCCTGATCCAAGTTGTCTTTCGCGTAGGAGACATAAAGAGCATGCCAATTCGATCGCGCATGCTCGGCCACACCGAGGTGATTTAACGAAAACCGCAGGCAAGCCAGCAAACGATCTTCCGGTGATAGGGTGAGATCGTGGATCGGATCCTCGTCGACACTCAAGGTGAAAAGACCGGCAACGACCGTATCAAGCAATTGCCGCTGACTTGGGAAAAAGTGCCGGACCGAGCCGGTGCTGACATTTGCTCGAGCTGCAACCGCCCTCACGCTCAAACCCGACATAGGTATTTCGGTCAGCATTTCTGCCGCCGCGATGAGTATCCGGCTTCTAGTATCAAGCGTGGGTTGAGCTTCGGACATATTCCCTCTTGCAGGCACTATCACACTGTACTAATAACACGAAACTTTCTATCACACTGTGATAGAAAGCCACCGTCTGTTAGACAGGTGTATCAGCGTGTCCAGGTTCTTGGGAACAACGAGAACCGGATTCATGGCCGTTGCAGACTTGTCCTACAGACCTTTTCAGTAATGTGACCGTAGAGAGTATCGAACAGATGACCATTTCGAACCTCAATCAAGATCCTTCGCCTACCCACCCGCCCGACCATGTGAAAAAAACTGCCGGTACCCGTGCCTGTTTTACATTGATCATCGGAGCCGCACTCACGTCGATGATGTGCAGCAACTCCCATGCAGCCGATAGCACGGCGCTAAAATATCCAGTGACGCAAAAAGTTGACGTGGTGGACGAGGCTTTCGGGACCGCCATTCATGATCCCTATCGTTGGCTGGAAGCCGACATTCGCCAGAGCGCCGATGTCACCAGTTGGATCGATGCACAAAACGACCTTTCTGCGCCATATCTCGCCGGACTAACTCAACGCGACGTTTTCCGGGAGCGTATGACAGCTCTTTATGCTGGCGATACCCTGAGCGTACCGCGCAAATACGGCGATCGCTATTTTTTCCAGCGGCAGTCCGCTTCGGACAATCAAGTAACGCTGGTCATGCGCGATGGCGAAAATGCCAGCGATGAGGTCATCCTCGATCCCAATGCTTGGTCGGAGGACGGCACCAGTGCTCTGGGCCACTGGTCTGCCTCCATGGATGGAAGCCGCATTGCATTTGCACGTCACGAAGGGGGCTCGGACTGGGCGACAATCGAGATTCTCGATGTCGCTAGCGGGAAAGTGCTTGAAGACAAGTTGGAATGGGCTCGTTTTACCAGCATTGCCTGGCTCAAAGACGGTTCCGGCTTTTTTTATGGCGGCCACAAGGAGCCTGCTGCAGATGTGACGTTCGAGGCTCCGTCCGTCGATCACGCCATTTATTTCCACCGTCTGGGGACACCACAGTCCGAGGATCGTCTCGTTTTCTCGACCCAGCTCGAGCTGCCTCTGATACACACGATCGAAGCGACAGAAGATGGAACCTACGCCGTTATCACGTCGACCCCTCTCAACGGCAGCAGCACGGTTTCGGTCATCGATATGCAATCGAAGGATTGGGATACAAGGACAATCGTTCCGGGCGTCGAACACGCATGGTCCTTCGTCGGCAAGGTTGGCCCAACACTTTATCTAAAGACGGACCAAGGCTCAGGCAGCGGCAAGATTGTAGGGGTTGATCTTTCGAAGCCGGATTTGACTATGACAGATATCGTTGTGGAGCAGGATAATGGCGTGCTCCTCAATGCCAATATCGTCGGTCGCCGTCTGGTGCTTTCTTACATGAATGATGCAAGGACCGAGGTCCGGCGCTTCACGCTCACGGGAGAGCCCGATGGTGGTGTTGAACTCCCGGGGATCGGAACTGCGGGTGACTTTCAAGGACAGTTAGACAACGATGAAGCCTTCTTCGTTTTCTCAAGCTTCAACGTACCGACGACGATTTACAGCTATAACGTCGCCACGGGGGAAACATCGGTTTGGTCTGAGCCCGAACTCGACGCGGACTTGGACTCGATCAAGGTGGAACAACAGTTTTATCAATCAAAAGACGGAACAAGGATACCGATATTCATCATCAGCCGCGATGATGTGGACGAAGCCGCTCCTACCCTGTTGTCAGGCTATGGTGGTTTTGGAATTCCGATGTTCCCGTTTTTCTCCCCCGATGTGGTTGCGTGGGTCGAACAAGGTGGCGTCTTCGCGTTTGCCAACATTCGAGGTGGTGGCGAGTATGGAAAGCCATGGCACGATGCAGGGCGCCTTTTGAACAAACAAAACGTCTTCGACGACTTTATTGCAGCTGGCGAATTCCTGAAGGCTCAAAATATCTCCACCCAAGATGGGCTTGCGATCTATGGCGCTTCTAACGGAGGACTGCTTATGGGTGCTGTAGTTAATCAGCAGCCAGACCTGTTCGCTGCCGCTTTGATCGACGTCGGTGTTCTCGACATGCTGCGCTTCAACCAATTCACTGGTGGGCCGCTCTGGATGCAGGAATATGGCAATCCAGCCGTTGAAGCCGATTTTCGCAACTTGCTGTCCTATTCACCGCTACATAATATCACGTCAGGTTCTGACTATCCGGCAATTTTGGTGACGACCGGCGACACTGACAATCGGGTGGTTCCAGCGCATTCGTTCAAATATACTGCCACTCTCCAAGCGGCAGAAATCGGCGATCGCCCGCATATACTGCGCGTTGAAACGCAGGCGGGTCATGGTGCGGGCAAGCCAATTTCCAAAATGATCGAGCAAGGCGCGGACATGTGGGCGTTCGCCGCCCGATGGACCGGGCTGACAATTGAAAACTCGCCGTCAACGGTAGACTGATCGCGAATTACCGACAAATCGACAGCACCAGGTAGCGGGCCATGGTCCGCTACCAAATAATCCGATTCTGTTGGCGATTTCGGTCTTCAGCAGAACGAGGGGCATGGGGTGGTTTACTGACCGACGACTTCTGGCGAGGAAGCGGTTGAAGCGGACCTTCGAAGACGGTCATAATAGCTTTCCACCAGGACTTACTAGGGAACTTAATATTGACCGAACCAGCAGACATCCCACCAGAGCTTGAAGCCCTTCGGTCCAGCATCGACAACTTGGACGCGTCGCTCATCTTCATTTTGGCAGAACGTTTCAAGCTGACCCAAAAGGTTGGCAAGCTGAAAGTGGGTCATAGATTGCCTGCAGCTGATATTGCTCGTGAGGACTATCAGATTTCGCGTCTGCGTCGGTTAGCGCAAGAAGGACAACTAGACCCTATTTTCGCAGAGCGCTTTCTCCGCTTCATTATTGCAGAAGTCATTCAACACCATAACGCCGCTGCCGACGCCGCAGTTAGCGATTTAACTTAGCTTTTTTCTGTCGCCATACGGAATGCAAAACCTGCCAGCACGACCCCAATCCCTGCTTCGATCCATCGCCGTGCTTTGTCATAGGCTAGCCGGAAAGGACGCGACGACAGGAAGACTGCATAGGCAGCGTGGCCGATCAGGGAAATGGTGAAGGCTCCTGCAACAAAGGACGCGACTACACCTGCCTGTGCGCCCTGTGTGGCTCCAACGGCAGAAATGGCCAGCCAAAAGACGATGGCTTTCGGATTAGTCAGTTGCATGGCAAGCCCGGTTGCGAAGGCTCGCCAAAGTCCACCTTTACCGAATGCTGATGAGAGTCCGATGTTGGGCGGGATGAGTGCCCGTTTCCAAGCCTTGATCGCCAGCCATAAGAGGTAACAGGCGCCAGCGAAGCGTATCGCGGTCGACAACCAAGCCACCCGCTCCATCAGCAAGCCGAGGCCCTGTGTGGTTGCTATAGCAAGTCCAGCCGCGCCAATCGAGATACCTAGTGCCGCCGCAAGCGCAGACGCCCGTCCCTGTGACAGCGACAACCCTAGCAACAGCGCGACGCCTGGGCCGGGCGATGCCACGGCAACTGCTTGAATAGCATAGGCAGCACCAAATCCCGGCAGCCAAGGCGACAACCAGTCCAACATCGCAACCTCTAAGTTACAAGCATTCTGCTGTCTTACTATGTCCGGTTTGCGATACCTCGATCAAGCCAATGAACGGCGGAAATGGGGTACGTTGAGGCATGGCCATGGCGGCAGCAATGGGGTCGAGTGCCGACAGGCAGCTACGGGGTGGGAAACGGACTGTCCGGTAACAGGGCTTTCAACATGGAAGCTGACGCTCAACAAGATGTTCGTTTCGGGGTCGGTCACTGCTTTAGTGCAGACGTAACCTGGCGAGTTAGTCGGCAACGTCGCCAGACCTCAGCGAAGACGGCAACGCATAGCGTGCCGGCTCCCGCCAGTATCCAAAGCGATGGCCTCGGCCCGATGGCACCAAGCGCGATCGACAGCGCGAATGGTGCCAGCGCCGACAATACCAGTCGTCCCATGCCAATCCAGCCCAACCGCTTGCCGAAGCCAGCCTTGCCGAAAATCGCCAGCGGCAGCGTGCCCGACACGATGCTGAACAGGCCGCTTCCCAGGCCGAACACGACAGCGAACGCGATGGCGCCCACAGTCGAAGGCGCCATGATTGCCAGCGTGCCCAGCGCCAGAGGCATGGTGATCGCGGACACTACCGCCAGTACCGTCGCCGGAACGTCGTTGCCGAAACCCATGTTGATAAGACGGCTTGCAACCTGGGCGGGGCCGAGCAGAGACGCCACCCAGACCCCAGATGTCCCAAACCCCAGCAGTCCGAGCATGGGTACCATATGAAACAGCGTAGCCGCTGACACGAAACCGGCGAGCGAGAACCCAAGGACGATCATGACGAAGACGAGGTTAGCGTTGTCGACGGTCGTGGGCGCCGGCTCTGCGATGGCTTCTATCGGCCTGGCAGCGGCAATCCGGGCAAAGCGGGATAGCCAGAGGTGTAGCGGAAGGCACACGACGAGGTTCAGGGCGGCGAAAAGAAAGTAGACGTGGTGCCAGTCTACCGCCTGAAGTAGCCAAGTGCTTAGCGGCCAGAAGATCGTCGACGCGAAACCGGCGATCAGCGTCAGGTAGGTGATGCTACGCTGCGCCCGGGCACCAGTCGTCTGCGCCAAGAAAGCGAATGCCGTCGAATAGAGCACGAAAGCCGACGCCAGCTCGACCAGGACCATGCCGGCCAGAAAGGCTATGGTGTTTCCGGCCAAGCCGCAGACCGCCAAGGCTGTCGCCGCGCCTACCGAGCCGACCGACATGACCCTGCCGGCACCGAGCCGGTCGGCCAGGCCACCGGCCCATGGCGAGATCAGGCCGCCGGCCAGCAACGCCAGCGAGATGCAGCCGTAGACCCATTCGACACCAACGTTCAGATCGACAGCGATGCCGGGCGCTAGGATGCTGAAGCTGTAGTAGAGCGTGCCGTACCCGATAATCTGGGTGACGCCGAGGGCCCAGATGGCGCCGGCGTGAGAATGGGTGTCGGCCATCGCAACCTAGATCGACTTCAGCCCGACCCGCTCCTCGAGTTTAGCTGCTGCCTCTTTGCGCTCGCTGTAGCGGGAGGTGAGGTAGCTTGAGGCGCCGCGGTTGATCAGCGTGAACTTCACCAGCTCTTCCATGACGTCAACGACCCTATCGTAATAGGATGACGGTTTCATGCGACCGGACTCGTCGAACTCTTGGAAAGCCTTGGCAACAGAGGACTGGTTCGGGATGGTAACCATCCGCATCCAGCGCCCGAGGATGCGCATCTGGTTCAGGGCGTTGAACGATTGCGACCCACCGGACACCTGCATCAATGCGAGCGTGCGACCCTGCGTCGGACGGACGGCGCCGCCCGGCAGCGGTATCCAGTCGATCTGAGACTTCAGCACCCCCGACATGGCGCCATGACGTTCCGGCGATGTCCATACCTGTCCTTCAGACCACAGCATGGCCTCGCGAAGTTCCTGCACCTTCGGATGGGTATCGGGCGCATCGTTCGGCAGCGGCAGGCCGTTGGCATGGAATATCCGAACCTCGGCGCCGAATGCCTCTAGCAGACGCTGCGCTTCGAAAGTCAGGAGCCGGCTGTAGGACCGTTCCCGCAGCGAGCCGTAGAGCATCAGGATACGCGGCCTGTGCTGCAGGCCCAATGCGGCGAGCTTGGAGAAGTCCGGGACCTCGAAGGCCGCAGGCGCGATATTGGATAAATCAGACAAGCCGCTTCCCTTCGCCGTCGATGATGACCTCGCCGTCTTCTTTGGTGAACGGTCCGATGTCGGGATTCTCTAGGATGTCGAGCACGACCTCGGAAGGACGGCATAGGCGAGTGCCGATCGGCGTCTCGACAAATGGCCGGTTCAATAGGATGGGGTGTGCCTCGATGGCATCAAGCAATGCGCCGTCTGTGAGGGTCGGGTCGGCAAGACCCAACTCGGCGTATGGCGTGTCCTTCTGGCGGATCGCATCTCGAAACGTCATGCTCGCGGCAGCCACAAGTTCGACGATGCGCGCACGTGTCGGCGGCATCGTGAGATATTCAACGACGACGGGTTCAACGCCGCTCTGCCGGATCATAGCCAGCGTGTTGCGCGAGGTGCCGCATTCGGGATTGTGGTAGATGGTGACGGTCATGGGCAATCCAAGATGATTAGGTTCGTCGGTGGGTTGCGGTGCGACGCTCAGCTATCCGAGACTAGTTGCGCTGAGGCCTTGAAGTATCGGCGACCTAGCCAAAGGGCCAAGTGGACCAGCACGACGAGCACCGGCACTTCCACCAATGGTCCGATGACTGCAGCGAAGGCGACCGGCGATGCCAGACCGAATGCAGCGATGGCGACGGCAATGGCCAGCTCGAAATTGTTGCCGGCTGCCGTGAAGGCGATAGCCGTCGATCGCGGATAGTCCTTGGCGATCCACTTGCCCATGAAGAAGCTCACGGTGAACTGGATCAGGAAGTAGATCGTCAGCGGCACGGCGATGAGCAGGGCATCGAACGGCAGACGCACGATATCGCCGCCCTTCAAGCTGAACATGGCCACAATGGTGAAGAGCAGCGCCAACAGGGTGATCGGACTGATCTTGGGCAGGAAAACCTGTTCGTACCAGTCGTCGCCCTTTGCCCGGATCAGGAAGAATCTGGTCAGGAACCCAGCCAGGAACGGCACGCCCAAATAGATCAGCACGGCTTCGGTGATGGTCCAGAAACCGACATCGATGACGCTGCCCTCGAGCCCGAACAAGGGCGGGAGCACGGCCAGGAACAGCCAGGCATAGGTGGAGAAGAACAGGATTTGGAAGATCGAGTTGAAGGCGACTAGGCCCGCCACATATTGGTTCGAACCGCCGGCGAGCTTGTTCCAGACCAGCACCATGGCGATGCAGCGTGCGAGGCCGATCAGGATCAGACCAGTCATGTATTCGGGATGGCCACGAAGGAAGACGATGGCCAGCAGGAACATCAGCACGGGGCCGATGATCCAGTTCTGCACCAGCGAGAGCAGCAGCACCCGTTTGTCGGCGAAAACCTGGTGCAGGGCCTCGTACTTCACCTTGGCCAGCGGCGGGTACATCATCAGGATCAACCCGATGGCGATCGGGATATTGGTCGAACCGACCGACATGGATTCGAGGGCGACGGGAAGACCAGGGATCATGGATCCCAGGGCCAAGCCCGACGCCATGGCAGCGAAAATCCAGACCGTGAGATAGCGGTCGAGGAAGGAAAGGCGCACCGGCGCCGGATCGAATGACATGGGCTTCAACCAGGTTCGATGAAGGGTCGGCCCGAAACCTTACCCTTGCTTTACGTGTGCCGCGTCAAGCGACGTTGGATGCCGTGGTGGTGGTGCCATCCATGGCGCCGATGCCTTCGAGCTTGCAGTTCAGCGCCATGCGATCAATGCTGGCCAGCGGCAGGTTGATGAAGGCGCCGATACGGTTGCGTAGGTAGCGAAGGGCATCTTCGAAGGCGGCGCGCTGCTTGAAATCGGGGCCATGCTTGGCCGCAGGATCCTCGATCCCCCAGTGTGCGGTCATGGGATGGCCGGGCCAGATCCGGCAAGTCTCGCCGGCGGCGTTGTCGCAGACGGTGAAGATGAAATCCATTTTCGGCGCGCCTGGCACGGCGAACTCGTCCCAAGCCTTGGAGCGCAGGCCCTCGGTGGGGATGCCGACCTTGTCGAGGGTCTCCAGCGTCATTGGGTGGACGGCACCCTTGGGGGTAGAGCCGGCGGAAAAGGCGCGGAAGCGGCCCTGGCCGACATGGTTGAGAATGGCCTCGCCCAGGATTGATCGAGCGGAATTGCCGGTGCAGAGGAACAAGACGTTGTAGACGCGGTCAGACATGGCTCGACTCCTGCGGAGAGCAGCACGGGGTGAATTCGGCAACAAGCGGGTCACACAGCTCCGGGCGACCGCCGCAGCAGTCCTGGACGAGGAAGCTTGTGATCTCTCGCACCCGATCAACCACGGCCCGATAGACGATCGACCTGCTGTGACGCTCGGCTTCGATAAGTCCGGCGCGGTTCAGGATGGCCAAATGGGTGGACATGGTGTTCTGCGGCACCTCGAGACGACGGGCGATCTCGCCAGCAGCCAAGCCCCTGGGTTCGTGCTCCATCAACAGGCGAAACGTATCCAGTCGCGTGGACTGGGACAGGGCGGCGAAAATCTCGACTGCGGTGTTTGATTCCATATATCGAGTAATACCGATATATGGAATCAAGGTCAAGTTCCGTCAAATGGCTCCGCGGAGTCAGTTCCGTTCGATTATGATATTATCACTGCACGCGGCCATGCGAGACGGTTCGCAATCTGCCTTCGGAGATGTTGGCTGGCCTCTACGTCCGTTTTCAGGTTGTAGCCAAGTTCATCAAGCTCATCGTCGCTCCATGCCGGGAGTTCCAGAATCCGGCCATATCGTATTGCCAACCAATGATGGATTTCTCGGCGCTTCCCACCAATGGTCAGGGCATCGATACGGCTAGCGAGATCCAGGCACTCGCGACAGCTGGGAACGCCGGTCGCCCCCACCTTCGCCAGCATGTCAAGGATGGGGCGGCGGGCAAGCTCCGGGATGGTTGAGTCGATCACGTTCGCCGCCTCTCCACAATGCGCGCACCTGCTTTCGGCAACAAGCCGATGCAGATGCGCTTCGTAATCTTCCCGCTTCACCGCTCACCTACGCCGGTTGAGCCATGTTCTTAGTCCGCGGTTTCGAAGACCCGAGGAGCATTGCCCCTGCCGTCGCGGACAATACCGACCCTAACAGCACACCCAGCTTGAGTTCGTCCTGCAGCAGTTGGCTATCGGGGAATGCCAACAAGCCTATGAACAGGCTCATGGTGAAACCGATGCCGCACAAAAGGGCGACGCCGTAGAGCTGGCGCCAGGACGCATACATCGGCAGTTCGGCCCATCCCGCCCGGATCACCAGCACCGACGCCGCGAACACGCCGACTTGCTTGCCAATGAAGAGGCCAGCAGCAACACCCAGTGGCACGGGGTCAGCAAGCTGGCCAATCGACATGCCGGCAAAGGACACTCCAGCATTTGCAAACCCGAAGATCGGAATGATCAGGAACGTCACCCATGGCTGGATGGCGTGTTCCAGCTTGTGCAGCGGCGACGCCATGTTATCGGGCTGGGTCGGGCTCTTCTTGAGTGGGATCGTCAATGCCAGGATTACGCCGGCCAGAGTGGCATGGACGCCCGATTGCAGCACCAGGAACCAGAGTATCGCACCAAGGACGAGATACGGAACGAGGTTGCGGACGCCAAACCTATTGATAGTCACCAGCGCCACGATGATGGCTGCGGCGCCTGCCAAGGCCATTGCGTTGATCGAGCTGGTGTAGAAGAGCGCGATGATCACCACCGCACCAAGGTCATCGATGATCGCCAAGGCCGTGAGGAACACCTTGAGCGACATGGGCACCCGGGAACCGAGCAGCGACAGCACGCCCAGCGCAAACGCGATATCGGTTGCCGCAGGGATAGCCCAGCCGTTCGGATGTCCACCATCGCCCATGTTGAAGACAAGGAAGACCAGAGCCGGACCGATCATGCCGCCGAGTGCTGCACTGCCCGGGAGAACGCGACGGGACCAGGTGGACAGCTGACCATCGACGACCTCGCGCTTGATTTCCAAGCCCACCATCAGAAAGAACACGGCCATCAGGCCATCGTTGATCCAATGCAGGACAGAAAGGCCGCCGGCATAGGCATGAAGCGTCTCTGCATAGATGGTCCCGAGCGGCGAGTTGGCGACGACTAGCGCCAAGGCTGCAGAGAGCATGAGGACGATGCCGCCTGAGGAAGCATTGTCGAGAAGAGCACGGATAACGGACGTGGGTCGACCCTGGGTCGAATGAGACGAAGACATGCTTCGGCCTCCTTGTGAGAGGTTACAACATTCTCCGTGGGTTTTGGGGAGCCCCATGGCGCACGCAGCACGCGCCGATGCCGCAACAATAGTCTGGAACTCGCCGCGTGTGAACCTCTTGAGAGGCAGTTCTTGTTGCAGGTCAAAGAAGACCTGACGGGCTCGGAGTCCCCAGACAAGATAATCAGCGACAGTCTCACCCACCTTCTTTCGGCGGACCAGCTTGTAAGACGTCCTCAGGGTGAGCACTCAAGCAGAATGAAGGCACGACCTGTGAATGTCGGCTTTTGGGGTTCTAGGTCAGGAGCCGCAACGACCGCAATGGGGTCGGTATCTGACCGACCGCTCGGACGTCAGGATACTGGCGGCGTTGGGGTGGGTAGCGGACTGTCCGCTATTGGAGGGTAGTTGAGATAAGCGGACTTTCGAACCGTCAGCGCTGATCCCACCTTACCTGTCTATTTTTCGACTCTTGGGTCGTAAAAGCTAAGTCAAAGCGGTGCTGTCGCTTACTGAGGGTACTGGAACCAGTGGTTTCGATGCATGCATGGTTACTTGCGGGAACGGAATGATGATTCCGCGCTCGTCAAACACCTGCTTTACGAGTTCATTGAAGGCGCGTCCTGTCGCCCATTGCGAACCTGGCAAGGTTTTTACCCGCGCTCGAACGACGACGGCCGATTCAAGAAACGCCGTGATCCCATGCATTTCGAGCGGGCCGAGGACATGATCGCGATGCTCCGTTTCCAGCAGCAATTGGTAGGCGTCCTCGATGGCCTGTTTGGCGACACCGATGTCGGTGTCGTAGGCCACACGGATTTCGGCCAGATGGTAGGCGAAGTCCTTGTTGCTGTTCGATACCTGGTCGACCGAGGAGAAGGGGATGAGGTGGAGCGTTCCGGAAAGGTCGCGGATCGACACGGACCGGATGGTCAAGCGTTCGACGACGCCCGATTTCCCCCCGGCTTCCACGACGTCGCCTTCGTTCATCACGTTTTCCAGCTGGATGAACGCGCCCGTGATGATGTCCTGAACGAATTTTTGTGCCCCGAAGCCGATCGCCAGCCCCAGAACGCCGGCACCCGCAAGCAGCGGCGCAATGTTGACGCCGATCTGAGCCAGGGCCAGCATGCTGACAAACACCACAAGCGTGATTGTCGTGGCATTCTTGAACAGCGAAAGCAGCGTCTTTTCCCGCGCCGTGGGGATCGTGCCGTAGTTGGGATTGAGGCGATACTCGACCCATGAGGACGTCGCGACATGGACCGCGAAGCCCACCAGGATGACCGCAAGGGCAGAGATCACGGCTCCAGCCGCATGTTGACCAGCCTCCGAACCAATCCAGCCCAGAAAGTCAAAGAGAGACCAGATCTGAGCCACGCTCAGCAGAACGCTGACAAGAGCGATCAGTCGGATGATGTGGAGGACCCTGGGCACAAAGGCATGAAGGCGCCGTTCAAGAAGCGGGAGACGCTCCTTGACGTCGGCCGGCAAGCGCAGTCCCGCATTGACGAAGCGGCCGATGAAAGCCACCGCCGCAAGCCCAAGGACAACCGCAGTGAAGGTTTGCGCTGTGGCGGCAACGATGAAGGGAAGGGCCTGATCGGGATTGGTGAGCCAGGCGATGAAGAGCGCTATCAGATAGGCAATCGCCAGAATGTGCCAATGCCGCGCGATCAGCAGGATCACCTGCGCCAGACCTTCCCGTCGGCTCTTTTCGGCCAGTGACGACAGGAGGCCACGAACCAGATCCTTGTTCTGCAGCACCAGCAGCACACCTATGGTTGTGACCGTGGCAACGACAACCACCTGAACGGCGGACGCAAGAACCGGGGATAGGCTTGCAGCCAGAATGGGCACGATGAAGAGGAATGTGTAGCCCACCAGGGAAATGACTCTCGACAACCAGAATGACCAGTAGTTGGCGCCGGTATCGCCGATGGGAAGCAGGCGGATGGCTTCATGGCGCGGCATGAGCGCCGCGCGCATACCGACCTTGAGCAGTTCCACGAAGAGGAAGGCATTGAGCAGCAGGGTCTGGTTGATACCCATCCGTCCGTTGCCGCCTGCGATCAGCAGGGCCACCAGATATCCGGCTGCCCAGGCGACCACGACCGGGATCAGATCGATAACAACAGCCATCACCAGGCCCATCACCTTGCGAAACCAGCGCCCGCTTTGGCTTCGCCGTGCTGTCTTGTTCGACAGCCAGGCGGCGGGAAGCTTCAACAGCAACAGGCTGCCGAAAATGGTCGCCGCGACACGCAGAATATCGAATGTGACGTTGCGAAGCTGGTCCGAGCCCGTCCCGGACAAGCCGCTGGTGACATCATCCGCTATGCCTCCCAGGGATTGCACGCCGCTCGAGAGGCCTTCGGCGGCGCCGCGGGTGAATTCGGCCACCTGCTGGGCGATGGTCATATCCGAGGTATCTTCGGACTGGGAGCGTTCTGCATCTGCAATCGCATTGGACCTCACCCTGGCCAGCAAGGCTGCTCCTGCGGGATCTGCTTCAATGATGTCGATCAAGGCATCAAGGCCTGTCGTCTCGGCAGGCGCTTCAGACCGGGCCGGTTCGGTGGCCGATTGCAGCTGCGCACTGGCCTGAGGGACCAGAATGGCAAGGATAATAAGGGCATAGGCCATAACACGCATCAGCGCTCTATTCCGTTTTTCTGAGAGCAGCCAGGCAGACGGCCATACTCTCGGATATGGAGTGGAGACCGGATGCTTCCGGCCTCCAGGGTGATTACTGATCCAGTACGGCCGAGAGGAATTCGCGGGTGCGGTCCTCATTGGGATCGGTGAAAAGCTCCTCGGGCGTGCCCTCTTCGCGGATTTTGCCCCGGTCGAAGAAGCAGACGCGATCGGATATCTCGCGGGCGAAGCGCATTTCATGGGTCACCAGGAGCATGGTGAGGTCATGCTCGTCGGCCAGCTTGCCGATGACGTTGAGCACTTCGCCGACCAGTTCCGGGTCGAGCGCTGAAGTCGGCTCGTCGAACAGCAAAATGCTCGGACGCATGGCCAGAGCCCTTGCGATGCCGACGCGCTGCTTTTGTCCGCCCGACAGCTGACCGGGAAATTTCTGCGCCTGATCGGCCAGACCAACCAATTCTAGCAGCTCTTCGCCGCGCTGCCGCGCTTCGGCCTTGGACAGGCCCAGGACCTTGACCGGGGCCTCGGTGATATTGCGCAATACGCTCATATGCGGAAACAGATTGAAGTGCTGGAAGACCATGCCGAGCTTGCCGCGCATGTGACGAAGATGACGCTCGCCGGCCGGCTTGAGGCTGCCATCGGGGGCGGTTTCGTGCCACAGCGGCTCGCCATCGACGGTGACGCTGCCGCCGTCGATCCCTTCGAGCGTCATCAGGATGCGCAGAACCGTCGACTTGCCGGAGCCCGAGGGCCCGATGATCGAGACTTTCTCGCCGCGATTCACGGAAAAATCGAGTTTGTTGAGAACGGTGAGGTCGCCAAAACGCTTTTCGACCTGATTGAACCGAATGATGTCTTCGCTCATTTGAGGGGGATTCCTTGCTTGGGCAGCCATGTGTCGAGCAGGCGCACGCCAGCCGATGCGACCAGCGTCAGGATGAGATAGATCGCGCCGACCATGGACAGCGGGATGAGGTAGTCGAAGGTGCGGTCGCCGACGATCTTGGCGACGTTGAGCATTTCGAGCACGGTGACGACCGACAGGATCGGCACGTCCTTCATGATCGACACCAGGTAGTTGCCCATCGCCGGAATGATGCGCGGAATGGCCTGGGGCACGATGATATGGGTAAAGGTGCGGCTGGCGGTGAGGTTGAGAGCCCGGGCCGCTTCGCGCTGATCCGTGCCCACGGCTTCAAGCCCGCCACGATACACCTCGGCGGTATAGGCGCTGTACTGGATACCCAGCGCCAGGGCGCCGGTCATGAAGGCCGGCAGCACGATGCCGTATTCAGGCAGCACATAGTAGAGAAAGAACAATTGCACCAACAGCGGCGTGTCGCGGATGAATTCCGTCACCACGCGCGCCGGCCAGGCGATAAAGGGGATGGGCAGGCCCTTGAGCACAGCCCAGAACAGACCCAAGACCAGCGCAAGGGCAAAACCCAGGCTTGCCGCCTGGATGGTCACCACGAGGCCGGTCAGAAGGATCGGCAGGATGGAAGTGGCATAGGCCAAGGGACTGGAAAGGTCCCATTCGTAACCAAACAGCATGGGTCAGCTCCTCGCCCTGCGCCAGCGACTCAAATGGTTTTCAAGCAGGCGCAGCATGGCGGTCAGCACCAGCGCCATGCCGAAATAGGTCAGCAGCAGCATGGAATAGATGGTCGTGCTGTCCTGCGTGAAGTTGCGGATCTGCTCGGCGCGGAAGGCCAGGTCGCCCAGGCTGATCAGCGATACCAGGGCTGTATCCTTGAGATTTTGCACTGCGAGATTGCCGAAGGATGGCATCATTTCCGGCACGGCCTGCGGGATGGTGACCGTCCACAGCGTCTGGCGCCGCGTGAAATTGAGCGCCCGCGCGGCCTCATGCTGATCCTTGTGCACGGACTGGATGGCGCCCCGCACCACCTCGGCACCATAGGCCCCGATATTGAGACCGAGCGCTAGCACCCCGGCGATTATCGAGGGCAGGCGCAGATCGACGCCGATGGCCACGCCGGCAAGAGGCAGGGCGAAATAGAGCCAAAACAGTTGCACCAGCAGCGAGGTGCCGCGAAACACCTCGATATAGGTGACGGCCACGCTGCGGATGGCCAGATTGCTGCTGAGCCGCCCGATCCCGGCGGCGAAGGCCAGAATGGTGCCCAATATGGTCGAATACAGAGTCAGCTGTACGGTGACCCACGCCCCCTCCGTGAGGGGGCCGAAATACTCCGTCCAATGCATGATGGATCCCTTGAAAGCGCGTCTTGGGTGGGCGCCGGAGCACCCACCCAGAACAGGTTCGGATTGTGATCGATCAGTCGGCGGCGCAGAGTTCGGCCGTGGTCTTTGTGGTCGAGCCATCGATATCGGCCTGGGTGAAGCCGTAGCTGCTGACGATCTCGGACCATTCCCCGGTCTGCTTGAATTCGGCCAGCACGCCATTCACGGCGTCACGTAATTCTTCATTGCCGCTGGCGAAGGTAAAGCCGCCCCAGCTGCGCACGGCCTCGCCGTCGATCACCGGATCGGTGAATTCGCTGGCGACTTCGACGCCGTCATTTTGCGACGCAAGCCCGCTGGTGGTCAGGCTTGTTGCGGCATAGGCATCGGCACGGCCGGTCGATACTGTCGAGATGGCATCGGCATTGGCGGCGATGGTCACGAGATTGGCTTCGCTGACGCCCAGCTTCTGCATCATTTCGAGCTGGTCGGCGCCGGCCATGATCGCCACACGCAGGTCGGGGTTCTCGGCGAAGTCGGCATAGGTATGGATGTCCTTGGGGTTGCCGGCCGCAACCAGCAAGCCTTCGCCGTAGGACGTATTGGGTTCCGAGAACAGGACGCGCTGGCAGCGATCTGGCAGGATGGCCATCTCGGCCGCGACCATGTCAAAGCGATCGGCCCGCAGGCCCGGGATCAGTGACGAGAAATTGGTGGTGACCCACTCGATATTGTCGACGCCGAGCTCTTCCATGATGGCCTTGGCGACATCGGGACCAGCGCCGAGCGCTTCACCCGACGGGTCGACATAGCCATAGGGGATTTCATTGGCGACGGCGATGCGGACGGTGCCGCTTTCCTGAATTTCCGCCAGCGTCGCAGCATTTGCCGCGACTGCGCCAGCCAGCGCGATCGTCACGGCGGACACAGCGACACGTGCGGTATGGGAAGGTTTGATCATGATTTTTTCCTGTGTTTTGATGGGCATCTTTGACCGGCTGCTGCCCGATGAGATCAACCGGCGTATGGGTCAGGCCACGGCGTGCAGGACGGCGGCATCGGTTGGTTTCCAGTTTTCGATGAGCCCCTCATGCAGGGCGTTGACCGTGCCGTGATAATCATCGGGCCTGACGATGATCTGCAGGTCGACCTTGCGGATGAGGTCATGGACACCGAGGGGGCTTATGCCGGCCTTTGCCAGCGCCTCGATCGCGCGCACCAGGACTGTTACGCCACCAAGATCACGCCCAATGGCGGAGACGAGGGAAACCTTTTGCAGTGTGATGACTGCGCTGGGAAATTCCTCGACGAGATCGCTTTCGACCCGTTCGATGGCCTTCATCGAACCTTTGAGGAAATGGGTGATGGTATTGGCATTGGAGGTCTTGGATATGATCCAAACCTTGTGGCGTTTGAGCGCTTCAAGAATTTTGGCGTCGTAGCCTTTCACGCCGACCATGTCCTGATCGTAAAACTCGAACGCATAGACATTTTCTACGCCTGTAATGATTTCCACCGCCGCCGTGGTCGCCTTGAGGTCCGCGCGGATCAGCGTTCCGTCATGGTGGGGATCGAAGGCATTCTTGACGCGCAGGGGAATATCAGCCTGACGCAGGCTCTTTGCGGCGCGGGGATGGATGGCCTCCATGCCCATGTTGGACAGCTGGTCCGCTACATCGTAATTGGTCTCGCCGATGACCCGCACCGCGTCGGCACCGACGACGCGCGGGTCGGCCGAAGAGAGGTGGAATTCCTTGTGGATGATGGCTTCGCTGGCGCCGGTGACCACCGCGACGCGCGACAGCGTCACTTCGCTGTAGCCGCGGTCATAGGTGCCCATCAGCACTTCGCTGCATTGCGCATAGCCCGTCACGATCGGCAATTCGCAGCTGAGGTCGACGTCGGCAAAGGCGCTCTGAATGGCCTGATCCAGGGTCTGCTGCCCCTCTTCGCGCCAGCCGGTGAGATCGATCAGGCGGGCGCGGACACCCCGGGTGTTAAGCAGCAGGGTGGTATTGAAAGCGGACTGCGCCTCACCCAGCGATGACAGCATTTCGCGCACGGCCAGAAGGTGCTGTTCGAGCTGGAAGTGGCCGAAGGAGCAGAGCCGCGCGAGGTCGATCAGGCAGGACCGCACACCCTCGATACGTTCGCGCACGAAGCGGTTGGCCGTCTGGCGGGCGCCATCGTCCTGGAAGATGGTGTTGTTGATACCATACATCCGGTCGGCGACGCCGCTCAACGCATCGCCCCAGGCCCAGCCGCCTTCCGCATTGGCAAAGAGGGCATAGACGCCCGGTTCGCCCGACTTCTTGTGCTCGAGCAAAGCATCGGTGATGCCGGCATAGGCCGAAACCACGAAAATGCGGTTGTAGAGCGCATCGTCCTTGCGATCGCCGATAAGAACGGTCTGCATGAGTTCGGCGGTGCGCGACATGGAGGTGCCGCCGATCTTCTCGACGGTGTGTGCGACGCTGGACTTGGTCATAAGTTCTCCGGGGCTCCCCGTTGCCAGGGAGCCATGCGTTTCAGACTGGATTGCTAGATGGCCGTGCTAGCCGAGCTTGCCGCTTTCGATGACGAGTGGGTGCTCGGCATCGCGGGAGCTCAGGAAGGCCGGGCGCGGGGCCTTTGCCGCGAAGGGCGAGACCACGCGATTGGACCAGGCATTATAGACGAAGAAGGCGTTGGAGCGGGGAAAGGGCGTGATATTGCCGTTCGAGCCGTGCAGCGTATTGCAGTCGAACAGGATGACCGTGCCTGCGCGACCCGCCGCATAATCGACGCCGAATTCCTTGGCCATGCGGGTCAGGCTGTCTTGCGACGGTACGCCGATTTCCTGCTTCTTGAGGGACGTCTGGTGATTGTTCTCGGGCGTCTCGCCGGCGCAGGCGACAAAGGTATTGTGCGAGCCGGGCATCAGCATCAAAGGGCCGTTGAGCGCATCATTGTCGGTCAGCAGCACTGAAGCCGAGATGGCGCGCATGCGCGGCATGCCGTCCTCGGCGTGCCAGGTTTCGAAATCGGAATGCCAGTAGAATTCCTTGCCGGTGAAGCCTGGCTTGTAGTTGAGGCGCGACTGGTGGAGATAGACGTCGTCATCGAGCAGATAGCTCACGCGCCCGGCTATGCGCTTGTCACGGGCTAACCGATCAAACAGTGCATTCTGTTCGTCGAGACGGAAAACGGTCCGCACCTCGTCGGAGCCAGGCTCGGTGATGATGTTTTCGGGGGCAAGCCCAGCTTCGCCGGATCGCATCCGGGCCGATTCTGCCTGAAGTGCGGCGACTTCTGCAGCTGAAAAGACGCCGTTGAGCACGAGGAAGCCATTCTTCTCGAAGGCATGCGTTTCTGCGCGAGTCAGCGGCGCCTCGGGCGTCCAGCGCCCCCACACGACGGGGTCAGTGCGCTTGAGCCATTTTTCCTGGGGCAGGCGGGTGGGGTAAAAGTCGGTGATTGGCGTGTGCTCGGCGGCAGTGGTCATGTCGTCGCCTCTCCTCTGTCTGTCGATCGGTTGTGACTTCAGGTATCTTCGCCGGCAGGCGCATACGAACCGTCTGCGCGGTGCACTTCCTGGCCGGTAACGGGCGGGTTGAAGCAGCAGGCCATCACTATTTCGCTTTTGGCGGTCAGGCGATGGCGATCATTGAGATTGAGCGCATACATGACGCCCGGGTGGATCTGATGCAGGGTGCCGCTATCGAGTTCCTCGATCGTGCCTTCGCCGGAGATGCAGTAGACGCTCTCGAAATGGTGCTTGTAGTGGAACACGTGGCTGGTGTTCTCGTGGATGCGGGTGATGTGGAAACTGAAGCCCATGCCATCCTCGGCCAGCAGCAGGCGCGTGCTGTCCCAGCCATTGGCCTTCACCAGCCGGTCGCCGCCGCGGGCTTCTTGCAAGTCTCTGACGATCATGAAGTGTCTCCTATTCTGCCGCCGCGCGGCGTGACTCGAGGACCGCCGCAAATGCAGCTTCCATGATGTCGAGCCCGTCGGCGAGCTGGTCTTGTGAGATGGTGAGGGGAGCAAGAACCTTGACCACCTCGTCGAAACTTCCCGACGTTTCGATGATCAGTCCCTTGTCGAAACAGTGCCGGCAAACGGCAGCAGCAGCATCGCCGCTCCTGGCTTCGACCCCGAGCATCATGCCGCGGCCCTTGACGCGCAGGCCGTGTTCGTCGGCAATGGTTTCGAGCCTCTGTGCAAGATAGTTTGCCTTGCCGGCAACCTCGGCTTCGAAGGCGCCGTCGGCCCAGAATTTCTCGATGGCTGCCGTGGCCGTCACGAAGGCATGATTGTTGCCCCGGAACGTGCCGTTATGCTCGGCCGGCTTCCAGATGTCATGGCAAGGCTTGATCAAGGCCACGGCCAGCGGCAGGCCCATGCCGGACAGTGACTTGGCCATGGTGACGATATCGGGTTGAAGGCCCATGCCGTCAAAGGAGAAGAAACCGCCCGTGCGTCCGCAGCCGGCCTGGATGTCGTCGATGATGAACAGCGCGTCGTGACGGTGCGCAATAGCCTGGATACGTCGCAACCAGCCGGCGGAGGCCGCATTGAGGCCGCCTTCGCCCTGCACTGTCTCGACGATGATGGCGGCCGGAAGATCAATGCCGCTCGAGGGATCGCTCAGCTGGCAGTCCAGCTGCTCGGCGGTGTCGATGTCGGGGCCGAAATAACCCTCGTAGGCAGCACGGGTCACGCCCGACAGCGGCATAGCCGCGCCGTTGCGATGCTTGCCATTGCCCGTCGCCGCCAGGGCGCCGAGAGTCACGCCGTGAAACCCATTGGTGAAGGATATAACATTGGTGCGCCCGGTCACCTTGCGCGCCAGTTTCAGCGCCGCCTCGACCGCATTGGCACCTGTGGGGCCAGTGAACTGGATATGATGATCCATGCCCCGCGGCTTGAGGATGTGGCGCTCGAAGCTGCGCAGGAACTGCTCCTTGGCTTTGGTGAACATGTCGAGCCCATGGGCAATGCCATCAGCAGAGACATAGTCGATCAAGGCGGCCTTGAGGTCCGGGTCATTGTGGCCGTAGTTGAGGCTCGAGCAGCCCGACAGGAAATCGATGTGCGGCTTGCCAGACGCGTCGTAGATGCTGGCGCCCTCCGCCCGGTCGAACAGCTTTGGAAAGCTGCGCGAATAGGATCGTACGCGGCTCTCGACGCGATCAAATAGGGCAGATGGAGTTGCGATGGACGTGGTCATGAGGCCCGTCTCCAAGGTCTAACAAAAGGATTAGGTGAAAAGTCAGTCGAGAAGCGCGCGCACTCGGTCCTGCGTGAAAGGACCGATGGAAACGCCCAGTTCGCTGTCATGAGTATTGGCGAAATGCTGTTTGCGCAGGAAATAGGGCACCTGCTCCATCTGCGCGTTGAGGGCACGAGCGAGAGAGCCAAACAGCGCCCAGGACGCCGTATTGTCCTCGGTAATGGTGCATTGGAGGCCTGAAATTTGCGCCAGGGCTGGCCTCGACAGCACGTCAAGGAGCAGCCGTTTTGCAAGTCCCGTACCGCGGGCCTGATCGGCAACGCAGACTTGCCAGACGAAAAGCGTATCGGGCCGTTCGGGCAGGATGTGGCCCGATACCCAGCCGACAACCTGCTCATTGCTCTCGGCAATGGCGCAGGTCTGCGAGAAGTGGGTGCACTGCAGCAGGTTGCAGTAAAGAGAATTGCTGTCGAGCGACGGTGTAGCCTTGATCAACTGCCAGACGGCGGAGCCATCTTCCGGGTTCGGTGGCCGGATGGCTGGCTCAGCCACCCGCTTCCAGGCCATCGCATCGGTGAGAACGGTATTGCCATAAATCATGCTCCGAAACTTAGATAACTGAAACTATCAGTCAACCGTCAATCGTGGCCCGACTAAGGCTAAACCATCTCGTATCGGAGAAAACGAAGCTATGTCAGTCTGTTGCAGATGATCATAAAAATTTCTTCGCGCCCCGAAAATGTCCACATCGGACGTTGAACGTGAAAAAGCTTAGTGAATACTAAATGATATTGAATTTCTAGCCAGCGCTCTTGGGGTCTCATGATCCGCAGTTTATGATGCCGCATCGCCCCCCACAGGTGTTTCGTTGGAAGACAGAACCAAACGCGCTTTGACAGCCATGCGGAAGATACTCCGCACCACCGAGCTAAACAGCAAGCAGCTGATGAGTGAAACCGGTCTAACCCCGTCGCAGCTCATCTTCATGCAGATGCTGGACGAGGATCGCGAACAGACCGCGGGCCATATCGCGCAGCGCATGGGAATTACCCAGGCGACCACCACCTTCCTGCTGCAAAAGCTCGAGGCTTTGGGCATGATCCAGCGCCGCAAGGGCGAAACGGATCGTCGCCAGGTCTGGCTGTCATTGACGCGGGCCGGCCAGCAGGCGCTTGCCATTGCTCCCGACGGGGCCCACGCGCAGTTTCATAGTCAATTCGTGGCCTTGCAGGATTGGGAGCAGGCCATGCTGATTTCATCGCTGGAGCGCGTCGCAGCCATGCTCGGGAACACCGACGAAGGCGCCGCCGCCATTGTGGAGTCCAAGGACATTATCTCGGGAGATTAATCCTGAAATGCCTTGGCAACATGCCTTGGTCATTCGCGATGAAAGCCTGGTCAGGCTTCAGAGTTTCCTGGACTTCTGCTCCCAGCCTCAGGGCGCGGACGGCGGCCTTTGCAAGGCATCGAGCCGATCGGAATCGAACTTGCTCTTCATGGCCTCACGGGACCGATCAAGCGCCAGAAGACTTTGCTCGCGGGCGGCTTTCTGAAAGCTGGTTCTGCCGATCCGAGCAAGGGCGAGCAGCGATTTCTGCAGTCTCATCTGAACCTCGATGAGCGCAGCACCATCGCGCCCGATCAGCATGAAGGCATCTTCGAACAAATCGGCATCCGTCAGTGGTGCGACCTTTACCCTCGTATATTCCGGTTCGGGCTGAACATCGTTGTCGGCGGCCCAGGCACTCATCAAACGGGTGGTGCGACCAATGACGTCGATTGCCGTTCCTGGGTCATTGGTTGCCGGTGAGAGTGCCCGAGAGGCAATCTCGCTCATGACTGCAAGACCGAAACGAGGGTCCTGATCGAAGCTTCGTTCGGCAGCGATGCTGAAGGCATTGCGCATAGAATCGATCTGGTCGTCATTGAGCGCGCCCCAGGTCCAGGCAAGCACCGTATCAGAATACACAAATGCGCCAGGGTTCAGCACGACATGGATTTCGCTACCCAGCTTTTCGGCCAGACGATCGAGCGCGGCAATGTCGATGTGCTGTACATAACCGATCTCGGGCGCCGTGACGGCGGCTGCACCGCTCGGCACGTCCTTCTCATGATCGGCCAGTGGCGCTCCCCCCAGATAGGGCGCCGCCAAACGCGCCTCTATGGCAGTTCGCGCTGCTTCCTCGACCCGATTGGTGGTTTCGCCGACGCGCCCCAATCTGGTGAGATGGTCGATCCAACGCAACAAGGTGACGACGATCAAGACGATGACGAGGATCGTCACGGCAAACAGAATGACCCTGCCGCGATCGCCATAGGCACCAACGCGCAGGACAACGATGCCCACGATCCCAAACAGGAACGTGCCAATGAAGGTGGACAGGACGTTCTGGGTAACCCGATCTTCCATCAGGAGCTTGGTTGCCCGCGGTGTCACGTTGGACGTCGCGGCACCATAGGCAGATGTCATAACGCTGAGGGAGAAAGTCGTGACGGCAAGCATGCTGGTCGCGATAATGTTGAGAAGGCTATCGACAGCGTCTGCCGCGATCGTGCCATCGAGTTCCCACGGAACATATTTCTCAACCACGGCCGCCAGGATTGCTGCCGCGACTCCGATAAGCCCGATCAAGCTCGCTCGCAGCCAGAGCCGCCGGGACATCTGCAACCAAAGCCAGCGCCAACGCGTCATGCGATCTCCAATTCACCAAATGCCCCAGGCCACGCTATTCACCGGTCGAACGTGAAACGAAAGCCTTTCTCTTTCGATCCCGAAAGCAAGTCGGTGCGCGGTACACCGGTCGAACTGACTGAGCTGTTAGCGCCTAAGCGAGCGTCAGCTAACGGGCCAAGAATAGCCGTCTCCAAATGTCGCAGATGGGGTCGGCTGGAGACCGGCGGTTTCGGGGTGGAAAGCGGACCGGCAGTTTTGCGAAGGACCAGTTGGATTATGGCGAATAACGCGGCCTTGCGCGCTCCAAGCCAGTACCCTGAGCTCGTTCTTGGATTCTGCAGTAGGTCAGAAGCTGGTAGCTGCCTCGTGGGGAATTTCCTCGTCCAAGATGCGAGGACGAAGTGACTGAACAATGGTCTGTAGGTCAGATCCGACCTCGATCTCCTTATGCTGTCTCGCAGCGTAGTGCACTGAAGCCTGGTAACATGCGAACGCCGAACCTACGATGGCGTGAACCGTGCCGGCTGTAAGCTTTGAGGCTTGCGGGCTTTCCTTCAAACAGAGAGCAACAGCCTCGATTTGTACCTTTTCCATCGCCTCTAACTGCCGAGCTAGCAGAGAGGGAGTAATGCGAATAAGGGCCTGAACTTCACGGTCTCGCTCATCAAGTCCCGGAAGGCGACACTGTTCAACGCTTTTCTCGAGCGCATCACCTAAGGCGCGCCACAGATCGTTCGACGATAGTCCAGACTTGAGATTTGTCAGAAATCGGTCCCCGAACAGGTAGCTTGCCTCAAGCAGCACATCGTCCTTCGAAGGGAAGTATCTGAAGAAGGTACGGGTCGACATGCCCACGTCAGCGGCGATCTGGTCAACGGTCGTATCTTGATAGCCCTGGCTTTTGAACCTTGCCAAAGCAGCAGAACTGATCTGCCCGCGAATAGCACGTTTCGCAACGTCTCGGATTTTTACTGGCTGTTCCATCACCTTGCGCTATCACATGCCATCAGTGTCATCAACTGCCATATTTGTCTTGCGATGTAGAATTCTGGGTGGTACGTCGCCTTCAACATTGAGAAGCAGCGGAAGCACTTGTGATGACAACGAAGGTTCTGGTGATCGGCGCATCGGGTCGGATCGGATCGAAATTGGTCGCCGACTTGGATAGAAATTCCGAGGGCCTGGAAGTTCGGCTCGCGACGAGCCGCCCTGCGGTCGCAGAGAAATGGCGGGCCGAGGGGCGTAAAGCGGTAGTGCTTGACCTCAACGATGCGTCGACCTTTCCCGCGGCGCTCGCAGGCATTGACCGGCTTTTCCTCTTGACCGGCTACACATCGGACATGCTGTTTCAGAGCAAGAAGATGGTCGATGCGGCCGTCGATGCTGGGGTCAGTCACATCGTTCATCTTGGCGTGTTCACTTCGCGTCGCGACGACCAGCCCCACTTCGCCTGGCACGATCTCATCGAGACCTATATCGAAGCCAGCGGTATTGCCTGGACGCATCTGCATCCGAACGTCATTACGGATTCGATCCTGGTCACCGACCCGCCGGTCAAAGAGACTGGCACTTTCACGGCCTATCCTAATGATGTGCCGGTAGGCTGGATCTGCGCAGACGATATCGCAGCCGTAGCAGCGGTTGCTCTGCGTGAGGGTCCCGAAAACCACGGCGGCGCCGACTACTTCCTCAGCGTAGAGGTGCTGCGAGGATCAGAGGTGGCGAAGATTTTGTCGGACCATCTGAGACGCGAGATAAAGTATGTGCCCAATGACCCCGCGGACTTGGCCACCTACGTTGAAACGATCTCTGACGCAGGGGTTCGCAACTACATGGAAAGCGCCGTGATCACCATGGATTTGGGCGGGGCTGGGAAAATGTCCAGTCAAGCTGTGGTTCGCGACGATGTGCAAACGGCTGTCGGCCGCCCTGGAATGACGATGGCCGAATGGGCTCGGCAAAACCTTTGAATACCGAGCCGTTCCTGCGACCTGCTGATCATCGATCGCGCTGACAACGAACTTCGAAAAGAATATTCAAAATGACTGACCTCACTGCAGGTCGTCTCGCATCGACCATGCGGGACGACACAAAACTTTCTTCGGCCAACCGCCTGGTAATCACCCTCCTGTTGGTTTCCGGCTTCGTGGTCATCCTCAACGAGACCGTCATGGGCGTGGCAGTACCGCACCTCATGGCCGACCTTCAGATTTCCGCCGGTACTGCCCAGTGGCTCACGACGGCGTTCCTGCTCACGATGGCAATCGTCATCCCCATCACTGGGTACTTGCTGCAGCGCTTCAGCACTCGCAGCGTGTTCATGCTTGCGATGTCATCTTTCAGCCTTGGGACACTGATCTGCGCCCTGGCCCCTGGGTTTGAGGTACTCGTCGCCGGTCGTGTCGTACAAGCCATGGGCACGGCAATTATGCTGCCGCTACTCATGACCACGGTCATGAGCCTGGTGCCACCTGCGTCTCGTGGTCTGGTGATGGGCAACATTTCCATCGTTATCTCGGTGGCCCCTGCCATCGGTCCGACAGTATCGGGCTTGATCCTGAGCGCACTCGATTGGCGTTGGATGTTCTGGTTGGTCCTGCCGATCGGTATTGCATCGCTGCTTCTCGGCATGTCCCGCATCAGGAACGTTTCCGAACCCAAACCAACCCCATTGGACATTGTGTCGGTTGTGCTGTCCATTTTCGGCTTCGGTGGTCTCGTATATGGCCTGAGCAGTCTAGGCGAAGCCGCCAACCACCCTGGTCCGGTTCCAGCCTGGGTGCCATTGGTCATCGGTGTTGTAGCATTGATCCTGTTCGTGCTGCGCCAGACCCGACTCCAACGTAACGACAAGGCGCTGCTCGATCTGCGGACACTCAAGTCGCTTAATTTCACCATGTCGGTGGTGATGCTCGGAGTGAGTATGATGGCCCTATTCGGCACCATTATCCTGCTGCCGCTCTATACGCAGACAGTGCTGGGCCTCAACGTGCTTCAAACCGGTTTGATGCTTCTGCCTGGTGGCTTGGTGATGGGCTTGATGGCGCCACTTGTGGGCCGGCTCTATGACAAGCACGGCCCTTCACCGCTGATCATCCCTGGTTCCTTGATCGTTACTGCGGCACTTTGGTCTCTGACCACACTAGACGCCGCAACGAACCTTGCCCTCACCATCGGTGTGCACGTTGTTCTCAATATCGGTCTAGCCCTTATCTTCACCCCGCTTTTTTCGGCAGGTTTGGGGTCGCTTCCGTCACGCCTTTACAGCCACGGCAGCGCGATCATCTCTACCATCCAGCAAGTGGCTGGTGCTGCCGGCACGGCATTGTTCATCGCCGTCATGACCTCGCAATCAGCAGCCTTGACCTTGGCCGGAGAGGCTATCATCCCCGCTACCCTTTCCGGCATCCGTACCGCTTTCTACTGCGGTGCCGCAATCTCGGCGCTTGCGGTGGTGGCATCGCTCTTTGTAAGGCGTCCGCCGGAAAACGGCGACCGACCTGTTGGCATCCACTGACTTCATTTCGGGCAGAGACCGTTTCTGCTCCTGCTCGAATCCTTCCCATGACGTAACCTGAAGAGGCTGCCGATGACATTGCCGTTGTCAGTACTTGACCTTGCCCCGATCAACGAAAAAGGAACGGCGTCAGAAGCAATCGCTTCGAGCGTGGCACTGGCCAAGGCTGTTGATTGTCGCTTGGAACTGACCCGGGGTTGTCATTGAGAAGTGACCCGCCTGCAGATAGTTTCCCGCGGTGCGGGGATGGTCAAGTGGCAGGCTTTTCCTTTCGTGTTTTTGGGGCTGCGGCGCTCGCCCGGAAGCGGAAGCTGTCATTGCCGGTTTCCAGGATATGGCAGTGATGGGTGAGCCGATCGAGCAGCGCCGTCGTCATCTTGGCGTCGCCGAACACGCCGGCCCACTCGCTGAAGCTGAGGTTGGTGGTGATGATGACGCTGGTCTGCTCGTAGAGCTTGCTGAGCAGATGGAACAGCAGCGCCCCGCCTGACGGGCTGAACGGCAGATAGCCCAGCTCGTCGAGGATGATGAGGTCGAGCCGCAGCAGGCGATCGGCAAGCTGGCCCGCCTTGTTGGCGGCCTTTTCCTGCTCGAGTGCATTGACCAGATCGACGGTGGCGAAGAAGCGGACCTTCTTGTGGTGGTGGCGGACCGCCTGGACGCCGAGCGCTGTAGCGATATGGGTCTTGCCGGTTCCAGGACCACCGATCAGCACCACATTGTCAGCGCCTTCCATGAAGCTGCCGCGGTGCAGTTGCTGGACCGACGCCTCATTGATCTCGCTGGAGGCAAAGTCGAAGCCGGTCAGATCCTTATAGGCGGGGAAGCGAGCCCCTTTGAGGTGATAGGCGATGGACCTGACCTCCCGCTCGGCAAGTTCGGCCTTGAGCAGTTGAGACAGGATTGGCACGGCCGTATTGAAGGCGGGCGCACCCTGTTCGATCAGCTCGTCTACGGCCTGGGCCATGCCATACATCTTGAGGCTACGGAGCATGACCACCACAGCGGCACTGGCGGGATCATGACGCATGGCGAACATCCTTGCCACGCAGCGTGTCGTAGCGGGCGACGTTGGCTTTGGGCTCCTGGCGTAGGGTCAGCGCCTGGGGCGCATCGATCAACTCAACTCCAGTCTCTTTGCCATCGACCAGGCGATGCAGAAGATTGAGGATATGGGTCTTGGTCGGAACGCCCGCTTCGAGCGCGACCTCGACGGCACACAGAACCGCCTGCTCGTCATGGTGCAGGACCAGAGCCAGGATCTCAACCATCTCCCGATCGCCACCCGCTCGCTTGAGCAGCAGCCCCTGCAACCGGCGGAACGCCTCTGGCAGATCAAGGAACGGCGCTCCATTGCGCAGCGCGCCAGGCTTGCGCTGGATCACCGCCAGATAGTGCCGCCAGTCATAGACTGTGCGCCCTGGCTGGTGATGGGACCGATCGATGATGCGCGCGTGCTCGCACAGGATCTGACCCTCGGCCACCACGACGATCCGCTCAGGGTAGATCCGCAGACTGACCGGGCGGTTCGCGAACGAGGCCGGCACGCTGTAGCGGTTGCGCTCGAAGTGCACGAGGCACGTCGGGGTCACGCGCTTGGTCTGTTCGACGAAGCCGTCAAAGGGTCGTCCCAGAGCCATCAGGCTTGCAACCTCGCCGGCATGCGCATTCGCCACACTGCCCGGAACGACGCCATGCACGATCTGGCCCCATTGGGCGATGCACTGCTCTTCGAGCCAGGCGTTCAAGCCATCGAGGTCGGAGAAGTTGGGCAGTGGTTGCCATAGGCGCCGACGGGCATCCTGCACGTTCTTCTCGATCTGTCCTTTCTCCCATCCCGATGCCGGATTGCAGAACTCGGGCTCGAACAGATAATGGCTCGCCATCGCCGCGAACCGGGCGTTGACCTGCCGGGCCTTGCCAGAGCCGATCCGATCGACTGCGGTCTTCATGTTATCGAAGATACCGCGACGGGGAACGCCACCCAAAACCCGGAACGCCTGCGTCATGGCATCGAACAGCATCTCATGGGTCTGCAATGGATAGGCCCGAACGATAAACGCCCGGCTGTGCGACAGCTTGGTATGGGCCACCTGCAGCTTGGTGCGCTCGCCACCCAGGATAGCCCAGTCTTCACTCCAGTCGAACTGGAAGGCCTCGCCTGGTCCGAACACCAGAGGCACGAAGGTGCCACGCCCGCTGGTCTGCTGCTCACGCTGCCGTTCGCCCTTCCAGGCTCGCACGAACGCTGCGACCCGCTCATAGGAACCTACATAGCCCAGCACCACCAGATCGGCATGCATTTGCTTGGCCGTGCGCCGCTGCTTGCGCGATTTACCCGCTTCCACCCGCAGCCAGTCGGAGAGCTTCTGCGCAAAAGCGTCCAGCTTGCTGGGCCGTGCAGGAACCCTGAACTTGGGCTCCACCGTGTCGGTTCGCAGATACTTGCGGATGGTATTGCGGGACAATCCCGTGCGTCGCTCAATCTCGCGGATCGGTATCCCCTCACGGAAATGCCAGCGCCGGATTACGCTCAATAACGCCATGTCGATCACTCCAATGTCCCCCGACCAGCAGCCAGGGGACGATCAAAACATGGGTCAAATCTCAGTGAAAACTTATGCCCTCAAAGGGTCAGATCTCGGTGGCAATCAACACCCTTGCCGCCCCTCTCGTATCGATACTGCCATAGTGCACCGGTCGCTCCGGTCCGGAGACGGAGCCCGCGCGCACGACTGTCGCTGATCTCGGTCTGCTTGGCGCCCGGAACGGATTCGGCGATGGCCTTCGCCACGGTACGGGCATTGATATCGAGTGTGGGCACTGGCAAAACCGCTAGGACGGGATTAGGACGGGATCACCACACGACAGTAGGACGGGTCCGGCAAGCCGGAAACACTGCCATCCTTAACAGAACCGGGCGTTTCCGAGGGTTTTGTTTCTCGATGGGGAAAGCAAAATGCTTGCACATACGGAATCATAATCCGTGTGTCCCCAGTTCAAATCTGGGCTTCGCTACCATTCAAACCCCCGGGTAACCGGGGGTTTTTTGTTTTCTGGCATATCCGATACCACCTTGGGCGCTCAGTGCTTTGGGCATTCAAGATCACCTTGGCTTCAGCCTCAAACCCTGTCGGCTGCGTTCGACGACATTTTAGTGTGGCGGTTAGGGAGTTTGAAAGCACAGTGGCAATCTCGGAGTTGCAGAGCAACAACAGTAATCTCCACGCAAGGCTTTCACGGCACGATCTGCGCAGGTGATCGGGGTTTGTGCGGTGAAGTCTCCATTCTTCTTCAGGGTGTCCAGGGATGTTCTGCTGATCGGTGCCGTGGTGATGGCCTTTTTCGGGCTGTTGCTCTGGAGCGAGCTGGATTCGTGGCGCTCCGAAGTTCGCCAGATCCAGGATGATGCGCTCAGTTCGGCAATGTCGTTGGCCCAGCATGCGGATGATACGGTGGCGCTGGCGACGGCGCCTGTCGTTGCGCTGGTCGCGACACTGGAATTCCACGATTTGACCGGCGAGGGGGTGGAAGAGGCCCGTGATCTTGTCAGGCAGGTGGAGCGCGAGACACCCCGCATCCAGGACCTTCTGGTCTTCGATGAGAACGGCCGACTTCTGGCCAGTTCGACCCCGCAGCTGATCCAGAAGGGTAGCGCGACGGATCAGGCATTCTTCATCGCGCATCAGTCATCGCCGGATCGGGCGCCGCTCCTGGGTGATCCGTTCATCAACATTGCCACGAATGAATGGGCCATCCCCGTTTCGATGCGGGTGGACCATGCCGATGGCAGCTTCGCCGGCGTGGTGCTCGCAACGGTCGATACTCGTTATTTCTCCAATTTCTACAGGTCGCTGCAGAGTGGCGAGCATAGCGCCACTGCGCTGATCCGGGACGATGGATTGCTTCTGGCCCGGTCGCCTTCGGATCATGAGACGGTTGGCAGAAACATGTCGGGCACGCCGCTCTTTACCGAGCATCTTCGCTCGACCGACAGCGGCACCTATGAATACACCTCGCCAATCGATGATGTGCAGCGGATCGGTGGCTACTACCGCAATCCCGGCAGCGGACTTGTGGTGCTATGTGCGGTCTCGTTCCAGGAAGCCATGGCGCGCTGGATTTCCGAGGCGCAATATCGCTGGGCGTCCATCGCCGTGCTGCTGATCGTGGGGATAGCCCTGGCGATCCGCCTCGGTCAGCAAAACCGGCGTCAAAAGGAAAGCGATCAGATCCTGGCGCGGCGTGAGTGGGAATTCCGTGTTCTTGCCGAAGGTACCCATGACATGGTGGGGCGGGCCGATGTGAACGGAATTTTCCAGTATGTCTCGCCAGCCTCAACGAAGGTCCTGGGTATCGAGCCAGAAAATCTGGTCGGTCGAAACCCGCTCGACTTCGTGCTTGAGGAGGATATTCCCGACGTCATGGCCGCAATCGAGCGGCTGGAAGAGTCCGACAGTATCCTGTTCGAATATCGCCGTATCGACGCCGGCCCGATGCCGGTCTGGCTGGAGACGGCCGTCAGCCGTCTGCCGCAGTCTGATACTGCCGAATTCAACGGCTTCGTTTCGGTAACCCGCGACATCACACAGCGCAAGACGCTGGAAGCCGTGCTGGCGGAGATGGCGGTGACCGACTGGTTGACCGGCCTGCCCAACAGGCGCGCATTTGATCAGAGGCTGAACCAGGAAATCCTGCGCAGCCGCCGCACAGGCGAGGCAATTTCGCTGATCATGGTCGACATCGACCGGTTCAAACTCTTTAACGATACCTACGGTCATGATGGTGGTGACGCTTGCCTTCGCCGCGTGGCGCAGGCCCTGAAAAGTGCCGCCCGGCGCCCGGCCGATTTTGTGGCGCGCTATGGCGGCGAGGAATTTGCGGTGGTGTTGCCGGATACCGATGCCAATGGAGCCGCCGATGTTGCGGAACAGATGCGGAGGGCCGTAGCCGCGCTCGGTATCGTTCACAGTGAAAACCTGCCCTGGAGGCATGTCACGATCAGCCTTGGCATTTCGACCAGTGCCTCGGGCAGAGCCAGCGCAGACGAGATGATCCACGGCGCTGACAGCCAACTCTATGCAGCCAAGCGGAGCGGCCGAAACCGGGCCGCTCTAGCGCTGCGCGACGCGGCCGCCTGAGGCTTCGGCCCCGTCATCAAACTCGATTCCGAATGTTATTTGCCTGTCATAGTCACCCGGTATGACGACGTTGCACGCGCGTGCAACAGTTTTCATCGGACGTTTTTCGGGGTTCACATGACCATTCTCAAGACGACGAAATTGCTGGCCCTGGCGGCCGCTTTGCTGTCGACCACCAATCTTGCCGCGCATGCGGAAGACCACACCATCACCGTCTGGTCCGGCGGCACGGGCGACACCAGCAGCTACCGCTGGGACAATATCATCATGGCTGCCGACATTCTGGAGCGCGAGGCCGCGATCCGCGGTGAGGAGCTCAACATTACCGTCGAGCACCAGGAATGGACCGGCTGGGACGATTTCAAGCAGGCCGTGACGCTGGCTGCCGAAGCCGGCAATGCACCCAACATCATCGTTTCGGGCCATGAAGACATCGGTCCGTGGTCGCAATCGGGCCTGCTGCGCCCGGTCGAAGACTATGTCGATTTCGATGCCTGGCCGCTCAACCAGATCTATCCGAACCTGGTCGACATCGCCAGCTACGATGGCGTCGTCTGGGGCGTGCCGCAGGATGCCGAAAGCCGTCCGTTCTATTATTCGCGCAAGAACCTGGCTGCCATCGGCTGGACCGAAGAGCAGATCGAGTCGCTGCCGGCCCGCGTCGAGAGCGGCGAATATACGCTCTACAACATGCTCGACGATGCCAAGAAAATGCAGGACGAGGGCGTGGTTGCCGAGGGCAAGGGCTTCGTGCCGCGTCCGTCCAACGGCACTGACTACTGGCAGTTCTATGTCAGCTTCGGCGGCGAAATGCTCGATGCGGAAACCGGCAAGCTGGTGCTCGACAAGCAGGCCATGACCGACATGTACCAGTTCTTCGTCGACGCCGTGGCCAAGGGCGTGACGCCCGCAACCCATATCGGTTCGACCTGGGACAGCTTCCATGAAACCGTCGCCAATGACCAGGCCGGCTTCTGGCATGCCGGTACCTGGACGGTTTCGGAATGGCAGACCAAGTGGGGCCTCGAGGATTTCTTCGGCCAGATGCAGTATAGCCTGATCCCGGCCGGCAACGAGAATGGCAAGGCCAATACGCTCAGCCATCCGCTGGTGTACCTGCTGTCCAACACCGGCACCGATGACGAAGCCGCTATCGCTGCCGAGTTGATCTCCATCGCTTCCGAGCCGCGTTTCAGTGCGCTGCATGCCGTGAAGTCCGGCAAGGTTGCACTCAGCGACGCACAGGCCAGCATCCCGCTTTTTGCCAATGACCGCTGGGCCGGCATCGCCACCACCGAACTGCTGCCGCATGCCGTCGCCATCCCGAACGACGTCGATTTCGGACCCTATTGGAACGCCATGTTCAAGGGTCTCGAAGCCAGCTGGACCGGCACGGTCTCGGTCGAAGAGGCGGTCAATACGCTGGAATCCGAAGTGACGGCCGCCCTGGGCGACAAGATCATCGTCCGCTAAGACCCACAGCCGTCCGGATGCCTTCTCCCTGGGCGTCCGGACGGCCCTATCTGGATTGACCATCATGCGCGCCAAGACAAGCGTGCTGGGCCTCGCCTTCGTCAGCCCGGCGCTCCTGCTGCTCATCGCCTTTTTCTTCATGCCCGTGGTGCTGACGACCTATTTCGCCTTCACCAACATGAGCACGGCCACCGGCATTACCGGCGGCTCCCATGTCATCACCGGCAACCTGCTGCGCGACCTCAACAACGGCGGGCTCGACGAAGACATTGTCGCGGCTCTCAGCGAAGGCAGTTTCTCGGTCAATGTCGAGACGATCGCCGCAGCGGCCGAGGCCGGCGTTGCGCCGAAGTTTCTCGGCGAAATCGAAGTGCGGCTGATGGGGCAGAGCTTTGCTGATAGCCGCAGTTTCGAGGCTGCGCTCAAGACGCTGTCATCGCGCCCCACGCGGGTGCGCGACCTCAAGCTGGCCACCGAGCCTTTCGAGCGCTCGATCCTCAATACACGCTATCAGAGCCGCGACGCGATGGAGGCGGCCATCACCGGCATGGTGCCGGATATGGCGCCGGCGATGGTCAGTCAGATCAGCGAGGCCAGCTATACCGGCTGGCGCTGGATCGACTGGCGCAATTTCACCACCTTGATCGATCGGCCCGAAACGGTCCGCATCATCCTCAACACGGCGTTCTATGTGGTGGCGACGCTGAGCTTCACCGTGCTGATGGGCCTGTTCCTGGCCATCACCACATTCTACCTGCCGCGCAAGGGCGCGACCTTCTTCTCAGCCCTGTGGCTCCTGCCGCGCATCACGCCGGTGGTGCTTTACGCGGTGATGTGGAAGTGGTTCACCTGGGACAATGGCTTCCTCTACATTTTTGCCGAAGCCGTGGGCCTGCCAGCGTTCAACTATATGAAGGGCTCGGTGCCATCGGCCTGGACCATCATCATCCTGGTCAACGGCTTTGTCGGCGCCAGCTTCGCCATGATCCTGTTCTCGGGGGCGCTGCGAGCCATTCCGGTGCAGCAACTCTGGGCCAGCGAGGTGGATGGGGCCAGCCGCTGGCAGCAGATCCGGCGGATCATCCTGCCGCAACTGCGCTGGCCGATCCTCTTCGTCACCTCCTACCAGACGCTGTCGCTGCTCTCGTCCTATGAGCAGATCTGGCTGACCACCAATGGCGGGCCGGGCAGCACGACCACGGTCTGGGCGCTGCAGGCCTTCAACACGGCGCTCAACAACTACACCGGCAATCTCGAATATGGCATGGGCGCCGCCATGGCGCTGATCCTGGTCATCGTCGGCTTTGCGCTCTCCATCCTTTATCTGCGCGTGTTCAAGTTCGACGAGCTGGTGAACAAGCCCAAGATCGAATTCTAGGAGCCGGCAATGACCCGCAATTTCTCGGCCTGGCCGCTCATCCTGATCCTGGCTGTGCTCAGCCTGCCGATCTTCGTGATGTATCTTTTCCTCGTGGTCGATACGTTCACCAATTCACCGGTCGGCTCGCTGCTGCCCAGCGAGTTCACTTTCCATCACTGGCGGTTCCTCTGGGATCCGACGGTCACCGGAGATGTCTGGGGGCCGACGGCGACCACCTTCCTCTTCGCCCTGTCCATGGTGGTGATCGTGCTCACCGTCTCATCGACGGCTGGTTATGCGATCTCGCGCCTTAACCTGCCGTTCCGCCGGTTCTTCCTCTCCGGCATCCTGGTGATGCATGCCTTTCCGTCGGTGACGCTGATCATCGGCGTGTTCCTCGTGCTGCAGTTTGCCGGGCTCTACAACACGCTGGCTGGCGTGATCCTGGTCAAGGCCAGCCTGATGCTGCCGTTTGGCGTCTGGATCATGAAGGGCTTCTACGACCAGGTGCCGTGGGAGATCGAAATGGCCGGCGTGCAGGACGGGGCGAGCCGCTTCACCGTATGGCGCCGGCTGATCCTGCCTCAGGTCAAGCCGGGGCTGGTGTCGCTGGCGATCTTTGCCTTTCTCGATGGCTGGGGCGAATTCATGCTGCCGCGGATTCTCGCGCCATCGGCCGATTTCCAGGTTCTCTCCACCTATCTCAACGTGGTCTCCGATCCCAATTCGACGACCTATAATTTCCATCTCTTCAAGTCTGTCGGCCTTTTCTACACGCTGCCCGTGCTCGCGCTGTTCGTGGTGTTCCAGAACCGGTTGATGAACATTTTCAGCGGAGGCACGAAAGGCTGATGCAAGTCACCCTCAAGGATTTCACCAAGACCTTCGATGACGTGCCGGTCATCGAGAAGATGAACCTCACTGTCCGCGACGGCGAGATGCTGGCGCTTCTCGGGCCGTCGGGTTGTGGCAAATCGACGACGCTGTTTTCGATCTGCGGCATTCATCGCATCAATGGCGGACAGATCCTGTTCGGCGATCGCGATGTAAGCGACGTGCCGAGCCAGAAGCGCAATGTGGGCGTGGTGTTCCAGAACTACGCGCTCTATCCGCATCTGACCGTGTTCGAGAACATTGCCTTCCCGCTTTCGGTGCGCGGTGACAGCAAGGCCGGTATCGACCGCGAGGTGCGGGCCATTGCGGCGCTGACCCATATCGAGGAATTGCTCAAACGCCGCCCATCGCAGCTCTCGGGCGGGCAGCAGCAGCGCGTGGCCCTGGCTCGCGCCCTGGTTCGCAAGCCTGATGTGCTGCTGCTCGATGAGCCGCTGGCCAATCTCGATGCCAAGCTGCGTCTCGAGATGCGGTCGGAGATCCGGCGTATCCAGCTCGAAACTGGGATCACGGCCATCCTCGTCACCCACGACCAAGTGGAAGCCATGTCGATGTGCGATCGCATTGCCATCATGAACAAGGGCGAAATCCTGCAGATTGCGACGCCCACGGAAATGTACCGGGCGCCGGCCAGCAAGTTCGTGGCGGGTTTTCTGGGCAATCCGCCTATCGTCATGCTGGAAGGCGTGGCGGGCGAGGGCCGGTTCGAGACGCAGGGCATCACCTTGCCGCTGCCGCAGCGCCTCGCCAATCTGCCGAAAGACACGTCGCTCAGCCTTGGCGTGCGGCCCGAGCATTTCGGTGCAACGGGCAGCGCGACGGTCGAGGGTGTCATCACCTTCGTCGAACCGCAGGGTCGCGAAACGCTGTTCGACGTGACGGTGGGCGAGGGGGTTACCCTGCGGTCGATCCAGCCGGCGCGCGAAGATGTGGCGCTCGATTGCCGCGTGTCCTGGCCGCTCGACAGTGAACGCCTGCTGGCTTTCGACGCCAGTGGCCGGGCGCTCTAGGACATGCGCAACAGGATCGCTTTTCCAACCCGTCCCGACCGCCAACCGCTCTGCATCGCGCATCGTGGGGCGTCGGCGCATGCCATGGAGAACACGCTCGCAGCCTTCCGCGTTGCGGCCCAACTGGGCGCGGACATGTGGGAGATCGACGTGCAGCTCACGGCGGACGGCCAGCCGGTTGTCTCGCATGATGCGGCGTTGACCCAAATTTTCGGGCAGGAGGGCGAGATCGCCGCACTGACGCTGGCGGAAATCCATCAGCGTGCTCCCGATCTGCCGACGCTGGACGAGGTTATCGCGCTGGCGAGAGAGCTGGATCAGGCGCTCTATGTGGAGATCAAGGCGCGTGGCGCCGGGCGAATTGCCATCGCGCGGTTGCAAGCCCTTGACTTCACCAGAGCCGGACTTGGCAGTTTCAGCGTCGAGGAAGTGGCGGATATGGTGGCTGCAGGGTGCCCTTATCCACTGTCGGTGCTGGTGCCACTGCATGCCGATCCCTTTGAGCGAGCGGCACAATCGGGTGCAGATATCATCCATCTCTGCTGGGAGCGTGGCGGCGAGCGGCCGCAGGACCTTGTGACGCCCGAGCTCCTGGCGCGGGCCGAGACTTTGGCGCTGGGGATCGTGCTCTGGCACGAAGAACGCAAGCCGATCCTCGATGATCTGCTCAAACTGCCCAGCTTGGGCATCTGCACCAACCAGCCGGAGTTGATGGCCGGTTGCAACAGCGTGGACATGAAGGGCATCGCGGTGGTCTGCCATCGCGGCGCCAATCATTTCGCACCCGAGAACACGCTGGCGGCGGCGCGGCTCAGTCTCGACCAGGGCTGCGCCTATATCGAGCTCGATGTGCGCGAAAGCGCTGATGGCGAATTGATGGTGATCCACGATCCGACGCTGGAACGAACTACCAATGGCCAAGGCAAAGTCGTCGACCACACGCTTGAGGAACTGCGTGCACTGGATGCCGGGACCTGGTTCTCGCCCCACTTCGCGGGGCAGCGCATTCCAACGCTTGGCGAGATGATTGCGCTCTGCCAGTCCTATGGGCGGCAGATGTATATCGAGAACAAATGCGCTGATCCCAGGAAAATCGCGGCGCTGGTTGAAGCGATGGGCTTTGCCAAGAGCTGCTTTCACTGGTCGCCCGACCCGCAATTGCACGCCGAGATGCGCAGGGTTTCGCCTTTTGCCCGTATCAAGTCGAGCCTGGTGCACTATCCGGATCTGGTCGCGCTGCGCGATCACCTCGCGTCGCAGATCGTCGAGATCGAGCTGGATGCCTATCAGGCCCACGAGGCCGAGGCGCGCGCCTTGGGTCTGATGCCCATGCTGCATTATTTCGGGGATGACCCATCGGCCTTTGAAAAGATCATTGCCTTGCGTCCGCCTATGATCAATCTCAACCGGGCGGACCTGTTGCTTGCGGCTTTGCGCAGGTCCGGGGGAGAGCAGGGGCAATGAGCAAGGACGAGCGGACAGGTCGGGTCCCTACTTCCGATGATGTGGCCGAACTCGCCGGCGTGTCGCGCTCGGCCGTGTCGCGCACCTTTACCGCCGGGGCCAGCGTCGCCCCAGCGACGCGCGAGAAGGTGCTGGCCGCGGCCAAGACGCTGGGCTATCGCGTCAATTTCCTGGCGCGGGGCCTGTCGCAACAGCGCACCAATCTGGTGGCGCTGGTCGTATCCGACATGGACAATTCCCTGCGCGCCCGCACCATCGATTTCCTGGCGCGCGGTCTTGTGGCGCTCGATTTTCGTCCGCTGATCCTGCCCACTGAACCGGGGGAGGACGTGAAGCACCTCATCGACATGATGCTGCATTACAATGTGACCGGGACCATCGTGACTTCGGATACGCCGCCGGCGGAAATCGCGCAGGAATGCGCAGCCTATGGCGTGCCGCTGGTGCTGATCAACAAAGCGGAAGTGGGCGGTCAGGTGTCCAATGTATCGATCGATACGGCGGGTGCCGGCCGCATGGCGGCCGAAGAGCTCAAGGCTGTCGGGTGCAAGCGGATTGCCATAGCCAGCCAGCGGCGTGCCTCGCATACAATCGGGCAGCGCAAAACGGCTTTCATCGCCACCTGCCGCAAGCTCGACCTCGATATTATTGGGGATTTTCAGGGTGGCGTGCAGAATTACGGTGGCGGGGAAGAGGCGGCGGAAGCCTTTGTCGACAGCGGCGTCGAGATCGATGGCATTTATTGTGTCAACGACTTCATGGCTCTGGGTTTTCTCGATCGGTTGCGCAAGCTTTCGGGTCTGCGCGTGCCCGAGGACATCAAGCTGATGGCCTGTGACGACATTGCCGAGGCAGCCTGGGGCAGCTACGACCTCAGTACAGTCCGGCAGGATCCGCGCGAGGTGGCCGACGCCGCCATCGCCGCCCTGCAACAGCGCCTCGATACTCCCGAAGCAATCCAACCCCACCTCATCATTCCGGCGACGCTGATCCGACGCGGTTCGACCGGCTTTATCCAAGACTGACAGCAGAACAGCCATGACCGACAAAGAGCGCGAACGCGCCGACCGCCTTGCCGCGGGCAAGACGATTATTCGCGAGGCCGGTGCGCTGGCGCTGGACTATTTCAGCCGTTACGACACGCTGGACGTGCAGGCCAAGCGGACGCCGCAGGACCTGTTCAGCGAAGCCGACACCAAGGTCGAGGCGCTGATCCGCGATGCGATTTCCAGCCAGTTTCCCGGCGATGCGCTGGTGGGCGAGGAACACGGCGCCTCGGGCGGTGACAGCGTCTATCAGTGGGTGATCGATCCGATCGATGGGACAAGCTGCTTCCTCTACGGGCTGCCGACCTGGTGCGTGGTGATCTGCCTGCTTGAGAACGGTGTGCCGGTTGTCAGTCTCACCTATGATGCCTGTCGCGACCAGTTGTTCTGGGCTAGCAAGGGGCAAGGCGCCTGGCGCAATGATGCACGGATCAGCGTCAACACGCGCGCCACGATTGCCGATGGCCTCACTGCCATCGGCGGCAGCAATGCGATCTATAGCCAGCAGATGGGCCAGATCATCGAGCGGGTTCTGGCGGCGGGCGGTTCCTATATGCGCAATGGGTCGACGGCTTTGACCCTGGCCCATGTCGCGGCGGGGCATTATGTCGGCTATTTCCAGCCGCTGCTCAATTCCTGGGATTGCCTGGCCGGGCTACTGCTGGTGGCCGAGGCGGGCGGTGTCAGCAATGACTTCATGGCAGAGACGGGCCTGCATGGGCGCGGTGATGTTTTTGCGGCCGCGCCGCAAGTGGCAGGGCAAATGGCGGAGATCGTCGGGCGCTGACTAGCCGGGCGCGGCGATGGTGTCCTTGCGCATCTGGTTGGGCGTCATGCCATAGGCGCGGCGGAAGTGTTCGTAGAACTGGGTGTGCGAGACGAAGCCGGCGCGGAAAGCGACATCGGCGATGGGGATGGTCGCGTCGAACAGCAGCGAACGGGCCCGGATCAGGCGCATGCGGATGACGAATTTCTGGATCGGAATATGCATGACCTTGGTGAAAACATTGGCCGCATAGTTGGGGTGCAGGCCCACGACCTTGGCGATCTCCTCGAGGCTGAGCGGATCGGCGATGTTTTCCACGATATGGCGCACCATGGCCACGACATAGGCGACCGATGAGCCGGTACGCGTGCGGGTGCCGGAGTTTTCCACCCAGGCTGGCAGCAAGGTTTCCCAGCCGGTAATGGCGGCGCGGCGGAACATGGTTGCGATCTCGGCGCGCACGATATCGGTGCGCACGGCGTTGCCGCTGCGATAATCCTGGTGCCAGCGCTCCAGCGTTTCAAGTCCGATGCAATCGCTGGTGAGCTGGATGACGCCGCCACCCATCAGGGTTTCGGTGAGCCGGCCAAGCTGGGGCATTTCCAGAAAGGCATCCATGGGCAGGTAGATATTGAGCTGGCGGCCGTTCGCTACCTCGCGCAGATCGACTGTCTGATGCGGAATGCCGGCCCAGAAAACCACCAGGCGTCCAGCCTCGACTGTCGCGGGGCCGCCGTGGAATTCGTAGTCCATGTAACCGCTGGTCAGCCAGTTGAACTCGATATGCCCATGGCTATGGGGCTGGGGCATGATCTGGGGCGGAAAGGACCGGATGCCGAAGCGGCCGAAGGCCTTTCCCGCCGAGTAGAAACTGCGGTCCGGGCGTGGCGTGGGGCGGGGCGCCTTTTCGCGGGCCGCGGTAAGCTGAACTGCTTTTTCAACAATCATACTTATCGGTGCCAATCTTAAGAACCCGGAATAAGTCGTTACTATTCGTGATTGCTTTGGGCCGCGCAAGGCGTAGTTTTCACATCATGCACGAAGGCATGGCCGGTGAGGACTCCGGCCAAGGTCACCAATCCAATGCCAGTGCGATGGGAGGTTCTAGTGAGAAAGCATATCTATGCCCTTGGCGGGGCAGGACTATTCATGTCCGCTTCAATGCTGGCGGTCTTGGCGCAGACGGCGCCGACGACCCCGCCCGATCCGCCGAAATTCGATGCCCAGCAGGTCCCGACCTTCGTGGGCGTCAAGGACATTCTCGAATTCAAGGCGCTGCCGGAATATCACGAGCCCGACTATGTGAAGGCCTTCGTCGATACCGGCAAGCTCCCGCCAGTGGCCGAGCGCCTGCCCAAGGAGCCGATGGTCTACAAGACAGCCAACATGCCCGATGGTACCGGCGTCTATGGTGACGTGATCCGTCACGTGATCGGTGGCCGTCCGGAAGGCTGGAACTATTCGGCTGGCCAGACTCAGGGCTGGGGTGGCATCGATATTGGCCTTTCCGAATGCCTGACTCGTACCGGTCCGCTGTTCCAGGTGCGTGCCGAGGAACTCGAACCGCTGCCGAACCTGGCCAAGAGCTGGGAATGGTCGGAAGATGGTCACGAGCTGACCATGCATCTGATCGAAGGCGCAAAATGGTCCGACGGCGATGCCTTCGACGCCGATGACATCATGTTCTACTGGAACGATGTGATTATCGATCCGCAGGTCACTCCGCTCAACGGCGCATCGCCGGAAACTTTTGGCGAGGGCACCACGCTTGAAGCCGTGGACCAATACACGGTCAAGTGGACCTTCAAGGAAGTTCGCCCGACGCAGTATCTCTACTCGATGGCCTATGGCAATTTCTGCCCCGGTCCGAGCCACATCCTCAAGGCCGAGCATCCCAAGTACAAGGATGGCGTGACCTACGACCAGTTCAAGAATGCCTTCCCGCCCGAATATCTCGGCATGCCGACCATGGGTGGCTGGGCGCCGGTCGAATATCGCGCCGACGACATCATCGTGCTGCGCCGCAACCCCTATTACTGGAAGGTCGACGAGGCCGGCAATCAGCTGCCCTATCTCGACGAAATGCAGTATCGCCTCTCGACCTGGGCTGATCGTGACGTGCAGGCCGTGGCCGGCTCGGGCGACTTGTCCAACCTCGAACAGCCGGAAAGCTTCGTCGAAGCCCTGCGCCGTTCGGCAGAAGACAGCGCTCCGGCCCGTCTGGCCTTTGGTGCCCGCACCATTTCCTACTCGGTCTATCCGAACCTCTCGGCCAATGGCTGGGGCGAGCCGGATGCCCGTGGGCAGGCCGTGCGCGAACTCAACCGCAATCTCGATTTCCGTCTTGCGGTGACCTATGGCCTCAATCGCCAGGCTCTGGGCGAAGCGCTGGTGCGCGGTCCCTTCACCTCGCCCTATCCGGGCGGCCTGATGGTGCCCACCAGCTATTACGACAAGGACTCGACGGTCTATTACCCCTTCTCGGCCGATGACGCGAAAGCCCATCTCGAAAAGGCTGGTCTCGTCGATACCGACGGCAATGGCTTCGTCAACTTCCCGGCCGATGTGCAGGGTGGGGCGGACGTCCAGATCACCATGCTGTCGACCAGCGACTACCAGACGGACAAGAGCCTTGCAGAAGGCGTGATTGCCCAGATGGAAGCCATCGGCCTCCGCGTGATCCTGGCCTCGCAGGCTGGCAATCAGCGCGATGCCAATGAACAGGCCGGCAAGTTCGACTGGACCCTCCGTCGTAACGACTCCGAACTGATCACCGTGGTGCAGAACACCCAGAACCTTGCCCCGACCGGCCCGCAGATTTCCCGCGGCCACCGTGCCGGTGCCGATGGCACGCAGGACCTGCTGCCCTTCGAAGAGGAAATGGTTGCTGCGGTCGAAGGCTTCGTCGGTACCGCCGATCCGGCAGAGCGCATTGAACTGATGAAGACCTATCAGCAGGTTTCGACCGAAAACGTCTATGGCTGGGGCCTGACCCAGTATCCGGGCGCGCTGATCATCAACAAGCGCTTCGTCAACGTGCCTCCGGGCACGCCGATCCTGCAGTTCAACTGGGCAGAAGACGGCCTCATCCGTGAGCGCCTCTATGTTCCCGAAGACCAGCAGTCGACGGCCGAACTGTTCCCCGACACGCTGCCTGGCGCTCCTGGCGTCGGCAACGGCCCGATCACGGCCAACTAGGCTCAAGGGCTTTGAACAGGGCAGGGACCTTCGGGCCCCTGCCATCTCTGGAGCGTTCCCGGCAACCGGTTGTGGCGGTTGGGACACGCGCCGAATTCGACGACCACAAGGGGAGGCCGTTCAGGTGATCCGTTTTCTTTTATCGCGCATCTTGTCCGCGATCCCGATCCTGCTGCTTCTCAGCATCGTGACATTCGTCATCATCCAGGCGCCTCCGGGCGACTATGGCGACTATATCCGTTCCATGGCGATCAATCAGGGCGGTGCTTCGGTGGAAGCTGCCGAAGCCCAGGCTGCCGCCTATCGTGAGGCCAATGGCCTCAATGATCCGCTGGTCATTCAGTATTTCCGCTGGCTGACCGGCATCGTCACCCGTTTCGACTTCGGTCACTCGCTCTATTTCAACAAGCCGGTCGGTGCCGTTGTCGCCGAGCGCCTGCCTGCCACCATCCTCCTCGCCCTGACCTGCCACGTGCTGGCTTCGGTGATCGGCATTTCGATGGGCATTGTCGCCGCCACCCGGCAGTACACCTGGATCGACACGCTGTTCGGGATCATCTCGTTCCTGGGCATGACCATCCCGCGTTTTCTCCTCGCGATCGTCATCCTCTACATCCTGGTCTTCCGCATGGGCGTGCAGGATGTGGGCAATTTCTTCTCCGCCAAATATGGCGGCGCGCCCTGGAGCTGGGACAAGTTCGTCGATCTGCTCAAACATGTCTGGCCAATCATCGCCATCGCGACGTTTGGCGGCCTAGCCTACAACATGCGCGTGATGCGGGCAAACCTGCTCGATGTTCTCAATGCGCAATATGTCGAAACGGCGCGTGCCAAGGGGCTCAGCCGCGGTGCGGTGGTGCTCAAGCATGCCACCCCCAATGCGCTGCATCCGCTGATCGCCTATCAGGGCGTGGTGCTGCCCTATATGCTGACCGGCGAGATCGAAGTGGCCATCGTCTTTGGCCTTGCGACCGTCGGTCCGGCCATCACTGGTTCGATGGCCGTGGGCGACGTGTGGGTCACCGCGACCTTCATGCTGGTGCTGGCCACCACGCTGATCATCGGCAATATCATCTCCGATGTGCTGCTGGCCCTGCTTGATCCGCGTATTCGTCTCGGAGGCGCAGCATGAGCCGCGATACAGTCGACCAATCCATTCCGCTGCCGCCCGATGCCGGCACGGCTGCGCCAACCCCTGCCACAGAAGCGGTGGTCGAGCAGAAGATCAATCCGCGCTTTGCGGGTGGTGAAAGCTATCAGAGCCTGGTCTGGCGCCGCATGCGCCGCTCGGTCATGGGCATGATCGGCATCACGCTGGTGGCCCTGCTGCTGATCGTGGCGGTGTTTGCCGATTTTTTCGCGCCGCTCGATCCCAAGGCCACCAATGTCGGCTTCGCGCCGCCTGATACGCTGAGCTTCGTGCGCCAGGACGGCAGCTTTTCGCTGGTGCCGGTGGTTTATCCGCTGTCGGAAGGCGACGAGTTCGATCCGATCACCTTCCAGCCCATCATCGGGCCGGATTATGAAAACCCGACCGAGTTCGGCTTTTTCGTCCAGGGCTATGCCTACCACATCCTCTGGGTGATCCCGGCCAATATCCACTTCTTTGGCGCAACCGATCCGGCCAAGACGGTGCATCTGCTGGGGACCGACAAGTTCGGCCGCGACATTCTCTCGCGTGGCATCGTGGGGTCCCGCATTTCGCTGACCATCGCCCTGGTAGTGACGCTGCTGACCACGGTGGTGGGGACGCTGGTCGGCATCACCTCGGGTTATCTGGGCGGGCGCTTCGACAGCTGGACGCAGAAGTTCGTCGAATTCGTCCTCGCCTTCCCGCAATTGCCGCTCTATCTGGCACTGACCTCGCTGATCCCGATCACCGCGCCATCCAATGTGTTCATCGCCTTCGTCATCGGCGTGATGGCGGTATTGGGATGGGCGCAACTCAGCCGTGAGGTACGCTCCAAGACGCTGTCTTTGGCCCGCATCGACTATGTGCGTGCCGCGATCGCAGTGGGCTCCCCCGACAGCCGCATCATCACGCGGCATATCCTGCCCAATGTGATGAGCCATGTGATCGTGGCGGTGACGCTGTCGGTGCCATCGGTCGTGCTGCTCGAAAGCTTCCTCGGTTTCCTTGGCTTTGCGGTCAAGCCGCCGCTGATCTCCTGGGGCCTGATGCTGCAGGACACCAGTTCCTTCTCGGTGATCGGCTCCTATCCCTGGATTCTGTCGCCCGTCATTTTCGTGCTGATCACCGTCTTCGCTTTTAATGCGCTGGGCGATGGGCTGCGCGATGCGATCGACCCCTATTGAGGAAAAGGCCATGACCCAGACCAGCCATCAGCCTGTTTCCAATACCCGTCACGATCACGGCGCCCACGAGCGCGAGCTGATCCTCGATGCGCGCAATATCGGCGTCGACTTCAAGGTCGAGGGCGGCACTGTCCACGCCGTCGAAGACGTGTCGTTCCAGCTGCACAAGGGCGAGACAATTGCCCTGGTGGGTGAAAGCGGTTCGGGCAAGTCGGTGACCGCCCGTACCCTGATGAAGCTTCTGACCAAGCGCGCGACCATCCTGCCCAATGCGCGGATCACCATGTCCGGCAAGGACGTGGTCGCGATGAGCGAAAAGCAGATGCAGAAGCTGCGTGGCAATGACATTGCCATGATCTTCCAGGAGCCGATGAGCTCGCTCAATCCGGTCTATACGGTGGGCCAGCAAATCTGCGAAATCATCCACCTGCACAACCGCGTCTCCCGCGCCGAGGCCATGAAGCGGGCCGAGGACCTGCTGACCGAAGTGCAGATCCCCGAGCCAAAGGCGCGGCTCAACAACTATCCGCACCAGCTTTCGGGCGGGCAGCGCCAGCGCGTGATGATTGCCATGGCGCTGGCCAACCGGCCCGACATCCTGATCGCCGACGAACCGACCACGGCGCTGGACGTGACGGTGCAGGCGCAGATTCTGCATCTGATCAACGACCTCAAGGTCAAGTATGGCATGGCGGTGATCCTGATCACCCATGACCTCACCGTGGTCCGCCAGTTCAGCGACTATGTCTATGTGATGCAGAACGGCAAAGTGCAGGAGCACAATGCCACCGAGGCGCTGTTCGCCAATCCGACCCATGCCTATACGCGGCATCTATTGGCCTCCGAGCCCAAGGGCACGGCCCTGCCGCTGACCGAAGGCCAGCACGAGACGGTGCTGGAGGGCAAGGAGGTCAAGGTCAGCTTCACGCTCAAGCGTGGCGGCTTCTTCAAGCCAGACTTCTTCGAGCTCAAGGCGGTCGACAGCCTCGACATCAAGCTGATGCGGCACGAAACGCTGGGCATTGTCGGCGAGTCCGGTTCGGGCAAGACCACCTTTGGCCAGGCGCTGATCCGGCTGATCAACAATCAGGGCGGGGAAATCCTGTTCGACGGCGAGCGGATCGACCAGAAGGATCGCGCGGCCATGCGACCCCTTCGGTCACGAATGCAGATCGTCTTCCAGGACCCCTTCGCCTCGCTCAATCCGCGCATGTCGATCCGCCAGATCATCGAGGAAGGTCTCGTGGTCAATGGGATCGGCGCCAATACCAGGGAGCGCGTCGATCGCGTGCGGCAGGCGCTCAAGGATGCGGGCATGCCTGAAGGCATTCTCAACCGCTTCCCGCATGAGTTTTCGGGTGGCCAGCGCCAGCGCATCGCCATTGCCCGGGCCATTGCGCTCGAGCCCGAATTCATCCTGCTCGACGAGCCCACTTCGGCGCTTGATCTTTCGGTGCAGGCCCAGATCATCGACCTGCTGCGCAAGCTGCAGAACGAAAAGGGCCTCTCCTATCTCTTCATCAGCCACGATCTCAAGGTCGTGCGCGCCCTCTGTCACCGCGTCATGGTCATGCAGCATGGCAAGATCGTGGAGCAGGGGCCCGTCGCCGATGTCCTCACCAATCCCCAGACCGAATATACGGCCCGCCTGGTGCGCGCCGCATTCGAAATAGCCGCCTAATCGGAGCATCCCAATGGCAAATCCAAAGATCACCTTCATCGGCGCCGGCTCGGCCGTGTTCATGAAGAACATCGTCGGCGACATCCTGCAGCGTCCGGCCCTGACTGGCGCCACGATCCGCTTGATGGACATCAATCCGACCCGTCTCGAAGAGAGCGAGATCATCGCCAAGAAGCTGATCGCGACGCTGGGCGTTTCCGCCACTGTCGAGACCTTCTCGAACCAGCGCCAGGCGCTGGATGGCACCAACTTCGTCGTCGTCTGCTTCCAGATCGGCGGTTACGAGCCGTCTACCGTGATCGATTTCGACGTGCCCAAGAAGTACAACCTGCGCCAGACCATCGCCGATACGCTGGGCGTGGGCGGTATCATGCGCGGGTTGCGCACCGTGCCGCATCTGTGGAGCATCTGCGAGGACATGCTGCAGGTCGCGCCCGACGCGATCATGCTGCAGTATGTCAATCCGATGGCCATCAACACCTGGGCCATCTCCGAGAAGTATCCGACCATCAAGCAGGTCGGTCTTTGCCACTCGGTGCAGGGCACGGCCATGGAACTGGCTCATGACCTTGAGATCCCCTACGAGGAAATCCGCTACAAGTCGGCCGGTATCAACCACATGGCCTTCTATCTCAAGTTCGAGCATCGCCAGCCCGACGGCTCCTACAAGGACCTCTATCCGGCCCTGCATCGCGCCTATGCCGAGGGCCGTGCGCCCAAGCCGACCTGGAATCCGCGCTGCCCCAATAAGGTGCGCTACGAGATGATGACGCGGCTGGGCTATTTCGTCACCGAAAGCTCGGAGCACTTCGCCGAATACACGCCCTATTTCATCAAGGAGGGGCGCGAGGACATCATCGAGAAGTTCGGTATTCCGCTGGACGAATATCCCAAGCGCTGCGTTGAGCAGATTGCCAAGTGGAAGAAGACCTCCGAGGACTATCGCAACGCCGACAAGATCGAGGTCAAGCAGTCCAAGGAATATGCTTCCTCCATCGTCAATTCGGTCTGGACCGGCGAGCCTTCGGTGATCTACGGCAACCTGCGCAACAATGGCGTCATCACCAATTTGCCCAACAATGCCGCCGTCGAAGTGGCGTGCCTGGTCGATGACAACGGTCTGCAGCCGACCTTTGTCGGCGACCTGCCGCCGCAGCTGACGGCGCTGATCCGCACCAATATCAATGTGCAGGAACTGACCGTTGCGGCGCTGATGACCGAAAATCGCGAGCATATCTACCACGCCGCGATGATGGATCCCCATACCGCCGCCGAGCTGGATCTCGAGCAGATCTGGAACCTCGTCGACGACCTCACTGAAGCCCATGGCAGCATGCTGCCGGAATGGGCTCGCGGCTCCCGGAAGCAGCGCGTGGCGTAAGTTTCGCGGCGCAAAGTCCTCCCACTGCTTCCATAGAACGGCCCGGCACTCCCTGCCGGGCCGTTTGGGTTTCAGCCACCCACGGCGCGGCGGCCGGCAGCGCGGAATTCGAGGGGAGCGCTGCCCTTGCGGCGGCGCAGCACCTTGGCGAGGTAGTTGCCATCGGCAAACCCAGTCGCGGTGGCAATTTCCGATACGGTCATTTCCGTCGCCAGCAACAGGCGCTCGACGCGTTCGAGGCGCCGCTCGAGCACATGGTCGGATGGTGCCATGCCCAGAGCGGCGCTGAAGCTGCGCACGAAGTGGCCACGGCTCATTTCGGCCACGCCGGCCAGCCGATCAACCGGCAGGGGCGCGGCGATATTGGCGTCGATATAGTTCAGCGCCCGGGTGATGCCGGCGGGCAGGGGCTGTTCGGGCGGCAGCCGGTCACCGAAGACGGCATCATGAAGGCTGGTCATGGCTGCATAGGCGGCATTCGAAGCCAGGCCGGGCGTCGGCTCCTGCATGCGCAACAGATCAAGGCAGGCCGCGGCCAGGCGGTCGATCTGGCCCGATGTCGGCTCCAGCACCGGGCCGGTGCTGTCGAGAATTTCGCGGGCCAGGCGCAGCGCTTCGCGGCCATTGAGCAGCAGCCAGAAATATTCCCATTCGCCGCCGCGATCGAGCCAGTAGCGATGGGCATGGGGCATGGTGACCAGCATGGTGCGTCCCGGCGTCAGGCGGTGGCGCGTGCCGGCATAGTCGAGCCGGCCTTCGCCCAGCGTCGTGTGCTGGATGACAAGAAAGGGCGCCGTGCCGCGCTCCATGCCATCCCAGGAATAGACCTCGTTGCGGCGCTGTTCATAGCCGGCGCTGACGCCCATGCAATGGAGTGGCGCGGCGCTGCGGGGCAGGTTCAGCGCGCGAATGTCATGGCCGTGTTGGAGAAGCTCGGAAAGCACAAAATTACCCGCAATGGCACAAGTCTTCTCTACACTCATGCTACGCTCAACGCTAGCAATGTGTCAGCAATTTCGCAGTGAATGCTGCTATGGGAGGACTGTCATGTCATTCAAAGTTACGGTCATCGGCGCCGGGTCGATCGGCTTCACCAAGACGCTGATTTCGGACCTGCTCAAGGTCCCCGAATTCGTCGATTGCGAATTCGCGCTGACCGACCTTAATCCGCATAATCTTGATATGGTGAAGCAGGTTATCGAGACCATTGTCTCGGTCAACAAGCTCCCCGCCAAGGTCACCGCCACCACCGATCGACGCGAAGCCATCACCGGCGCGCGCTATGTCATGAGCTGCGTCCGCGTCGGCGGCCTTGAAGCCTTCTCGACCGACATCGCCATCCCGCTCAAATATGGTGTCGACCAGTGCGTGGGCGACACGATCTGTGCCGGCGGCATCCTCTATGGCCAGCGCAACATCCCGGTGATCCTCGATTTCTGCAAGGATATCAGGGAAGTAGCCGAGCCTGGCGCGCTGTTCCTCAACTATGCCAACCCGATGGCCATGAACACCTGGGCCGCCGATCTCTATGGCGGCGTCGACGTGGTTGGCCTCTGCCATGGCGTGCAGCACGGCGCGCATCAGATCGCCAATGTGCTGGGCGTGCGCGATGACGAACTCGACTATGTCTGCTCGGGCATCAATCACCAGACCTGGTATATCGACATCCGCGCCAAGGGCCGGAAAATCGAGGCAGATGAACTGCTTGCAGGCTTCGAGAAGCATCCGGTCTATTCCAGGCAGGAGAAGGTCCGCATCGACGTCCTCAAGCGCTTCGGAGTCTATTCCACCGAGTCCAACGGCCACCTGTCGGAATACCTGCCGTGGTATCGCAAGCGTCCCGAGGAGATCGGCCGCTGGATCGACATGAGCGACTGGATCCACGGCGAAACCGGCGGCTACCTCCGCTATTCGACCGAGCGCCGCAACTGGTTCGAGACCGACTTCCCGATGTTCAAGGAACAGGCCGCCAAGCCCCTTTCCGAGCACAAGCGGACCAGCGAGCACGCCAGCTATATCATTGAGGCGAAAGAAACCGGCCGGGTCTACCGCGGCCACTTCAATCGCCGCAACAATGGCATCATCACCAATCTTCCCGATGATGCGATCATCGAAAGCCCCGGCTATGTCGATCGCTTCGGCATCAACATGATCGAAGGCATCACCCTGCCGACCGCCTGCGCGGCGACCTGCTCGGTGTCGGTGTCGGTACAGCGTCTATCGGTCGAGGCTGCCATGACCGGCAATATCGATACGCTGAAGCTGGCCGTGCTGCATGATCCGCTGGTGGGCGCCATCTGCACGCCCGACGAGGTCTGGGCCATGGTCGACGAAATGGTCGTCGCCCAGGCGCAATGGCTGCCGCAATATGCCGACGCCGTTCCGGCAGCGCGCGAGCGCCTCGCCAAGTCGACCGTCAAGACGCGCGACTGGCAGGGCGCTGCCCGCAAGCAGGTGCGCTCGGTCGAAGAATTGCGCGAAGTGGTGGGCGGTCACCACTAGTCTACACCATCCGTCCTCCCGGACGTCGGGGCGCCCTGCGGGGCGCCCTTTTTGTTGATGGACCGGTAGCGCCTCTTGCTTTGCTCAAAAAACGCAAATATTGCGTAGAGAAATGGGTGATTTGAGGCTGTTGTGGTGCAGAAGCGCGCAAATCAGGCTGATATAGCAGAGCGGCTGGGCGTTTCGGTCAGTACGGTTTCGCGTGCACTGGCCAATGAAATTGGCATCAGCGATGCCGTGCGGCAGGATGTGCAGCGCATGGCGCGCACTCTGGGCTACAAGTCCAAGCGTAGCATGTCTGCGGTGGCGGGCGACAGGAAAGCCGTGGCGCTGGTGCCGCTGGGCGGGGCGACCAGCGGGCTGGCCAATTTCTATTTCGGCATTGTCGAGGGCATGCGCGAGCAGGCGGCCGGCATGGGCGTGGCACTGGATGTGCGGCTGGTCAATGAATCCGTGGTAACGCTGGACCTGATCAAAAAGCATGTCGCACAGGCCGGTGCGGGGGGCGTGGTGCTGGCGGGGATCGATGGGTGGGACGAGTTGATCGCCTGGTCCAGCGAAGTCGATATTCCGGTGGTGCTGGCCAATGGCAGCGATCCGCAGATGCGGTTGAGCTCGGTGTCGCCGGCCAATTTCTATGGCGCCTTGATGGCGACGGAGCGCCTGCTAAGGGCCGGTCATCGCAGGATTTTGCACTATACGCATCACTACCGTCCGACCATCAGGCAGCGCCAGCGCGGCTTTGAGACGGCCATCGCCCGGACCGAGGGGGCGGTGGGGGTCATCGTCAAGAGCAGTGAGTGCAAGACCATGGAATTGCTGGCGGATATCCTGGCCGGCAAGCATAAGGTGACGGCAGCCTTCATCTGGAATGACATTGCTGCTGTCGAGATGCTGGATGGGCTCTACGGGCCGGAAAGCCCTCTGAAGCCGGGCTTTTCCATCATCGGTTTCGACGATCTCCCGATTGCCGGCATGGCGACGCCGCGGCTCAGCACGACGCGGGTGGACCGCGAGGCGATCGGGCGCGGGGCGGTGCGCTTGCTGGCCGAGCATATGGATGGCGAGCGGGCCATTCAACAGCTCGAGATCGGTGTCACCATGGTCGAAGGCGAGACGGTTTTCGGAGTTTGATCATTTCGCAGCAGCTTCGATCCCCGACCGCTTTTTCCGCGAATTCGTTAGCAAACTGTCAGCACCGAGCATCACCTATTGCGGTTATGCAGAGCCTATCTCATTGACCTGAAAACCATTTCTGAACAAAATTGCGTAACTTGCGTGAATTGCGCAAAATGCTTGCGATTGCGCAAAACCTGTCCTACCTTGCATCGGCGTCCCAAGGCGCCCGGCCGTAACGACGGCCCAGCGCTGCTCATGGAGCAGGGCATATCGCAGACGGCCAGGAGGGTGGCCGGATGCTTGAAGCAAGACGGGGCTGGGCCCCGGCAGAGGGAGGACTGGAATGAGGAAGGACTACGTCTTCGGCCTGGGCGGCGTTGCGCTCGTGGCCATGCTGACAGCAGCGGGGCCAGCCTTGGCGCAGCAGCAATCGCCGGTGCTTGATGCCTCGGTGGACAGCGGCGAACTGCCCGCAGTCGCTGAACGCCTGCCGGGCAATCCGCTGGTGGTCGAGCCAGTGGAAAGCGTCGGCGCCTATGGCGGCACATGGCGTTCCGCGCTGCGCGGCGGCGGCGACAATGCCTGGATTTCGCGCACCGTCGGCTATGACGGCCTCGTGCGCTATGATCGCGAGTGGAAGGACATCATCCCCAACCTGGCTGAGAGCTGGGAGATCAGCGAGGATGCCAAGACCTATACGTTCAAGCTGCGCGAGGGCCTGAAATGGAGCGACGGCGAGCCGTTCACCTCCGAAGACATCGCCTTTGCCATGGAGGTCTTCCAGACGCCCAGCTATGCGGCCGGCTCCTTCATGAAGAACCCCAACAACAAGGTCTCGGTCGAGGTCGTCGACGACACGACGTTCAAATATGTATTCGAGAAGCCCAATGGCATTCTACTCGACGAGCTTGCCAGCGTGAACGGCATCAACCCGGTATCGCTGCCCGAGCATTATTGCGGTCAGTTTTTCCCGGGCACCAATGACGCCGCATCCGAAGACGCCAAAGCGGCCGGGTTCGAGACCTGGGAACTCTGGATGGAAGATCGTTGCGCCTGGGGCAACGAGACCATTCGCTATGCCAATCCCGAAATCCCGACGCTGATGGCCTGGATGGTCGAGGAGCCGCTGACCGGTTCGGCCACGCGCCTCACCTTTGTGCGCAATCCCTATTACTGGAAGGTCGATACCGAGGGTAACCAGCTGCCCTATATCGACAAGCTCGACATGCGGGTGTCGGACTCGGTGGAAGAAATCACCCTGATGGCCCTCAATGGCGAGATCGACTACCAGGATCGCCATATCGCCACGACAATCAACCAGCCGCTGTTCTTTGATGGGCAAGAAGCGGGTGGCTATCACCTCGGCGCCAATGTCAGTGCCCATTCCAACAATATGGCGCTGCAGTTCAACTTCAATCACGTCGATCCCAAGCGGGCCGAGCTGTTCCAGAACAAGGACTTCCGCATCGGCATTTCCCATGCGCTGGACCGGCAGGAAATCGTCGACGTAGTGTTCACCGGCGAAGGCGAACCCTACCAGGTCGCGCCGCGGCCGGAGTCGGTCTATTACGACGAGGAATATGCCAAGCAGTATACGGAGTTCGATCCGGACCTGGCGGCGCAGCATTTCACGACGGCCGGCCTGATCCAGGGCAGCGATGGCATGTGGACCTTCGCCGATGGCACGCCACTGGTTATCACCATCGACATCATCGCAGCGCTTCGCCCCGAGTGGGTCGACATCATGGAGCTGGTGCAGCTGCAGCTGGCGGGCGCCGGCATCAAGATCGAGATCAACAATATCGATCGTACGCTCTATTACGACAAGCGTCCGGCCAGTGAGTATGACGCCCAGGTCTGGACGGGCGACGGTGGTCTCGATGTGGTGCAGGAGCCGCGCTACTACATGCCGTTCTCGGACGAATCAGTCTGGGCTTTCCGCTGGGTGCAGTGGTGGCAGGGCACCAATCCCGAGATCGCCGAGGAGCCAGCCGACTGGGCCAAGCAGCAGATGGAGCTTTATGACCAGTTGCGTGCCGAAGGCGATGCTGCCAAGCGCGAAGAGCTGATGAAGCAGATCCTTGTCATCGGCAAGGAGAACTTCCCGGTGATCGGCATCAACCTGCCAGGGCCTGGCTACTATATCGCCCGCAACAATCTCAAGAACGTCCCGGCCGATATGCTGTTCGCTTATCTGTTCCCGACCCCGGCACCCTATGATCCGTTCCAGTGGTATTTTGCCGCCGAGTAACGGATCCCTCCCGCCCCTCGCAGCCCTCTCCGGCTGCGAGGGGTTCGAAAGCGGTGCAGCGAAGGTGACTTTTTGCTGCGTACCCCCTCCTAACCTCCCCCTGAAAAGGGGGAGGGACCGTGCGGTGGGCCGGGCACCATTTGCCCCAAACTCGATCTGTCCCTCTCCCTATCAGGGGGAGGCTAGGAGGGGGTATCCCCACACAAAGGAGACGCCCAAGTGCTGCGTTTCATTTTCAAGCGCCTGATTGCCATGGTCCTGACGATATGGGCCGTATCGATCGTGGCTTTTGCCATCATCCAGCTACCGCCGGGCGACTACCTCACGACCTATATGGCGTCGCTCGCCGCCAACGGCGATCGCGTCGATCCGGCGCAGATCGAGGCGCTGCGCCTGCGCTACGGCTTTGGCGAGCCCTTCCTCGTGCAATACTGGAAGTGGTTCTCGGGCATCCTGACCCGTGGCGACTTTGGCCAGAGCTTTGAATGGAAGGCGCCAGTTACCAGCCTGATCTGGGGCCGGTTGGGCAATTCCATCCTGCTCGAAGGCGTTGCCGTCATGGTGATGTGGCTGGTGGCGCTGCCTATCGGCATCTATGCCGCCGTGCGCAAGTATTCGATCGGCGATTACCTGACGACCATTGGCGGTTTCATTGGCCTCGCCATTCCCAATTTCCTCTTCGCGCTGATCCTGATGTATCTGAGCTATGTCTGGTTCGGCACGACGATCGGCGGTTTGTTTTCGCCGCAGTTCGAACAGGCGCACTGGAGCCTGCCGCGCATCTGGGACTTCCTGACCCACGCCTGGGCGCCGATCCTGGTGCTGTCGACGGCCGGCACCGCGGAACTGATCCGCATCCTGCGCGCCAACCTGCTCGATGAGCTCAAGAAGCCCTATGTGACGACGGCGCGGGCCAAGGGCCTCAGCGAATTCCGCACCATCATGAAGTATCCGGTGCGGGTGGCGCTCAATCCGCTGGTCTCGACGATCGGCTGGCTGCTGCCGGCGCTGGTGTCGAGTTCGGTCATCGTTTCGGTGGTGCTCAACCTGCCCACCGCGGGCCCGTTGCTGCTGCGCTCGCTGACCTCGCAGGACATGTTCCTGGCCGGCGCCATCATCATGTTGCTGGGCATCCTGACTGTCATTGGCACGCTGGTCTCCGACCTGCTGCTCGCGTGGATCGATCCCAGAATTCGTTACGGGAGCAAGTGATGGCAGTCGATACTCTTTCCCATGCAGACGTTCAGGCCCCGCTTGCTCGACGTGCCAAGCGCGAAAGCCAGCTCGGCCTGATGTGGCGCCGCTTCAAGCGGCACCGGCTGGCGCTGGTGAGCCTGTGGATCGTGGTGCTGTTCTATATGATCGCTATCTTCGCCGACTTTCTGGCACCGACCGACCCGTCGACCTATAGCGCGCGCTATACCTACGCGCCGCCGCAGGGCCTACAGCTGTTTTCGACCAGAGAGGATGGGTCCTGGCGGTTCAGTCCGCATGTGAATGGCTATTCGAGCGAGATCGATCGCGCGGCCATGCGCCGGACCTTCGTGGTGGATCCCGAGGTCGAGATCCCCGTGCGGCTGTTTGCGCCGAGCGATCCCTACAATCTCATGGGCTTCATCCCGATGAGCGTGAAACTGATCGGCGTCGAAAACCCGCGCGACCCCTTCTATATCCTGGGCGCCGACCGGCTTGGCCGTGACCTGCTCAGCCGCCTGATCCATGGCACGCGCATCTCGCTTTCCATCGGGCTTGCCGGTGTGACGCTGAGCCTGTTCTTCGGCATCGTGATCGGTGGCTTTGCCGGCTATTACGGCGGCTGGTTCGATAGCGCGGTAATGCGCGTGGTCGAGTTCATTCGCTCCATGCCGACCATCCCGCTCTGGCTGGGGCTGGCGGCGGCACTGCCCAAGGACTGGAGCGCACTCCAGACCTATTTCGCCATCACGCTGATCCTCAGCCTGATCGGCTGGACGGAACTGGCGCGGGTGGTGCGCGGGCGCTTCCTCAGTCTGAGGACCGAAGACTTCGTGACGGCGGCGCAGCTCGATGGGGCCAGCGACTGGCGCATCATCACGCGGCACATGGTGCCCAGCTTCATGAGCCACATCATTGCCGCCGCGACGCTGGCCATCCCGGGCATGATCCTGGCCGAAACGGCGCTGAGCTTCCTGGGCCTTGGGTTGCAGGCGCCAATCGTCAGCTGGGGCACGCTGCTGCAGGACGCGCAGAACATCCGCACGCTGGCCAGCGCGCCATGGCTGCTGGCGCCCGGTCTTTGCGTCGTCGTCATCATCCTTGCCATGAACTTTTTCGGAGACGGCCTTCGTGATGCCGCTGATCCCCATGGACGATAAACCCATCCTATCGATTGCCGACATGTCGATCGTGTTTTCCTCTCCTGATGAAGCCGATATCGAAGCGGTGCGCCAGGTGGACTTGACGCTGACGCCGGGCAAGACGCTAGCCCTGGTTGGCGAAAGCGGCTGCGGCAAGTCGGTGACGGCGCGGGCCGTGCTGCGGTTGCTGGACAAGAATGCCAATATCCAGCGCGGCTCGATCCTGTTCGCGCCGGGCGATGGCGAAACGACCGATATCGCCCGGCTCAAGCAGGACAGCCTGCCGCTGCGGGCCATTCGCGGCAACCAGATCTCGATGATCTTCCAGGAGCCCATGAGTTCGCTGTCGCCGGTGCATACGATCGGTGACCAGATCGACGAGATGGTCATCATCCATGAAGGGTTGAAGCCCAAGGCGGCGCGCGAGCGGACGGTGGCCCTCCTCGACCAGGTGGGGATTCCCGGCGCGCGGGAGCGTGCGGATGCCTATCCGTTCCAGCTCTCGGGCGGGCTGCGGCAACGCGCGATGATCGCCATGGCGCTGGCCTGTACGCCCAGGGTTCTGATCGCGGATGAGCCGACAACGGCGCTGGACGTGACGACGCAGGCGCAGATCCTCGACCTGTTGCGGCAACTGCAGGAGGATTTCGGCATGGCCATGCTGTTCATCACCCACGACCTGGGCGTGGTGGCCGAAATCGCCGACGAAGTGGCGGTGATGTATCTGGGCGATGTGGTGGAGCAGGGCAGCGTGTTCGACGTCTTCGCAGCGCCGAAACATCCATATACGCAGGCGCTGATGAGCTCCATTCCCAAGATGGCGCGCAAGGCGGATCGCGTGCGGCTGTCGCCGATCAAGGGTACGGTGCCGGCGCCCAAGGACCGGCCGGTGGGTTGTGCCTTCACCAGCCGCTGTCCGCATGCTTTCGAGCCCTGTGCCGGAGTGCGGCCGGAACGGACCGTGGTTGGGCCAGGGCACCATGCGCGCTGCCACCTGCTGACGCGGCAGCCCGTGGAGGCGGTGGCATGAGCACGCTTCTGACCGTCGAAAATCTCTCGAAGTATTTCACGCTGAGCGGCGGCTTGTTCGGCAAGGAGCGCCGCCTCGATGCGCTGACCAATATCAACCTGACGGTCGAGGCGGGCGAGACGCTGGCCATTGTGGGCGAGAGCGGCTGTGGCAAGACCACGCTGGGCCGCTGCATCATCAAGGCGCAGCCTTCGAGCGAGGGACGTGTGGTCTATCATCCCAGGTCGGGTGGCGACGTGGAGCTGACGGCGCTCAGCAAGCGCGAGATCAAGCCGTGGCGGCAGGATATCCGGATGATCTTCCAGGATCCGATGAGTTCGCTCAATCCGAACATGCGGGTGTTCGATATCGTCGCCGAGCCGCTGCGCATCCACAAGATCTGCAAGGGGCGGGAACTGGAAGAGCGGGTGCTGTCGGTGCTGGAAAAGGTCGGCATTCCTGCCGAAGCGGCGGGCCGCTTCCCGCATGCCTTTTCGGGCGGGCAGAGGCAGCGCATCGGCATTGCCCGGGCGCTGGTGCTGGACCCCAAGCTGGTGATTGCCGACGAGGCGGTTTCGGCGCTGGACGTTTCGATCCAGGCGCAGGTGCTGAACCTGCTCGAAGACCTCAAGGCCGAGTTCGGGCTGACCTATATCTTCATCAGCCATGACCTGGGCGTGGTGAACTATATCGCCGACCGGGTGGTGGTGATGTATCTGGGCCATGTGGTGGAAAATGCGCCCACCGAAATGCTGTTCGAGCGGCCGCGCCACCCCTATACCGAGCTGCTGCTCGAAGCCTTGCCGATCGCCGATCCGACGCGGCGCAAGGGGCGCAAGAAAGAAGTGCGCGGGGAAATTCCCTATCTGGGCAATCGCCCCGTCGGCTGCCCGTTCAACACGCGCTGCAAATATGCCGAAGACCGCTGCCGGACCGAAAAGCCGGCGCTGCGCGCCATTCATGGCACGGCGCAAGAAGCGGCCTGCCACTTTGCCGAAAAACTCGATCTCAAGGGCGCCTACGACGACGCGCCACAGAAGGTATTCGCATGACTTATGATCCGGTGAGCGCCAATCCGCTGCATGGTAATCCGCTCAAGACCCGCGCCGATGTCGAGAAGGGGCTGCGCGATCTGTTCAATCCGCTGCTGCCATTCTTTTCGGAAGGCGGGGCAAGGGTGCGGCTCGATGGGGCGGCGGCGCATTTCGACCGCGCTGCAGCGGACCTCGAGGGTTTTGCCCGGCCCCTCTGGGGGCTGACGCCGCTGGCAGCCGGTGGCGCGCAATTCGACCATTGGGAGCTCTATCGCAACGGCTTGGCCAATGGCACCGATCCCGAGCATCCCGAATATTGGGGCGAGGTCAATTCTACCGACCAGCGCATGGTGGAACTGGCGGCCATCGGCTTCACCATGCGGCTGCTGCCGCATCTGGTCTGGGAGCCGCAGTCGCAGAAAGCCAAGGATAATCTCGCCGCCTATCTCAAGCACGCCAGGCAGTTCGACTATGCCGATAACAACTGGAAATTCTTCCGGGTGCTGGTCGATCTGGGGCTGGAAGAATGCGGGGTCGATTTCGATCGATCGCTGACGGAGAAATATCTCGAAGAGCTGGATGGCTTCTATCTGGGCGACGGTTGGTATCGCGACGGCAATGTGCGCCGGATCGACCACTATATTCCCTTCGCCATGCATTTTTACGGGCTGATCTACGCCAAGCTGGCCAAGGGCGACGAGAAGCGGGTGGCGGCCTATAGGCAACGCGCCGAGCTGTTCGCCAAGGACATCCGCCACTGGTTCGACGACGAGGGGGGCACGCTAGCCTTTGGGCGGAGCCTGACCTATCGGTTTGCCTGTGGCGGAATCTGGGGGGCGCTGGCCTTTGCCGATCTGGAGGCCTTGCCCTGGGGCGAGATCAAGGGGCAGTTCCTGCGGCACCTGCGCTGGTGGGCGGACAAGCCGATCGCCAATCGAGATGGGATCCTGAGCATCGGCTATGGCTATCCGAACCTCTTCATGTCGGAGGGCTATAATTCGGCTGGCTCGCCCTATTGGGCGCTGAAGGCTTTCCTGCCGCTGGCGCTGCCGGAGGATCACCCGTTCTGGACGGCCGAGGAAAGCGCCGCGGTGACCGATGAGGAGCCTGTGCCGCTCAAGCATCCCGGCATGGTGATGATGCATACCCCGGGCAATGTGGTGGGCCTCTCCAGCGGGCAGCAGAACTGGCAGATGCGGGCAGGCACGGAGAAATATGCCAAGTTCGCCTATGCCAGCCGCTATGGCTTTTCCGTGGAAGTGGATGAACGTGCCTATGGGATGGGCGCCTTTGACGGCGTGCTGGCGCTGTCGGATGACAATCGTCACTACCGGGTGCGCGAGGCTAACGAGGTGGCCCAGATTGCGGGCGACACAGTGTTCTCGCGCTGGAAGCCGTGGGGCGATGTGACGGTCGAGACCTGGCTGATGCCGGCCAATCCCTGGCACATCAGGGTGCATCGGATCACCACGCCGCGGGCGCTGCATGGGACGGAAGGTGGCTTTGCCATCGGGCGCGCCGATCTCAATGCCGATACCACAGTGGATGAGGTTGGGCGCGCAGTGGCGAAAAGCGCCAGTGACCTCAGCGCCATTGTCGATCTTGGCGGCCAGCGCGAGGGCAGGGCACACAAGGCCTATCCCAACACCAACCTTATTGTCGCCAAGACCATTGTGCCGCAATTGCGGGGCGAGATTCCTGCCGGCACAACGACACTCGTGACGGCGGTGCTTGCACTGCCCGCGAGCGCGGCGGCCGAGGGCGCTTTGCGGCAGCTGCCCTCGGCGCCCGACATTGCAGCGCTGGAAGACCTGTTTGCCCGCGAAGGCATTGATGTCAGCGCCATCCTGGTGCCGGAGCGCTTCTGATGGCACCAAAACTTGCCTTTGCCATGCTGGCTGACAGAACCCGGCATGTGTTCGACAGCCAGGCGCTGGCCCGGCTGGCGCGAAGCTGCGACGTGGTCCGTGCCGCGCCGTTGGAAGAATTTTCCAGCCCCGAAGCGCGCAAGGTGCTGGCGGAGATCGACATCCTGGTGACCGGCTGGGGCTGCCCCGTGGTCAGTGCCGAGGTGGTGCGCGCGGCACCAAACCTCAAGCTCATCGCCCATGCGGCGGGGACGGTCAAATATACGCTGGACGCGGCGGTGTATGAGGCGGGGATACGGGTGACGCATGCGGCCGATGCCAATGCGGTGCCGGTGGCCGAATTTACCCTGGCCTCGATCATCTATGCCAACAAGCGCGTGTTCGAGTTGCGCGACCGCTATCGCAGCGATCCGAGCCGGATCAGCGCCTACGGGCTGATGGACGAGCCGATCGGCAACTATCACCGGACCGTCGGTCTGGTTGGTGCCTCGCGTATCGGCCGGAAAGTGGCAAAATTGCTCGAGAGCTTCGACTATACCGTGCTGCTCAGCGATCCCTTCGTGCAAAAGGGTGATCCTGTGCTGGCGCAGGCGGAACTGGTCGATCTTGATACGCTGATGGCGCGGTCGGATGTGGTGTCGGTACATGCGCCGTCACTGCCCACGACAATAGGCATGATCGGCGCACGGCAGTTCAAGCTGATGCGGGATGGAGCGAGCTTCATCAATACGGCGCGCGGTGCGCTGGTGGATGAGGCGGCATTGATCGCCGAGTTGCAGACCGGACGCATTCATGCGGTGATCGACGTGACGGATCCGGAAATCCCCGAAGCAAGCTCGCCGCTTTATAGCCTGCCCAATGTTTTCCTGACGCCGCATGTGGCCGGCGCGGTCGGCACGGAACGGCTGCGTCTGGGCGAGATGGCTGTGAAAGAGATCGAACGGTTCGTGGCGGGGCAGAGAATGGAATTTGAGGTCGAACCGGCGCTGTTGGAGCGGTTGGCGTGATGCTGGACAAAAATTCTGACGACGAGGCCGAACACGAGGCCCGAATTCAGTTCCTCACCTGGGACCGGACGCCGGCCGATACTGATAGTCCACAGCATCGGGCGCGGCAGGCGCATTGGAGCCGGGTGGCGGGCGCCAGCTTTCACCCGACGGCCTATGTTGCGGCAGAGGCGGCAATCTTTACGACGCATCTCGTGCTGGGCGAGGCGAGCTGGATTGCCGGGCATGCGCTGGTGCGCGGCGACGTCGAGTTTGGCGCGCATAGCACGGTCAATCCCTATGCCATGATTTCGGGCAAGGTGCGCTGTGGCGACGGCGTGCGAATTGCCAGCCATGTATCCATCGTCGGCTTCAACCACGGCTTCGATGATCCTACCGTGCCGATCCATGCGCAAAAGCATGAGACATTGGGCATCACGATCGAGGACGATGTGTGGATCGGCGCCAATGCGGTGGTGCTGGATGGCGTGACGATCGGCAAGGGCGCGGTGGTGGCGGCTGGCGCGGTGGTCAGCAAGGATGTGCCGAGCATGGCCATTGTCGGTGGCGTGCCGGCCAAGGTGGTGCGCTATCGCGGACAGTCGGCGAAAAAGGACAGCGCGGCCACCCTGACCCGGTTCGGGCTCCGGGCAAAAGAGCAGGTCCAGCAGGTTCTGAGCGCCTATCGCGATGGCGAAGACTATGTATCGCGTGAGGCGGATGGCGAGGTGCGGCGCAGCGCGCGGCATCGCAATGACGCGATCGAACTGGCAGCCGGTTTTGATGCCGTGCCGGATGGTCTCGATGTTGCGGCAACCCTGATCGAATTGCAGGCGCTGCAGGACCCCGAGACGGGCCTCTTTCCCGATCCGCATCGGGTTCGCGCCGCCGGTACGGCGATGCGCGATGACGGGCTGGCGCTCTACAATGTGCTGTCTGTTGGCTATGCGATCGAGGCGCTGGGCGGCAAGCCGCTGCACAAGATCAGCGCGGTTGAACTGGATGCGACCGCACTGTGCGATTGGCTGGAGGGGCTGGCGTGGCGCGAGCGGGCCTGGTCTTCGGGCTCGGTGGTGGATGCGATCGGCACGGCGCTCTATTTCAATGCGCGCTATTTTTCGACCGGCAGGACACGCGAGACATTGTTCGGGTGGCTGGCGCTGAAGCAGGATCGGGCGACCGGGCTCTGGGGTTCGCCGACACCGGCCGAGGGCCTGCTGCAGCCGGTCAATGGCTTCTACCGGCTGACCCGGGGCACCTACGCGCAATTTGGTCTGCCGGTGCCCAATGCAGAGCGGGCCATCGACTCGGCCCTGCTCAACTATCGCAATTATGGCGGCTTCTCCGGCCGCACCTATACGGCCTGCAACCTGCTCGACACCGTGCATCCGCTGCTGCTTTGCCTCAAGCAGACCGACTATCGCCGGGCGGAAGCCGAAGCGGTGGCGCGGGCGGTGATTGCCCGGGTGGAGGAGCGCTGGGTCGATGGAGAGGGTTTTGCTTTTGCCGACGGGCAGCTCCCCAGTCTGCAGGGCACGGAAATGTGGCTGTCGGTAGTCCATCTGGCTGCCGAACTGCTGGGTATTGCCGATAGCTTCGTCTTTGTGCCCAAGGGTGTGCATCGGACGCGTGCGGTTGGGATGGGGCTATGAAAAAAGCACTGGTTGTCTGGGGCGGCATGGAACTGCACACGCCCGAGCGCGGCGCGCATGTGGTGCGGGAGCTGCTGGAGGCCGAGGGTTTTGCCGTGACGGTGACGGGTGACTATGACGCTCTGGGCGCCGAGGATGTCGGCAACAACGACCTGGTCGTGCCGGTCATCACCGATGGCACGCTGGCGCCGGAGAAGATGGCCAATCTGGTCAAGGCGGTGGCGGCCGGGACGGGGCTGGCGGGCTATCACATGGGCTTGGCGACGAGCTTTCGCGCTTCGGTGCCGTTCCGCTACATGGCCAGCGTCTATTGGGTGCAGCACCCGGGCAATATCATGACCTATCGCGTCGATGTGGGCGACAGTCCGCTGCTCGATGGGATCGAGAGCTTCGAGCATACCAGCGAGCAATACTATCTCAACTACGACCCGGCGGTGGAGGTCCATGCCACGACCGTGTTTTCAGGCGCTGTGCATCCCTGGCGCAAGGATGTGGTGATGCCGGTGGTGTTCACGACACGGTATGACCAGGGGCGGGTCTTCTATTCCTCGCTGGGGCATACGGCGGATGAGTTGGCGGGTGGGCCGGTGCGGGAAATCCTGCGGCGCGGGCTGGTCTGGGCGGCACGGTAGTTATTGCAGTTGTGCCTGCCGCCTCAGCACTTCGGATTCCGGCAGGGCATTGGCGTATCTGAGTTCGCGGTTGGCGCGGTTCCAGAAGGCGGGGTGGACGCGGTCGAGGAGCGCGGGTTCGGTGGGCGCAAGGTCGAGCGCAGCGGCGGTTTCAGCGTTCAGATAGAGCACGGCGTTCTGGCGGTACCAGGCCGGAATATCCTCGTCGGCCCAGATAGCGGGGCGGATCACGTCATAGGCGAGGTAGCCATGGGTGGCGAAAAGCGCTGCCCAGGAGCTTTGCCATTGCTCGTTGAGATGGCCGACACCGCCCTGGCCGGGAATGGCGGCGCTGAACAACACGGCGGGCGCCAAGGCTACGAGGTCGGCGACGAAGGTTTGGGCCCGCTGGGGCGAGAGGTGTTCGGCGACTTCGAGCGAGATCGCCAGATCGACATTGGGGCCGGTGAAGCGCTGTTCGAGGTCCTGCGGCGCGAAGGCGATGCGGGGATCGTCGAGCATTTCAGGCTTCACCCAATCCCCCTCGATACCAAAAGCGTGTTGGGCGCCGTCATGCAAGGCGGCGGCGAGCCAGGTGCCGGTGCCGCAGCCGATGTCGGCGACGCTGGTGCGGGCCAGACCGGAGGGCAGCGCCGCGAGCAAACGCCTCGCCGCATGGGCGGTGTGGGCGCGACGGTTGTCGTAGAAGCCGGCAGGATAGAGCGATGCGGTCATGACGGCTCCGATTTGCCTTGAGGCTAGCGCGGCCCGCAAGGCTTCACAAGTTTGTGCGCCAGCGCAATGCCACATCCGCTGCAAGATACTGAGGAACCGCGGCAATTCAAATCAACTGCCGCCCACCAGATTAGCACTGACTGCACTGCAGCTTGGGCATGGTGCCGCCAGCGACGAACCAAGGCTAACCGGCTGTTAAGGTGAATGGACCGATAATAGGCACCTGGGAGCGATGTCGTCTTCAAGGTGAGTTTGGGGTCTAATGCGTCTAATTATCGGCATCGTGATCGTTATCGGCTGCGTCATGGGCGGCTATTTGGGCGTTGGCGGGCATATGGAGGTGCTCTGGCAGCCCTTCGAATTCGTCATCATTCTGGGTGCCGCGGTCGGCGCCTTCGTGATTGGCAATACCGGCCCCATCATCAAGGGCACATTGGGCGCCATGGGCTCCCTGTTCAAAGGCCCGAAGTACAACAAGGCGGCCTATATCGAGCTGCTGAGCATGCAGTTCACGCTCTACAAGCTCGTGCAGTCCAAGGGCATCCTGGCGCTGGAACAGCATATCGAAAATCCCCACGAATCCTCGCTGTTCAGCCGCTTCCCCAAATTCGCGGCCAATCATCACGCAGTGGAATTCGTCTGCGACTATCTGCGTATGGTGACCTTGGGTTCCAACAATGTGCATGAGATCGAAGCCCTGATGGACGAGGAGCTCGAAACGCACCACCAGGAGCAGGAACGCATCGTGGGCGCCGTGCAGGCACTGGCGGATGGTACGCCGGCTCTGGGCATCGTGGCCGCCGTGCTTGGCGTTATCCATACCATGGGCGCGATCAGCGAGCCGCCCGAAGTGCTGGGCCACATGATCGGTGGCGCTCTGGTGGGTACGTTCTTCGGCGTGTTCGTGGCTTATGGCTTTTTTGCGCCCTTCGCGCAGTCGCTCAAGAATATCTACGAAGCCGAGTCGAAATATTACCTGTCGCTCAAGACCGGCCTTCTGGCCCATATCTCGGGCCAGGTGCCGGTGATGGCGATCGAATTTGCCCGCAAGGCGCTGCTGACCGAAGACCGTCCGAGCTTTGCCGAGGTTGACGAAGCGACGCAGAACCTCGCTCCGGCGACGGCATAGCGGGGCGAAAGAATGGCCAATTACGATCAGCCGATCATCATCAAGAAGGTCAAGAAGAACAAGCACGCCCATCATGGCGGTGCCTGGAAGATCGCCTATGCCGACTTCGTGACGGCAATGATGGCCTTCTTTCTTTTGCTCTGGCTGATCTCGATGACGACGCCCGAGCAGAAGGAAGGTCTTGCGACCTATTTCGCGCCCCCCAATATCGCCCCCACGACCAGCGGGTCGGGCGGTGTCATGGGCGGTACGGCGCTGGACAATGCAGGGTCGCTGATGGCCGGGTCGACGCCGCAGGAGCGCACCGACGCTTCGGTGACGCCCAAGGGCGCCGAATTCGGCACCATGGAAGGCGCACTCAGCGGCAACGAAAAGCAGAGCGGCAACGAGTTCGATGCGGCCCTTGCCTCGGCCTATGATCTCAAGGCCCGTGACGATCAGGGCTTCCACAGCGCCGCCGCCAGCATCAAGCAGGCTTGGCAGGCCATGCCCGATATTACCGAAGTGGCCGACAATCTCCTGGTCGAAGAGACCGATGAGGGCCTCAATATCCGCATCGTCGACCAGGAAGGCCGGCCGATGTTCCCCGAGGGATCGAAATATCCCAATGAGTCCACGCGCCAGGCGATCGCTGCCATTGCGCCCATCCTGCAGCGCCTGACCAATCCGGTGCGGATCGAGGGCCATGTAGCGGCGGGCGGGGTCTATGCCAATCCGCGTTACGGTTCGTGGGAATTGTCCGCGGATCGCGCCAATACGGTGCGGCAGATCCTCGGCGAGTTCGGTCTTGCCGACGACCACGTCAACTCGGTGGTGGGGCGTTCGACGGCGGAGCCGTTCTTCCCCAACGACCCCTATATGGCGGCCAATGAGCGGATCGAGATCACGCTGCTCTACGAGACGCCCCCGGTTCCAGGCAATCTGGCACCCTGAGCACAAAAAGGCCCTGCCATCGCGCGGGGCCTTGTTATTTTTCGTTCAGAAATCATCTGGTATGGCAGTTCGACGCGGTGCATGCTCGCCTGAAAAGCGAGGAGTGTTGCCGTGCCGTTTCCCGACCTGACCCAGCCCGAACTTGGCCAATATCAGAGCCAGGTGCAGATGCCCGCCGACTTCGCCAGCTTCTGGGAGACGACGATTGCCGAAGCGCGGGCGACTGGCGGAGAGGTAACCGTCGCCAAGGCGGATACCACGCTCAAGGCGGTGGAGGCGTTCGATGTAACCTTTCCGGGCTTTGGCGGACATCCGGTCAAGGGCTGGCTGGTGTTGCCAGCGAAGCGCGAGGGAAAGCTGCCGCTGGTGGTGCAATATCTGGGTTATGGCGGCGGACGTGGTTTTCCGCATGAGCAATTGCATTGGGCCGCCTCGGGTTATGCTTATTTCCGGATGGACACGCGTGGGCAGGGCTCAAGCTGGTCAACCGGGGGCACGCCCGATCCGGTGGGCACGACACCTTCCATTCCCGGCATGATGACCAAGGGCATTCTCGACAGACAGGACTATTATTATCGCCGGGTGTTCACCGATGCGGTGCGGGCGATCGATGCCATGGTGGCGCAGGATTTCGTCGACGAAACGCGGATCGCCGTCTGTGGCGGCAGCCAGGGCGGCGGCATATCCCTAGCCGCCGCCGGAATCGACAAGCGCATCAAGGCGGTGATGCCGGATGTGCCCTTTCTCTGCGACTATCGCCGGGCCATGGCCAAAGCCGCACGCGATCCCTATGGCGAGATCGTGCGCTTCCTCGCCCAGCATCGCGACAAGAAGGAACAGGTGTTTTCGACGCTGAGCTATTTTGACGGGGTCAACTTTGCGCGGCTCGCCAAGGCCGATGCGCTGTTCTCAGTGGCGTTGATGGACGATATCTGCCCGCCATCAACGGTTTACGGCGCCTACAACGCCTATGCCGGCAGCAAGAGCATCGAAGAATACGAATACAACAATCACGAAGGCGGCCAGGCTTTCCAGGACCGGGCGCAGATGCTGTGGCTGGGGCAGCGATTCACTTAAGTTAAAGCCCGGTAAAGAAGCTGCTTCAGCGCGGAACCGCTGGCCCTGGCGCATCGTTGCCGGGTCAGCGTTATCATCCAAACTGGAGACAATCATGGCTTCCGAAAAGACCCTCAACGACCTGTTTCTCGATACGCTCAAGGACATATATTACGCCGAGCGCCAGATCGTGAAGACCTTGCCAAAAATGGCCAAGGCAGCGCAGTCGGCCGAGCTCAAGGCCGGCTTCGAGCAGCATCTGGAAGAGACCGAAGGCCACGTCGAACGGCTGGAGCAGATTTTCGAACTGCTCGGCAAACCGGCCCGTGGCAAGACCTGCGATGCCATCCTCGGCATTATCGAGGAAGGCAAGGAGATCATCACCGAATACAAGGGCACCAATGCGATCGATGCGGGCCTCGTGTCCGCAGCGCAGGCCGTCGAGCATTACGAGATTGCCCGCTATGGCACGCTCAAGACCTGGGCTAACCAGCTGGGCATGAAGGATGCCGTGGCGCTGCTCGATGCGACGCTGCAGGAAGAATTGGCCACCGACAAGAAATTGAGCCAGGTCGCGACCTCGAGCGCGAACCAGAAGGCCGCCTGATCGTTTATGCGGCGCGGGAGCGTGCTCCCGCGTCTCTCCATCCGGCACGATAACCATGCGCAAGAATTCCGAGATTGCCGAGCGGTTGCGGCAGACTGCTTATTTCCTTTGGGAACATGACGGCAGGCCAGAAGGCCGCGCCTTCGACTATTGGGTCAAAGCCAAGGAAAGTCTGCTGCGCGAGCTGGCCTATGACAAATGGCTGGCCGAAGGCACGCCGATCGGTCGCGACCAGGAAATCTGGCTCGATGCCGTCGAAGAGTTCGAGAAGAAATGAAAACGGGCCCAGCAGGGCCCGTTTGTTTTTTCCGCGATGCGCAGACCTCAGTCTTTTGCACGCTCCACGTAGGAATTGTCTTCGGTCAGGATGACAATGCGGGTGCCGACGCCGATATGTGGCGGGACCATGACCTTGAGGCCGTTGTTCAGCACAGCGGGCTTGTAGGACGAGGAAGCCGTCTGGCCCTTGACCACAGGTTCGGTCTCGACGATCTCGAATGCCAAGCGCTGCGGCAGTTCCATGGCGATGGCATTGCCTTCGAAGGTCTTGAGGTAAACCTTCATGCCGTCAACCAGATAGGCCTTCTGATCGCCGATCACATCATCGGACACGGCAAGCTGCTCGTAGCTCACGGGCTCCATGAAATGGTGGCCTTCGCTGTCGGAATAGAGATAGTCATATTCGCGCTCGTCGACATCGGCCTTCTCGACCATTTCGACGGTGCGCCAGCGACCGACAACCTTCACGCCGTCAGACATGCGGCGCATGTTGACGTTGGTGATGGAATTGCCCTTGCCGGGGTGAACGTTTTCCGCCGTCAGGATGACGTGCAGATTGCCGTCCTGCTCGACGACATTGCCCTTACGCAGCGAAGAGGCGATGACCTTGACCATTATTCTTCCTTGTTCAACTCGTTGGCGCGTCGTAGAGGCAGGCCGTCTTGCGCCGGAATAGACTTTCGGAGCGCCAACTACCCTATCTGAAGCAAAATCGCCAGCCCGGCCGTCATAAAGGTCAGATGAGCCCAAAGGATATTCAGCTTTCGCCCTGGTGGACGCCATCGGTTCATGCCGACCGGCGGCCGATCCTACTTGCGCGGACGAGGATCGAAGCGGGCATCCGTGCCTATCTGGCAGACCGTGATTTCCTCCTCGTCGACCCGCCCGGCCTGCAGCGCTCGCCCGGCAACGAGACTCATCTGCATGCCTTTGGCACGATGATGACCGGCAATGACGGGGAGGGGACACAGATGTATCTCCACACCTCGCCCGAGTTCACGATGAAGAAGCTGCTGGCGGCCGGTGAGCGGCGAATTGCGAGCTTGCAACATGTGTGGCGCAATCGCGAACGCTCGGCGCTGCATCATCCCGAGTTTACCATGCTGGAATGGTATCGCGCGGGCGAGCCCTATGAGGCGGTAGTCCGCGATTGTCTCGCCATGCTTGCGCTGGCAGCCAAGGCAACGCGGGTGCCTGTACTGCGCTACAAGGACCGCGAATGCGATCCCTTTGCCGAGGCAGAACGGCTCAGTGTTGTTGATGCCTTCCAGCGCTATGCCAAAGTGGATCTCCTGGCGACCATGGACGCGGATGGCGCGACCGATGGCGACAGGCTGGCCGGGCAGATGCTGGCGCAAGGTATGGCCGTGCCGGAGGATCGGAGCTGGTCCTATCTCTTCAGCCGGATCCTGGTTGAAATGGTGGAGCCCAATCTGGGGATCGGGCGCGTGACGGTGCTGGATCGCTACCCGGCCGCCGAAGCAGCACTGGCGCGGCGCGCAGAAGATGATCGCCGGGTGTCCGAGCGGTTCGAGCTTTATGCCTGCGGCGTCGAGCTGGCCAATGGCTTCGGCGAATTGACGGACCCTGACGAGCAGCGGCGGCGTTTCGAAGCCGAGATGAATGAAAAGCAACGCATCTATGGCGAGCGCTATGCGGTGGACGAGGATTTCCTTGCCGCCCTCGCGCTGATGCCCGAAGCATCCGGTGTGGCGCTGGGCTTTGACCGGCTGGTGATGCTGGCCACGGGCGCACCGCGCATCGATGCCGTACTCTGGGCGCCGGTGGCGGAATGAGTGTGCTGCCGCTAAAATTTCCAATGCCAAAAGCCAGGTCGATCAAGTCGCTCGATGGCTTGGTCGAAGCCGGGCTGGTCGCTGGCGATGCCGACCTCGAAGCGGTGACCGAGAAATATGCCGTTGGCGTTACCCCTGCCGTTTTGGCGCTGATCGACCGGGATGATCCCGATGACCCGATGGCGCGGCAGTTCGTGCCAACAACGGCCGAACTGGTGACCACACCGGAGGAGCGGGCCGATCCGATCGGCGATCTCAGCCATTCGCCCGTGGAAGGCATCGTGCATCGCTATCCCGACCGGGTATTGCTGAAGGCCGTGCATGTCTGCCCGGTGTATTGCCGCTTCTGCTTCCGCCGGGAAATGGTGGGGCCGCAGGGTCTCGGCACGCTGACCGGGCCGGAGCTTGATGCAGCGATTGCCTATATCGCGGCGCATGAGGAGATCTGGGAGGTCATCCTCACCGGCGGCGATCCTCTGGTGCTGTCGCCGCGCCGGCTGCGCGAGCTTATGGAACGGCTGGCCGACATCGACCATGTCAGGATCGTCCGTTTCCATACCCGCGTGCCTGTTGTCGAACCCGAGCGCGTTGACGCAGACATGGTCGCGGCCCTCAAGGCCAGCGGCAAGACGACCTATCTGGCCGTCCACGCCAATCATCCGCGCGAGTTCAGTGTTCAGGCCAGGTCGGCGCTGGCGCTGCTTGCCGATAGTGGTGTGGCGCTGATTAGCCAGTCCGTGCTGTTGCGTGGCGTCAATGACGATGTCGAGACGCTGGCGGCGCTGATGAAGGGTTTCGTTGAGAACCGGGTGAAGCCCTATTACCTCCATCATCCCGACCTGGCGCCCGGCACCAGCCATTTCCGGCTGAGCATCGAGGAAGGCCAGAAGCTGGTTGCAGCGCTTCGCGGCCGGATTTCAGGTCTCGCCCAACCGACCTATATTCTCGACATCCCCGGTGGCCACGGCAAGGCCGAGATCGGCGCCTCGGTCATTTCGGGACAGGATGGGTGCTTCACCGTGCGCGACTGGCAGGGCCAGGAGCATCGTTATCCGCCGGGGGACTGAGCATGCTGGGTCGTCGCATCGGAGCGGGGCGGGTGGCCGAGGTTTATGCCGACGGCGATGATGTGCTCAAGCTCTATGCGGCTGGCATTGGGCCGGAACAAGCCGAACGTGAGGCCGCCGTACTCGACGTGCTGTTGTCGACGTCGCTTGTGGTGCCCAAGGCGCTGGGCGTGATCGAAATTCAGGGGCGCTGGGGTTTGCGGATGACGCGCATGGCAGGGACGCCGCTGGCGTTGGCGGAAGGCTCGGCGTCAATCCTGGCCGATCTCCACTACGCGGTGCATTCTCACTCTATCTCCGGCCTGCCGTCGCTCAAGCCCAGGCTGGCAGATCGGATATCCCGCGCAGAACAATTGGGCGACGAGGAGCGGCGTGCTCTGTTGAGGCGGCTAGCTAACCTGAATGACGGCAGCAATCTCTGTCATGGCGATTTTCATCCCGCCAACATCATGGTCGGAGGGGCCGGGCCGGCCATCATCGACTGGCTGGATGCCAGCAGTGGGTCGGCGGCTGCCGATGTGGCGCGGACGTACCTGTTGGCAAAGCATCACTTCGCGGCACTGGCCGAGCCCTATCTCGACGCCTATGTCGCCCGCAGTACTATCGAACGAGATACGGTCATGAGCTGGTTGCCGGTACTTGCGGCGGCGCGGTTGACCGAACATGTTCCTGACGAGGAAACCGCGCTCCTTGCCTTGGCGAGGACGTCGCTGCGATCTTAGCCGTCGAGTTTGTGTTTCCAGATCATCCGGCGGTAGAGCGTCGAGCGGTCGATGCCCAGGCTCCGGGCCGCGGCCGAGAGGTTGCCATTGTGACGATCGACGGCGCGGCGCATGGCGGTTTCGGTCAACGAGTCCAGATCGGTGCCGATCGGGGGCGGCGTGTCGGCTCCGGACTGGGGCAGGTCGGAGAGGTCGATGGGCTCGCCGGGCGCATGCAGCACGCTTATGGAAAGAAGTCGTCCAGCAAGCTGGCGGAAGTTGCCGGGCCAGTCATGGGCGGCGAGGCGCGACAGAATGGGTTCGGGCAGCGGGCCATGGGTTGGTGCGAGTTGTGACCAGAGCGTGGTGACGACCTCGTTGCGGTCCCGAAGGTCGGCCAGCGCGGGAAGCGTCACGACATATTGGGCGATGCGGAAATAGAGATCGGCCCGGAAGGTGCCGGCCTCGACCATGGCCATGAGATCGCGATTGGTGGCGCAGATCGGCACGAAGTCTGACTTATGCGGTGTGCCTCCGCCGAGTGGGACGACTTCCTTGTCCTGGAGGAGGCGCAGGAGGCGCGACTGGAGGATGAGCGGCATATCGCCGATTTCATCGAGAAAGAGAATGCCGCCCTCGGCCTGCTGCACCAGACCCTTGGCGCCCTGCTTTCTCGCGCCTGTAAAAGCGCCGGGTTCATAGCCAAAGAGTTCGGCTTCGATCAGGCTTTCCGGCAGGGCGGCGCAGTTGATGGCGATGAAGGGCTTTCCGGCGCGCGCCGACCGTGCGTGGAGATGGCGGGCGAAAACCTCCTTGCCGGCGCCGGTGGGGCCCGCGACGAGCAGGGGAATTTCGGCATTGAGCAGCTTGATGGCCTTGGCAAGATCGGCTTGCGTTTCTGGCGTGAGAAAGGGGCCGGTGGCCGCGGGTTTGGCGGGCCGGGGCAGTGTGCCAAAGGCGCGGAGCGGCGGGCTCGCAGGGCGTGTGAGATTGGCTACATATTGCTCGCCCGCATGGCTACGAAGCTCGCCGCCTTGCAGGGTTTCAAAAATCTCGTCGCTGGTTGATTGGCGCAGGGCCTTGCGGTCGAGGCCGACGAGATGCAAAGCGCGGCGATTGCCGGCGACGAGGCGGTTGCCGTCAAAGACCAGGATGCCCTCGCGCGCGGTGCCGACAAGGTCGGCGCTGCGGTGGAAGCGCAGTACGGTCATGTCGTCGAACCGCCGGTTGAAGAAGCGATGCTCGATCTGTTCCACGGCAAGCCGGACAAGGCCCATGGCATGGGTATGCTGGGCCGTTGCATGGCCGGACATGTCGAGCACGCCGGCGAGCTTGCCATAGGGATCAAAGATCGGGCTGGCGGCGCAGTGGAGAATACCGTGCGGTTCGAAGAAATGTTCGGCGCCATGGACTTCGATGGGGCGGCGTTCAGCAAGGGCTGTGCCTATCGCATTGGTGCCGGTAGCCGTTTCGGACCACATGACGCCGGGGCGGAGCGAAACCTCGGCAGCACGGCCGGCAAATTCCGGACTGCCAGCGGTGTCGAGCACGAAACCCTTGGCATCGGTCAGGATGACGACGCTGTCAGTGAGTTTTGCCTCGGTGCGCAGGGTGACGAGTTCGGGACGGGAGAGCAGGCGCAGGGTCTCGTTGCGTTGCTGGAGTTCGCGTAACTCGCCGGCTGTCATCGGCTCTGCAAGGATGGAGTCGCCGGCGTCGAGCCCTCGCTGCGCGCAGCGTTGCCAGGACCGCAGAATTGGCGCAGGCACCACCCCCTCGGGCAATTCGCCGCCCGAAAAGAACTTTTCGCGTGCGCTCGCGAGGGCCGCCTCGGACGCCATGTTCATTTGCCGCTCCTCCCGAAGCCGGCAAGCCGGCTTCCCTCCTCGTCGCGCCGTTGGCGCGGAAAACCGCATCGCACTTTTCCGCACGGCGCTTCACTGTGGCAGTTTGCAACAGGTGTCGCATCGGCCATCGCTTCTGGTTGTGGCAAACTGTTGCACCTCCTTTTCCAGTTCGTCCAGCAGTTTGGCGGTCACGAAAACTTCGGCTTTTTGTTCAGGCACTTGGCTGTTTCTGGCACGAGCGTTGCAACGGCACAGGCATCCAAAAAGGGAGGATGCCATGAACAAACCGGAATTTATCGGCCAGCGGACCAAGTCTCCGTACAAGGCCAAGTATGGCAATTACATCGGGGGGCAGTGGGTCGACGCCGTCGATGGCGAGACGTTCGAGAACACGTCGCCGGTCACCGGGCAAGTGATCTGCTCGGTCGCGCGGTCCAAGGCCGCCGATGTCGAGAAGGCGCTGGATGCAGCGCATAAGGCGGCGCCCGCCTGGGGCAAGACCTCGGTGGCGCAGCGTGCCGTGATGCTGAACAAGATCGCCGACCGGATGGAGGAGCATCTGGACGAAATTGCCCTGGCCGAGACCTGGGACAATGGCAAGCCGATCCGCGAAACGACGGCGGCCGATATCCCGCTGGCCATCGATCACTTCCGTTATTTCGCCGGCGCCATCCGGGCGCAGGAGGGCGGCATATCGGAGATCGACCACGATACCGTGGCCTATCATTTCCACGAGCCGCTTGGCGTGGTCCGGCAGATCATTCCGTGGAATTTCCCGATCCTGATGGCAGTGTGGAAGCTTGCTCCGGCGCTGGCCGCAGGCAATGCGGTGGTGCTCAAACCCGCCGAGCAGACGCCGGCCTCGATCCTGTTCCTGATGGAGCTGATCGAGGACATCCTGCCGCCGGGCGTCGTCAATATCGTCAATGGCTTCGGGCTCGAAGCGGGCAAGCCGCTGGCTTCGTCCAACCGCATCGCCAAGATCGCCTTTACCGGCGAGACGACGACGGGTCGGCTGATCATGCAATATGCCAGCCAGAACCTTATTCCGGTGACGCTGGAGCTGGGTGGCAAGTCGCCCAACATCTTCTTTGCCGACGTGCTGGCCGAGGATGATGACTTCTTCGACAAGGCGCTGGAAGGCTTTGCCATGTTTGCCCTTAACCAGGGCGAAGTGTGCACCTGCCCCAGCCGGGCGCTGATCCAGGAGTCGGTCTATGACCGCTTCATGGAGCGGGCCGTCAAACGTGTCGAAGCCATCAAGCAGGGTTCACCCTTCGAGATGGATACGATGATCGGCGCGCAGGCGAGTTCCGAACAGCTCGAGAAGATCCTCAGTTATCTCGATATCGGCAAGCAGGAAGGCGCCAAGGTTCTTACAGGCGGTGAGCGCAACACTCTCGAGGGCGAGTTGGCCGGCGGCTATTACGTCAAGCCAACCGTGTTCGCCGGCACCAACAAGATGCGGATCTTCCAGGAGGAGATTTTCGGGCCAGTGGTATCGGTCACGACCTTCAAGGACGATGCCGAGGCGCTCGAGATCGCCAATGACACGCTCTACGGCCTGGGCGCGGGTGTTTGGACCCGCGATGCCAACCGCGCCTATCGCTTCGGCCGGGGCATACAGGCCGGTCGTGTCTGGACCAATTGCTACCATGCCTATCCGGCCCATGCGGCCTTTGGCGGTTACAAGCAATCGGGCATCGGCCGCGAAAATCACCGCATGATGCTCGATCATTATCAGCAGACCAAGAACATGCTGGTGAGCTACAGCCCCAAGAAGCTGGGTTTCTTCTAGGAACGCGTTTGCATCCCTCGCGCCCGGGCGCGAGGGCTTAGGGGGTGAGGACCGCCTGCGTCCACGGGCGGTCCAAACTCTGCAACAGATCATTCCGGTGGGTCGGTCCGGCCTTCAACCCGTCTCTCCCTCAACGGGCGGGCGGCTCACCGGGATGGCGTATCAGGAGGATGGCTGTATGACGGATTATGTTGCGCGCGTGGTGGCCACGGATGCTGCGCTAAATCTGATCGGCGAAATCGAAAAGCGCCATGGCAAGGTGATGTTTCATCAGTCGGGCGGCTGCTGCGACGGCTCATCGCCAATGTGCTATCCCGATGGCGAATTCATCATCGGCGATCGCGACGTGAAGATGGGTGAGATCGGCGGCGCGCCCTTCTACATGTCGCCCAGCCAGTTCGAGTACTGGCAGCATACGCAATTGATCATCGACGCCATTCCAGGGCGGGGTGGCATGTTCAGCCTCGACAATGGCACCGAGCGGCGGTTCCTGACGCGGTCGCGGGTCTTTACCGATGAAGAACATGAAAGACGCGCCCCGATCGAAGCGTGATGGCTAAAGTTTTGTGAATGCTCACGTTTGCGTGACTCGAAGACGTGCGCTAACACTTCCCCGCATCATTTCTTTGCGGGTCCATTCATGAGCTTCGTCAATTTGCCTTTGCCCAGCCGGTCGCTGGCGATCAACGGCCGGCCATTTGCTGCGCCGGCTGCATTCCTCTTTACCGTCGTTATCCTCACCGCGCTCGCCATCGGCCTTGCCTGGTGGCAGGGACCGGGCCTGTGGCGCGATATCCAGATCAGCCAGGCACCGCTGACCATCGATGACTGGGAGATGGTGGATGGCGAATGCAGTTCGCGCCGGGGGCTAACCGATTGCGAGGCGCATATCGTCTATAGCTTTGAGGGCCAGGACTACGACAAGCACATCACCATCGCCTTCGTTGACTTCTCGAGCGGTGACTATCTGGTTGATCTGGTGATCTCGGAAAATGATCCGGACCTGGCAACGATCAGCCTGGGCCTCGACATGCTGTGGAACCGCCTGGCGGTGTTCGGCGTGTTCATGGCGCTGTTCATCGGTGGGCCGCTGGCCATGTTCTGGTCGGCCTATCAGGCAAACCGCGCCAATCAGTCTGCCAATACGCCTGGGCGATTGGAGCTGATTCCGGTGCGTGTGACCGGCGTGGACGAAAAGCGCGGCAACAAGAATGTCGCCTATGTTCGGACCGTCAACGGCAAGAACAAGGGCAGCATGATCCGCAGCCAGTTCCGCGACGGCGATGAGCCGCTGATGGCGGTGGGCGACGACGGCGACTGGTACGGCGTGGCCGCCAAATCCGAGACAATGGCGCTGCCGGTGCTGCTCGATCGCGGATTGCATCGCCTCGATATTTCCGATGTCGAACGCCAGAATGCACTGGCGTCCTTTGATGCCGAACAGGCCCAGCGCGGCGTTGCTCCGCAGGATGCCGCCGAGCGGACCAAGAATCCGTCGCCGATGAAGGCCGCCTTGCGCGGGCTGATGGCGGCTGGCGGCGTGATCGTGCTGATGGTGATCGGCATTTTCGGCTACTGGATTTACTACGCGACCAGCGCCGGCGATGCCTTCGACTCGATCGGCATCGAGATCAACAACCTGATGCCCGAACCGCTCAACAACTGGGCGTGCACCCAGCTGTACGAACGCTTCGGCGACGAGCGCGCACCCTTCGGTTGCGTGGCCGATGACTACACGAGCTGGAAAGTCGCGCAGGGCAAGACCAAGTCGTAGGCTGGCACGCTCTTTCCTCCACCGCTTGCGGGGGAGGGGGACCACGCGACAGCGTGGTGGAGGGGGAAGCACCGGGATGGATGCTGCGTGGGGCTTCGCCCCGAACTACAGTGGCATCGCGTTTGGGGTACCCCTCTCCACCGCCCTTCGGGCGGTCCCCCTCTCCCGCAGGCGGGAGAGGAAAAGGGGGGCTACCTCAGGCCAATGCCCTTCCGGCCGGGAAAATGCCGGACATGACGACGAAGCCGGGAATGCGGCGGACGCGATCGGTCCAGCGGCGCAGCGCCGGATAATCCTCGCGGCCGATGCCGCCTTCCTCGCTCAGCATGACATAGGGGAAGCAGCCAATGTCGGCGGTGGTCGGATGGGCAGGTGAGGCCAACCAGTCTCGACCCTCGCGTTCGCCGAACCAGAGATGCTCATCCATCAGGCGGAAGATTCGGTGCGCCTCGCGCTGCGCGCGGGGCACGTCATAGTCGTGGCCAAAGCTCAGTGACAGGCGCGCTGCGGCCGAGGTGGCGGTAATGCCATCGGCCACGCCATGCCAGCGCAGGACTTCGGCGAGAACCGCCGGCTCGTCGGGAAACCAGAGGCCGGTCTCGTCGTATTTTTTGGCGAGATAGGCGAGGATGGCGCCGCTGTCGGACAGGGTCAGATCGCCGTCCTTGAGCACGGGGAGCTGGGCGAAGGGATTGAGCCGCAGGAACCAGTCGGCGCGGTTTTCACGCCCGGGGTAATAGTCGACCGGGACGATGTCGTAGCGAAGCTTGAGGATGCTCATCAGCAGCCGCAGCTTGTAGCAATTGCCAGAAAGTTCGAAGTCGTAAAGGGTAATGGCCATGGGTCAGATATCCAGCACGAGGCGCTTTGATTTGGCACGGCTGACGCAGGTCATCATGCAGGTGTTGGACGCCTTCTCGGACTTGTTGAGATAGACGTCCTGGTGGTCGACCTCGCCCTCGATGACGCCAGTGAGGCAGGTGCCGCAGGCCCCTTGCTCGCAGGAGCTGGGGACCGACAGGCCGTTTTCGCGCATGACTTCGAGAATGGTCCGGCCCGAGGGAATGTGCAGGGTCATGGCCGAGCGGGCCAGTTCCACGTCGAAGGCCGAGGTATCGTCGATCACCTTGTCGTTCTTGAAGTATTCGAAGTGAACCGACTCTTCCGGCCAGCCTTGGGCAGCGGCGGTGTCGCGGACGGTTTCGAGCATGGCGCCGGGACCGCAGACATAGACGTGCTGCGCCATGGACCATTGGCCCAGGGCAGATGCGATGGTGGCGCCGATCTCTTCGCGTGGCAGGCCGGTGTGGAAGATCACCTTGCCATGCAGCGCTTCAAGTTCAGAACGGAAGGCGGTGGTTTCACCAGCGCGGGTGAAATAGTGCAGCTCGTAGTTGAGGCTCGACTTGTCGAGGAAACGGGCCATCGAGAGGAGCGGGGTGATGCCGATGCCACCGGCGATCAGCACGGTGCGGATGGCGTCGCGGCGCAGCGGGAAATTGTTGCGTGGCTCGGAGATCGAGAGCAGGTCACCTTCGCGCACGGTCTCGACCATCACCTTGGAGCCGCCCTTGGAAGCGCTCTCCTGCTTGACGCCGATGATGTAGCTCATCAGCTCGCCGGGGCCATTGGTGATGGAATATTGCCGGGTCATGCCATTTGGCAGGTGCACGTCGATATGGGCTCCGGGCTGGAAGGTGGGCAAATGACCGTCGCGCGCCGCCAGTTCGAAGCCGATGACGCCATCGGCGCTGGTCCATTTGCGCCTGACCACCACGGTGATGGTATTGCCCTTGGGCAGGGCGATCTCGGGCATGGTCGAGAGTTCAGCCGAGACCTTTTCGAAGGCAGGCTTCAGCGGCTCGGGCGCGGGCTTGCTGGCGGCAACGCGTTCCAGCCGGTCGCGCAGCTTGGAGAGGGTTTCGCTGTAGTGGCGAAGGGTCGCGACCTCATCTGCGGGCTTTCCGGCCAGGAGGCCGCGGATGACGGCGCGGCCTGCATCGACGGGTTGGACGAAATAGTGGGTGCCGCCGAAGCGCACGGCGAGGCCGGGCAGCAGATCGGCCGGCTGGTCATCGGGTGCGAGGCGGGCGAGGGCTGCTAGCACATCCTCAGGCGCGGCATTGACCGGAATGGGACGCAGGGCAAACCAGTCGTGGGTTTCGGCGCCGGGGAAGGGGCGGAAGGGCTGGTCGTCATTGGCGGCCGACCAGATCAGGCCATAGGCCTCGCGGACGGGATAGGTCTTGTTCTGGATGCGGCGGGCCGGAGCATCGGCGGGATGGGCGGGGATATAGGTGCAGCCAGCCGAGCGGTTGGCATAGCGCCAGCCGTGATACTGGCATTTGAGCTCGCCGCCCTCGTTGACGCCGATCGAGAGGCGCACGCCACGATGCAGGCAACGGTTCTCCCAGATGTTCACATTGCCATCGTCGGCGCGCCAGACGGCCAGTTCACGGCCGAGCAACTGGCCCTGATAGACATGGCGGAACGGCAGGTCGTCGCTGGAGGCGATGGGATACCAGGTGGGATCGGAAAGGGTGAGCGTCATGGCTTCATCCGAGCAGTTCAGGATCGCGCCACGATCGGATGAGGTCGTTGTCGCGAGCCCTGGCGTACGGAGCTCGCGCGAAGTGGGCTTAACCAGCGACGGGAATGGTGCCGTAGGTGATGCCCTTCTGCGATAGCCAGCGGCGATAGGCGATGGCCGACTTGTCGGCGCGGATCGGCGTTTCAGCTCTTGGGTCGAGAGGAAGCCGCTTGGGATACTGGTTCTCGAGGATCGGCTTGTCCTGGCCGAAAATGGTCTGCTGGAAACGGCGCAGATCGGTGATGGTCGAGGTCGAGTCGATCATCGACTGCAGGAGATGGGCCCGGCAGCGCTCCTCGGTCATGGGCTGGAGGAAAATGGCGATGACGTCGCGGCGGCTCTCGTCTTCCGGGCAGCTCTTGTAGAGCACCGAGCAGAAGGGGTGGGGCACGCGATAGACATATTCGACTTCCATCGCCGTGGTCGCCGATTTGGCGGCCATGGGCTGGATGAACTTGCATTTGGTGGCAAGGACCTCGTCGCGCTCTTCGGACACCTCGACGTCATATTCCTTGACCTCGGTATGCGGCTCGGCACCGAGGATGTCGGTGTGGACGTAGGGGAAGTGGCCCATGTCGAGGAAGTTCTCGACGGCGCGTGGAGCCGAGACATGGATGCCGATCGAGCCGCAGCTCATGTTCTTGCGGTCGGCCTCGGCATATTCGGGAATGGGGAACAGCTCGGCTGTCGGCGTGCCCAAGCTCGTCCAGATATAACCATAGCCGGTGATGGCGGGCAGGCGATCCAGAATGGACTCGGTATCGACCTCGTCGCCCTGCTCTTCATGGGTGCGGCGCCAGACGACCGGATTGCCATCGCTGTCGCGGGTCAGGGCCAGCTTTTCGTCGAGCAGCAGCGTGGTTTCGACCACGCCGGGCTGAATTTCATTGGTGGCGGCAATGACCTGCCAGAGGTCACGCGTAATCGGATCGATGCTGGGCATGGATGGTCTCAACGTTTGTCGGCAGCATAAGCTCATGACAGTCCCATGTCAGCGCAAACTTGCTGGGAGCGGCCATGCATGGCGCTCATGGTGAAGGATTATCGAAGGTCCAGCAGCAGGGCGCGGTGGTCGGACACCTCGGGCTCGGCCACGGCGTCGAAGGCGATTACCGCGACATCGGGCGTCGCCAAAAGGTAGTCGGCATAGCGGCCGGGCTTTTCGTACCAGGAGGTGCGCGTGTCCGTATGGCCACGGCTGGTGACGAGGTCGATGAGGCCGAGTTTGCCGAGTGTCTCGAAAGTCACGCTATCGGGCAGGACGTTGAAGTCACCGCAGACGACGAGGCGTTCGTTGCCGGGCCAGACCTGCCCGATGACCGAGACCAGAGCTTCGGCCTGCCGAGTTCGGGCGGGACTATCACCCTTGCCGGTCAGTTCGCGCAACCCGTGCATATGGGCAATGGTGATGGGTTCGCCTTCGGGCGCCATCAGGCGCAGGCAATGGGCGTTGCGGGCGCGGGGATGCTCGCCCCAGCCATCGGGCGAAAAGGTGCCGTGGACGAAGCCGGCATGCTGGCCGGTTATTGACAGCGACTTGCGCACAAAGGTGGCGAGGCCAAACTGCGAGGGGATCGCGGTCTCGCCATAAAACAGCGATCCGCGCGCGGTGGGCAGGAATGTGCCGTCATGGCCGGGGAGGGCGGCGGCCAGTTCGTCGAAGAAATTGGCACGCTGCGGCAGTTCCAGTCCCTGATCGCGATAGATCAGCCAGTCGTCTGGCGAGTCTGCCGTGCGGGAAACCTCCTGCAGGCAGAGCACGTCCGCGTCGATCTCGGCGAGATAGCGCAACACCTCGGCGTGGAGCCGCCCCGCCCAAGTGTTGAGGGAGACGATCCGCAAAGCCGCTATCCCCGATAAATGTCGAAGGGACCGAAGGCCTGGGTCGTCGCCATGACCTGCAGGCGGTTGACGTTGACATGCTCGGGCAGGGAGGTGGACCAGAAGATGGTTTCGGCAATGTCATCGGCATTCATTGCCTTGGTGCCTTCATAGGGCTTCGAGGCCTTGCCTTCGTCGCCCTTGAAGCGGACGAGAGAGAATTCGGTCTCGGTCAGGCCGGGCTCGATATTGGTGACGCGGATATTCTTGCCCTGCACGTCGGAACGCAGGTTGAGCGCCAGCTGCTTTACGAAGGCCTTGGTGGCGCCATAGACCGAGCCGCCGGGATAGGGGTAGTCGCCCGCCACCGAGCCGAGAGTGACGATATGGCCGCCGCCGCGAGCGATCATGCCGGGCAGGAGGGCGCGGACGGTATAGGCAAGCCCCGTCACATTGGTGGCGATCATGGTTTCCCAGTCGGTGATGTCGGTTTCGGCTGCGGGCTGCAGGCCCAGCGCCAGGCCGGCATTGGCGAGCACGATATTGATATTGGCAAAGGGCGCGGGCAGGGCTGCGATCACGGCGTCAGTGGCCTTGCGATCCTGCACATCGAGGCTGGCGATGTGGCAGTTTTCGGCACCCAGTTCCTTCTGCAACTCGACCAGCCGCTCCTCGCGACGGCCGGTCGCGATCACCTTGCCGCCGGCAGCGACATAGCGGCGCGCGGCAGCGGCACCAAAGCCCGAGGTTGCGCCGGTGATGAAGACGGTGAAGCGGCTGGGGTCGAGCAGCGAATACATGGGCTTAGTCCTGATAGGCGAGGGGAGGGCCGCAGGGTGGACCGGCGGGCGGGGCGCCGTCAACCTTACGCAATGGTAATCGAGCCTACCAATCCCTAACGTGAATCTGCGCCTGGCTGGCCGTAGATTGTCCCCATTGATCAGGATTGGGGATAGAGGTTTGAAACGCTTATCGAAGTTGCTGTTGACGCTGATTGTGCTGGTGGGCGCCGGTGGTGCCGGCTGGTGGTATTTCATGGTGCAGCCGGAAGCGGCGACCGTGCCCAATACGGTCGCGGTCGAACGCGGCGACATCGAGCAGACGGTGCTGGCATCGGGCGTGCTGGAAGCCAATTCGCTGGTGGCCGTCGGCGCGGAAGTGTCGGGCCGCATCAAGGCCGTGCATGTCAAGCTGGGCCAGGACGTCAAGGCGGGCGACCTGCTCGTCGAACTGGATAGTCTCGACCAGGAGAATGCGATCAAGACGGCGCAAGCCGTGCTCAAGGGCATCGAGGCGCAGAAGCGCAATCAGCAGGCCGTATGGGCGCAGGCGGAGGCCGCGCTGACCCGCAGCCAGGCGCTCAGCACCAATAGTCTCATTTCGCAGACCGATCTTGAGACGGCGCAGGCCGCTGTCGATGCGGCGGCGGCGCAGATCGATCAGCTCGATGCGCAGATCACGCAGTCCGAACTCAGCGTCGAATCGGCCGAGCTCAATCTGTCGCGCACGAAGATCACCGCGCCCAGCGATGGCACGGTGGTTGCGCTGCTTGTCGAGGCTGGGCAGACGGTCAGCGCCAATCAAACCGTGCCGACCATCGTCAAGCTGGCCAATCTCGATACGATGGTGATCAAGGCGGAGATTTCGGAGGCCGACGTGGTGCGCGTCGCGGCGGGGCAGCGGGTGTATTTCACCATTCTGGGCGAGCCTGACGTCAAGATCGATGCGACGCTGCGCGAAGTGGAACCGGCGCCGACCTCGATCAGCTCGGACGACACGACCACGGATGACGCCATCTACTACAATGGCCTGTTCGACGTGCCCAACCCCGATCACAAGCTGCGTATTTCCATGACGGCACAGGTCACCATCGTGCTCGATGAAGTGACCGATGCACTGGTGCTGTCGTCGAGCCTCGTGACCAACACTGACCCGGACGGCAACGCCATGGTCATGGTCTATGACCCGCAGACCGAGCGGTCCGAGCCGCGCCGGGTCGAAGTCGGACTCAACAACAATGTCCTGGCAGAGGTGATCAGCGGCCTGGAAGAGGGCGACCAGGTGATCAGCGGCGGCTCGTCAACTGTTCGTACCGCCAGTCAGCAGGGCGGTGGTGCCGGCATGGGGATGGGCATGATGGGAGGGCCGCCGCGATGAGCGAGGCTATCATTTCCCTGCGCGGCCTCAACCGGCAATTCCAGACCGGCGGCGAGACCGTCTCCATACTCAAGTCGATCGATCTCGATATTCACCAGGGCGAACTGGTGGCGATCATCGGCCAGTCGGGCTCGGGCAAGTCGACGCTGATGAACATCCTCGGTTGTCTCGACCGGGCGAGCTCGGGCACCTATCTGTTCGGCAGCCGCGAGGTCGGCACGCTTGGGCCAGATGCCCTGGCGGAGCTCAGGCGCGAGCATTTCGGCTTCATCTTCCAGCGCTATCAACTGCTGCCCGATCTCGATGCAGTGGAAAATGTGGAGATCCCGGCCATCTACGCCGGGGTTGATGGCAACGCGCGGCGCAAGCGGGCGATCGACCTTTTGACCCGGCTGGGTCTGGGCGACAGGCTCGACCATCGTCCCAGTGCGCTTTCGGGTGGCCAGCAGCAGCGCGTCAGCGTGGCTCGGGCGTTGATGAATGGCGGCGAGGTGATCCTGGCCGACGAGCCCACCGGCGCGCTGGATTCGCGCAGCGGCAAGGAGCTGATGGCACTTTTGCACGAGCTGCATGGCGAGGGTCACACGATCATCATCGTGACGCATGATCCCAATATTGCGGCGCAGGCCGAGCGCGTCATCGAGATTTCCGACGGGGTCATCGTCAGCGACAAGCGCAAGGACGGCGCAACCCGCAACAATCGGGTCAAGGAAAGCATCAGCCGCATTGCGCGCTGGCGCGAAGGCTTCGACCGCGGTGTCGAGGCCCTGCGGATGGCGCTGCGGGCCATGGTGGCGCACAAGCTGCGCACGTTCCTCACCATGCTGGGGATCATCATCGGCATTGCGTCGGTGGTGAGCGTGGTGGCGCTTGGGCAGGGCAGCCAGCAGACCGTGCTGGAGAACATTTCCTCGATCGGTACCAATACGATCAATGTCTATCCGGGCACCGGGTTTGGTGACCGTCGCAGCGCGCGGATCCAGACGCTGTTGCCGTCCGATGCCGCAGCGCTGGCCAGCCAGCCCTATGCCGACAGCGTCTCGCCGCAGGTTTCGACCAATGCCACCGTGCTGTTCCGCAACACGTCGTCGACGGCGTCGATCACCGGCGTGGGCGATGGCTATTTCCAGGTCAATGGCCGCACCTTTGCAGAGGGCGTCGGTTTCACGGAAACCAGTGTCACCGACCGGACGCAGGAGGCGGTGATCGACGAGAATGCCGCCGATGCTTTCTTCGTCAATAACGAGGACCCGATCGGACAGGTGATTATGCTGGGCCGGGTGCCGGTGCGAGTGATCGGCGTGGTCGAGAATGTCACGGGCTTCGGGCCGGGCGGGACCAGCGCCAATGTCTATGTGCCCTATACGACGGCGATGGACCGAATCCTCGGCCAGTCCTATCTCGACTCGATCGCGGTGCGGGTCAGCGATGACTATGACATGGACCAGGCCGAGGCGGAGATCACCGCGCTGGTGGCGCGGCTGCATGGCGGTACGCAGGACTTCTTTCTCCAGAACACGGCCACCATTCGCGAAACCATCCAGTCGACCTCGGCCACGCTAACGCTGCTGATCTCGACCATTGCCGTGATTTCGCTGGTGGTCGGCGGGATCGGGGTGATGAACATCATGCTGGTGAGCGTTTCCGAGCGGACCAAGGAGATCGGGATCCGCATGGCGGTCGGTGCCCGACGCGGCGACATCCTGCGGCAGTTTTTGATCGAGGCGGTGCTGGTCTGCTTTGTCGGTGGCGCCGCCGGCGTGGGGCTGAGCTTTGCGCTGGGGAGCCTGCTGACCACATTGGTCAGCGGCGCGACCGTCGCCTATTCGGCAGAATCCATGGTGCTGGCCATTGTTTCGGCCAGCGTGATCGGCGTGGTCTTCGGCTTCATGCCGGCCCGGTCGGCTGCCCGGCTCGATCCGGTGGAGGCGCTGGCGCGGGAATAATCTCCAGCCCTCCTCGCCATTTGGGGAGGGCGTTGCCCATCGGCCACGATCTGTCTGTCAATTTGGAATAAATTGGCGGCAAAGGTTGTCTCTTGCCGTCTGCTAGCCCTAAACTCGCCATGAAATGACCGCCTGTTGGATGGGCTGTCACGTCAGCACATTGGGGCGGAAGGTGCTTAACGGAATCTTCTCTCCCCTGGGGCAACTTGCTTTGAGCCTATTGGTTTGAAGTTTAACGGGCGGGAATTGGTCCACTGCATATCGCGCGTCTGGTAACGAGTATTGGCGCTTTGTGCGTTGCCCTGGCCGGTGTCGGCATGGCGACCGCACCCGCTGCCGCGTTTGAAATTTTCGGTCTGAAGTTCTTCGAGGATGAAGACGACGCCGAAGCGGTGATCGCCGATCCGCAGCCCTATACGGTGACCGCCACCGTCAATGCCACGGGCAATCTCGAATCGGTGGTGCGCAATGCTTCGGCACTCGTCGCCGACGAAAGCGAACCGGCGTCCGGCGCGGCTGGTCTGCTGGCCAAGGCGCGCGGCGACTATCGCCGCATCGTCTCCGCCCTCTATAACGAAGGTTATTATGGCGGCGCGGTTTCGATCCGCGTTGCTGGCACGGAAGCCGCCAATATGGCGCCCGACGTCAATCTGCCCGATCCGGTCGACGTCGCCATCGTGGTCGATCCGGGCCCGGAGTTCCGATTCAATCGCGTCGATATCGTCAATCAGGCGCCCGCGACCGACGATCCCTGGGATCAGGTCGATCTGCCGGTCGACAGCGGTTTTGCCATTGGCGAAGTGGCCAAGTCATCGGTGATCCTGCGCGCGGAAACGCTGGCGCTCGAGGCCTGGCGGCAGCAGGGCTATGCCAAGGCCGTCGTGGTCAGTCGCGATGTGGTCGCCGATCACGCGAGCAATCTTGTCGACGTCACCATCAACGTTGATCCAGGCATCAAGGCCGCTTTTGGCGATGTGCGCGTCTCGGGCACAGAACGGATGAATCCGGAATTCGTGCGGCAGCAGACGGGCCTCGCCGTCGGCGAGGAATATGACCCGGACGAAATCGCCCTGGCGCAAAAGCGTCTCGATCGTCTCGAAGTGTTCCGCTCGGCGCGGCTTGAGGCGGCCGAAAACATCGGCGCCGATGGCCTCTTGCCCTATCAGTTGATCGTTCAGGAATTGCCCGGCCGTCGCTTTGGCGCGGGCGCGAGTTTTTCGACCGTCGATGGGCTGGGTGTCGAAGGTTACCACCTCTGGCGCAATCTCTTCGGCCAGGCCGAGCGGCTGCGGCTCGATGCGCGCGTATCGAGCATCGCCTATCCCGTCGATACGGCTGAGTTCGACTATATGTTTGGCGGTACCTTCACCAAGCCAGGCATGTTCACGCCGGATACCGATCTCGTTGCATCGATCCTGGGCGAACGGAATGTCTATGACACCTATATGGAGACGTCGGGCTCCGCTCGGGTGGGGCTGACGCATTACCTCTCCGATCAGATCACGCTGGAAGGCGGCACCAAGTTCGAAATCAACCGCTTCGAGGACGTCTTCGGCACGCGCGATTTCCAGACGCTGAGCATCTATGGCGATGCCACGCTCGATTTCCGCAATGACAAGGTCAATGCCACTCAGGGTTGGTATGCTGCGGCGCATCTTGAGCCCTTCTATGAGCTGAACTACGGCAATATGGGCGCGCAGCTGACCGTCGAGGGCCGCACTTATTTCGGCTTCGGCGAAGACGATCCCTTTGTGCTGGCGGGACGCCTGAAGGCCGGCGCCGTGTTGGGGCCGGACCTTTCGGAAATACCGCCCGACATTCTGTTCTTTGCCGGCGGTGGCGGTTCGGTGCGCGGCTATGGCTTCAAGTCGATCGGTGTCGATGACGGCACGGGCGTGGTAACCGGCGGGCGCTATCTCGTCGAAGGCTCGCTCGAAGCGCGCGCCAAGGTCACCAATGACATTGGCGTGGTCGGCTTTGTCGACGCCGGCTATGTCGCGGCTGACCGTTTCCCCTCGCTCGACGAGCTGCAGATCGGCGCTGGTATCGGCGTTCGCTACTATACCGGCCTCGGGCCGTTGCGCCTCGACGTCGCCGTTCCGGTCAACAAGCGTGACGGCGATCCTGACTATGCAATCTATGTCGGCATAGGGCAGGCATTCTGATGACTTTTACCTCCCCATCCGCCCGGCGCCTGCTCGCCGTCCTGCTGCTTTCATCGGCTTTGGCCGCCCCTGCCGTAGCGCAGGATCTGGGCGTCGAAGTGCTGACGATGAACAATGAGGAGCAGAAGGACTGGCTGACCAGCTTCGTGCAGGATCGCCTGTCGACGCCGGAACGCGTCATCCGCCTGTCCAATATCGACGGGGCGCTGGGGTCCAATGTTTCGATCCGCGAGATCACCATTTCCGACGCCGAGGGCGTCTGGCTGCGGATCAGCAATGCGTCGCTGACCTGGAACCAGGCCGCGCTGTTCCTCGGTCGGCTCGAAGTGCAGTCGCTCAAGGCGGACTCGATCGACTATATCCGCAATGCCGTGCCGGCCGAAGGCGCGGTGGACCTGCCGCCGGCTGAGGCCGGGTCGTTCCAGGTGCCGGAATTTCCGGTGGCGGTGATCCTGCAGGAGCTCAGCGTTCCCTCGGTCACCTTCGGCGAGAATGTGTTCGGCCTTGGTTCGGAGATTTCGCTGGGCGGCGCGCTGACGCTGGAAGGCGGCAATCTTACCACCAATCTCGACATTGCCCGTCTCGACGGTCCGGGCGGCACGCTCGAGCTCGACGTCGCCTATACCAGGGCGGACAATAATATCGACCTGGGCCTGTCGCTGGTCGAGCCGGAAAATGGCGTGATCGCCAACCTGCTGAGCATCGACGGCAAGCCGGCCGTAACGCTCAATGTCAACGGAAGCGGCGCGGTCACCGACCTGCGCACTGAACTGCAGCTCCAGGCCAATGGCCAGACCGCGCTTTCCGGCGTGGCGACGATCAACCAGCAGGCCGAAGGCATCGCCGTGGACGCCGACCTGCGCGGGCCACTGGCCACGCTGATCGCCGAACCCTATCGGCCCTTCTTTGGTGCCGAGACGTCGCTGGCGGCGAGCGCATTGGTGCGTTCGGAAGGCGGGATTTCGGTTTCCGGGCTGAAGCTTTCGGGCGGACAGCTGTCGCTGGAAGCGGCAGCCGATACAACGACGGACAATTTCCTGCGCCGGCTGACGCTCAATGCTGTGGTTGCCGATCCGGCCGGTGGGCAGGTCGTGCTGCCGGTGCCGGGCAATTCAACCTTGGTCAATTCGGCGCAGCTTGCCGTGTCCTTCGGCGAGACGGGCGAAGACTGGTTGTCGACGCTCGATATCGCCGGATTTGAAACGGACGGTTTTGCCGCCGAGGCGCTGGCGCTCAATATTGGTGGTGTGGCCGCCAATCTCAGCGATCCGGCAACGCGGCGGGTTACCTTCAATGGCGACGGCAGGCTGAGTGGCGTCACTGGCTCGGAAGAGATCGAAGCAGCGCTCGGCGACGGCATCGGGCTTGGCATTGCTGGCCTCTGGAATGCCGGCGAGCCGGTGCAGCTGGCCGAATTCCGCGTCGAGGGCCAGGCGCTGACGGCGGCGCTGTCCGGCCAGCTCGACGGATTGGATTTCAACGGCAATATCGGGGTCGAGACCGCCAGCATCGCGCCCTTCTCGGGTCTTGCCGGGCGCGAACTCAACGGTGGCCTGTCGCTCAAAGCCACGGGCTCGATCATGCCGCTGAGCGGCGGGTTCGACCTGACACTGGATGGCACGGGCAATAACCTGCAGATCGACGACCAGTTGGCCGATGGCCTGCTGGCCGGTACGGTGGAGCTCTCGGGTCGCGTGGCGCGCACCGAGGCGGGGCTGGCGGCAGAGCAGTTCCGCATCAGCAATCCGCAGGTGCAGATTCTCGCCGATGGGACCTATTCCAGCGCGCTGGCCGATTTCACCTTCGACATGTCGCTGAGCGACATTGCGCTGCTCTCGGAGCAGGCGCGCGGGCCGTTGACCGTCAAGGGTACGGCCAAGGGCACGGCCGAGGCGGGCATTGATCTGGTGCTTGATGCCGACGTGCCGCAAGGCACATTGGCCGATCGTAATCTGGTTGGCGCCAGCCTGGCCTTCAATGGCCGCTATCTGGTGGATCGGCTGGACGGCATTATATCGGGCCAGGCGATGCTGGATGGTTTCCGCACGTCGCTGGCCGCCAATGTTGCTGTCACGCCGAGCGAGCAGACGCTCAGCGATCTCGATTTCCAGGCCGCCGGCACGCGGATCAGCGGCGGGCTCAGCCGTGAGTTGCTGACCGGGTTGATCAATGGTGGATTGACGCTGGTGTCGCCAGACGTGTCGGTTCCCGCGGCCCTGGCGCTGCTCGATGCGCAGGGTGCGGCCAATGCCGAGATTACCCTGGCGCCGGTCGATGGCACGCAGGGCGCAACGCTTCGCGGCGATGTCAGCGACCTCGTGATCAACGATATCCGCGTCGGCGCGGCCGACATCAATGCCAGCATTGCCGACCTGTTCGGCGTGCCGGCGATCGACGGGCAGGCCAATGCCAGCGATGTTTCCGCGGCGGGCGTGGATGTCACCACGCTGACGGCGCGCGCCAATCAGAATGGCACAACAACGAGCTTCGATGCGCAAGCCGCCCTGGCCACCGGTACGGATGTGGATGTGGCGGGTTCGCTTGCCCCGGTCGATGGCGGCTATCGCCTGGCGCTGGATCGTGCGGCGCTGGCACAGGGCCAGCTCTCGGCGCGCCTGGCACAGCCGACCGTATTGCAGGTCGCTGGTTCCAACGTCTCGCTGGAGGCCGTGCGCTTTGATGTGGGCTCTGGCTCGATCACGGCGACCGGTTCTGCCGGCGAAACGCTGTCCATTGCGCTGGATATCAATGCACTCCCGCTCTCCATCGCCAATGCCGTGGCGCCGGACCTGGGGCTGGCCGGCACGCTCAATGGCAAGGTGAATGTCGCGGGCACCGGCAGCGATCCGCAGGTCAGCTTTGATGCGCAGGTTTCCGGCGTCAACGCCGCAGCGATCGGCGATTTCGGTATTGCGCCACTGTCGGCTTCGACGCGCGGCACGTTCCGCGACGGCGTGGTGACGCTGGCATCGCTCTCGGCCAATGGCTCGGGTGGGCTGACCATTCAGGGTTCCGGGCGCATTCCGCTTGAAGGCAATGGGCTCAACCTGGCGCTGACCGGGTTTGCCCCGTTGGCACTGGGCAATCAGTTCGTCGCGGACCGTGGCGGCCAGCTTAGCGGCACGGCCAATATCAATGCGCAGGTTACCGGCAGTCTCAGCGATCCGCAATTCGGCGGTCGGGTGTCGCTGTCGGGCGCCGGCTATGTCGATCCCGAACTCAATGCGCGGCTTGAAGGCATTACCGGCTCGGCGAGCCTCAATGGCACCAGCCTTTCCATCGATAGCCTCTCGGCAAATCTGTCGACGGGTGGTTCGGTTTCAGCTTCCGGTACCGTCGGCCTGACGGGTAATCTACCGGCCGATATCCGCGTGGCGCTCAACTCCGCGCGCTATGCCGATGGCAATCTGTTTGTGGCCACAGCGTCGGGCAACCTGGCGCTGAGTGGCAACCTGACAGGTTCGCCCCTGCTCAGCGGCGATATCCTGGTCGAGGAAGCCAATATCACCGTGCCGGAAAGCTTCGGTGGTGGCGCGGCACTGATCGACGTCAACCATGTCCGCACGCCAATCGCCGTCGAACAGACACTGCAGCGTGCCAAGATCGACGATCGCTCCGGCGCCCCGATCCCACAAACGCGGCCGGCCGGCATATTGCTCGACATCAACGTCAATGCACCCAATCAGATTTTCATTCGTGGCCGTGGCCTCGATGCGGAAGTGGGCGGTTCGGTGCGCCTTACCGGTCCGGTCAACAATATCCAGCCGGTGGGTGGTTTCGAGCTCAATCGCGGACGCCTGGCGATCCTGGGTCAGCGCATCACCTTCGAAAGCGGCTCGGTGACGCTTGTCGGCGATCTGGACCCGTTCCTCGATTTTGTGGCGCGGACCGAGGGCGAGGACGTGACGGTTTTCGTCACTGTCTCGGGCCGCGCCTCCGATATCGACGTGAGCTTCACCTCAAGCCCCGCCCTGCCGCAGGACGAAGTGCTGAGCCGGCTGATCTTCAATCGCTCGATGGGCGAGTTGTCGCCGCTGCAGCTGGCAAAGCTTGCCGGTGCTGCTGCCGAACTGGTTGGTGGCGGCGGTGGCAATGGCCTCGTCGATGGCCTGCGTGGCGCGGCGGGATTGGCCGATCTCGATGTTGTCACCGACGAGCAGGGCAATGTCGGCGTGCAGGCCGGCACCTATATCCAGGACAATGTCTATCTCGGGGTTCAGGCCGGCGCCAATGGCCAGAGCAAGGTGACGATCAATCTCGACGTCACCAATGACTTCAAGGTTACGGGGGCAGCTGGCCAGAATGGCGATTCAAGCCTCGGCGTGTTCTACGAGAAGGACTACTGAGGTCACGGTCGCCGCCGTCAGTACGGGTATCGGATAGAGAAAGGGCCGGGGAATTTCCCCGGCCCTCTTGCTTACTGGCTGGCGCCGCCGGTCTTGGCGGCTTTTTCCGCATCCCACCACCAGAGCGTCGGGAAGCCGCTTGAGAATTCAGGCAGGTTCTCCGGATGGCTGAAGCGGTCCCAGCGGGCGATGCGGGAATGGCGCGAAGAATAGCTGGGCACGACATAGTGGTTGGCCAGCAGCACACGGTCGATGGCCTTGGTGATGGCCTCCTGCGTTTCGCGGTCATCGGCAACCACCAGCAGGTCGATCAGAGCGTCGATAGCTGGATTGGCAATGCCGGCATAGTTCTGGCTGCCTTCCTGATTGGCCGAACCCGAGCCGAAGAAGAAGCGCTGCTCATTGCCCGGTGACCAGGACTGGACCCAGCCCGAGTAGATCACGTCATAGTCAAAGGAGCGCGTGCGGTTGATATATTGCGGGCTATCGACGGACCGTAGCGTGACCGCCACGCCGATCTGGCCGAGATTGGTGACGAGATTCTGCGCGACAGGCTCGATGGTGGGGCCATTGAGCAGAATTTCAAAGCTCAGCTGCTGGCCATTGGCATCGACCAGGCGATTGCCATCGAGCGTATAGCCGGCCTCGTTGAAGAGGCCCAAGGCCGTGCGCAGGTTCTCGCGCAGCTTGGCGGGCGAGCCGCTGACCGGATTGGTATAGACCTCGGTGAAGACTTCGGGCGGTACCTGGTCCTTGACCGTTTCCAGTACTTCCAGTTCTTCGCCTTCCGGCAGGCCCGAGGAGCGGAATGGCAGGCCGTAGAAATAGCTGTCGACGCGGTCATATTCGTTGAAGAACAGCGTGTTGCTCAATTCCTCGAAGTCGAAGGCATAGTTGAGCGCTTCGCGGACCAGCGGGTTCTGGAATTTCTCGCGGCGCAGATTGGGAATGAAGCCAACCATCAAGCCCGACCCGGCATAGTCCTGCGGAAAGGTTTCCTTGATGATGCGGCCCTGGGTAACGGCGGGGAAGTCATAGGCCGTGGCCCAGCGGCGGGCCTGAAGCTCTACCCAATAGTCGAACTGGTCGCCCTTGAAAGCCTCGAACTGCACGGTCTGGTCGAGGAAATATTCGACGCGGTACTCGTCGAAATTGTTCTGGCCGACATTGGTGGGGTGGTCTTCGCCCCAATAGTCCTCGACGCGCTTGTACGTGATGGTGCGGCCGGCATCGAAGCTGTCGAGTTCATACGGGCCGGAGCCCAGGGGCTTTTCGAGGGTGGATTCCCCGATGCTGCGCTTTTTGCCCTTCGCGTCCTCGCCTTCCCACCAGTGCTGGGGGAAAACCTGCAATTGTCCCAGGATCAGCGGCAGTTCGCGATTGCCGGTCTGGTCGAAGGTGAAGGTCGCTTCACCAGGTGCGGTGACCTCGGCCTTGGTGATGTTGATGTAATATTGCTGGCGATCGGGATTGAGCTCGATGAGCTTTTCAAAGCTCCAGACCACGTCTTCGGCGGTGACCGGCTCGCCGTCATGCCATTTGGCTTGCGGATCAATGCGATAGGTCACCGATCCATAGTCGTCGCCAATCTTCAGCTCGCTAGCGAGATTGCCGTAGTAGACGCTTTGCTCGTCCAGCGAAGGCGACATCAAGGTTTCGTAGATCAAGCCCAGCCCGGCGGCCGGATCGCCCTTGGGCAGGATGGGGTTGAAGGTATCGAAACCACCCTGCGAGCCGAGGCGCACCGTGCCGCCCTTGGGGGCGTCGACGTTGACATAGTCGAAGTGGGTGTAGTCGGGGCCGTATTTGGGCTCGCCCTCCATGGCAAAGGCATGGACCCACTGACCGGGCGCGGTCTGGGCCATTGCGGGTACCACAGTGGCGAGGGCCAGTGCGGCTGCGAGGAGGGGCGCGAATTTCATCGGACGGCTCCGAAATATGGGTTGGCTAACAAGAGACTAGGCGGAAAACTCAGGGCGCGACAGGGGCTTCGGCGACGGCAACATCGAAAGCTGCCGCCATCAGAGCCTTGGTATAGTCCGATTGCGGCGCGGCAAAGATATCGGCAGCCTTGCCCTGTTCGACGATCTTGCCATGGCGCATGACGATGAGCTGGTTGGCCAGCGCCCGCACCACCTTGAGATCGTGCGAGATGAACATGTAGGTCAGGCCGCGCCTTTGCTGGATGTCACGCAGCAGATCCACGACCTGGGCCTGGATTGAAACATCGAGGGCAGAGGTGGGCTCGTCGAGCACGACGAATTGCGGCTCGAGCACCATGGCCCGGGCAATGGCGATGCGCTGGCGCTGGCCGCCCGAGAATTCATGCGGATAGCGATGCCCGGCCGAGGCGGGCAGTCCGACTTCTTCCAATGCTTTCGCCACGCGACTGTCCCGCTCTGCCGCGCCGATCTGGGGCGCATGGACGGCAAGGCCCTCGCCAATGATCTGGGCGACGGACATGCGGGGGCTCAGCGACCCGAACGGGTCCTGGAAGACGATCTGCATGTCCTTGCGCAGCGGCCGCATGGCTTTCCACGAGCGCGATTGGACCTGATTGCCGAGCACGACGATCCGGCCATCGGAGGGGATTAGTCGCAGCAGCGCGTAGCCGAGCGTCGACTTGCCTGAACCGCTTTCGCCCACCACCCCCAGCGTTTCGCCACGGCGGATGGAGAGGTCGACGCCATCGACGGCCTTGATATGCCCGACAGTCCGGCGCAGCAGTCCGCGCTTGATCGGAAACCAGACTTTGAGATCCGCCACATCGACGATGCTGGGCGCCGATGGGTCGGTCTGCGGGGGCTTGCCGCGAGGTTCGGCTGCCAGCAGATGCCTTGTATAGGCGTGTTGCGGGTCGGCGAAGAGCGGCGCAACGGGGCCGGTCTCGACGATCTCGCCCTTGGTCATGACGCAGACCCGATCAGCAATCTTTTTCACAACGCCGAGGTCGTGGGTGATGAAGAGCATGGCCATGCCCAGGCGCGCCTGCAGTTCCTTGAGCAGCGCCAGGATCTGCGCCTGCACTGTCACGTCGAGCGCCGTGGTCGGTTCGTCGGCGATCAGCAGGTCCGGCTCATTGGCCAGGGCCATGGCGATCATGACGCGCTGGCGCTGGCCGCCGGAAAGCTGATGGGGATAAGACGCGAGCCGGCTCGCCGGGTCGGGGATGCCGACCGCTTCGAGCAGTTCGAGCGTGCGCTTGCGGGCGGCGGTTGCGCGCAGGCCGCGATGCACGGCCAGAATTTCGCCGATCTGTTTTTCCACCGTGTGGACCGGATTGAGCGAACTCATCGGCTCCTGGAAGATCATGGAAATGTCATTGCCGCGCACGGCCCGCAATTCGGCCGGTGGCGCGGAAACCAGGTCCTTGCCCGTGAACAGGATCTGCCCGGAAAGGCTGGCCGTCGTGGGCAGGAGCTTGAGCACTGACAGCGCCGTCACCGACTTGCCCGACCCGCTCTCGCCGACAAGGGCCAGGGTTTCGCCAGGGGCGATATCGAAGGAGATGTTCCGCACGGCCTCGTTGGCGCCGAAGGCGATGGAGAGGTTGCGGACTGAGAGCAGGGGAGCGGTCATGCCATCGACTTTCGTTGGTCGAAGGCATCGCGGACGGCTTCGCCGATGAAGACCAGCAGCGTCATCAGAATGGCGATGGCGAAGAAGCCGGTGAAGCCGAGCCAGGGGGCCTGGAGGTTGTCCTTGCCCTGCACCAGCAGGTCGCCCAGCGATGGCGTGCCGGACTGGAGGCCAAGCCCGAAAATGTCCAGCGAGGTCAGAGTGACCACCGAGCCCGAGAGCAAAAAGGGCATGAAGGTCAGCGTGGCCACCATGGCATTGGGCAGCAGGTGCCGGAACATGATGGTGAGGTTGGAAACGCCGAGCGCGCGAGCGGCGGTGATATATTCGAAGTTGCGGCCGCGCAGGAATTCGGCGCGGACGATGCCGACCAGCGATACCCAGGAGAACAGCAGCAATATGCCAAGCAGCACCCAGAAACTGGGCGCAATGACGCTGGAAATGATCAGCAGCAGGTAGAGCGCCGGTATCGAAGTCCAGATTTCGATCAGGCGCTGGGCAATGAGATCGAGCCAGCCGCCAAAATAGCCCTGCATTGCGCCGGCGAGGAGCCCGATCACCGAAGAGAGGATGGTCAAGGTAAAGCCGAAGAGAATGGAGATGCGGATGCCATAGAGCAGGCGCGACAGCACGTCATAGGCTTCACCGTCAGTGCCCAGCCAATGGTAATTGCCCCAATGGCACTGCGGGTCGGCCACGCCTTCGGGATAGCGCTCGCAGATCTGTTCGCGGGTCATCATCCAGCTCGGCGCGGTCGCGCCGGAGCCGGGTTGATAGCCGTCCACCGTATTGTAGGCGAAGCGGATGGGCGGCCAGACGGCCCAGCCATTGGCCTCGATCTCGTCGGAGATGAAGCTGTCGCGATAATTGGTGACGGCGAGGAAGCCGCCGAACTTGCTCTCGGGATAATCGACGAAGGCCGGGAAGAGCAGTTCGCCCTTGTAGGAGGCGATCAGCGGTCGGTCGTTGGCGACGAATTCGGAGCCGAGCGTCAGGATGAAGACGGCAAGGAAAATCCAGAGCGACCAGAAGCCCCGGCGGTTGGCCCGGAAATTGGCGAGGCGCCGCTTGTTGATGGGGCTGAGGCGGCCATTGCGCGGGGCCTCGATCACGGCCGCTTGCGTGGTCATTTCGGTCATACTTCGCGGCTTTCGAAATCGAGGCGCGGATCGACCCACATATAGGCCAGGTCCGAGATCAGCGAGATGACGAGGCCGAGGAGGCTGAAGATGTAGAGCGTGGCAAAGACGACGGGATAGTCGCGATTGGCAACCGACTGGAAGCCGAGAAGACCCAGGCCATCGAGCGAAAAAATGGTCTCGATCAGCAGCGAGCCGCCAAAGAATGCGCCGATGAAAGCCCCGGGAAAGCTGGCGATGATCAGCATCATGGCGTTGCGGAAAACGTGGCGATAGAGGATCTGGCCTTCGGTCAATCCCTTGGCGCGGGCGGTGGTCACATATTGCTTGCCGATCTCGTCGATGAACGAGTTCTTGGTCAGGAGCGTGGTGGTGGCAAATGCGCCCAGTCCCATGGCGATGATGGGCAGGACCAGATGCCAGAAATAGTCGATGAGCTGGCGCCACCAGGGGAAGCTGTCGAAGCCCGGCGAGGTCAGGCCGCGCAGCGGAAATATCGACCAGAAGCTGCCGCCGGCAAAGAGGATGACCAGCACGATGGCGATCAGGAAGCCGGGAATCGCATAGCCCATGATAACCAGCGTCGAGGTCCAGACGTCGAACCGCGAGCCGTCGCTGACAGCTTTCTTGATGCCGAGGGGAATGGATATTCCGTAGGCAATCAGCGTCATCCATAGCCCCAATGAAATGGAGACCGGCATCTTTTCGAGGATGAGGTCGATGACCGAGATGTCGCGATAATAGCTGTCGCCGAAATCGAACCGCAGGTAGTTCCACAGCATCATGCCGAAGCGTTCGAGCGGGGGCTTGTCGAAGCCGAACTGCTTTTCGATGCGGGCGACCAGTTCGGGTGACAGTCCCTGGCTGCCGCGGTAGGCGGATTGATTGCTGCCACCCTGGCCGGGCTGGGCGGCGAAATCGCCACCTTCGGCACCGGTGATGCGCGAAGCCATGGAGTTGTTCTGGCCGGAAATATTGGCCAAGGCCTGCTCGACGGGGCCGCCCGGGGCGAACTGGGTGATGATGAAGGAAATCGCCATGATGCCGAAAATGGTCGGGATCATCAGCAGCAGTCGGCGGAAAATGTAGGCGCCCATTGCGGCTCCGGCAGAGGATATTCAAGCAAGCTAAGCGCCTGGCCATGCTGGCCGGCAAATCACCAAGCGGTGACAGCAAGATAGTCAGTGCAACATTTCAGTGACGGCTTGGCAATGGATTAATCGTGACGAGCCTTGCCCCGGCCGGGATTGGCGGTCAGGATCGCCAAAACATCAGGAGACCTCCATGGCCTATCAGACCATCGCGCAAGCCAAGAACGAATCCATGGCGCGGGCGCTGATCGTGGCCTTGCGGGCCTATGGGTTTCATCCGCTGGAGCGGGGCGAGGGCGGCTTGCCGGGCGTGCCGAATCTGTTCGGGCCCGAGGGTGTGCCGGTCCAGGTGCCAGAAGAAGAGGCGCAGGATGCAACTGTTCTGGCCCAGGATCTGTTGAAGGAAATGGCGGCGTCGGGCGTATAAAGGCCATATTGCAATGGGCTGTTATTGCCGCGGGCCGGGCGGTTGAACGCAGCACTGTCATTGGCTATAAGCCGGGCAGGCTGTTAACCTTTTTGAAAGCCCTAGGGCAGGAGCGAACCATGACGGTTTGGATGCGCGGATCCTCCGCGATTGGCGTGGCGGCAATCGCCGTTCTGCTGGCTGCGTGCCAGTCGACTGGTTCCAATACGGCAAATCTCAATACGATCGGCGCACCGTCGCAGTTGCAGCCGGTGCAGAATTCGACCGTGCAGCAGGGTACGCTGCCGGCCATTGGAGCGACCGGTACGCCCGCTCCGGGCCTGTCGGGCCAGCCGGTTCTGGGTGGCGTAAACACCCAGACCGCCATGACCACGCCAGGCATGACCCAGCCGGGCATGATCCAGCCAGGCGCAGCGCCCGCCGCTGGTGGCAACAGCTCCTTTGTGACGCTGAACCAGCCGATGGGTGGTGGCGTCAGTGCTGGTCCGGAAGGCGTGTGGAATGTGGTTGCCGGTGGCGCAACCTGCCGCATCAACCTGCCGATGACCGCCAAGACTGGCACCAGCTATTATCGCGCTTCGGCGCCGGGCTGCACCGTGCCGCAGATCGCTTCGGTCACCGGCTGGCAGCAGGTCGGCAGCCAGCTACAGCTTTATGATGAGAACGGCAATATCGCCGCCTTCCTCGCCCCGAGCAGCGGCCGCTATATCGGCACAATCTCGGGTGGCCAGGCCATCTCGATGGCCCGCTAAGATTTCAGCGAAGCCGGCCTGCAAATGGCCGGCTTCTGCGCTTCCGGTGCGGAAGCCAACCCTTTTCGACTCGGCTTGACCGAAACGAACCGAGTTCAGCCGAATTGTCCGTGACGTCTCCCCTTCCTTCCGGTCCCGTTGTCACCGCCTATGCCGATCTGGCAGCGCGCGGCACGCTTGTGGCTGATCCAGCGCAGCGCGAAGCTGCGGGCAAGCTCGATGTGGTGCTGGCGGGGTTGATGGCCGAGCAGCCCAAGGGGTTTTTTGCCAAGCTGTTCGACAAGCCGCAGCCGGTGCGCGGGCTCTATCTTTTCGGCGAAGTCGGGCGCGGCAAGACCATGCTGATGGACCTGTTCTTTGCGGCCATGCCCTTCAAGCAGAAGCGCAGGGTGCATTTTCACGAGTTCATGGACGAGATCCATGCCGGCATGGCGGCCTTTCGCAAGAGCGACAAAGGCAAGGATACCGATCCGGTCGAGGCCGTGGTCAAGCCGATCGTCAGATCGGGCCTGCGCCTGCTTTGCCTCGATGAATTCCACGTGCATGACATCACCAATGCCATGCTGCTCTACCGGTTGTTCGACAAGCTTTTCGCCCAGGGCGTAACGCTGGTGGCGACCTCAAACGTGCTGCCGGAAGAGCTCTACAAAGATGGCCTCAATCGCCAGCTGTTCCTGCCGTTCATCGAGCTGTTGCAGCTCCATTGCGCTGTGGCGAGCCTGCATGCGGAGCGCGACTATCGCCGCATGAAATTTGCCGGGCAGCATGTCTATGCCTTCGGCACAGGGCCGGAGGTTCGTGCGGAAATGGACCGGTTGTGGCTGCGCGTTACTGGCGGCGAGGCGGGCGCTCCCGGCGTGGTCGAGAGCATCGGTCGCGAGATTGCTGTGCCGCTGACGGCCATGGGTGCGGCGCGGTTCGGTTTCGCCGATCTGTGCGAAAAGCCGCTGGGTTCACGCGATTTCGTCCGCATTTCGCATCAGTTCGACACGGTCATTCTAGACAGTGTGCCGCAGATGGACCGGACCAAATCCGATGCTGCCAAGCGATTCATCCTGCTGATCGACAATCTCTATGATCGCGGCGTCAAGCTGGGCGCCAGCTTTGCCGTGCCGCTGGAGCAGCTGGGCAAGGACGATCGCACGGCTTTCGAGTTTCAGCGCACGATTTCGCGGCTCGACGAGATGCAATCCGAAGAATATCTGGCCAAGGCCTTGCGCGATGCGCCGTCTGAGACAGCCGAGGTCGAGGGCTGAAACGTTCCCGTGCCCATACGGCATTGCCCCTTCACTCATCGGCAAGGGCATATTGAGCTTTAAGACGAAGGGTTCACTTGCCCCTCAAAGCTCAGAGGGTTAAGAACTGCGCCAATTCAACGCAGTGTCGGGATGAGAACCTATGGCGCGTAAAAAGATTGCCCTTATCGGTGCAGGACAGATCGGCGGAACGCTGGCTCTGTTGTCGGCGCAGAAGGAACTGGGCGATATCGTCCTGTTCGACGTGGTCGATGGTGTTGGTCCGGGCAAGGCCCTGGACATCGCCCAGTCGGCTCCGGCCCAGGGTCTCGCCGCCTCGCTCAAGGGTACGTCCGAATACAAGGACATCGAAGGCGCCGATGTCGTCATCGTGACCGCCGGCGTGCCGCGCAAGCCCGGCATGAGCCGCGACGACCTGCTCGAAATCAATCTCAAGGTGATGGAGCAGGTGGGTGCGGGCATTGCCAAGTATGCGCCCAAGGCTTTCGTCATCTGCATCACCAACCCGCTCGATGCCATGGTCTGGGCGCTGCAGAAGTTCTCCGGCCTGCCCGCCAACAAGGTGATCGGCATGGCTGGCGTGCTGGACAGCTCGCGCTTCATCCATTTCATCGCTGAAGAACTGGGCGTTTCGACCGAAGACGTCACGGCTTTCGTGCTGGGCGGTCATGGTGATACCATGGTGCCGCTGACCCGCTATTCCACCGTTGCCGGCATTCCGCTGACCGACGTGGTCAAGATGGGCTGGATGAGCAAGGAAAAGCTCGAAGAGATCGTGCAGCGCACCCGTGACGGTGGCGCCGAGATCGTCGGCCTGCTCAAGACTGGTTCGGCCTTTTATGCGCCGGCCGCTTCGGCCATTGCCATGGCCGAGAGCTATCTCAAGGACAAGAAGCGCGTCATGCCTGCCGCGGCCTATCTCGATGGCCAGTATGGCGTGAAGGGTACCTATGTCGGCGTGCCGGTGGTGATCGGTTCCGACGGCGTCGAAAAGGTCGTCGAGATCGCGCTCAATTCTGCCGAGCAAAAGTCTTTCGACAAATCGGTCGGTGCCGTTGAAGGCCTGATCGAGGCCTGCAAGAAAATCGCGCCAAAGCTGGCGTAAACCGTCTTCAACCAACCCCGCCTCGTGCGGGGTTGGTCATTTCTGTCGCGCGGCAATTCGCCAGTCGCAGGAATGACGCAGAGGATCGAAATAGATATACGGTGCGCTCAGTCGGCACCGTCCTGCCCACCCAAGGGGATTAGACATGAACATCCATGAACACCAGGCCAAGGAACTGCTGAAGGGCTATGGCGCACCGGTTGCTGCCGGCGTTGCGATCTTCTCGGCAGACGAGGCCGAAGCTGCGGCCAAGTCGCTGCCGGGCCCGCTCTATGTGGTCAAATCGCAGATCCATGCCGGCGGTCGCGGCAAGGGCAAGTTCAAGGAACTCGGTCCAGACGCAAAGGGCGGCGTGCGCCTGGCCAAGACGGTCGACGACGTTGTTGCCTTCTCCAGGGAAATGCTGGGCAATACGCTCGTGACCAAGCAGACCGGCGATGCCGGCAAGCAGGTCAATCGCCTCTATATCGAAGATGGCGCCGACATTTCGCGCGAGCTCTATACCTCGCTGCTGGTCGACCGTAGCTCGGGCCGCGTCTCCTTCGTGGTTTCCACCGAAGGCGGCATGGACATCGAAGCCGTTGCCGAACACACTCCGGAAAAGATCATCACCGTGGCGATCGATCCGACCGCCGGCGTGACCGATGCCGACGTTGCCAAGATCAACGAGGCGCTCGAGCTCGATGGCGATGCCGCCAATGACGGCAAGTCGCTGTTCCCAATCCTCTACAAGGCCTTCACCGAGACGGACATGAGCCTGCTCGAGGTTAATCCGCTGATCGTGATGACCGATGGCCGCCTGCGCGTGCTCGATGCCAAGGTCAGCTTCGACAACAATGCCGGTTTCCGTCACGAAGACCTCAAGGGCCTGCGCGACCTGACCGAAGAAGACGCCAAGGAAATCGAAGCGTCCAAGTTCGACCTCGCCTACGTTGCCCTCGACGGCAATATCGGCTGCATGGTCAACGGCGCCGGTCTTGCCATGTCCACCATGGACATCATCAAGCTCTATGGTGCCGAGCCGGCAAACTTCCTCGACGTTGGCGGCGGTGCCTCCAAGGAGAAGGTCACGGCTGCGTTCAAGATCATCACGGCTGATCCGGCCGTGAAGGGCATCCTGGTCAACATTTTCGGCGGCATCATGCGCTGCGACGTCATTGCCGAAGGCGTGATCGCCGCGGTCAAGGAAGTCGGCCTTACCGTTCCGCTGGTGGTTCGCCTCGAAGGCACCAATGTTCGGGAAGGCAAGGCCATCCTCGACAATTCGGGTCTCGACGTCATCTCTGCGGATGATCTGGACGATGCCGCCCAGAAGATCGTGAAGGCCGTACAGGGCTAAGGCGATGCGCGCCGGCCTGGCTGTCATTGCCGCTCTTGCCCTCTGTGTCACGCCAGCCGTAGCACAGGGAAAGAGCAAGGCACCGCAACAGGCGGGCGCTCTGGCTGCGCTCGAGGTCTGCGAACTCTTCGCTTCGGGCAATCCCGAAGCGAAAGAGATGGCTGAAGAGCGGGATTGGGAGGTCAGTTCGGCCGAGCCTGAATCGCCCTGGGTCTCCACGACCGATATCTATCGGAGCATTCCTGGACTCGGCTATGCCGAGGGCTATGTGCTGATGGAGAATTATCCCGACAGCGATTTTGGCTACTGTCGCGTGGATGTCTACGAGGCGGAAGGCGAAGCCGATGTGGCCCTGATCGAGGACCTGCCTGAATGGCAGGGCGAGATCAGGAACAAGGGTGCCGGTACTTACGGCGCCTGGACCAGTGCTGACTATGGCGGCCAGCGCTTCCTGCTGTCGCACGAGGACGAATATGGCTTCGTGCTGCAGCTCACCGTGATCCGGCCCAAGGCCGGTGAAGGGGAGGCGGGCTGATGGGTGAAGTCATCGTTACCTGGGCGCCCCTGGTGCTCATCATCATTGCCGTCGTCATTACCGGGCGCATGTCGATGAAAAGCTATTCGAACCACGTCGCGCGCGTGGAAGAGATCAACAAGGACATATCGGCATTGACCCAGGAAATGGTCGCCGAGCTCCGCGAAATCAAACAACTCCTGAAGGACCAGAAGTAGATGTCGATCCTCGTCAACAAAGACACCAAGGTTCTCGTCCAGGGCCTGACCGGCAAGACCGGTACGTTCCATACCGAACAGGCACTGGCCTATTACGGCACCAAGATGGTTGGTGGCGTGAACCCCAAGAAGGCCGGTGAAACCTGGACTTCGGGCGTGGATGCTTCGGCTTCGCTGCCCGTCTTCGCCTCGGTTGCCGAAGGCAAGGAACGCACTGGCGCCAATGCGTCGGTCATCTATGTGCCGCCTCCGGGTGCTGCTGCTGCCATCGAAGAAGCGATCGATGCGGAAATCCCGCTCATCGTCTGCATCACCGAAGGCGTGCCGGTTCTCGACATGGTCCGCGTCAAGGCCAAGCTCGAAAAGTCCAAGTCGCGCCTGATCGGCCCCAACTGCCCGGGCGTGCTGACGCCGGAAGAATGCAAGATCGGCATCATGCCGGGCTCGATCTTCTCGAAGGGGTCGGTGGGCATTGTATCGCGCTCGGGCACGCTTACCTATGAAGCTGTGTTCCAGACCACCAATGAAGGCCTGGGCCAGACCACGGCCGTCGGCATCGGTGGTGATCCGGTCAAGGGCACCGAATTCATCGACATGCTCGAAATGTTCCTCGCCGACGAAGCTACCAAGTCGATCATCATGATCGGCGAAATCGGTGGTTCGGCCGAGGAAGAAGCTGCCCAGTTCCTGATCGACGAAGCCAAGCGCGGCCGCAAGAAGCCGATGGCTGGCTTCATCGCCGGCCGTACGGCTCCGGCTGGCCGCACCATGGGCCATGCTGGCGCCGTAATTTCGGGCGGTAAGGGCGGTGCCGAAGAAAAGATCGCGGCCATGGAAGCTGCCGGCATCAAGGTGTCGAGCTCCCCGGCCCGTATCGGTCGCACGCTGGCTGAAGTCCTCAAGGGCTAAGCCTGCGTCATAGGTCTCGTCCGGAGGATGGGCGAGCAAATTCCGGTGAACCTGCCACGAGACCGATGGTCGAACGGCAGGTTCATTAGTACGACTAATGTCGGTCGCGCTTCGGACATAGAAGGGTGCTAGGCCTTGCTAAGTCCGTGGTGGGAAACACAATCGAGTGAGGAGTGGCGCCGACAGGCGCCGCAAGTCTTAACAAGATAAAGAGGAAATACGGTCAGTATTCCCGAAAATTTTCTGACCGTTTTTGAGGCCAGCGCGGCGCTGGTCCGTTGAGAAGGATGGCGGGGCGTGGGCCTCGCGACAAAAAGCGATGACACGACAGGAAAAGAACGACACGTTCTTGCTGACTTCGTTCCTCTATGGGGGGAACGCCGACTATATCGAACAGCTTTATTCCCGCTACAAAACCGATCCGTCCAGTGTCGATGACACGTGGAAGAGCTTCTTCTCCAAGCTCGATGACGGCGAAGGTGTCGCCCAAAAGAATGCCGAGGGCCCGAGCTGGGGCCGCAAGGACTGGCCACAGAGCGCCAATGGCGATCTGGTCAGCGCCCTGGACGGCAATTGGGGCGAAATCGCCATCAAGACCGAAAAGGCCATCGCCAAGAAGGCCGAGGCCATGGGCGTCGCCAAGTCGAGCGTCGCTGACGTTCTGCAGGCGACGCGCGATTCCATCCGCGCCATCATGATGATCCGTGCCTATCGCATGCGCGGGCATCTGCATGCCGATCTCGATCCGCTGCGGATGATGGAAAAAGAGCCGGCCCCCGAGCTCGACCCCAAGAGCTACGGCTTTACCGAGGCCGACTATAGCCGCAAGATATTCGTCGACGGCTATCTGGGTCTGGAATACGCGACCCTGCCGGAAATGCTGGCCATCCTGCAGCGCACCTATTGCGGCACGATGGGCATCGAGTTCATGCACATCTCCGATCCTGAAGCCAAGCAGTGGATCCAGGAGCGCATCGAAGGTCCTGACAAGGAAATCACCTTCACCAAGGAAGGCAAGAAGGCCATCCTCAGCAAGCTGATCGAGGCCGAAGGCTTCGAAAAGTTCATCGACGTCAAGTATACCGGCACCAAGCGTTTCGGTCTCGATGGCGGCGAGTCCACCATCCCGGCGCTGGAGCAGATCATCAAGCGCGGCGGTGCACTGGGCATCAAGGATATCGTCTTGGGCATGGCCCACCGCGGTCGCCTCAACGTTCTGACCCAGGTGATGCAGAAGCCGCATCGAGCGCTGTTCCACGAATTCAAGGGCGGCGCATTCTATCCCGACGATGTCGAGGGTTCGGGCGACGTGAAGTACCATCTGGGTGCTTCCTCCGACCGCGACTTCGACGGCAACAAGGTCCACCTTTCGCTGACGGCAAACCCCTCCCACCTCGAGATCGTCGATCCCGTCGTGCTTGGCAAGGCACGCGCCAAGCAGGACCATCACATTTCGCCCGATGGCAAGCTGGTCAATATCGCCGTCGACGGCAAGCCGGACCGCTCCATGGTGCTGCCGCTGCTGATCCATGGCGATGCGGCCTTTGCCGGCCAGGGCGTCATTGCGGAATGCCTGGGTCTTTCGGGCCTCAAGGGTCACCGTACGGGTGGTTCGATCCACTTCGTGATCAACAACCAGATCGGCTTCACCACGTCGCCGATGTATTCGCGCTCGTCCCCATATCCGACCGATGTGGCCAAGATGATCGAAGCGCCGGTGTTCCATGTGAATGGCGACGATCCGGAAGCTGTGGTGTTTGCGGCCAAGGTCGCGGTCGAATATCGCCAGAAGTTCGGCAAGCCTGTCGTCATCGACATGTTCTGCTATCGCCGCTTCGGCCATAACGAAGGCGACGAGCCAAGCTTCACCCAGCCGCTGATGTATTCCAAGATCCGCGCGCACAAGTCGACGCTGGAGCTTTATTCGGACAAGCTGGTTGCCGACGGTCATGTGACGGCCGCGGAAGTCGACCAGATGAAGGCCGACTGGCGCAACAAGCTGGAAGGCGAATTCGAAGCCGGCCAGGACTATCGTCCGAACAAGGCCGACTGGCTCGATGGCGCCTGGAAGGATTTCAAGCCCGCCGACCAGGAAGGTCCGCGCCGTGGTGACACGGGCGTCGATATCGACCAGCTCGCAAAGATCGGTACGGCTCTCGCCAAGGTTCCGGAAGGCTTCAACGTCCACAAGACGGTCAAGCGTTTCATGGACAACCGTCTGGCGGCGATCGAATCCGGCGAAGGCATCGACTGGGCAACCGCAGAAGCCCTGGCATTCGGCACGCTGGTGACCGAAGGCAATCCTGTCCGCCTCAGTGGCCAGGACGTCGAACGCGGCACGTTCAGCCAGCGCCACTCGGTGCTCAATGACCAGCAGGTCGACAACAAGACCTATACGCCGCTCAACAATCTCGATCCGCAGAACCAGGCCCGCTACGAAGTCATCAATTCGATGCTGTCGGAAGAGGCTGTGCTCGGTTTCGAATATGGCTACTCGCTGGCAGAGCCAAAGGCACTCACCATCTGGGAAGCCCAGTTCGGCGATTTCGTGAATGGTGCGCAGGTCGTGATCGACCAGTTCATCTCCTCGGGCGAGCGCAAGTGGTTCCGCATGTCGGGCCTCGTGATGCTTCTGCCGCATGGCTATGAAGGGCAGGGGCCGGAGCATTCCTCCGCACGTCCCGAGCGCTTCCTCCAGCTCTGCGCCGAAGACAATATGCAGGTCGCCAACTGCACGACCCCGGCCAATTATTTCCATGCCCTGCGCCGCCAGGTTCAACGCGACTTCCGTAAGCCGCTGATCCTGATGACGCCCAAGTCGCTGCTGCGCCACAAGCGTGCAACGTCGGGTCTCGCGGAAATGGGTCCGGATTCCTGCTTCCATCGCCTGCTCTGGGACGATGCCGAGGCGCCGGGCGCTTCCAAGACGACCATCAAGCTGGCTTCGGACGAGAAGATCCGCCGCGTCGTGCTCTGCAGCGGCAAGGTCTATTACGACCTGCTGGAAGATCGCGAAAAGAAGGGCATCGACGATGTCTATCTGCTGCGCATCGAACAGCTCTATCCGTTCCCGGCCAAGGCGCTGCTTGATATCCTCAGCCGCTTCCAGAATGCCGAGATCATCTGGTGCCAGGAAGAGCCCAAGAATATGGGTGCCTGGGCCTTCATTCAGCCCTATGTTGAATGGGTCTTCGACCAGATGGGACGTAATGGTCAGCGCGTGCGCTACACCGGCCGTCCGGCATCTGCCTCCACAGCCACGGGTCTGATGCGGACCCATCTCGCTCAACTGCAGGCCTTCCTCGACGAAGCCCTCGGCCAATAAAGGACAGAATAATGTCGACTGAAATCCGCGTCCCCACCCTTGGCGAGAGCGTTACCGAGGCCACGATCGGCCAGTGGTTCAAGAAGGTTGGCGACACTGTCGCTGCCGACGAGCCCATCGTGGAACTCGAAACCGACAAGGTGACGATCGAAGTGCCGGCGCCTGCCGCCGGCGTGCTCGAAGCCATTGCTGCCCAGCAGGGCGAAACCGTTGACGTTGGTGCCCTGCTCGGTGCCATCGCGGCAGCCGGTGCTGCCGCATCTTCGGCTCCCGCCGCGGCGCCGACCCCAGCCAAGGCCGAAGTGCCAGCCGCCAATGCAGCCGGTCCCGAGCCGGTGCAGCAGGCCAGCGATCGCGCTCCGGCGCCGTCGGCCCAGAAGCTGATCGCCGAAAACAATCTCGACGCCGGCAATATTGCCGGTTCGGGCAAGCAGGGCCAGGTGCTCAAGGAAGACGTGCTGTCGGCTCTTGCCAAGCCACAGTCTGCCGCTCCTGCTGTTGCCCAGGCCGCTCCGGCTTCGGCACCCGCTGCCAAGGCCGAAGCCCCCAAGGCCCCGCGTGCACCGGTTTCTGCTGACGATGCAGAGCGCGAAGAGCGGGTCAAGATGACCCGCCTGCGCCTCACCATTGCCCGCCGTCTCAAGGACGCGCAGAACACTGCCGCCATGCTGACCACCTTCAACGAGGTGGATATGAAGCCGGTGATGGACCTGCGCAATTCCTACAAGGAGCTGTTCGAGAAGAAGCATGGCGTCAAGCTTGGCTTCATGGGCTTCTTCACCAAGGCCGTCGTTCATGCGCTCAAGGAAATCCCGGCCGTCAACGCCGAGATCGATGGCGATGAGCTGATCTACAAGCAGTATGCCCACATCGGCGTGGCTGTCGGCACCGACAAGGGCCTCGTGGTTCCGGTTGTCCGCAATGCCGACCAGATGTCGATTGCCGAGATCGAGAAGGAAATCGGCAATCTGGGCAAGAAGGCCCGCGATGGCGCGCTGTCGATGGCCGACATGCAGGGTGGCACCTTCACCATCTCCAATGGTGGTGTCTATGGCTCGCTGATGTCGACGCCTATCCTCAATGCGCCGCAGTCTGGTATTCTGGGCATGCACAAGATCCAGGAGCGCCCGGTTGTGGTCGGCGGCCAGATCGTCATCCGTCCGATGATGTATCTTGCGCTGAGCTATGATCACCGGATCGTCGACGGCAAGGAAGCCGTGACCTTCCTGGTTCGCGTCAAGGAAAGCCTCGAAGCGCCGGAACGCCTGGTGCTCGACCTCTAATCTGCCCGATTAGAGTTACACATTATGAAGGGTCCGCTTCGGCGGGCCCTTTTTTGTGACGGTATGTGACAAAGACGTGAACGGATCGGGTAGCACTCCGCTAACAGTTTTGCGGCTTATGCGATATCGGATCGAGACCTGTGTCATTGGCCGCTGAGGAGTTGGAGCCGCCGTGCGTTTTCCCGTTGTTTTTGCCGTCATCTGCCTGGGGACCTCGATCCCCGTCAATGCCCAGGAAGCCGGCAATGCCGAGCTGGTGGGAGAGCTGATGGCCTTTCACGGCTCGCGCGTGATCGTCTCTGCCATGACGACCCATTGCTATGAAACCACGGGGCTCGATGGGGCCTACAAGACGGCCTATGACAATTGGTATCTGCGCAATATCGGCTTTCTCGACTTGGCCGACCGCGTCGTCGCCCGATTGGGCGGGGCCGACGACGGTGAAAAGCGGGCTGCCGAAACCTATGGCGGCACGCAGATCATGAGCGCCTACAACCAGGCCGAGGACAAGGACGCGTTCTGCAAGGGTTTCCTTGCCCAGGTCGACGGCGGCGCGCTCGACATCGACAAGCAACTTCCTGAAGCCCTTGCCAAGGCTCAGGAAGTCGCTTCGCAATAGCCTAGAACGAGAAACGGCGGGAGAGGCCCAGGCCCACGGTAAACTGGTGCTCGCTGCCAGTCTGGACGATGGGCGAATTGCGCGTATCACCGACGAATGCGGCGTAGGAGCCTTCGAGATTGACGAAGGTGTCCGGGATGAATTCGTAACGCGCAGAAGCCTTGAGGCCGACGGACTTGACGCCGCCTTCGGGGTCATGAGCGGCAAGCCGGCCGCCGGTCGCCGCGGATTGCGCAGCGGTGACACCGAAATAGGTGTCCATGTAGTCTTCCGAGGCGAGGCTTACGACGGGCCCGGCCTTGACCTGCAGCTGCGGCGTGACCTGCGCGGTGACATCCACACCCAGATCACCCACCAGGCCCTCCGCGCCGCCGAAGGCGTATCGCGCGGCACCATAAATCTCCGCCGTCATCGTATCGGTCAGCACGAGTTCATAGCCGATGCGGGCGCCGATGGTGTAGGTGGCATCGACATCGTCCAGGCCGGCCAGGGCGTCGTGGTCGGCGCTGATGCGCTCGCCGACATAGTCAAAGGATGGGGCGAATTTAAAGCCACCCGTCGTGCTGCCCTCGCCACCGACATCGATCAGACCGGGAATATGCAAGCGTTCCACTGAGATGATCGGCACGAAGCTGGGGACGTAGTCCGACGCCCCTTCGTAGGCGGGCTTGGTGCCGATGCCGGCACCAAGAATGAAGATGAAATCGGGAGTCGGCTCAATGGCGACCAGATTGGCGGGCGCTGCGCCGTATGTGTCAAAGCCCGCTGCGTAGGATAGCCCAGGCAGGGCGGACGCAAGGGAAACAGCCGTCAAAAGGCAATAAGCAAAACGCATGAAAATCCAGCCCGTCAGACCCGTCGCGCAAATGGCGCGACTCTTGGCTGGACGTGCTTAACACATCCTTCTTTCGGATAAATTACGGCGCCCGATTTTATCGCCGGGCCGCCGTTCTTGCTAGTCCAGCGCGATGATCTCGGTGGGGGGCACGTCCTGGCCCTCGATCTCGAGCACGCCATCATAATCTGCAGCGAGGAAAGCGCCGGACACGGCATGCGGATAGTTTACCGTCTCGCCCATGTTGCCCTTGAGGAAGCAATTGGGGCCAACCTTGGCGGCTGGATCGAGATTGGCCGTCATGGCGCTGCACTCGGCGTTTTCGAGGCAGGCGGCAAAGCATTGCTCGAGATTTTCGGTGCGGATCTTCTCGATATCCGAGCCGTAGAAATCGACGCCCTCGTAGATGGCAAAACGCGGTACGCTGCTGGGGGCTGTGGTGTCGGTTCCGGTATCGGTATCGTCGGTCGAGGCTGTCTGGGTTTCTTCGCCGCCGCGCTGCGGGCGCATGGCGGTCAGCACGACTTCGGGGACAGCGCGGAACTCGGCGACGAGGCTCTTGAGCTGACCGTGGTTGCGGTTGATGCCGAGCCGGTCGACTTCGCCCTGACTGAAAATATACATGTCGTCAGAAGGGGTTCGCAGCATGCGACTGATGACTTCCTGGGGCGTGTCGAAACGCGCCAGCATGTCGAGAATGTCGGAAACGACGAATTGGGCCTGGGACGTGCTGTCCTCGCCGCCGTAGAACTGGTGAACGCCCAGTTCGCCCTGGTCGAGGCGCGAAGCGCCCGACAGGAAGATGTAGGAACAGGCCGAGTGGCAGCCAAAGGTCGGCGGAATATAGGTGTTGATGCCGCGCAGGTGAATTTCGTCGGCCAGCAGGAGGCCACCGGTCACCGATCCGCCGTCGCTGGACAGCACCAGCGTCTTCAGATTGGGCTGGCGCGACATGACGGTCTTGAATTCAAGCGGGGTCTGCGCGGTGATGTCCCCCGCCAGAATAGCGAATTCAGAATCCTGTCCCATGATGATGAACGAGCCGTGGCGCTCCACGCTTTGCGCCATGGCCGGCGTCGCGCAAAGCATGAGGGCCAAGAAGGCTGACCATAGACGCATTCGCTAAGTCTCCTGAACAACACGTGTTTTTCTAATTGGTTAAAGTGGGCCGAGTCCAGAGCCGAGTTCAAAGCGCTTAAAATGCGCGCTATTGCCGCAATGAACTTATCCCCCTCCGCCAAACTGGTCTTATTGTTTAGGAGGTTTGCCCGGATAGCTCTTTTTCCGCCGCGCGTGGTGGTCTATTGGTGTGTCCGGCATTAACTAATCCTGATCGGGCCGAGAGGGCCCGCAGCACTAAACAGTTTCGGGGCTTCAAATGGCAGACGCGTACGATCTCACCATCATCGGCTCGGGTCCGGGCGGCTATGTCGCTGCGATCCGCGCGGCACAGCTTGGGATGAAGGTGGCCGTCGTCGAGAAATGGGCAACCCATGGCGGTACTTGCCTCAATATCGGTTGCATTCCCTCCAAGGCGCTGCTGCATGCGTCGGAGCTGTTCGAAGAGGCGGGCCATAGCTTCAAGGGCCTTGGCATCGACATTCCGACGCCGGTCCTCAACCTGCCGCAGATGATGAACCACAAGTCCGAAACCGTGGCGGCCAATGTCGGCGGCGTGGACTATCTGTTCAAGAAGAACAAGATCACCCCGATCCGCGGCATTGGGACGATCACGGCACCGGGCAAGGTCCTGGTGACGCCGCAGACCGGTGCTGCGACCGAGATCGAGACGAAAAACATCGTGATTGCAACAGGTTCGGTGTCGGCCGGCCTGCCGGGCATCGAGATCGACGAGAAGCAGATCGTGACCTCTACCGGCGCGCTGACGCTGGAAAAGGTGCCGGGCAAGCTGCTGGTGATCGGCGCCGGCGTGATCGGGCTCGAGCTCGGTTCGGTCTGGGCGCGCCTGGGTGCGCAGGTGACGGTCGTCGAATATCTCGACCGCATCCTGCCGGGCATGGATAGCGAAGTGGCGCGGCAGTTCCAGCGCATGCTGCAGAAGCAGGGCATGGAGTTCAAGCTGTCGAGCAAGGTCGCTGGAATCGACAAGCAGGAAGACGGTTCGCTCAAGGTGCGGATCGAGCCGGCCAAGGGCGGCGACATGGAAATGTTGAGCGCTGACGTGGCTTTGGTGGCGATCGGCCGCAAGCCCTTCACCGAAGGCCTGGGGCTCGACATCGTCGGGGTGGCGCTGGACGAGCGTGGCCGGGTTCGCGTCGATCAGCATTACAAGACTTCGGTCGACGGCATCTATGCGATCGGCGACGTGATTGCCGGGCCGATGCTGGCGCACAAGGCCGAGGACGAGGGCATTGCCATTGCCGAAATCCTCAATGGCCAGGCTGGTCATGTGAATTATTCTGCAATCCCGGCAGTGGTTTACACCAATCCGGAAATCGCTTCGGTCGGCAAGACCGAGGATGAATTGAAGGCCGCCGGTGTCGAATACAAGATCGGCAAATTCCCCTTCACCGCCAATGGTCGTGCCAAGGCGATGCTGGCGACGCAGGGCTTTGTGAAGATTCTGAGCGATGTGGCGACCGACCGGGTGCTCGGCGCGCATATCGTGGGCGAGAATGCCGGCGAGATGATCCACGAACTGGTGGTGTTGATGGAATTTTCTGGCTCCTCAGAAGACCTTGCACGTTCGACGCATGCCCATCCGACGCTGTCGGAAGCGGTGCGCGAGGCGGCGCTGTCGCTGGGCGACGGCGCGATCCACATCTAGCGCAAGCAGACCGCAAGCATGCCGCAGGTTTGCTTGCGCATTGCTGGTTGATTGCAGGGGTTCCGGCATGCCGGGGCCCCTTTCTTTTGTCCAAGACGAAATTCATCATACAAGTTGACCGGTTTTGTATGTTGACTTGTTCTTTTGTCTTCCATACCAGTTTTGGGACGCGGTGTTCTGTCTTGAGGATGAGAGAATATCGACGCTGAACGGCAGGGGTCGCCAACGGCGCGGAGGACGAGCCGGATCGCTGCCACCTTTGGGAGGATCAACATGTTTCATCTGCCTAGACTGGCAGCGATGGCGCTTGTCGCCACGTCGCTGATGGCCTCGACGGCCAGCGCACAGACCGTGCTGCGTTCGTCGGACACGCATCCCGATGGCTATCCGACCGTGGAAGCGGTCAAGCATTTCGGCGAGCTGCTCAAGGAAAAGACCGACGGCCGCTACGCGGTGGAAGTGTTCCACTCGGCACAGCTCGGCCAGGAGGCCGACACGATCGAGCAGACGCAGTTCGGCGTCATCGATATGAACCGCATTTCCATCGGCGCCTTCGGCACGCAGGTGCCGGAAGCCACCGTGACGCAGCTGCCCTATATCTTCCGTTCGGCCGATCACTTCCACAATGTGCTCGATGGCCCGATCGGCGAGGAAATCCTGGCGGCCTTCGACAAGGTGGATGTGGTGGCGCTGGCCTTTTACGACGGCGGGGCGCGCTCGTTCTACAATAGCGAAAAGCCGATCAATTCCCCGGCGGATCTGGCGGGCATGAAGCTGCGCGTGATGCAGTCGGATATTTTCGTCGACATGGTTGGTGCGCTGGGCGGTAATGCGACGCCCATGCCTTATGGCGAAGTCTATTCGGCCATCGAGACCGGCGTGATCGAGGGCGCCGAGAACAATTACCCGAGCTATGACACGGCCGGTCATGCCGAAGTGGCCAAGTATTTCTCGCTCGACGAGCATCTGATGGTGCCCGAAGTGCTGGTGGTCTCCAAGGTGATCTGGGACGGGCTGACGCCGGAAGACCAGGCGCTGTTCCGCGAAGCCGCCAAGGAATCGGTGGCGCATCAGCGCGAGCTGTGGACGGCCAAGGAGGCCGAGTCCAAGGCGGCGGTCGAGGCGCTGGGTGCCACGATCAACGAGGTGGACAAGCAGCCGTTCATCGACGCCATGGGGCCGGTCTATGAGAAATATGTCACCGACCCGGCGCTGATCGAGCTGGTGGAGCGGATCCGGGCGACTGAGGGGTGAGGGAGCACCGAGGGCGCCCCACCCACGATGTCACCCCGGCCTTGAGCTGGGGTCCATCCCGGAAGGGCGCCACGGCCGCAAGGTCGCTGTGACGAGCACGGCGACCTTGCGGCAGTGTGCCACTCGGCCGCAGGCCTCATGGCCTTCTCGCCTAAAATCGCTCCACCGGAGCGATTTTGCCCTGCGGGCCGGTTCGAAGATCTCAAGATGGATCCCGGCTCAAGGCCGGGATGACACCGAGTGTGTGGAGGCGCCGGTGAATATGAAACAGTCCCTTAAACAGGTCAGCCGCGCGCTGAACGCCCTGTCGACGGCCGCCCTTTGGGTGGCGGGGATCGGGCTGGTGGCGATGACCGTGATCGTCGCCTATCAGGTGTTCACCCGCTATGTGCTCAATGCCTCGCCGCCGTGGACCGAGGCGGCGTCGATCATGATCATGAGCTGGTTCATCTTCCTCGGGGCCGCGGTCGGGGTGCGGGAGAATTTCCATATGGGGTTCGACGTGCTGATGTATGTGCTGCCGTCCGGTGCCAAGCCGTGGCTGCATGCGATCACTGATCTGGCCATCTTCGGCTTTGCCTTTGGCATGGTCTATTACGGCGGGGAGCTGGCGGTGCGCTACTGGTCGACGCGCATTCCGGTGCTCGGCCTGCCGACGACCTTTACCTATCTCCCCATCGTCATTTCTGGCGTTCTGATGTGCCTGTTCTCGCTGGAGCGGCTGTTGCTGCGCGCGGCCGGGGAGACTGTGGACGAGCCGATCACCGACGACGTCGTCGTCGCCACGGCGGATTGAGGGCAGAATGGAATACTGGATTCTCTTCGGTGTTTTCACTGCCCTGATGCTGGTCGGCACGCCGATCGCCTTTTGCCTGGGGATAGCCAGCTTTGCGACGATCGTCTATCTGGGCCGCCCGGCGATCGTGGTGTTCCAGCAGCTCAATTCGGGCGTGTCGGTGTTCACGCTGATGGCGGTGCCCTTCTTCATCTTTGCCGGCGACCTGATGGTGCGCGGCGGGATTGCGGCGCGGATCATTGCCTTTGCTGGAGCGATTGTCGGGCATTTGCGTGGGGGCCTGGGCCAGGTCAATGTTGCGGCCTCGACGCTGTTCGGCGGCATTTCCGGATCGGCCGTGGCGGAAGCGGCGGCGGTGGGTGGCATCATGATCCCGCAGATGAAGGCGCGCGGCTATGGCGCCGATTATGCGGTGAACGTGACGTCGATGGCGGCGCTGATCGCGCTGCTGCTGCCGCCCAGCCACAACATGATCATCTATTCGCTGTCGGGCGGCGGGCGGATATCGATTGCCGACCTGTTTACCGCCGGCATCATTCCGGGCCTGCTGCTGGCCCTGGCGCTCAGCATCACGGCCTATGTGGTGGCGGTGAAGCGCGGCTATCCGACCGAAAAGTTCCCCGGCTTTGCCAAGGCGCTGGAATATTTCATCATTTCCATTCCGGGCCTGCTGCTGATCGGTATCATCTTCGGTGGCGTGCGCTCGGGCATTTTCACGGCCACGGAAAGCTCCTGCATTGCGGTGATCTATGCCTTCCTCGTGACGCTGCTGATCTATCGCTCGATGAACTGGCGGGCCTTCGTGCATTGCGTGACCGGGGCGGTGCGGACCACGGCCATGGTGCTGTTCATCATCGGATCTGCGGCGAGTTTTGGCTGGTTGATGGCCTATCTGCGGATCGCGCCCATGCTGACCGAGGCAATCGGGCAAGTGACGCAGGACCCACTGATGGTGCTGCTGCTGATCAATGTGCTGTTGCTGCTGCTGGGCACCTTCATGGACATGGGGCCGCTGATCGTCATCACCACGCCGATCTTTCTGCCCATGGTACAGAGCTATGGCGTCGACCCGGTGCATTTCGGGGTGATCATGATCCTCAATCTGGGGATCGGGCTCAATACGCCGCCGCTGGGGCCAGTGCAATTTGTGGCCGCCGCGGTGGGCAAGATCAGCGTCATGCAGGCCATGCGCTCGGTCTGGCCCTTCTATGGGGCGGGCATAATCGTGCTCGGCCTCGTGACCTACATTCCGGCATTGTCGCTCTGGCTGCCGGCCCTGTTCAGGAATAACGGATGAGCCTGCACGACGACATGGTGGCCACAACGCGCAAGCCCAAGCTGGCGGATCTGGTGATCGACACGGTGCGCAAGCGGATTGCTGCGGGCGAATACAAGGCCGGTGGCAGGCTGCCGACGGAAAACCAGATGACGACGATATTCGGCGTCAGCCGGACCGTGGTGCGCGAGGCCATCGCGGCGTTGTCGGCCGACGGGTTGGTGCAATCGCGCCAGGGGGCGGGCGTGTTCGTCGTCGGCCACGCGGCGGCGGCCTTCAGCGAGATTGCCGAGAAGAGCAACAAGATTTCCGTCGCCATCAATGTGCTGGAAGTGCGGATGGGGATCGAGATCGAGGCGGCGGGGCTGGCGGCGCTGCGACGCAGCGACAGCCAGGATGCGGCGATCCACGAAGCCTGGGGCGAATTCGAGCGGCTGATGGGGCTGGGCAATCCGACGGGCAAGACGGACTTTGCCTTTCATCGTGCCATCGCGGCGGCGACCAACAATCCCTTCTATCTCGAAGTGCTGGACGGGCTGGGGAGCCGGACCATTCCCTGCGACGTCTCCTCGCCCTGGGGCACGGAAAGCGTGTTGCCCTACAACTATCAGGCAGGGCTGCATCGCGAGCACCGCCGCATCATGAGCGCCATTTCGGCGCAGGACGCCGACGCCGCGCGCGAGGCCATGCGACAGCATCTGTCGTGGAGCCTCGAGCGCTATCGCAACCGGCTGCGGCAGCAGTCGCAAGACTAATCCAGACCAACAGGACCAGAGATGACAACCGATTACGATATCCGCTTCGCCATCGATCCGGTGAGCGCCGCGACCATGAACACGGCAGAGCTGCGCGAGCATTTCCTGGTCGACGACCTGTTTGCGGAAGGGGCGGTGAACTGGACCTATACCCATTACGACCGCATGGCGGTGGGCGGCGCGGTGCCGGGCGGCAAGCCGCTGGCGCTGGAAACGATCAAGCCGACGGGGACTGCCAATTTTCTCGATCGCCGCGAGCTGATTGCGGTAAATATCGGCTCGGCCGGGACCATCGTGGTTGATGGGCAGGACCATGAAGTGGGCGAACGCGACATGCTCTATATCGGCATGGGGGCCAAGGATGTGCGCTTTGCCGGGCAGGGGGCGAAATACTATCTGCTGAGCGCGCCGGCCCATGCCAGCCATCCGACGACGCTGCTCAAGCAAGCGGGCGCCAAGCGGCTGGACCTGGGGAGCGCCGAGACGGCCAATGAACGCTCGATTTTCCAATATACCAACGACCTCAAGAGCTGCCAGCTGGTGGTGGGGCTGACCAGCTTTGCGCCGGGCTCGGTGTGGAACACCATGCCAGCGCATATCCACGACCGGCGCATGGAGGCCTATCTCTATTTCGACCTCAAGCCGGATGCCTTCGTCGTGCATCTGATGGGCGAGCCGGAGGAAACGCGGCACCTGATCATGCGCAATGAGCAAGCGGTGATCTCGCCGCCATGGTCGATCCATTCGGGGGCTGGCACCGGCGCCTATACATTCATCTGGGCGATGGCCGGCGACAATGTCGATTATACCGACGCCGAAAAGGTCGAGATGGGCGATCTGCTGTGACGGATCTTTCGGCGTTTTCGCTCAGCGGCAAGACCGTGATGGTGACCGGGGCCAATACAGGCATCGGGCAGGGCATTGCGCTCAGCATCGGCAGGGCCGGGGGCAGGGTAGTCGGCGTGGGCCGGTCGAGCATGGAAGAGACCGCATCGCTGATGGCGGGGCAGGGCGCGGATTTCGTTGAGGTGCGCGCCGACCTCGGCTCGACCTCGGAGGCACAGGCCATGTTCGAGACGGCCTGGGAAAGCCACGGGCCGGTGGACGGGCTGGTCAACAATGCCGGGATCATCAGAAGAGTCGACGCGGTGGATTTCACCGAGGCCGACTGGGACGCGGTGATGGATATCAACCTCAAGACCATGTTCTTTCTCTGCCAGTCGCTTGGCAGAAAGGCGATCGGCGCGGGGCGGCAGGGGAAGGTGGTCAATATCTCGTCCATGCTGAGCTTTCAGGGCGGGATCCGTGTGGCGAGCTATACGGCGTCCAAATCGGGCGTGCTGGGCATTACCCGATTGCTGGCCAATGAATGGGCGGCCAAGGGGATCAATGTGAACTCCATCGCGCCGGGCTATATCGAGACCAATAATACCGAGGCGCTGCGGGCGGACCCGGATCGGTCCAGCTCCATTCTCGGGCGCATTCCGGCAGGGCGCTGGGGCGTGCCGTCCGACATTGGCGATGCGGCGGTGTTCCTCTTGTCGCAGGCTTCCAACTACATGCATGGCGCTGTCATCCCGGTGGATGGCGGGTGGCTGGCGAGGTGATGAGATGACTGACCAGAAGTTCTTTGCGCAGCCCAATGAGACGGACTGGACCGAGCTGGCGCCGGGCAATACGCGGCGGGTGCTGATCCATACACCAGAGCTGATGCAGGTGGAGTTCGGCTTCGAGCAGGGCGCCGTCGGTGCGCTGCACAGCCATCCGCATGTGCAGGTGAGCTATGTGGCCGAGGGGCGGTTCGAGGTGACGATTGACGGGGTTACCGAGGTGGTGGAGCAGGGGGGCAGCTTCATTGTTCCGTCCGGGCTCGAACATGGCGTGGTGGCGCTGACGCGGGGGCGGCTGGTGGATGTGTTTACGCCCCATAGAGCGGATTTTTTGTGACTTTATTCCAAGGGGATACCCCCACCTAACTTCCCCCTGATAGGGGGAGGGATGGGGCCGGTGGGTGTCGCATATCGTGCCGCAGGCGAGATCGGTCCCTCCCCTTTTCGGGGGGAGGTTAGGTGGGGTATTCTTCCTCACCTACCCAATCTCCTCCAGCATCTGCGCATAGGCCTCGTCGTGCCGGCCGGCCCAATTGTCCATGCCCGGTTCGGTCAACCGACCACGCCTGGGCGGGATGAAGCTGTAGATGTGGCGCTCCGGCTGTTCGCGCCATTGCAGGTTGAAGGCGGCGAGCTTGGGGAAGAATTCCATGTCGGAATAGGGCAGGTGGTCGTGGATCCACCAGGCCATGGCTTCCCAGTCGCCGGTGCGTTCGTAATAGGGGACGAAGCGGTTGACGACGACGCAGGCGGTGGCGCCCATGCGACCCTGGGCGTCGCGGCGGTCCCAGATGTGGCCGGCGTAGTTGGTTTCGTTGCGGCCGCAATTGAGCTTGTTGATATTGCCGAAGTGGTTGACCTCGGGGGAGCGATAGGCCGAGCGGATGGAGATTTTTCCGAAGCGCGCCTGGAGCGGTTCGAGCAGGGTTTCACAGAGGATCTTGCCGGTGGCGATGACGAGGTCGGGGTCGTCGGGGATGTTATGGAAGCCGTGGATGACGGCGATTTCGGAATAGAGGAAGTCGCGCAGGAAGAAGTTTTCGCTGAGGCGGACGCGGCCGAGGGTTTCAAGGGATTTGACGGATCGGGGCTGGCGCATGGCGGGCTCCTGTGGGAGAGGGCAGTGTGTTGCGATAACCTCTGCCGGACAACCCGGTTTCGACCCCAGGATACTCCATGCTGCTCATCATGTTTTACGTGGCCATCACGGCCGAGGCGATGACGGCGGCGCTGGCGGCGGGGCGGCGGAGCATGGATTGGTTCGGGGTGTGTATCCTCGCCTGCGTGACGGCGCTGGGCGGGGGGACGACGCGGGACCTGTTTCTAGGGCACTATCCGCTCTATTGGGTGGGCAATCCCTATATTCTGTTGCTGGTGTGCGGGGCGGCGCTGCTGACGATTGCCATTGCGCGGCTGGTGGACCGGCTGCGCTGGCCCTTCCTGCTGCTCGATGCGCTGGGGCTGGTGGTGTTCACCATCGTGGGCTGCAATGTCGCCATCGAGACGGGCGCCCATCCGATCATCGTGATCGTGGCGGGGCTGGTGACGGGGATCGTCGGCGGCATCCTGCGCGATGTGCTGTGCAATGACGTGCCGCTGGTGTTTCGCGGCGAGCTTTATGCGACGGTGTCGATCGTTACGGGCGTGATCTATTACCTGGGGCTACTGGCGGGGCTGCCGACGGACCTGATGGTGCTGGTGGCGCTGGGAATCGGTTTTCCGCTGCGCGTGATGGCGATCTTCTTCAAATGGGAAATGCCCAAGTTCGTGTTTGATCCGCAGATGCGGAAGTAGGGGCTTTTGCTCGCGGCGTAGCTGTGGCACCACTTCCATACAAGAGTGGAGGAAGTGCTTTGCGACAGACGTGGCGGTGGTTCGGGCCCAAGGATATTTGCAGCGTCGATGACATGACGCAGGTGGGGGCCGAGGGTGTGGTCAGCGCGCTGCATCACGTGCCCAATGGCGTGGTCTGGTCGCCGGAGGAAATCGCCAAACGGCGTCAGGAGATCGCCACCCGCAAGAATGGTGCAGCGTCGGGGCTGACCTGGGACGTGGTCGAGAGCCTGCCGGTCAGCGAGGATATCAAGAAGCAGAAGGGCGAGTGGCGCGAGCATATCGCCAATTACAAGCTGTCGATGCGCAACCTCGCGGACAGCGGCATCGAAGTGGTCTGCTATAATTTCATGCCGGTGCTGGACTGGACGCGGACGGACCTGCGGTGGGAAGTGCCCAATGGCGGCTCGGCGATGCGGTTCGATATCAACGACTTCGCGGCCTTCGACATCCATGTGCTGGAGCGGCCGGGAGCGGGGGCCGACTATACCAACGAGATTGCTGACGAGGCTGGCCGGCGCGCTGCTGCGATGAGCGAGGACGAGAAGAAGGCGCTGGCGCGCAATGTGACCATGGGCCTGCCGGGGTCGTCGGAGAGCATGACGCTCACGGATGTGCAGAGCCATCTCAGCGAATATGGGCAGATCAGCCGGGACCAGCTGCGGACCCATTTCGTGGATTTTCTGGAAGAGATCATTCCCGAGGCGGAAAAGCTGGGGCTGCGGTTCTGCTGCCATCCGGACGATCCGCCGTTTGCGTTGCTGGGCCTGCCGCGGATCATGTCGACGGAGGCGGATTATCGCACCATGCTCGATGCGGTGGATAGTCCGGCCAATGGGATGACGCTGTGTTCGGGGTCGCTGGGCGCGCGGCCGGACAATGACCTGCCGGGGATGATGGAGCGGTTTGGCCCCAAGGTGCACTTTTTGCACCTGCGCAATGTGAAGCGGGATAGCGATGCGATTGCCGGATCGTTCTTCGAGGCGGAGCATCTCGATGGCGATACGGACATGGTGGCGCTGATCGGGGCGATCATTGCCGAGGAACGACGGCGCAAGGCCGAGGGTCGCAAGGACTGGTCGATCCCGATGCGGCCAGACCATGGGCAGGATATTCTCGATGACCTCAACCGGCGCACGCAGCCGGGCTATCCGATCATCGGGCGGATGAAGGGGCTGGCGGAACTGCGCGGCGTGTTCCGGGCGCTGGAACGCCAGTAGTTACAGAGGACTAGATGGTGTGAACACATTTCAGCCGGAATCGGCTTATCCCATGCGGACCATAGTTTTGGAGGTTTGCATGCGGTTGCCGGCTCTGGCTGTTTTGAGCGTTTTGTCGGTGGGTTCGGCTGGTGCCGATGAGGTGTCGGTTTTTGCGCAGTATGAAGATGCGCGGGCGACGTTCCTTGGTGATCTAGGGTTCGAGGACTATGCCGCGGGCATGCCGGGCAAGCTGACCGAGGGCCTCGAAGGCACTTGGTTCGCCATCGGCTCGATTGCCCCCGAGGTCGAGGACAAAGCCTTTTTCGCGGATGCCTGCAGCCGTTTTCCGGTCGTGGCCAGCGTGACGTCGCCTTGGAGTTTTTCGCTTGAAGCCAGAACCGGCAAGTTCACCTCCACGACGGACTATACGGCACGCGGGGGGAATCTGTTCGGGTCGCATACCGACCCGGCGGCGGAGCTGGAGCGGTTCGGTGTCGATCCGCAGGCCCAGCCTGACCTCGTGGCGCGCATCCTGGAGAGGCTCAATGGCGATGCCACGGTCACACGGCCATCTGAGGATATTCTGGTGATTCAGGCCGGAGAACAGATGCCCGTCATCTATGCGCGCTGCGCGGCAGCTGTTTAGCGGATCCATTTCGGCTTGAAGCGCATTCGCGGGGGAGCCGGCATGTGGCGCATCAGGCGGGCGTAGATCAGACCGAAGATGAAGAAGATGGTCAGCGATACGGCGAGGAAATAGAGCGCGGCGGCGGAATAATGCAGCACGGCATTATAGTCGCGCTCGAAGAGCTGCTTGGCCGTGATCATCAGGTCCATCTGCTGGCCGACGACCGGCAGGGCCAGATAGACCAGCGCCGTGGCGTGGAAGAGGAAGACCACTTCATTGGTGTAGGCCGGCCAGGCAAGGCGGATGAGATTGGGCCAGACCACGCGGCGGAACTGCTGGGATTTGGACATGCCATAGGCGCGGGCGGCTTCCACCTCGCCACGCGGCACGGCACGCAGGGCGCCATAGAAAATTTCGGCGGTATAGGCGGCGGTGTTGAGCACCAGGACCAGCGGGCCGATGAACAGCGGGTGCAGCACGAACCAGGAGATGCCCCAGGGCTTCCAGAGGCCGATATTGAGCGCCAGCATCATGGAATAGATCATGAAGAACTGGATGAAGAGCGGCGAGCCACGGAAGGCATAGATGAAGCCGCGGCTCAGCCGGTTGATCAGCACATTGTCGGAGGCTTTGCCCAGCGCCAGGAAGACCGCGAAGATGAAGCCGAGCGGAATGGAAGCCAGGGCGAAGTAGATGTTGAAGACGACGGCCGGGGCAAAGATGCTGAGCTCGTTGAGGAAGCGGTCCATCAGCGGGCCTCGCTCAGGATGCCACGACCGGCGCGCCGCATGATGGCCTCGAAGCCCTTCTCGGAGAGGAAGGTGACGAGGATATAGAACACGAAGAGCACCAGGTAATAGCGCCAGCGCCAGTCTTCATGCACGAGGCCGACCGCGGGCAGGAAATTGGGGGCGCCGAGGCGATCGGCCCAGAGCACGATATCGGCGATCTGCAGCAGCGAGAGCAGCGAGGTCGACTTGATGATCAGCATCCAGACATTGGAGAGGCCGGGCAGGGCATAGACCCACATCTGGCGGATCTGTACGCGCCAGAGCACCTGGGCAGCGGTGAGGCCATAGGCGCGGGCGGCTTCAAGCTGGCCCCCGGGCACCGAGCGCAGGGCGCCGTGAATGACATTGGTGGCGAAGGCGCCATAGACCAGGCCCAGCGAAACCGAGGCCAGCACCAGATATTCGGGCGTGCCGAGAATCCAGTTGGCTTCCTTGCAGGGCGGCCAGGCAGCCGATTGGGCGGCGATCATGTCCGCGGTGCAGACCTGGCTGGCGAGGAGCCATTCGACGCCTTGTTCGAAGGCGAGGGGCACGAAGAGGAAGAAGAGAACGTCGGGGACGCCGCGGACGATGTTGGAATAGCCGGAGCCCAGGAGGCGCAGCGGCCAGAAGCGGGAGTTTTTCAGCGTCGCGCCCAGCAGGCCGAAGATGATGGCCAGCGCGCCGCCAACGACGGCGGCGAAGATGGTGAACTGGAAGCTCGCATACCAGGTGAGATGCTTGCCATTGGTGATGTAGCTCAGCCAGAAGGCGAGATCGTCGCTCATGGTCTGGCTTTCATTGGCAAGGTCATCGTGGGTTGGGCATTCCAAGTTTCAGGTTGGGGTGGTTGAGCTGTCTCAGCCATCCTGCAAGCGCCGTAAACACAGTTATAGCCACACACTCGATGTCATCCCGGCCTTGAGCCGGGATCCATCCTGAGGTGGATGCCCTGCCGCAAGGCGCTCGTTCGTACTACAACCACCTTGCGGCTGTGGCACGATCTCGGGATGGGCCCCGGCTCAAGGCCGGGGTGACACCGAGTTTGTGGGTCGTTCAGTAGGTAGCCTCTTTCCTAAAGAAGGAGGCCGGGCACATATTACTCGGCGTAGTAGGGGCCGCGGCCGTCGAACCACTGGGCGATCAGCTTGTCGACGGTGCCGTCGGCCTTGAGGGCCTGGAGAGCGGTGTCGAGCTTGGTCTTGAGTTCGGTCTCGTCCTTGCGGATGCCGCCGCCCATGCCTTCGCCGATGAGCACGTCGTCGCCGACGATTTCAATGGCGCCGCCCGAAGCGTCAACGACGGGATCGAGATAGGCGCCGTCGATGAAGATCACGTCGAGATTGCCGCCAGCCAGATCGGCCAGGGCCTGATCGGCGGTGGTGAAGGAGACAATGGTGTTGTCGGCGCTGAGATTTTCTTCAGCATAGGAGGCCTGGATGGTGCCGCCCTGGACGCCGATGCGCTGGCCCGAGAGATTGACGAAGTCGATCGTCGAGCCGGCATTGGCGGCATACTTGGACGGATCGGGCGGGAAATAGGCGTCGGTGAAATCGATGGTTTCGAGGCGTTCGTCGGTGATCGACATGCCGGCCATGATCACGTCGTAGTTGCCAGCCAGCAGGTTGGGGATGATGGAATCCCAGTCATTGGTGACGATTTCGCAGGTCACGCCGGCCTTTTCGCAAAGGGCGTTGGCAAGATCGATCTCATAGCCAGCCGGCTCGCCGGCTTCATTGATGAAATTCCAGGGGGCGTAGGCGCCTTCGGTGGCGATGCGGACGGTTTCCTGGGCCTGAACGGCAGTGCCGAGGGCGAGGATCGCCGCGGCGGTCAAAATAAGCTTCTTCACTTGAAATACTCCTGTTGGGTTTCTTGCCGTAAGCCCGGTTTTCCGGGTCTGTGTTCAAGACTATTGGTAACTTGGCTACTGATGGGCGGCGTTTAGGAACTGCTTGAGGCGGGCCGATTTGGTTGCGCCGAAGACGTCTTCGGGCGTGCCTTCTTCCTCGATCAGGCCCTGATGGAGGAAGACGACGCGGTCGCTGATGGTGCGCGCCAGGTCCATGTCGTGGGTTACCATGATCATGGTGCGGCCCTCGTCGGCGAGAACCTTGATGACGCGGGTGACTTCGACCTGCAGCTCGGGATCGAGCGCCGAGGTCGGCTCGTCGAACAGCATGACGCGCGGATTGATGCAGAGGGCGCGGGCGATGGCGGCGCGCTGCTGCTGGCCGCCGGAGAGCTGATTGGGATAATTGTCGGCCTTGGACTCGATGCCGACCTTGGCCAGCATGGCGAGGGCCTCGGCGCGAACCTCGGCCTTGTCACGGCGCTGCACGACGAGCGGCGCTTCCATGACATTTTCGAGAATGGTCAGATGGGCCCAGAGGTTGAAGTTCTGGAACACCATGCCGAGTTCAGAGCGGATGCGGCGGATCTGGTTTTCATCACCGATATGGCGATGGGCACCGGTGCCGGACAGGATGATCTCCTCGCCATCAATGGCGACCGTGCCACTATTGGGCACTTCGAGCATGTTGATGCAGCGCAGCAGCGTCGACTTGCCCGAACCGGACGAGCCGATCAGCGACACGACTTCGCCCTCACGCGCGGAGAAGGAAATGCCCTTGAGCACATCGAGCTCACCGAAGGACTTGTGCAAGTCGCGGATTGCCACGACAGGCAACTTCTCCGCCAAAGCGGTAGTCGCTTGCGCCATATTCACCTTTGCCCGCCATGACGGGCGCCTTCCTGACCGGCGATTGCCTTTTTTTGAGGCTGGCAATCTTGACCGCTCTCTAGAAAAGCAAAACCAGGCTGCTTGGCAAGCGGAAATCACGGTGGCTCACCAAGCTTTGCTGCGGTATCCAAACGCAGGCAATCGGAGGATGGGGCTTGTTTTATACGCTGGCGAAGATTTTCTGGGTTGTGGCGCAACCGCTTAGCGTGATCGGGCTGCTGGTTTTGCTGGGTGTGGCGCTGGCGGCTTGGGGGCGGCGGCGGTTAAGCATCAGCGCAAATGTGCTGGCGCTGGCGGTGCTGGTGCTGTGTGCGTTCACGACATTGGGGGCGCTGATCATCCGCCCGCTGGAAGATCGCTTCACGCGGCCAGCGGTGATGCCTTCGAGCGTGGACGCGATCATCGTGCTGGGTGGATCGACTTATGCGCGGGTGAGCACGGCGCGGGGCGTGGCCGAACTCAATGATGCGGGCGACCGGCTGACCGATGCGGTGGTGCTGGCGCGGCTCTATCCGGAAGCACGGGTGGTTTATTCGGGTGGGGCGGGCGTACTCGATCCGGGCGAACCGGAGGCGGAAACGGCGGAGCGGTTTTTCCTCGCCATGGGGATCGACAGAGACCGGCTGGTGCTGGAAGACCAGTCGCGCAATACGGATGAAAATGCCGGGCTGACGGCGGCGATGCTGGGCGGCGATAGCGGCACGGCTATTCTGGTGACCTCGGCCTTCCACATGCCGCGTTCGGTGGGGTTGTTCCGACGGGTAGGGCTCGATGTGGTGCCGTGGCCGACGGACTACCGCAGTTCCGGGCAGGAGGGCTTCGGGCTGGATTTCGCCAATCCGGTCAATGCGCTGAATATCACGAGCGTGGCGACCAAGGAGTGGGTGGGGTTGCTGGTGTATCACTGGACAGGTCGGATTGGGGAGGTTTTGCCTTCTCCTGATGGTCAATAGGGTCCTGGGCACATCACCATCCACGATGTCACCCCGGCCTTGAGCCGGGGCCCATCTTGAGATGGGTGTTCTGCCGCAAGGTCGTTATGTTCAGCACCACCACTTTGCGGCTGTGGCGTGATCTCGGGATGGGTCCCGGCTCAAGGCCGGGATGACATCGAGTGGGTGGGGATATTTGTGAGTATTCAAAGCGCTGTTCTGCGCCGTCAAACCTCGAACTGATCGGCCGGAACGACCAGGCGATAGCGCACGCTATCGGGTTCGATGTAGAATTGGGCGGTGCCGCCGACCGAGAGCGGCACGATGCGTTCGAGGACCAGCGTGCCGAAGCGGGGCTGCTGGATGTTCTCGCCGGCTTCGATGCCGGCTTCCTGCCATTCGATGACCAGATCGCCATCCTGGCCGGGGTGGTCGACAATGCGCGCATCGACCCAGACCTGGCCCGGCTTGTCCTCGGCGAGGGCGCCATGCAGCACGGCATTGGCGCCGAGTTCGTGGATGGCGAGGCCGATGTGCAGCGCGGCATTGGGGCCGAGCAGCGGGTTTTCGCCGGTGACGCGGACATGGGAGAGCTGGTGGGCGCCGACGCGGCTGAGCTGAGCGGTGACGAGCGTGTGGAGGTAGGTGCCGCGCCAATTGCTCTCGGTGACGAGATCCTGCGTGCTGGAGAGGGCATGGAGGCGACCGCGGAATTTTTCGAGGAAATCCTCAATGCCGGTGCTGTGGTGGGCGGTCTGCATGGCGACGGACTGCACGATCGCTAGCAGGTTCTTCGAGCGGTGGCTGACTTCACGCAACAGGGCGGCGACGGCAGCCTCGTGGGCGCGCTCCTCGGTGACATCGGCGATTATGGTAAGGATGCAGGCTTTCCCGTCGCGCTGGAGCGTTGCCTTGTAGCTGCGGCGGCGGAGGCCTTCGCCGATGTCGAAATCAACGAGCTGGTTCTGGCCGGTTTCGATGGCCCGGGCGCAGCCGGTCTGGAATTGCTCGGCGATTTGGGGAGGGAAGATGTCGGCGACGGTGTGGCCGACGATGTCGGTGTGGTCCCAGTGATCGGGGACGTTTTCGGCAAGGTCAAAAACGTGGTCAGCAGTCTTGTGCAGGATGGTGATGCCCCGGCCGCTCAGCCCGGATGACAGAGCGCGCAGGCGCAGCGTGTCATGTGTTTCAGGCTCGTTGGGGGGCATGATGGGTCATCCTGAGCCGGGGACAAAAATGGCTTCGCCATAGGCGAAGCCATGGATTGTTCAGTGCTGGACCGGGAGCCTTAACGGGCGCCGCGGCGGAACAGGCCCACCAGCAGCGACACGACGAGGAAAGCCAGGAACAGGAAGAACAGGATCTGGGCGATACCGGCAGAGGCGCCGGCAATGCCGCCGAAGCCAAGAACGCCAGCAATCAGGGCGATAACGAGGAAGACGAGTGCGTAGTAGAGCATGGTAACTCTCCTTGTGAAATCGTTGCATAAACAACGACTCTTCAGGACGCAGGTTCCTGTAGCGCAAAGAAAAAGGCCGGGATGGACCCGGCCTTTTCGATGGAACTTTTTGTGTGCTTTAGGCTGCTGCGCGCGAGCCTTCGTCGAAGAACAGGGCCTGGCTGATCAGCGCCTTGACCATGTCTGGGTTGAAGGGCTTGGTGACGAGGAAGGTCGGCTCGGGACGTTCGCCGGTCAGCAGGCGCTCCGGGAAGGCGGTGATGAAGATCACCGGCACGGAATGGCTGTTGAGGATGTCGTTGACCGCGTCGATGCCCGAGCTGCCGTCGGCAAGCTGGATATCGGCAAGGATCATGCGCGGCTGGGTCTGGCTGAAGAGGTTGACCGCTTCCTTGTGGGTGCGGGCGACGCTCACCACCTTATGGCCGAGGCTTTCGACAAGCTGCTCGATATCCATGGCGATCAGCGGCTCGTCTTCGATGATCATGATTTCGGTCGCCACCTGGCGGGAGATTTCGACCGAAGCCTCATCGAGGAGGGACGCGAATTCGCTGTCGGCGACGGCGAGGATTTCGGCGGCCTGCTGATGGGTGAAGCCTTCGACGGCGACCAGGAGGAAAGCCTGGCGCGGGCGGGGGGACAGGTTGGCGAGGTTGTTCGCCGCGCGCTGTTCCCAGGCGAAGGAGGACGTGGGCTCCGGGATCCTGACGGCCGAAGACGAGAAGAGCGCAGAAAAGAGCTTATAGAGCGCAATGCGATCGTTCGACGCTTCGGGGAAAAGCGAGATGTCGGCGATGAGAGCTTCGAGGGTCGCTGCCACGTAAGCATCGCCCGAGGTCTGCGAGCCGGTGACGGCGCGAGAAAACCGCCGCAGATACGGCAGATGCGGAGCAATCCGCGTGGACAAAGTCATTAATCTGAACTCCCAGTGACGCTTTTTTCTCGTGATAGCACGAAATCGGAGAACGGAGGCTTGGTTAGAAAGTTCCTGATCTCGCGGAACTTTTTTTAACGCCATGCATTTTGGAAGCCGAAGTGGGCAAATTTCCGACGGTTCAGACGGGCATGATAAAGGATAAACTGGTGACCCAGCAACGTATGCGTACGCAGGCGGGGCGGGCAGATGATGGGCTGGGTCCGAATACGGACATCGGCGCGCGTTTGCGTGCGCTCTATGGTGCGGTTCAGGACGAAGGCGTTCCTGACCAATTGCTCGACCTGCTGGAAAAGCTGGACAATGCCGAGCAGCAGCAGAAGAGCAAAAATGCTCCTCGTGACGGAGAGTAACGGCATGACCACCGCCGAAACACCTTCGTTCAAGCGCGAAATGCTGGCGACCCTGCCAAGCCTGCGCGCCTTTGCCGTGTCGCTGACCGGCAAGCATGACAAGGCCGACGATCTGGTGCAGGACACCGTGATGAAAGCCTGGGCCAAGCAGTCCAGCTTCGAAATGGGCACCAATATCAAGGCCTGGCTCTTCACCATCCTGCGCAATGAGTTCTACAGCCAGATGCGCAAGCGTGGCCGTGAAGTGCAGGACAGCGATGGTGCATTTACCGAACGCCTGTCGGTGCATCCGGCGCAGTATGGCTCGATGGACATGCAGGATTTCAAAAAGGCCCTGAGCCAGTTGCCGGACGATCAGCGCGAAGCGGTGATCCTGATCGGCGCCTCGGGCTTCTCCTATGAAGAAGCGGCGGCGATCTGTGATTGCGCTGTGGGGACGATGAAGAGCCGTGTGAGCCGCGCCCGGACGCGCCTGACGGATATCCTCAAGATCAGTGGCGAAGCCGATTATGGTCCCGATGCCGTTTCGGCGCAGGTGACCACGTCCAACCACAGTTTCTAAAGCTTACTAGCGAGCGCCTCTGCAACGGCGCTCGCCAAGGCATCTTCGGGGATTGGCTTGACGACGACAGGGCCATGGCTGGTGTCGTAGCGCAGGCCAAAATTGCTGGTCATCTGCACGAGCGCCAGGCCGGCCCGACCGAGTTCGAGCAACAGGCCTGCGGTATCGTCGTCGTCCTTGCGGCGCTCGACGATGGCGAGGGCCATGTCGGGCCAATGGGCTTCAAGCTTGCGGGCTTCCTCGACATTGCGGGCAAACAGCACCTGACCGGCGCCCAGCGCCTCGAGCATGCGCTGCAGGTCGAGGGCGATGAGGAATTCTGCCTCGACGATGAGGACTTTCCGGTCTTTGAGCATGGTCAGTCCGCGCGCGTTGATCCTTCTGATGGGGCCTCAAGCCGCTGCTGTCATTTAAGTTTGACATGTTTTGGAACGGGTTTTGCAATCATGGCGTTGGCTGATCACCATTCTTCAGCGTCAAATGGTGTTCCTTGAGTCTTGTTCTGCCCAGCTCCGGCCGGAGGGTTCCTTGCGAGCAATGTCCCCTGCGGGCCATGCCGAGTTTCCGCGACTTCGAACCGCAGGAATTGCGCTTCGTTTCAAGTTTCAAGACCGGTGAACTGGTGGCCGAAACCGGCACCACGCTGATTGCCGAGGGCAGCCATAGCCCACATCTTTATACGCTGCTGTCAGGCTGGGCGTTTCGCTACAAGAGCCTGCCGGACGGACGGCGGCAAATCCTCAATTACATGCTGCCGGGGGACCTCATCGGGTTGCAGGGTACGGTGATCGGGGAAATGCAGCACTCGGTGGAGGCGCTGTCGCCGCTGGTGCTCTGCGTGTTCCAGCGCAACCGGATGGAAGAGATGTTCCGCAACCATCCGGGGCTTGGGTTCGATATCACCTGGATCGCGGCGCAGGAAGAGCGGATGCTTGACGATCACCTGCTCAGCCTCGGCAGGCGGACGGCGCTGGAGCGCGCGGCCTATCTGTTGGCCTTCCTGTATCATCGGGCTGCATCGGTGGGGCTGAGCGGGGAGAATGCGCTCTATATTCCGATCACGCAGATGCATGTGGCCGATACGCTTGGCCTGTCGATCGTTCATACCAACAAGACGCTGCGCAAGCTGGCCGATCACGGGCTGATCCACTGGCACGACCGGTCCTGCGAAGTGCTGGATGTCGAGGGATTGATGACGCTGGCCGATTGGGAGGGGCTGACCGAGCGTAAGCGGCCCTTGATATGAACGTGCAAATAGCCTCAAATCTGCCATTCGCCTGGGGCATTGCAGTGGGGTCCGTGGTCCAGAAGCGAGCACTCGGCTGATGACGGCGATGAACCTGAGCGAAGGGATCGGTATCAAGCAGGCCACAGCCCGGCTCAATCGCCGGGTTATGCGGCGTATTGCCGTCATGGCTTCGTTGGCCCTGGTTCTGCTGGCTGCGGTTGCGGCGCTGGTGCTGGTGCAGGGCATCAACCGGCAGATCGGCGATATCGTCCACACCTATGAAGTGCGCAATCAGGCGCGCGAGCTCAATCTGGCGCTGAGCGAGGCGGAGAGTGCACAGCGCGGCTTTCTGCTGACCCGCGATGACACCTATCTCGGTTCCTACCAACAAGCGTCCGAGGCGATCGGCAACAGGCTGCTGAGCCTGACCGGCCTTACCGAAAACGACCCACAGCAGGCGGAGCGCGTGCGCGCGATTGCCGGTGACATCATCGGAAAGTCGGCGGAGATGGGGCGCAGTGTCGAACTGGTGCAGGACATGCGCTCGGGCGATGCGCGGCGGCTGATTGAATCCGGGATGGGCGAGCGCATGATGGGTGGACTGCAGGAGTCCCTGCAGCAATTCGTCGAGGAGGAGAATGCCAAGCTGCTGCAGCGCAATCGGGAGATCGACGAATACCGGCGCTGGCTTGTCGGTTCGATCATCACGGCGCTCGCGGCTGCGGTGATCCTGTCCTATGCGCTGCTGTCGCGGACGCAACGCAAGGTCAGCGAGCTGGCGCTGAGCGCCGACCTGCTGCACAGCGAAAATGAAGTGCTCGAAGCCCATGTGCTGGATCGGACGCAGGCGCTGGAAGAGGCACGGGCGCATGCGGACCAGGAGCGGCAGCGCGTCGAGGCGCTGCTGCAGGATGCCAATCACCGGATCGGCAATTCGCTGGCGACAGTATCGTCGCTGCTCGGGCTGCAGATGCTGCGCAGCAAGTCCGACGAGGTGAAGGGTGCGCTGGAAGCGGCGCGGTCGCGCGTCCACGCCATTGCCTCGGCGCATCGCCGCCTTCGACTGGGCAAGGATTTCGAGACGGCCAGTGCGGACGAATTTCTCGGCGCGGTGCTGGAAGACATTGTCGTCACCGCGACCGATGCGCGCAATGTGACGGTCGAGAGCGATTTCGATCCGATCTTGGTCAGCGCGCGTGATGCGACAACGATCGGCATTCTTGCCGGAGAGTTGGTGACCAATGCGCTCAAGCATGCTTTTCCCAATGGCCGTGGTGGGACGATCGTGGTGACGCTGAAGCATGATGCTGAGGGTGTGCCCGTGCTCAAGGTTGCCGACGATGGAGTGGGCCTCCAGGGCGAGCAACCAGCGGGCGAACACGGGCTCGGCTCGGTTATCGTCGTGCAGCTATCGAACCAATTTGGCGGTGCGCCAGTTTATGAGCGGCAGGCGCAGGGTGGGCTCTGTGTCAGCGTGCCCATGCCGGGCCTTGAAAGCGGTAAGCCCGCGAGCTGAGATTGCAATCGGGAGGCTGGCTTGCATTTCATCGCCGTTCTGAACCGCGGCGGCGGTACCTTGCGCACCATGGATCTCGATGAATTCTGCCGCAGCGCGACGGCGATCTTCGAGCGGCATGGCGATACGCTGGATTGCCGGATCGTCGATGGCAAGCAGGTTGAAAAAGAGCTGGAGAAAGCGGCGCGAGAAGCGGGTGTGGGCGCGATCATTGCCGGCGGTGGCGATGGCACGATCTCGACGGCGGCAGCGATTGCCTTTCGGACCGAAACGCCGCTAGCCATCCTGCCAGCGGGAACGATGAACCTGTTTGCCCGTGCGATGAAAGTGCCTCTGGTGCTCGAAGAGGCATTGGAGGCCATTGCCGATGGCGAGGTTGGAGCGGTCGATATCGCCACGGCCAACGGGCGGCCATTTGTGCATCAGTTCAGCGTGGGCATTCATGCGCGGCTGGTGCGCATTCGGGAGAACATGACCTATCGCAGCCGGGTTGGCAAAATGGTGGCGAGCCTGCGGGCGATTGGCGCGGCGGCGATGAACCCGCCGCAATTCGAGGCGGAGTTGCATACATCAAAGGGGATCGAGAGGCGGATGGTATCGGGCATTGCGATATCCAATAATCCGCTGGGCGATGGATTGATCCACGCGGACGGGCTGGGCCGGCATGTTCTGGGAGTCTATATTGCCGCGCCGCTTGGAACGTTCGGGCTGTTGCGGCTGGCGCTGGATGTAGCCCTGGGGCGCTGGCGGGAGAGCCCATTGGTCTCGGAAAAGGAGATCGATGAAGTGACGCTGCATTTTCCCAAACGCAAGCGCGGCGCCAAGGCGGTGGTGGACGGTGAGCTGATCAACCTCGATCCTGCCGTAAGGCTTGAGGTCCATGCGGATGGGCTGAAAATGGTGCTGCCAAAAAGCGAATAAAATGCGGAACCTTTCTGTGTGGAAACCGTTTTGAACGATTACCCAGGGGCTCCGTAGTGCATCAGGACGACAAGTGACAGAGACAAGCCGTCCGCTGCCAGAGGACGTCCGAAAGGTCGTGGACGATCCGGTTCGGCTGGAGGCTCTTGCGGCATTGGAGGTGATGGACGCAGGTCCAGACCTCGATTTCGAGCGATTGAGCCGTACTGCGGCGCATGTTTTCGGATCTGAAGTTGCCTTGGTGGCGCTGGTCGACAAGGAGCGCCAGTGGTTTCGGGCCTGTTTCGGGCTCGAGGGACTGACCGAGACGACCACTCCCGACTCCTTTTGTGCGCATACGATTGCCCTGCCGAGCGACGACGACAGTCTGGTCGTGCTGGATGCTACAAAAGACCCGCGCTTTGCCGACAATCCGCTCGTCACAGGCTGGCCGAACATCGTGTTCTACGCTGGTGCGGCGATCCGGGTTGGTGGGCAAAAGATCGGCAGTCTCTGCATTATCGATACCAAGCCGCGAGACAGGTTTGAACGAGAGCAGGAAGACCAGCTGGTTGACCTGGCGGCGCTGGCGGCGACGCTGTTCGAACTGAAGAATGAAGCGCGGGTCAGGGCGCGGACGGCGGCGGCGCTGATGCGCGAGGAATGGCGCCACGCGCTGACGCTGGAAGCGGGCAAGGTGGGGTCCTGGGTTTGGGACGTGCGCAGCGGTGAAGTAACCTGCAACGACATGTTCCGCCGCATGTATGACCTGCCCGAGGGGCAGGTGATCCATTTCGATGATGTGCTGGCGGCAACCCATGCCAATGATCGCGCGGCGGTTCAGGCCGGCATCGATGCCAGTTTTGGCGAAGGCGTTGATTTCGGCACGGAGGCCAGGGCAGCAACCACCGGGCTCTGGCTGACCATGCGGGGGCGGGTCTATCAACGCGATTCCGAGGGGCGGCCGCTGGTGATGATGGGCGCCTGCATCGACATTTCCGAGAGCAAGCAGACGGCGGACCAGACGCGCTTACTGCTGCGCGAGCTCAATCACCGGGTCAAGAATACGCTGGCGATGATCCAGTCGGTGGCACGGCAGACCATCCGGCAGAATCCTGATCCCAAGAGCTTCATCGAGGCCTTTTCCGGGCGGTTGCGGACCATTTCGGACGCGCATGTGCTGCTGGCCGACCGTGACTGGTCGGGTGTGCAGCTTTATGAAGTCATCGCATCGCAATTGGGCCCCAGATTCAGAACGGCGCCGGATCGGGCGGAAGTGCGGGGCGACGACGTGGCGTTGCCGGCCGACCATGCGGTGGGGCTGGGGCTGATCCTGCATGAATTGACCACCAATGCGCATCGCTATGGCGCGTGGTCGAATGAGCGCGGCGTGGTGGAGATCGACTGGAATATCCAGAACGAGCCGGTGCGCGGGCTATCGCTCAACTGGCGCGAAGTGGGTGGGCCGAGGGTCGAAAAGCCGGGCGAATATGGCCTGGGCGCGCGACTGATCGAGCGGAGCCTGGCCAAGGTGCTGGATAGCGACGTGAAGCTGGATTTCGCGCCGGATGGGGTTACGGCCCGGATCTGGATGCCGCTGCCAGTGGAAGCTTAGGGCTTCTTTGTGTTTTCAACATACCGGATGTCATCCCGGCCTTGAGCCGGGATCCATCCCGAGATTGCAAAACAGCCGCAAGGTGTTGGTGATCCATACCTCGACCTTGCGGCTGTTGCTTGATCTCGAGATGGGCCCCGGCTCAAGGCCGGGGTGACACCGAGTTTGTGGAAGCTGGAGTGGCCAGCGCCTAGTCGTCCGTCCTGTCGCCGCTGCGGGCGAGGAAGAAGGCTGCAAGGGCTGCCGCGGGAATGCCGAAGCGGCGAACGAGGGGCGACTTCAACAGGACGGGCAGGGCCGTCACGGCTGCCGTGGTCATGAAGGCGCTGGTCTCGCTGGAGCGGCGCTTTTCTGCAACCGCACGCTTGTGCTGACCCTTGCCGATCAGGCTGCCCAGATAGACAGCCAGGGCCAGGATCAGGAAGCCGCCGCCAAAGATCAGCGCAGCGTAGAGTCCACCCAGTTGCTGGGCGACAGCGATATAGCCGGCGGCGATCAGGAAGCCGGCGCCGATCGCGGCGAAGACGGCTATCACCGTATTGAGAATGATGGCGTTGCGGACCCGCTCGGTGATGTGTTCGATCTCGATGCCGAGCAGGCCAGCCAAGGGAACCAGAAGGTTCATGGCGCTTAGTGTCGCGACAGGAGCGCGAGCACGTAGCCGATGCCGATTGCGCTGGCGACCGCCGTCAGGGGCTTTTCCCGGATGGTGGCCTTGAGCTGCTGTTCGATGTCGCTAGCCTTTTCCTGCACGTCCTCGACGACATGTTCGGCCTGGCGCTGGAGGTGATGGGCCTCGCTCTTGGCGACGGCCTTGGCCTCGTTGACCTTGTCATTGCTGAGCTTGGCAAGGGTCGAGGCGATGGATTTCAGATCGTCCTGGAGCTGGGCGATCTGGTCTTCGAGCTGCTCCTCGCGGATCTTGCTGCTGGCGCGGGCCGCGCGGGCGGCGGCGGGCTTGGTGGTATCGGCTGCAATGTCGGCCATTATGACGCTCCATGATTAGATGCGGGCTAAACGTCCGGATTTGCTTGAGGTTCCCTGGGGCCCAAAGAGAAGACACCCCAATGCACGCGGGGTGCATTGGGGTGGCAAGGGGCGGGGGAAAGGGGGGCGACTTTCTTCCCGCGGGCGCGTCTCATCAATGAGAACCAGTGACCTGGCTGCGCCTGTTTTTGTTTCTGTTTGTCGCTAGATGCGGCCCATCAACACAAGGATGAGGATCACGATCAGCACGACACCCAGGATGCCGGACGGGCCGTAGCCGAAGCCGCGCGAATAACCCCAATTGGGCAGTGCGCCGATCAACAGCAGAATGAGGATGATGATGAGAATTGTACCCAAGCCCATGGTAGCTCTCCTTATTGTTCTTGTGACGCTAGACGATCGCTATCAGAGAATGGCGACCAGAAGACCGGCAGCGATGGCCAGGATCAGCATGGCGGGGGCAAGGGCCTTGAACACTTCGGCATAATGGGTCTGCCCATCATAGCCTTCGGTCCACACCATGGTGCTGCGACCGGCATTCTCGAGGGCCTTGATCTCCATGTTGGTCATGTCCATCTCCGCTGAGTCTTTGTTGGCGCGCTTTCGAACCGCAAAACCGGAAACCACTTTTGCTGAAAGCGCTCGGCACATTGTTGTGCGTGGCCAAGTAACGGGCCGCCGGAGGATTTGGTTCCCGCAGATTATTCGACGCGGATGACGTCCACGGACTGGGTGGTCTCGTGCGAGCCATGGGTCTTGAGCACGCCGACGATGGGCGAGATATCGGCATAGTCGCGGCCGTGGCCGATGGCGATATGGTCGGGGCCGGCGATCATGGCATTGGTGGGATCAAATTCCACCCAGCCGACATGCTGTCCACACCAGGCGCGGATCCAGGCATGCATGGCGTCGGCGCCTTCGAGGCGCGGTTTGCCCGGAGGCGGATTGGTGCGGAGGAAGCCCGAGACGTAGCCGGCGGGGATGCCGAGACCGCGCAGGCCGGCGATCATGACATGGGCGAAATCCTGGCAGACGCCCTTGCGCAGGGCGAAGGCTTCGGCGGGCTTGGTTTCGACGTCGGTGGCCTTGGGGTCATAGGCAAAGTCGCGGTGGATGGCCATGCAGAGGGCATTGGCGGCGGCCATGACGGAGGGCGTGTCCGCGGTGGCTTCGGCGGCATAGTCGGTGATGGCGGAGACGAGTTGCACGCGCGGCGAGGCGGCCAGGAAATGGTGCGGGCTGTCGGGTTCGACGGACCAATAGCGGGCAATTTCGCCTTTCAGCGCATCGCGGGTCGGCGACAGGTCGGCGGGAGGCAGAAGGTCTTCGACCTGGACGCGGGCGGTCAGCTTGATCTCGAGATGGTCATGCGGGGCGGCATAGGTCACCTCGGTGACCGAATTGCCGAAGAAGTCGGTGAAGGTGTTTTCGCGCTGCGGGCGGGGATCAAAGGAGAGGCCCGAGGCGACGACGCGCTGCACGCCGGGGATGGTGATCGGGGCGACGCGGATCAGGTGGCGGCCGCCGTGGACGGTGGCGTCGTAGTCATATTGCAGCGAAAGGCGGACATCGTAGAGCATGGGCGCTACACGAAATAGGCTGCGGCGACGAGGCCGGCCAGGATGCCGATATCGGCCGCCAGCTTGTCGAGCCGGTCGGGTGTCATGTCGGCGGCGACGGCGATGCGCAGGTCGGTTTCGATCTGCAGGGCGGCCTTGGCCACCGGGGACATGATGCCGTCTTCCACGCCGCCGGGGAGCATTTCGATCTGGTTGCGCAATTCGGTGACCTGGAACTGGACGGAACGCGGGTTGAGCGGGTCGAGGACCAGGAGGTCGACGGCGCTCTGGGTGCCGGCGCTGACCGAGTAGCGGCGGCGATGCGACATGACGCTGTCGCCGATTTCGAGGAACATTTCGAGCGAGCCGTCGGGGGCATCGGGGCCGGTCAGGTGGCTGGCGATGCGGGCGATCTGGATGGCGCGTTCAAGGCGGCGGCCGAGTTCGAGGAAGCGCCAGCCGGCAAAGCGATACATGTTCTCATGCACGAGACCGGAGAAGCCGGCGAGCTTGCGCAGCAGCACGGTCATGGCGCGCGTGGCGTCATCGCCGGGGCGGACGCGGGTGGCGAAACGGCGCGCGGTTTTTTGCAGGTCGTCGAGCGCCAGCCATCCATCGGGCGAGAAGCGGTCGCGGATCTGGCCGGCCGAATGAACGGCGCTGTCGATCGAGGCGAGCAGGCCCTGCGGCATGGCTTCGCTGGCATCGACGTCGATGCTGTCGAGGAAGTCGGCAGCATGGGTAAGGATGGGCAGGTCGGCCTTGCTGAGTTCGGCGAGGCGGGCGTTATAGGCGCGCAGGATTCGCACGGTGGCTTCGCAGCGCTCGGCGTAACGGCCCAGCCAGATCAGATTGTCGGCGGCGCGACTGGGCAGGCTGCCGGGCGAGTTGCGCACCAGCTTTTCGCCATCCTGGGGGAGCAGAGAGACGCGCTCGACAGGCTTGGAGGAAAGCACCCAGACGTCGGCGGCCTGGCCGCCGCGCTGCATGGCGATGGCGGAAGTATCGAGATTGGAGCCGACGCGGGCGAAGCCGCCGGGCATGATGGTCCAGCCTTCGGCAGTGCGGGCAGCAAAAACGCGGAGGGTGATCGGGCGTGGCTGGAGCTTGCCATCGACATAGACCGGGGCGGTCGAAAGCTGCACTGGCTCCTGGCCGACATAGTCGGCGCCATTGGCGCGGATGCGCTCGCGCAGGATGGCCTTCTGGGCCTCGGGAATGGACGAACCGAGCGCCGTGCCGCGCAGATCGTCGAAGGGCAGGGTGGTGGCGAAAGCCGGGCCGATCAGCAGATTGTCGAAATTGTCGAGCACATGGCTTTGCTCGCCCGGCTGGCCGCACCACCAGGTGGCGATTTCAGGCAGCAACAGGTCCTGGCCGAGCAGCTTTTGCGCGAGGCGGGGCATAAAGGCCGCCAGGGCGCGGGTTTCGAGCAGGCCGGTGCCCAGTGCGTTGATCATGGAGATCGAGCGGTTGCGCAGGGCTTCGACCATGCCCGGGGTGCCGATGCGGCTGTCGTAGCGGAGTTCGAGCGGATCGACGAAGCTGGCATCCATGCGGCGCCAGAGGACGCTGACCGGTTTGAGGCCGGCCACGGTGCGGACCATGACATTGCCGTCCTCGACGATCAGGTCTTCGCCTTCAAGTAGCATGAGGCCGAGATAGCGGGCGATATAGGCGTGTTCGAAATAGGTTTCGTTGAGCTGGCCTGGCGTCAGGATGCCGACGCGGCCGCCGTCGCGCTTGGCATCGGCAAAGAGCATGTCGCGGAAATCGCGGAAAAAGCCGGCGAGCCGCTGGACATTCATCTCGGCATAGATGTCGGACAGGGCGCGCGTGGTGGCGACGCGGTTTTCCAGAGCAAAGCCGGCGCCGGAAGGGGCTTGGGCGCGATCGCCCAGAACCCACCAGGCGCCATCGGGGCCACGGCCGAGTTCGAAGGCGCAGAAGTGGAGATAGTGGCCGCTGACGGGACGGACGCCGACCAGGGGGCGCAGGAATTCGCCATTTTGGGCGACGAGTTCGGGCGGCAGGAGGCCCTGCTGGACCAGACGATTGTCGCCATAGATATCGGCAATGACGGTTTCGAGCAGTTCGGCGCGCTGGATCAGGCCGGTTGAAATGCGCGACCAGTCGGCTTCGTCGATGAGCAGGGGCACGTGGGCCAGCGGCCAGTCGCGTTCCTTGCCTTCGGCGCCGTCATACTTGCGATAGAAGACGCCGGCATCGCGCAGATATTGATCGGCCCGCTCGAAGCGGGCGGCGAGTTCCGTTGGGCCGAGCTTGTCGAACTCGGCCATGAGCTGGGACCAGCCAGGGCGCACATTGCCCTGGGGGTCAATCATCTCGTCGGGAATGCCGGGCTGCAGCCGATAGTCAGCAACGATGCTGGCTCCGGCCGGGCTCTTTCCGCGACTTTTTCTCTCACGCATTTCCATGCGCTACCAAAATCGCGGCGGACGGCGCAGGTCAAGCGTCAGCGGGTATTCGTCCGCAGGCTTTTCGGCGCGTAACATGTAACCGCCGGCAGTGTGATTCTGCGGAATGAAGCGGGCGAGGCGACGCGCCTCGGCCTCATTGCCGTTGACCGGGAAGGTCTCGTAGTTGCGGCCGCCGGGATGGGCGACGTGATAGACGCAACCGCCAACGGGCCGCTGGGTCCAGCGATCGTAAATGTCAAAGACCAGTGGCGTGTTGACGGGCAGGACGGGATGCAGGCCCGAAGCGGGTTGCCAGGCCTTGTAGCGGACGCCGGCAACGGCGGTGCCCGCCGTATCGGTGGTCCGCAGCGGCACGGGGCGCTGGTTGCAGGCGACGGCGTAGCGCTCGGGATTGAGGCCTTCGAGCTTGACCTGCAGACGTTCGACGGAGCTATCGACAAAACGGACGGTGCCGCCGATGGCGCCCTGTTCTCCCATGACGTGCCAGGGTTCAAGTGCCTGGCGCAGTTCGAGCCGGATGCCGTCGTATTCAACCTCGCCGCAGAAGGGGAAGCGGAATTCGAGCTGGGCCGCGAACCAGGCCGGATCGAGCTTGAAACCGTGCCGGTCGAGATCGGCGATGATGTCGAGGAAATCCTGCCAGACATAGTGGGGCAGCATGAAGCGGTCATGCAGGGTCGTGCCCCAGCGGGTGAAGCTGCCGTCGAGCGGGTCGGTCCAGTAGCGGGCGATGAGCGCGCGGATCAGCACCTGCTGGGCCAGCGACATGCGGGCATTGGGCGGCATTTCAAAGCCGCGGAATTCGACGAGGCCGAGGCGGCCGGTTGGGCCATCGGGGGAGAAGAGCTTATCGATGCAGATTTCCGAGCGATGGGTATTGCCGGTGACATCGACGAGGAGATTGCGGAACAGGCGATCGACCAGCCAGGGCCGCGGCGCGGGTTCGCCCGAGGCTGGATGGGGCACCTGGGCCATGGCGATTTCTAGTTCGTAGAGCGAGTCGTGGCGCGCCTCGTCGAAGCGCGGCGCCTGGCTGGTCGGGCCGATGAAGAGACCCGAAAAGAGATAGCTCATGGCCGGATGGCGCTGCCAGTGAAGCACCAGCGATTTCAGCAGGTCCGGGCGACGGAGGAAGGGACTGTCGTCTGGGGTGGCGCCGCCGACCACGACGTGATTGCCGCCGCCAGTGCCGGTGTGGCGGCCGTCGATCATGAACTTGTCGGCGCCCAGCCGGCTCAGCCGCGCCTCTTCATAAATGGCACTGGTGGTGGCAACGCAATCGTCCCAGCTGGCGGCGGGGTGGATATTGACCTCGATGACGCCCGGGTCGGGCGCGACGCGGATGACGTTGAGGCGCGGATCGTGGGGTGGGGCATAGCCTTCGAGATGGACCGGCTGGCCGATCTTTTTGGCCGCTGCTTCGGTTGCCGCGACCAGTTCTAGATAGTCCTCCAGCCGCTCGACCGGGGGCAGGAAGACACAGAGGCGGTGGTCGCGGATTTCGGCGGTGACGGCGGTGCGGACTTCACCGAGGATTTCGCTGATGACCTGCTCGGTGCGGTCCTGCTGCATGGTGGCGGCGGTGAAATCAGTGGTGGCCTGGGCCCGGGGATCGGCCTCAAGGCCGGTCTTCTGGCGGGTCAGCGCCTCCACCGGATCGGGGAGCGGTCCGCGCGGTTCGCCGGGGTCCTGCGCCACGACGTGGGGATAGGCCGTGGGGGCAATGTGCTTGAGCGACGTCAGTGGCAGGCGATAGCCGGCGGGGCTGTCGCCGGGCGCGAGAAAGAGCTTGCCGCGCCGGGTCTTCCACTTCTCGGTCAACCAGGGATTGGAGGCGACGGCATTCCAGCGCTGTACCGGCAGGACATAGCCGGTGGGATTGGTCAGGCCGCGTTCGAAGACCGTCTTCATGCGCGAGCGGGCTTCGGGATCGGCCAGCTCGGAATTGGCGGGATCGACATTGGCGGGGAGATTGGCTTCCTTGAGCAGCCATTCGCCGGGGTCTTCATAGGCTTCGGCGATGGTTTCGCCGGTGAGGCCGAGGTTGCGCGCAAAGGCGTCGAGGAATTTGCGAGCGTCGGCATGGGTGGCGTCGGTCTTGACGCCCTCGCGGGCGATCAGCTTTTCATCGCTCCAGACCGGCTTGCCGTCGAGGCGCCAGTAGAGCGAGAAGGTCCAGCGCGGCAGCGATTCACCGGGGTACCACTTGCCCTGGCCGTAATGGAGCAGACCATTGGGGGCGAAGCGGGTGCGCAGGCGGCGGATCAGGTCATCGGCGAGGCGGCGCTTGGTCGGGCCGACGGCGCCGGTGTTCCATTCATCGGCCTCGAAATCATCGACGGAGACAAAGGTCGGTTCGCCGCCCATGGTGAGGCGGACGTCGTTTTCCGCCAGGGTCTTGTCGACCTGATGGCCCAAGGCGTCGAGTTGGTCCCAGCTGGCGTCGGAAAAGGGTTTGGTGATGCGCGGGTGCTCGGCGACGCGGGTCACCGTCATGTCGAAGGCGAAATCGACCTCGGCGAAGGAAGCAAAGCCGGAAATGGGTGCGGCGTTTCGGTAGTGCGGAGTGGCGGCCAGTGGGACGTGCGATTCACCGGTGAGCAGGCCTGAGGTCGGGTCGAGACCCACCCAGCCGGCGCCGGGGAGATAGACTTCGCACCAGGCGTGGAGGTCGGTGAAATCATGGTCGGTGCCGGCGGGACCATCGAGCGAAACGAGGTCGGGCTTGAGCTGGATGAGATATCCGGAGACGAAGCGGGCGGCAAAGCCGAGGTGGCGCAGGGTCTGGACCAACAGCCAGGTAGAATCCCGGCAGGAGCCGCGGGCGTTGCCAAGGGTTTCCTCGGGAGTCCAGACACCGGTTTCCATGCGGACGATATAGGCGATGTGCTGCTGGATGGAGGCATTGAGCGCGGTGACGAAGTTCACCGTATTCATTGGTGTCCTGTCGATGCCTGCGAGGAATTTCTGCAGCAGCGGACCGGCCGGCTCGGGGGTCATGTAGATGGAGAGGTCGTCGCGGATGTCGGCCGGATATTGGAAGGGGAAGGTCTCGGCTGTTTCTTCGACGAAGAAGTCGAAGGGGTTGTAGACCGTCATGTCGGCGACCAGTTCGACCTCGATCTTGAGCTCGGTGACCGGCTCGGGAAACACGAAGCGCGTCAGGAAATTGCCATAGGGGTCCTGCTGCACATTGGTGAAATGCAGGCCGGGCGAGACCTTGAGCGCATAGCTCAGCACCTTGGTGCGCGAATGGGGCGCAGGCTGCAGGCGGATGATCTGGGGCTGCAGGACGACCGGGCGGTCATACTTGTAGTGCGTCAGATGATAGACGGCGGCTTTGATCGACATGCGCTCAGGTCGCTCGCTTCAGGCCACAGATTTTGACTTCCCGGCGAGGAGCTTAGCCTGTGTCGCGCTAGGCTGCTAGGCCCCAACCATGTCGTCGATAACCTGCCGCTGGCGCAGCATTTCGAGGAAGATGGCATAGTCCTTGTCGAATTGCGAGCGGGCGGCGGGGTCCGGGGCGCGGGAGGTGCCGCCTTGCTGCATGGCGACACAGGCCTGATCGAGGCTGGGATAAAGGCCGGCGGCGGTGGCGGCGACCATGGCCATGCCGAGGAGGGTGGCATCCTTGGCCGAAGATTCGACCACGGTGCAGCCGGTGGCGTCGGCGTAGAGCTCCATCAGGATGGGGTTTTTGGTGTGGCCGCCGGTCACATGGAGCGTGTCGATGGCGTAGCCGCGAGTGTTGAGCGTTTCGAGAATGTGGCGAACGCCGAGGGCAATGGAAACGCAGGTGCGCCAGTAAAGGCGGCAGAGCGAGTCGAAATCGCTGTCGAGGGTCAGGCCGGAAATGACGCCGAGGGCAAAGGGGTCGCCCAAGGGCGAGCGGTTACCGTGGAAGTCGGGCAGGACATGGAGGCGATGGGCGAGTGCGAGGCCTTCGGTGGCGCGCAGTTGCATGATGCGGGTGGCGATGGACTGGTGCATCTGCGTGGTCGGTTCGCCGCCGGCACCATGCCAGCGGATGATGTGATCGAGCAGGGCGCCGGTGGCGGACTGGCCGCCTTCGTTGAGCCAGACGCCAGGGAGGACGGCGCCGAAATAGGGGCCCCAGACGCCCTGGGTGGGGCGGTCTTCGGCCGACAAGGCCATGACGCAGCTCGAGGTTCCGGCAATCAGGGCGAGGTGGCGGTCGATGGTCTGGACGTCGTGGGTGAAGGCGCCGAGAACACCCAAGGCGCCGGCATGGGCATCGATCAGGCCGACACCGACATGGCATCGGGTGGTGAGACCAAGGTCGGCGGCGGCCTGTTCGGTCAGCGGGCCAAGGTCGGCGCCGACGGGGCTGGCTTTGGCAGGTAGCGCGGCTTTTTCGAGCATGTCCTCGAGGCCGACCTGCCTCAGAAAATCGGGCTGCCAGGGCGTGTCCTTGTGGGCCAGGTAGGTCCATTTGCAGACGAGGGTCGACTGGCTGCGATCGAGCGAGCCGGTGGCTTTCCAGGAGAGGAAATCGGCCAGGTCGAACATCATGGCGGCCCTGGCCCAGCTTTGCGGCATATGGCGCTTGAGCCACATGAGCTTGGGCACTTCCATTTCCGGCGACATGACGCCGCCGGCATAGTTCAGTACCTCGTGGCCGGTGGAATTGGCTTCGTCGGTTTCGGCGAGGGCGCGGTGGTCGAGCCAGACAATGGTGTCCCAGCGGCTTTCGCCATTGGTGGAGACGGTGACGGGCTGGCCCCCGGCGTCGCGGACGACGAGGGAGCAGGTGGCGTCAAAGCTCAGGCCAACCACTTGTTCAGGAAGGGCTTTTGCCTCGGCCATGGCCTGGCGGATGGCGGCGCAGGTGGCCTGCCAGATCTGGGTGCTGTCGTGTTCGGCGTGGTTCGCATCGGTGCGATTCATGGCGATGGGACATTCGGCGCGGGCAAGCAATTTGCCCTCCGCCGTCAACACCCCCGCCCGGGTACTCCCCGTACCCACATCAACAGCAACCAGAAGGTTTTGCGTCAAAGATCGGCGCCCTCTTCCCTCGTTTTGGGGCGACGTTAGACGATCAACATCAACTTGGCTATGTCTCAGAGAGTGTTGGCCAGATACCGCTCCAGGGTTGCCTTGGTGCCGATTTCCCAGAGCGTTGTCAGGGCCTTGGTGAAGGCGGCGGCGAAGGTGGGGTCCCTGGCAAGGTCGCCGTAGATGTCGGCCATTTCGAGCCAGGCGGCGGGATTATCCTTGGCCAGCCTGCTCTGGGCGGTGAGGCGATCCCAGCTGGGGTCGTTGGGTTCGATGACCGCGCCGCTGTCGGTTTCGCCGTAGCAGTAGCGGCACCAGAGGGCGCTTACGAGGGCCAATCCGCTAACGGATTGTCCACTTTGAACGCGATCCAGTGCGGATGGGATGATGAATTTTGGCTGGCGATTGGAGCCGTCCAGGGCGAGACGCCGGATGGTGTCGCCGATCTTGGGATTGGAAAAGCGCGTCTGGCAGAGGGCGTAATAGTCTTCCAGATTTGTATCGGGCACGGGGGGCACGATGGGGATGATTTCGTCCTGCTCGACCTTGGTGAGGAAGGCCGAGACCAGCTCGTTTTCCATGGCCTCGTGGACGAAGTGAATGTCCATCAGGCCGGCCGGATAGGCGATGGTGGCGTGGCCGCCGTTGAGAATGCGGATCTTCATGTGCTCGTAGGGCGCGACATCCTCGACGAACTGGACGCCGACCTTTTCCAGCGCCGGACGGCCGGCGGGGAAATTGTCTTCCAGCACCCATTGCTTGAAGTTTTCGCAAAAGACCGGCCAGGCGTCGTCGATGCCGAAGTTTTCCGCCAGCAGCGCGATTTCGCGCGGCGAGGTGGCGGGGGTGATGCGGTCGACCATGCCGTTTGGAAAGGCGACAGTCTCACCCCATTCGATCGCCAGTATCGGATCGACCAGATTGGCTAACCCCAGGATAGCGTTTTGCGTGACATGTCCGTTGCCCGGGATGTTGTCGCAGCTCATGACGGTAAAGGTCGCTATGCCGCGCTGACGACGCAGGCGCAGGCCGGCGACGATGAGGCCGAAAACGGTCTTGGGCGCGTCGATGTTTTTCGCATCCCAGGCGATGTTGGGATGGGTTGGATCGAACTTCTGGGAAGCGGGGTCGATGTAGTAGCCGCCCTCGGTGATGGTGAGGGAGACGATGCGGATGGCCGGATCGGCCAGCTGTTCGATGATGGCAGCGGTATCGCCGGGCTTGAGATAGTCGATCATGCCGCCGGTGACGCGGGCGGCGCTGCTGTCGGCTTCCTGTTCGACAACTGTGGTCAGCCAATCCTGCGCCTTGAGTTTCTGGCGCATGGCCTCGTCGGCGTCGCGGACACCGGCGCCGATCAGGGCCCAGTCGTGATCGCTGCCAGTGGCGAAGAGATCATCGAGATAGACGGCCTGATGGGCGCGGTGGAAATTGCCGACACCGAAATGGACGATGCCGGCTTTCAAGGCATTGCGGTCGTAGGCTGGGACGGCAGCCGTGGTGATCTCGGGAAGGGCAGCGGCGGAAAGTTTGGTGGTCATGGTCCTGGTCCTTCGACCGAGTCTTTTATCTAAGTGGGTACCCCCTCCTGGCCTCCTCCTGAAAAGGGGGAGGGACGCAGGGGCCGAGAGTCCGGTGTCAGATTGCTTTGCCTGCCGCATCGAACTTGTAGATGCGGGTGGGGTCGGGCGTGAGGTAGACGTCGTCGCCGTGGTTGAAGGTCTGGTCGCCGTCGGTGCGGACGGTCATCAGTTCCATGCCGTCGACATGGACGTGGAGGAAGGTGTCGGAGCCGAGCTGTTCGGCAACACCGACCTTGCCCTTCCAGGCGCCAGGGACGGTGGTCTTGGAGATGGCGACGTGTTCGGGGCGGACGCCGATCGAATGGGCGTTGTGCTTTGCGGCTTCCGGACCGTCGACAAAGTTCATCTTGGGCGAGCCGATGAAACCGGCGACGAAGCGGTTGGCGGGCTTCTTGTAGAGATCGAGCGGGGAGCCGAACTGCTCCACATTGCCGGCATTGAGCACGACGATGCGGTCGGCCATGGTCATGGCCTCGACCTGGTCGTGGGTGACGTAGATCATGGTGGTCTTGAGCTGCTGGTGCAGCTCGGTGATTTCGAGGCGCATGTTGACGCGGAGCGCGGCGTCGAGGTTCGACAAGGGTTCGTCGAACAGGAAGGCCTTGGGTTCACGCACGATGGCGCGACCGATGGCGACGCGCTGGCGCTGGCCGCCGGACAGGGCGCGCGGACGGCGATCGAGATAGGAGGAAAGGTTCAGCGTGCGGGCGGCGTATTCGACCTTCTTGTCGATCTCGGCCTGGCTGGCCTTGGCCATTTTCAGCGGGAAGGCGATGTTGTCGCGCACGGTCATATGCGGATAGAGCGCATAGGACTGGAACACCATGGCGAGGCCGCGACGGGCGGGCGGCGCCTTGGTCATGTCCTCGCCATCGAGCAGGATGGTGCCGCCGGTGGTGTCTTCGAGGCCGGCGATCAGGCGCAGCAGGGTAGACTTGCCGCAGCCCGAGGGGCCGACGAAGACGACGAATTCGCCGTCTTTGATATCGAGCGAAATGTCCGGGATGATGTGGACCTCGCCGAAGGACTTCTTGACGTTGCGGAGTGAGATAGAGCCCATAATTTCAGTCCTTTATTTCACAGCGCCGAAGGTGAGGCCGCGGACGAGTTGTTTCTGGCTGAACCAGCCCATGAGCAGGATCGGCGCGATGGCGAGCAGCGATGCCGCCGACAGCTTGGCAAGGAACAGACCTTGCGGGCTGGAGAAGGAGGAGATGAAGGCGGTGAGCGTCCCGGCGCGGCCCGAGGTCAGCGTGATGGTCCAGAAGGCTTCGTTCCAGGCAAGGATCACGTTGAGCAGCAGGGTCGAGGCGATGCCGGGCACGGCCATGGGGACGAGGACGTGGACGATCTCGTTCCAGAGCTCGGCACCATCCATGCGGGCAGCTTCAAGGATATCGACCGGGATTTCCTTGAAGTAGGTGTAGAGCATCCAGATGATGATGGGCAGGTTGATCAGGGTCATGATCAGCGTCAGGCCATGCACGGTGTCGAGCAGGCGCAGGTCGCGGAAGATCAGGTAGATCGGGATCAGCACGCCGACGGCAGGCATCATCTTGGTGGAGAGCATCCACATCAACACATCCTTGGTGCGCTTGGTGGGCGCAAAGGCCATGGCCCAGGCGGCGGGAATGCCGATGACGAGGCCCAGCAGGGTCGACCCGACCGAAACCAGGATCGAATTGGTGGCGTGCTTGAAATAGTCCGATCGATCCTGCACGGCGCCGAAGTTTTCGAGCGTGAAGGTCTGGGGGAAGAAGGTGGGCGAGGCGGCGATCGCCTCGGCCTCGGTCTTGAAGGCCGTCAGAAGCACCCAGAGAATGGGCGAGAACAGCAGGAGCGCGATGGCCCAGGCCAGGATGGTGAAGCCGATGCGGGTCTGAACTGCGACGTTGCGTGCCATTTATTGCTTCTCCGCCATGAACATCTGTGCCGTGCGGGGGTCGTGCGTCGACGCTGCGACCTTGCGGCCGTGGCGCGATCTCGGGATGGGTCCCGGCTCAAGGCCGGGATGACACCGTGGGTGTGGGAGTGCTTGAGCACCCAGAGACATTGTCTTCATGGCACTATGCATCGAGGTTTTTCCCCACGGCGCGCATCAGGAAGAATGCGACCACGTTGGCGATGATGACGGCGACGACGCCACCCGCGGAGCCGGCACCGATGTCGTTGGACAGGATGCCGGTGCGGAAGACGAGGAAGGCAATGTTGGTGGAGGCATAGCCGGGGCCGCCGCCGGTGGTGACGCGGATTTCCGCAAAGATGCCGAGCAGGAAAATGGTCTGGATCAGGATCACGATGGTGATCGAGCGGGCCATGTGCGGCAGGATGATGTAGCGGAAACGGTTGGCCGCATTGGCGCCGTCCATTTCCGCCGCCTCGCGCTGCTCTTCGGAGAGCGACTGGAGGGCGGTGAGCAGGATCAGGGTCGCAAAGGGCAGCCATTGCCAGGCGACGATGACGATGACCGAGAACAGCGGGTACTGGTTGAACCAGTCGACCGGCTGGAGGCCGAAGAATTTCCAGAGGTGACCCAGCATGCCGTAGCCGGGATGCATGAAACCGTTCTTCCAGATCAGCGCCGCGACGGGCGGCATGACGAAGAAGGGCGAGATAACGATGATGCGCAGAATGCCCTGGCCCCAGATGGGCTGGTCGAGCAGGAGCGCCAGGAAGATGCCGCCGATGATGGTGATCAGCAGCACGCCGCCGACGAGGATCAGCGTGTTGACCAGCGACTGGGTAAAGCTGGGGTCGCCGATGACGTAGATATAGTTCGCCCAGCCGGCGAAGCCGGTCATCATGGGATTGATCAGGCTGTAGTTCTGGAAGGAGAACCACAGGGTCATGACCAGCGGCACGATCATCCAGATGAGCAGGACGATGACGGCAGGCGCCATCATGATGCGAGAGAGATTGCGGGTCTGTGCGGTGGCCATTTAGCGGCTGCTCCAGCGGCGAGGGCGACAGGGCGGGGCGCAAGCGTCCGGCCCGTGGAGTTCCGGAAAGAGAAACCGCCCGGTCTCCAGAGGGGACCTTTGACCGGGCGGTGGGAGATGTTCGCCATTCGGGCGTAGCCCTCATGGCCTTCTCACCTAAATTCGCTCCACCGGAGCGAATTTACCTGCGGTACGGCTCGAAGACTACTTGATGTAACCAGCGCGGGTCATGTCGCGGGTGGTTGCTTCCTGAGCCTGGGCCAGGGCGTCGTCAGCCGACATCTGGCCAGCAAGGGCGGCCGAGAAGAGCTGGCCGACATTGGTGCCGATACCGGCAAACTCGGGAATGGCGACGAACTGCACGCCGACATAGGGGACCGGCTTGACGGTGGGTTCGCTCGGATTGGCGGCGTTGATGGAGTCCAGCGTCATCTTGGCGAAGGGTGCGGCAGCCTGGTAGTCCGCATTCTCGTAGAGCGAGGTGCGGGTGCCCGGGGGAACGTTGGCCCAGCCGTCCTGTGCGGCGACGGTTGCCAGATAGTCCTTGTTTGTTGCCCAATCGATGAACTGCTCGGCAGCCTCGGCATTCTGCGAGGACGCCGGGATAGCCAGCGACCATGCCCAGAGCCAGTTGCCGCGCTTGCCCAGACCATTGTCGGGCGCGAGGGCAAAGCCAACCTGATCAGCGACGGTGGAGTCATCGGGGTTAGTGACGAAGGATGCGGCGACGGTGGCATCGATCCACATGCCGCACTTGCCCTGCTGGAACAGGGTGAGGTTTTCGTTGAAGCCGTTGGACGAGGCGCCGGACGGGCCGGCATCGGTCATCAGCGAGAGATAGGTGTCGAGGGTCGACTTCCATTCCGGCTGATCAAACTGGGGCTTCCAGTTTTCGTCGAACCAGCGGGCGCCGAAGGAGTTGGACATGGCGGTGAGGAAAGCCATGTTCTCGCCCCAGCCGGCCTTGCCGCGGAGGCAGATGCCATTGATATCCGCAGACCGATCCGTCATGGCGCGGGCGGCTTCGCCGATGAATTCCCAGGTCGGGGCTTCGGGCATTTCGAGGCCGGCTTTTTCCATCAGGTCCTTGCGGTACATGATGAAGGAGCTTTCGCCATAGAAGGGGGCTGCATAGAGCTTGCCTTCGGAGGAGAGGCCGTCGCGGATGGCCGGGAGCAGGTCATCGACGTCGTATTCGGCATTGGCGGCGAGGCCGTCGAGGGGCTTCAGCCAACCCTGCTTGGCCCAGATCGGGGCTTCGTAGGTGCCGATGGTCATCACGTCATACTGGCCGCCATTGGTGGCGATGTCGGTGGTGACGTTCTGGCGAAGGGTATTTTCTTCCAGCACGACCCAGTTGAGTTCAATTCCGGTTTCCTCGGTGAAAGCCGAGGAGAGGCCCTGCATGCGGACCATGTCGCCATTGTTGACGGTGGCGATGGTGAGCGTCTGCGCCGAGGCAGAAGCTGCCAGCGCAAGGGTGAACGCGCCCACGAGAATGGGTGTCAGTTTCATCGATATTCCTCCCTGAACTGAAACGGGCATTTGTTTCAGCGATGGGCAAATGTTCACATGTCATGCAGCAGTGTCAAGCGGGCTATGCGCGAAATGCGCATCAGCCATAGGGCAATAATGCTGACGCAGCAGCCGTTAGTCTTGCGATTTCATGGGGTTGTCAGGCGGAGAGCAGGCCTTCGGCGGTGCGTTCGTCTGTTATCAAACCGTTCACCAAGCGCCGGTTCAACGTGGCGCGGATGCCGGGCAATTTGCGCTTGCCCATAGCAATTGCCACGACCAGCGACTGTTCTCGGGAGGGCAGGGGGGCAGAGGCGACGCGATCATTGGTGATGCCGTCGATGAGCTTGCCGTCGGCATCAAAGCTCCAGCCGCAGATTTCACCGACCGCGCCAGCTTTCTGCAAGGCTTTCAGCTCGGCGTCGGAAATGAAGCCGTCGAGATAAAGGGGGGCTTCGGGGCCGATATCGCCGAGACCGACAAAGGTGACGTCGGCCTTGGCGGCAAGGGTCAGGGTTTCGCGAATCATGGGCTGGGCATGGAGCAGTTCGCGCTCGCGGGCCGAGGAGGCGATGACCGGCAGGGGCATGGGGAAGGAGCGGGCCTTCACCGTGTCGGCCATGTTGAAGATGACGTTGTAATAGGCGGCCGAACCATCGGGGGCGATATTGCCGGTGAGGGAGACGACCTTGTGGTGCGGCGCTTCCATGGGCATCAGCTGTTCGACGGCAGCCTTGAGCGTGCGGCCGGTGCCGACGGCCATGACGATCGGCTCGGGGCGCTTGAGCCAGCGTTCGATTTCGGCGGCGGCGGCCTGGGCGACGCCATTGATGGTGGAATCACTGGCAGGGTCCGAGGGGACGATTTCGACGAGGTCGAGGGCGAAGCGGGACTTGAGCCGGGACGCCAGATCCATGCAATGGCCGATGGGGTGGTCGAGGCGGACCTTGATCAGGCCCTCGCTGACCGAGAGCGAAACGAGGCGCTGGGCGGACTGGCGGGAAATGCCGAGCTTGCTGGCGATCTCTTCCTGGGTATTGCCGGCCACGTAGTAGAGCCAGCCGGCGCGGGCCGCGTCATCCAGTCGTGTCGTCGATGTCTCGATGCGCTGCGCCATGGTCCGCCCTTTTGGCGCGGATTATTCGGCCATGCGGTTGCCGGCTGCAAGGGCTTTTGTTCAGGACGGTGGTCCTTTGCCCAGCGCGAGCTTGCTGAGGGCGGCGCGAATGTCGCGTTCGGTGTCCTTGAGATGGACGCGCATGGCTTCGGCAGCGGCGCGGCCATTGCCGGCCTTGACGCAATCGACAATACGCTGATGGGCGAGGATGGTGTCGTGGAGCGTGTGGCCGCGCTGTTCGTGGCCGCGGCGGCTGATGAAGAAGCCTTCGCGCAGGGGCGTGGCCATGGCCTCGAAGAGATAGCCGAGCACGCGATTGCCGCTGGCCAGCGCCACGGCTTCGTGGAAGCCGACATCATGGGTGTGGAAGGCAACTTCCTGCTCGTGGGTCATGGTGGCGCCCGGTTCGCCCAGGGCGATGCGCATGCCTTCGAGCTCCCCCTCGATGGCGGCAATGCCGGCGCGGGTGGCGCGCTTGGCGGCCAGCGTCGCGGACTGAACCTCAAGCGAGAGGCGGACCTCGATCAAGTCGAACAGGCCCTTGGGATCGTAGCGAATGACGGAGGTCAGGAAATCGGTGAAGGCGGCGCCGGTCGGTTCGCGCACGACGGCCTTGCGGCCGCGGGCCAAAGCGAGCAGGCCGCGTCCCTCAAGGAGCTTGACGGCCTCGCGGATGGTGAGGCGGCTGACGTCATATTGGTTGGCGAGCTCGGCCTCGCTGGGCAGGCTGACGCCGGGGCTGAGTTCGCCCAGGATGATGCGCGCCAGCTTGTCGGCGACGGCCATGGCGGCAGTCGGCTGATCGGGGGCGAAGGCCCCGTCCGGATGTGTCACATTCCCTCCAAAGGTATCAGATACCTTCCCTCACCCGGCGTTGCTTTGCAATCTTTTCCGGGCACGTACCTCAGCGGATACGCGCAGGTTTTCGGGTGAGCATGTTTGCCATAATCCCCCAGAAACCGGCGCTATCGTTAATATTCGAGAATCGAAAAAAATCAAGGGTGCTCCGGGAATCAGCTTTACAGCCCTATCTGATTATCCTAGTTTCCGCGCCGTGGGCTTGGGAGGGCCCGGGCGGCAGCAGCCGTCAAGCAGGAGGACTTCATGCAAGACAGATCGGCCGTGCACCTGATGGTGTTCGCAGGGTTTTTCGCCCGCCAGTCCGATGCGCGCATGTCCACCCAGGCCTCTCCCCTGACGACCATTCAAAGCTTCTGAACTCGAAATATCAAAGGGAGTCGAGACGTGAAGATTATCAAGACGCTTGCCACCGTGCTGGCCGTCGGCGCAATGGCGCTGACCGCTTCCACCGCGGTCTTCGCCCAGGACAAGGGCATCATCGGCATCGCCATGCCGACCCAGTCCTCGCTGCGCTGGATCTCGGACGGCAATGAGCTCAAGACCGCGCTCGAAGGCAAGGGCTACACCGTCGACCTGCAGTTCGCAGAAGACGACATCCCGAACCAGCTGGCTCAGATCGAAAACATGGTCACCAAGGGCGCCAAGGCTCTCGTGATCGGTTCGATCGACGGCACCACCCTGTCGGCTGTGCTGCAGCAGGCTGCCGACGCCGGCATCAAGGTCGTTGCCTATGACCGCCTGATCCGCGACACCGCAAACGTCGACCTCTACACCACGTTCGACAACTTCCAGGTTGGCGTGCTGCAGGCCAATTCGGTCGTCAAGGGCCTCAAGGAACGCTTCCCCGACACCAAGCCGTGGAACGTCGAACTGTTCGGCGGTTCGCCGGACGACAACAACGCCTTCTTCTTCTATGATGGCGCCATGTCCGTCCTGCAGCCGATGATCGACTCGGGCGACATCGTGGTGAAGTCCGGCCAGCAGGGCATGGACACCGTTGGCACCCTGCGTTGGGACGGTGCTGTTGCACAGGCCCGCATGGACAACATCCTGTCGGCAAACTACTCGGACGGTTCGACCGTCCAGGGCGTTCTGGCTCCCTATGATGGCCTGTCGCGCGGCATCATCTCATCGCTCCGCGGCGTTGGCTACGGCTCGGCTGACCTGCCGTGGCCGGTGATCTCGGGCCAGGATGCTGAAGCTCCGTCGGTCAAGGCAATCATTGCCGGCGAACAGTATTCGACCATCTACAAGGACACCCGCGAACTGGCCAAGACCACTGCCGACCTCGTCGACACGCTGGTTTCGGGCGGCACGCCGGAAAACCTCGACACCACCACCTATGACAATGGCGTCAAGGTTGTGCCGTCGGTCCTGCTGACCCCCTATGAAGTCGATGCCACCAACTATCAGGAACTGGTCATCGACTCCGGTTACCTGAAGCCGGAAGACATCCAGTAAGTCACTGGTTGACATAACGAACGAGGCTCCGCGGTAACGCGGGGCCTTTTCCCGTCACTGGGCCGGAGCGCCACTTCCCCGAAACAATGGCGACGCCCGGGTGAGCACGAGAAAGCAAGGCATGAGCAATACAATTCTGGAGATGCGCAGCATCACCAAGACCTTTCCCGGCGTGAAAGCGCTGTCGGACGTCAACCTGAACGTCCAGGAAGGCGAAATCCACGCCATCGTCGGCGAGAACGGGGCCGGCAAGTCGACCCTGATGAAGGTGCTGAGCGGGGTCTATCCCTCGGGCAGCTATGACGGCGAAATCGTCTACAAGGGCGAGGTCCAGCACTTCAAGTCGATCCGCGACAGCGAGCACAAGGGCATTGTCATCATCCACCAGGAGCTGGCGCTGGTGCCGCTGCTGTCGATTGCCGAGAATATCTTCCTCGGCAACGAGCAGGCCAAGGGCGGTATCGTCGACTGGGACGAGACGCGCGAAGGCGCACGCAAGCTCTTGTCCATGGTGGGCCTTTCGGAAGACCCCAATACGCTGGTGACCCATATCGGCGTCGGCAAGCAGCAGCTGGTGGAAATCGCCAAGGCGCTGGCCAAGGAAGTCAAGCTCCTGATCCTCGACGAACCGACGGCATCGCTGTCGGAAAAGGACAGTGCGGCGCTGCTGGACCTCCTCATGGAATTCCGTCGGCAGGGCATTACCTCGATCCTGATCAGCCACAAGCTGAACGAGATTTCCAAGGTGGCCGACCGGATCACGGTGATCCGCGACGGGCGTTCGATCGAGACGCTGAACAAGGAAGAGATCTCCGAAGACCGCATCATCACGCTGATGGTGGGTCGTTCGCTCGACGACCGCTATCCGCCGCGCGAGCCTAATGTGGGCGATGTGGTTTTCGAGGTGAAGGACTGGAGCGTCTATCACCCGCAGCATCGCGACCGCCAGGTGATCAAGAATATCGGCCTCAACATCCGCAAGGGTGAAGTGGTGGGCATTGCCGGGCTGATGGGCGCGGGACGCACCGAATTCGCCATGAGCGTTTTCGGCAAGTCCTATGGCCAGAAGATCTCGGGCGAAGTCTATGTGCATGGCAAGAAGGTCGACACGTCGACCGTCGAGAAGGCCGTCAACAATGGGCTGGCCTATGCCACGGAAGACCGCAAGACTTATGGTCTGAACCTGATCGACCACATCAAGCACAATGTGACGCTGGCCAACCTGTTCGGGATCTCCAAGGGCGGCGTGATCGACGACATGACCGAAATGGATGTCGCCAACGAGTATCGCAAGAAGACCAATATCCGCTCGTCGAGCGTCTATCAGGTCACCGGGAATCTCTCGGGTGGCAACCAGCAGAAGGTCGTGCTGAGCAAGTGGCTGTTCTCCAATCCGGATGTGCTGATCCTGGATGAGCCGACGCGCGGCATCGACGTCGGTGCCAAATACGAAATCTACACCATCATCAATCAACTCGCGGCACAGGGCAAAGCCGTGCTCGTCATCTCGTCCGAGATGCCCGAGCTGCTCGGTATTACCGACCGCGTCTATGTAATGAACGAAGGCCGTCTCGTGGGCGAAATGCCGACCAGCGAGGCCAGCCAGGAAAAGATCATGCGCGCAATCGTTCGCGCCGAAGGGAAGGCATCATGACCACCGAAACCGCACCGGCAAGCGCAGCGGCGCAGCCCAAGGAGCTCTCCGTCTTCGGCGCGCTCAAGGCCAATATGCGGGACTATGGCCTGTTGCTGGCCCTGATCCTGATCATGGTGTTTTTCCAGTATTTCACCAATGGCGTGCTGTTCAAGCCGGTGAACCTGACCAATATCATCCTGCAGAACAGCTATATCATCGTGATGGCGCTGGGCATGCTGCTGATTATCGTGGCCGGCCATATCGACCTGTCGGTCGGCTCGGTCTCGGGCTTCGTGGGGGCTTTGGCCGCCATGCTGATGGTGGGCTGGCGCTTCCCGCCCGAGTTTGCCTTCCTTGCCAATCCCTTCGTGGCCGGGGCGATCTGCCTTGTGGTCGGGGCGGCCATCGGCGCGGCGCAGGGCTATCTGATCGCCTATCACAAGATCCCGTCGTTCATCGTGACGCTGGCCGGCATGCTGATCTTCAAGGGCCTGTCGCTGGCGATCCTGGCCGGCAAGTCGGTCGGTCCGTTCCCGGCCGAATTCCAGCTGCTGTCGGCTGGCTTCATCCCTGACATCATCGGCCAGACGGTGCTGTCGCCTGCCGTTACCGCCGTGCCCGCCAGCGATGGCGTGGCGGCTGTGGCTGCCGTGCCGGCGGTGACGCTGCATACGACGACCATGGTGATTGCGATCATCGGCGTCGTGGCCATGGTGTTCTTTGCCATTCGTGGCCGCGCCCGTCGCAAGGCGCGTGGCTATGAAAGCGAGCCCTTTGCGCTGTTCGTGGTCAAGAACCTCGTCATCGCGGCCATGGTGCTGTTCTTTGCCTATATGATGGCCAGCTATCGCGGGCTGCCGAACGTCCTGGTGGTAATGGCGATCCTGGTTGCTGGCTTCGTGTTCCTGACCAAGAAGATGACCTTTGGCCGTCGCGTCTATGCGATCGGCGGCAATCTCAAGGCAGCGGCGCTTTCGGGCATCAAGACCGAGCGGATGACCTTCTATGTCTTTGCCATCATGGGTGCCTTGGCTGCTCTCGCCGGCATGATCTATGCCGCCCGCCTCAATTCGGCGACGCCGAAGGCGGGCCAGGGTCTCGAGCTCGACGTGATCGCGGCCGTGTTCATCGGCGGTGCTTCAGCGCTGGGCGGCGTGGGCCAGGTGGCCGGCGCGGTGATCGGCGCGTTCATCCTCGGCGTGATGAACAATGGCATGTCGATCATGGGCATCAACATCGACCTGCAGCAGATGATCAAGGGCCTGGTGCTCTTGGCTGCCGTGTTCTTCGATCTCTACAACAAGAACCGTTCGGCCTGATTAGCCGGGTGTGAAATGACGAGGCCGCCGGAGCGATCCGGCGGCCTTTTTGTTTGTAGTTGCGCGCGCCCCAGGCGGCGCGTTCAGCCATTTTCCTTCCCTGCCTTGCGATCAGTCGCGGGCGTCGAATGCCGCCTGTGCCTGTTCGATGGCCTCGACGTTGGTGGATGACCACTGCACAAGGGCGCGGATCGCCGGGGCCAGGGCAAAGCCCAATTCGGTGCCGCTATATTCCACGCCCGGAGGCGAGCCGGGCACGATGGTGCGGGCGATAATTCCGCTGCGTTCGAGCCGCCGCAAGGTCTGGGCCAGAGCCTTGGGCGTGACGGCGCCGACGCAGCGCCTCAGCGCATTGAAGCGCAGCGGGCCATGGCACAGCTGAACCATGATCAGAAGCGTCCATTTGTCGGCAAGATGCGCCAGCAAGGTTCTGGCGCCTTCGGAGAGCTCTGGCGGCGGATCGTCATAGGGCGGCGGTATCGTCATGGCTACTATATGACCCTCCGGTGCGTTCTTGTGCAGTTAGTATCCAGAATATACCTGCCTCTTATCAAATCGAAAAGGCAGAGATCATGAGAACCATCGTTTCCAAAAGTCCTGACAGCGAGCTGACGCTGGAGACAGCGCCGCCGCTTTCGGCGGGCGAAGGGGAGGTGGTGCTGGACGTTCGCGCCATCGGCGTCGGTCGCGTGGACCTGATCATGCGACAGGTGGTTCCGACGCCTTTCGTGCCGGGTATCGAGGTTGCCGGCGTGGTCAGCGACATCGGGCGCGGCGTCGATCCTGCATGGCGCGGCCGCCGCGTGTTTGCGCGTTTGCAAGGCGGCGCCTATGCCGATCAGGTCGTGGTCGCCAGCACGGTAGTGGTGGCCATGCCAGACGCGCTGAGCTTTGAAGCGGCCGTGGGAGCGGGGATCAATGCGCTGGTTGCCCACTTTTCCATGGCCAGAACCCATGCCGTTGCCGGTGAGCGCGTTCTGGTGCGCGGCGCGCGCGGCGGCATCGGTCACCTGGCGGTGCAGATGGCGGCAAACCTTGGTGCCGAGGTCCTGCAGGCCGCGCGCGACGGGGCGCCGCAGCCTGCCGATGTGGTGGTGGACGTGGTTGGCGGGGCGGAGGTGGGCCGGCATCTGGCGCAGCTCAATGCCAATGGCCGCTATCTGCTGGCCGGGATTTCCGCCGGCATGCCTGCCGCCGACTTTGCTGCTCCGCTGATGGAGGACTTCCGTCGGTCGCGTTCCATCATCACGCTGAGCCTCGACACCGTCGCCGATGCCGAGCTCAACCGGGCCACCGGGGCGATCTTTGCGGATATTGCTGCCGAAAGGCTCGCCCCTGTGATTGCGGCGACGTTTCCGCTGGAACAGGCACATCAGGCGCATCAGCGGCTTGCTGCCGGCGGAACCGCCGGCAAGATCATTCTCGTGCCCTAGCCGGTTGGGCGCTTGCTTGACCTATGCCGGAACGCGGGCGATGACCTTGATTTCGAAGTCGAAGCCCGACAGCCAGGTGACGCCGACGGCGGTCCAACTGGGGTAGGGCTTGGTGTCGAAGTAGCGGGCCTTGACCGCCATGACGGCTTCAAACTGCTTTTCGGGGTCAGTGTGGAACGTGGTGACGTCGACAATGTCATCCAGCGTTGCGCCGGCGGCTGCGAGGACGGACTTGAGGTTTTCGAAGGCGCGCTCGACCTGTTTGGGGAAGTCGGGCTCCGGGGAGCCGTCTTCGCGGGTGCCGACCTGGCCCGAGACGAAGAGCAGGTCGCCAGAGCGGATGGCGGCCGAATAGCCGTGGGCTTCGTAGAGGGCGTGGCGGCCGGCGGGGAAGATGGCTTGACGTTTGGTCATGGGAGGCTCGATTCCAGTCTGTTTTCAGGAGGCGATATTTGATATACGCGGTGTATGTTAAACACAGATACGCCGCGTATGTCAAATTCAGATACGTTGCGTATATGAAAAGGTGGACGTGAATGGTTGCGAGCAAGCGCCAGGCGATGATGGAAGAAAACCGACTGAAGCTGATCGAGGCGGGGCGGAAAGCCTTTGCCGCGCAGGGCTATGCGGCGGCGTCGATGGACGAGCTGACGGCGTCGGTCGGGCTGACGCGGGGCGCGCTCTATCACAACTTCGGGGACAAGAAGGGGTTGATGGCGGCGGTGGTGCACCAGGTCGACAGCGCCATGGCCATGAAAGCGCAGCAGATCGGTGCGCGGCAGAGCGATCCATGGGACGCGCTGCTGGCGGAGGGCGCGGCCTATATCGAGATGGCGCTGGATGCGGAAGTGCAACGGATCGTGCTGCTGGATGGACCGGCGGTGCTGGGCGATCCGTCGCAATGGCCGAGCCAGGACAGTTGCCTCCAAAGCACGCGGCGAACAGTGGAGCGGCTGATCGCGGAGGGGCGGATGAAAAAGGTTGACCCGGAAGCGGCGGCGCGGCTGATGAATGGCGCGGCGCTCAATGCGGCGCTGTGGGTGGCGGCGAGCGATGATCCGGCCAAGACGCTGCCGCTGGTGATCGAGGCTTTCAACGCCATGGCCGCGGGGCTACTGGCTTAAAGGAAATATTCACGACGAGGGCCCGGAAAACGGGGCGGTTAGGGCGCGCCTTCACCAGTCATTAAACTCTGAGTCGATATTTATCTATCAGCCCAAAACGGGTCGCTTTTTCCAGAAGGAAATCTCAAGTGGTTGATATCAATCTCTCCAAGGCCGTCCGCTCGAACCTGTCGTCGCTGCAGAGCACTGCAACGCTGATGAACAAGACCTCGGACCGCCTCTCGACCGGTAACAAGGTCAACTCCGCTCTCGACAACCCCACCAACTTCTTCACCGCCAGCTCGCTGAACAGCCGCGCCGGCGACCTGAACCAGTTGATGGACTCGATGGCAAACGGCATCAAGACCATTGAAGCCGCTGACAATGGCCTGTCCTCGATCACCAAGACCCTGGAATCGATGCAGTCGACCCTGCGTCAGGCCCGTCAGGACAAGACGTTCCAGAGCAAGTCGCTCGAACTGGGCACGATTGCCGACCTGACGACCGTGCAGAACATGACCTTCAGCGGCGGCGCCGTGGTTGGTGATGTTAATATTGGCGTGAATACCATTGCCAGCAACGGCACGGTTTCCACTCTTTCGGGTACGGGTGCCTATGCTCCAGGCAATGCCGGCACACAGTCGTCTCTGTCGCTGAGCGGTGCTACTTTCGTACCGCCGACGGCTGGCAACACCACGGCGGACCGGGCAACCGTCACCGGTGCCACCTTCGTCGGCCTCACGGGCGCCGAAACATCGAGCTTTGCGGTCAACGGCACAACCGTCAGTCTTACTGCCACCAACGCCGGAACCATTGGCGATGCCGAAGATGCTATTCAATTGGCATTGGGGAATGACTACACCGTCTCCAATGACAACGGCCGAATTACTATTGCCGGTCTTATAGACGGTACGAACAACGTCAACATCACGGCCGTTACCAACTCCGGTACAGGTACGCCTGGGTTTAGCAATGGCAACAACCTCGGCGAGCCCGTCTCGACTGCAAATCCTCTTGAGTTCAGTGTCAACGGTCGTCCCGTCAGCCTGACTGCTGCCAATGCTGGTACTCTTGGTGACGCCGTTACTGCCGCCAATACCCAGCTTGGTGCGGACAGCGCTTTTGAAGCCTTCGAAAATGGCACTCAGTTGGGCATTCGTGAAAAGATCGCCAATGGCGCTGCGCTCACGATTTCCGGTGCAGACGTCGGCCAGTTTACCGGTCCTACCAACACCGGTACCGCTGGTGACAGGCTCGACCTGACGATCAACGGCCGTGCCATTCAAGTTGCTGGTGGCACAGCTCTTGGTGATGCCGTGACGAGCATTAACGGCCAGCTGGGTGCCGGCCATGCTTTCGAAGCGTTTGCTGACAACGGGGCTCTTGCTTTCCGTGAAAAGGTCGCCAATGGCGCTACCCTGACCATCGCTGGCACCGATGCCGCCGCCGTTTTCGGTTCGGCCTCGAACACCAACACCGGTACTGCGGCAACCGTTGCAGCCGCCAAGACGGTGGACCAGCTGGTTCGCGACATCAACGATCATGCTGACCTCAAGGGCAAGGTCCGCGCTTCCAATGACAACGGCAAGCTGCGCATCGAGAACATGTCGACGGCCAAGCTGGACGTCGATGGCCTGACCGACGGCAAGGTGACCGGCGGTGCCGGCACGACCAAGATTGACGAGAACACCGTTCGCGCCGATCTTGCCAAGCAGTTCAATGAACTGCGCGACCAGCTCGACAAGCTGTCGGATGACGCTTCGTTCAACGGTATCAACCTGCTGCGCGGCGACAAGCTGACCATCACCTTCAACGAAACTGGGACGTCGTCGATCGACATCCAGGCCAAGGGTGAAGACCAGCTCAATGCTGCCAAGCTCAATGTCTTCGATATCGTCGCCGAAGATCTGGACAGCGACAGCAATATCGACACGTTGCTGACCGGCCTGAAGACCGCTCTGAACGAAGTTCGTTCGCAGTCGTCTGCTTTCGGTTCGAACCTGTCGGTCGTGCAGAACCGTCAGGACTTCACGCAGAAGATGATCAACACGCTCGAAACCGGTGCTGGCAACCTCACCCTGGCCGACATGAACCAGGAAGCTGCCAACATGATGGCTCTCCAGACCCGTCAGTCGCTGGCCTCCTCGACCCTGTCGATGGCCAACCAGGCCGACCAGGGCGTGCTGCAGCTGCTCCGTTAATCGGGCCGCTAGCTTCAAAAGGGAAGGCGGGCCAGAAGGCCCGCCTTCTTTTGTTTTAGCCGTTGCTTTTATCTGATATTGCCGATTTTCATGGGGAGTTAACCATGCCGCTCAAGCTCAATGTGAAGCCGGGTGAACGCCTGTTCGTGCAGGGCGGGACGATCGAGATTGCTGCCGAGGCTACGATCGGCATCGTGATCGACGGGCAGGTCGTGGTGATGCGCGAGACCGACTATCTGGCACAGGCGGCGGCGGTGACGCCGCGGCGGCAGATCGTCTGGGCCTTGCAGGAGGCCTATCTCAACGGCGACAGCAAATCCTATAATGATGCGCTGACGGCGGCCATGTCGCAGGCGGGTACGGCGCTCAAGGGCGAGGCGGCGACGGTCTGGGCCGACCTCAGCGTCAAGATCATGGAAAATCACATCTACAAGGCGCTGATCGCGGCGCGAAAGCTCGTGCTGCTGGAAGAGGGCTTTGCCGATTGGCCGGCGCTGGTGGCGTCGCCGGACGTCGCAGCAGAAAGCGATGCGGCCTAGGAACTAGCCCCGGTTCATTCCGCCGCAGCCGGCGGAATGATGGTGTGACGGTCGTTGGCTGGCGCCTGGTTGGCGGCGGCCAGTTCGCGTTCGAGGCGGGCTTCTTCCTCGACCTTGGGCTTTGAAAAGCGGGCCATCAGCAGGTAGGCGACGGGCGTGAGGTAGAGCGTCGAGATGGCGGCAAAGCTCAAGCCGCCGACCATGACCCAGCCCAATGCGGTACGGGCTTCGGCGCCGGCGCCGCTGGCCAGCACGAGGGGCAGGCCGCCGAGAATGGTGGCGATCATGGTCATCATAACCGGACGCAGGCGGATGTTGGAGGCTTCCTCGATGGCTTCGCGGACATTGCGGCCCTGGTCGCGGAGCTGGTTGGCGAATTCGACGATGAGAATGCCGTTCTTGGCCATGATGCCGACCACGAGAACCAGGCCGATCTGGCTGTAGATGTTGAGACTGCCCCCTGTCGCCAGGAGCGCATAGAGCGCGGCCGCGACGCCGAAGGGCACGGTGGTCATGACGATGACGGCGCTCCAGACGCTTTCGAACTGGGCCGCGAGGACGAGGAGGATAATGACCAGGGCAAAGCCGAAGGTGATCAGTAGGCCGTTGTTGGCTTCGCCCAGGGTCTTGGCTTCGGCGAGCGGGATGATGGAGGTGCCTTCGGGCAGGATGGGGCGGGCCAGTTCGAGCATGTGGTTGTAGGCGTCGCCAAGAGCGATCTGGTTGCCTTCGAGGCTGGCGGTGACATTGACGGCGCGGCGCTGTTCCTCGCGGCGCAGATTGGGCGCGATGGGAGCTTCGACAATAGTGGCGATGGTCGACATCGGCACGTAGCGGCCGTCGCCGGTCTTGATGAAAAGGGTTTCGAGGTCACGCGGGTCATTGACCGGATTGCTGGTCGAGACCATGCGGACGTCATAGCTCTGGTCGTTGATGAAGACCGAGCCGACATCGGCACCATCGATCATGGCCTGCATGGTGGTGGCGAGGCCATTGATGTCGATGCCCAGTTGGTCGGCGCGCTGGCGATCGACTGTGAGGGTGAGCTGGGGCTGGTTGGTGTCGTAATCGACATTGACGCGGCCATAGCGGCCATCGGCGTCGAGCTGGTCGGCGATCTGGCGCGCGGTGGCGGCGAGATCGTCGTAGTTGGTGCCGACGACGGCAAATTGCAGCCCTGAACCGCCGCCGCGGATGCCCAGGCTATTGCCCTGACCGACGGAGGCGCGCACGCCGGGGAATTGCGTCATCAAGCGGGTGATGTCGGCTGCGATGTCTTGCTGGCTACGCTCGCGCTCGCCCCAGGGGGCGAGGGTGAGGTTGAGCGAGCCACCGGAGCCGAAGCCGGAGAGAACGAAGATGGACTGGATTTCGCCATTCTCGACGAAGGGCTGCAGCGCTGCCTCGACGCGGGTGAGCTGGGTGCGGGTGTAGTCGAGGCTCACGGTATTGGGGACATTGATGCGCAGGTTGATCGAGGCGCGATCCTCGGGCGGGGTGATTTCCTGGCGCAGGTTGCCATAGACGAAGAAAGCCGAAGCGGCAAAGAGCAGGGCGACCAGCACGACGATGAAGGGATTGGCGAGGGCAAGCTTGAGGGTCGAGGCGTAGAAGCGGGCAAAGGCACGGCCAATGGCGCCGATGGGGCCGCCGTGACCCTTGTGCTCGCCTTCATTGGCCTTGAGCAGACGGGAGGCGATCATCGGCCCCAGAGACAGGGCGACGACCGATGAGAGCAGCACCGCAATGGCGAGGGTGAAGCCGAATTCGCGGAACACGCGGCCGGTCTGGGCGGGGAGGAAGGACAGCGGCAGGAAGACCGCGGCCAGGGTCAGCGTGGTGGCGACGACAGCGAAGAAGACTTCCTGGGTGCCGAGCACGGCGGCGGCGCGGGGACCGGCGCCCAGATGCTTGCGGCGGACGATGTTTTCAAGAACCACGATGGCGTCGTCGACGACAAGGCCGGTGGCGAGGACCAGCGCCAACAGGGTCAGGATGTTGATCGAGAAGCCGGCGACATAGATGCCCGCGACGGCGCCGAGCAGGGCGATGGGGATGGAGACAGCCGGGACGATGGTGGCGCGCCAGTCGAGGAGGAAGAGGTAGATGATCAGCACGACGACGACGAGCGAGACGCCGAGGGCGATTTCGACTTCATGCAGCGCGCCCTTGATGAAGACGGCGTCGTCGCTGGAAACCTTGACGGTGACGCCTTCGGGCAGGGTCTGATTGAGCGTCTCGACGGCGGCGGCGACGCCGTCTGAAATTTCCATCGTATTGGACTGGGCCTGGCGGACGATGCCGATGCCAATGCCGGGCTTGCCGTCGGAGCGCAGGGCGCTGGTGGAGGCGGCGGCGTCGAACACCACGGTGGCGACATCGCCGAGGCGGGTCTGGCCGTTGATGATGATGCGCTCGAAATCGGCCGGGGTTGCCACTTCGGACATGGCGCGAACGGAGATGTTCTGATTGGGGCCGTTGATCGAGCCGGCGGGGGTGTCGAAGGCAATGGTCTGGAGGACGTTGCGCACATCGGCGACGGTGAGGCCGAGGCTGGCCAGCTTGATCGGATCGACGTCGATCTCGAAGGAGACATCGCGGGTGCCATAGACCTGGACGTCGGCGACGCCGGAGACGGCGGCGAGGCGCTCGGAAATGACGTCTTCCACGAGCGCGCTCATGTCGGCAATGCTCATGGTGTTGGAGGTGACAGCGAGCTGCATCACCGGCTGGGCGTCGGAATCGGCCTTCTGGATGGTCGGGGCATCAACATTGTCGGGCAGCTGGCGGGCGATGTTGGAGAGGGCGTCGCGCACGTCGGAAGTGGCGGTATCGATGTTGGTGTCGTCGGAAAAGGCAAGGGTGACGCGGCTACGGCCGTCCGAGGAAGAGGATGAGATGGAGGTGACGCCCTGGACGCGGGCGACGGCGCCTTCGACAATGGCGGTGACTTCGCGATCGACGGTTTCGGCCACGGCGCCGGTGAAGCTGGTCGAGACCGAGATGACGGGCTGTTCGACGCTGGGGAGTTCGCGCACTTCCGAGCCGATCAGCGCGGCAAGGCCGGCAACGACGATCAGCGCATTGATCACCAGGGCCAGGACGGGGCGGCGGACGAAGAGGGCTGCGAGGGTTCCGCCACGCTCGTTCTTATCGGCTATCGACATGTCGGTCTCCGGATCAGATAGGCTGGGCGGGCGCGGCGCTGGCTGCGGCTTCCTCGGTGGTTGTCGTGGTGCCATCCGGGCCTTCGAGCAGGGTGACAGTGGCGCCCTCACTCAGCTGGAGGATGCCTTCGGTGATGATGGCGTCGCCTGGAGCCAGGTCGCCGCGGACGAGCACGCCGTCGCTGTTGCGCTGGACGATTTCAGCCGCGACGCGCGTGGCGATGCCCTGGTCGTATTTCCAGACATAGGAGCCTTCGGCGGACCAGAGGATGGCGAGCGGGTTGACGGTGGGAAATTGTTCGCCCGGAAAGGCCAGCGAGACAACGAAGCTCATGCCGGCGCGCATCAGGCCATCATCATTGGGGATGGAGGCCTGGACCTGGAGGGTGCGGCTGGCGGGATCGATGCGGTTGTCGATGGCGCTGATCGTGCCGTCAAAGACCCGGCCGGGCAGGGCGACCGCCGAGACGGAGACCGGCATGTCGGTGCGCAGACTGGCGGCATAGCGTTCCGGGACCCAGAAGTTGACGAGGATCGAGGAATTGTCGTCGACGGTGGTGACGGTGGTCTGGGCAGTGAGATAGTTGCCGGGCGTCACCTGCATCAGACCGACCGTGCCGGAGATCGGGCTGGTGATGGTGCGGCGATCGAGATTGTTCTGGGCGTTGCGCAGGTCGAGTTCTGCCGTTGCAGAGGCGAGACGCGCCGCGGTCAGGGCCGTGGTGGCGACGACATTGTTGGTGGCCAGCCCCTCGGTGCGGGCTACTGTGGCGCGTGTGTCTTCGACGGCCAGGAGGGCGAGATCATAGGCGACCTGCTGGTCATCGGCATCGAGGCGGCCGATCACGGCACCGGCTTCGACCTCGTGGCCCGGGCTGACCAGCAGTTCCTCCAGCGTGCCGCCAGCTGAGGAGGAGACGGTGACAGAACGAAACGAGCGGCCCTCGCCAATGGCGCTGAGGCCATCATTGATGGTGGAGATGCCGACCGCCGTGGTCACAACATTGGTGACGCGACCGCTGCCGCCGGGGCGAGGCTGGCCGGGCGGTCCGGCTTGAGCGATCTGGCTGGGGGCTGCGGCCGGTTCAGGTGCGAAGGGCAGGGTGATGCCATAGGTCGCGAGCAGGTCGCGCGAGCCGGGGACGAAGGTCAGCCAGGCGGCGAAAGCCATCAGCAGAATGACGAGTGAAATCACGAGCTGACGTATCAAGCGCTGGGCTCCTTGCCGGTAAGTCCTTGGTTGTGCAGGCACAACAGATAATCAATGTACCAGCGCCGCGGCCCTGGCTTCCATTAAATCCCGGTAAGGTTGGCTGACGAGGCCGTGAACGCGTCAGGTCTCGACTTCGGCATCCTTGCGGGCACCCCATTCGGTCCAGGAGCCGTCATAGACGGCGACACTTTCGGCGCCGGCCAATTCGAGCGCCAGCGCGAGGGTCGAGGCGGTAATGCCCGAGCCGCAGGAGGTGACGATCGGCTTTTCGAGATCAAGGCCGCGATCGGCGAAAAGCTGGCGGAGGTCGCCGGCGGGTTTCATCTGGCCGGCTTCGGTCAGCAGGCTCACCGGGACGTTGAGGCTATTGGGGATATGGCCGACGCGCAGGCCAGCGCGTGGCTCGGGCACCTCGGCGTGAAAGCGCGGCGCGGGACGGGCATCGACGATCTGGGCGGCGCCATCCTGGCTGCGATCCCGCACGGCTTCGAAATCGGTCACCCGATGGGGATCGAAATCGACTTCGAAGGTCTGGCGAGCCCGGCTGACGAGGCCGGCCTGGGTTGAGCGCTTTTCGGCGCGCCACTTGGGGCCGCCGCCAGCGAGAATGCGAGTGTTTTTGGCGCCCATGGTCTTGAAGGTCCACCAGACGCGCGGCGCGGAGAACAGGCCGAGTTCGTCATAGACGACGATCGTCATGGTTTCGGAAATGCCCAAGGCGCCGACCATGCGGGCGAAATCGTTCGGAGAGGGCAGCATGTGGGGCAGGTCGGTATCGGTATCGGCGATACCGTCGATGTCGAAAAAGACGGCGCCCGGGATATGGCCATCAAGATATTCCGCCTGCGCGTTGCGGGCGGCATTGGGCATGTGCCAGCTGCCGTCCACGACGACGACATTGGGGTCGGTCAGGTGGGCTGCCAGCCATTCGGTGCTGACGAAAGGACTTTCCACGGCGCGACTCCTTGATGTGGCAGCCACAATGACCGCTAGAATTGTGGCGGTCTAGCGATCATATCCGCGTTGTTCGCTCTCGATCAGAGAACCAGCAGATCCTTGCTGGCGAGGCTGATGGTGATGGCTTCGCCGCGGGTGGGTGGGGCGGTGCGCTGGTCGTTGAAGGTGTCGAGGCTGACGACATTCTTGCCCAGGGCGACGCGCAGGCGGATGACCGAGCCGAGGAAGGTGACGTCGGCAATGGTGCCGGTCAGGGTGATGTCATTGCCCTCGCGCGGGGTGGGCGAGAGGACTTCGGGGCGCAGAGTTAGCATGATGTCGGCGCCGGGCTTGGCATCGGCCGGCAGGCTGGGGACCGTGGCCGTCTGGCCATCGATGGTGACGGTCTTCTGGGCAGGGTCGACGATCTGGGCCTCGATGGAATTGAGGTGACCGACGAAATTGGCGACGAAGCGGGTCGCGGGCTTGTTGTAGATTTCGTGCGGCTGGCCGAGCTGGTCGATATTGCCGCCATTCATCACGACGATACGGTCGGAGATGGAAAGGGCTTCTTCCTGGTCATGGGTCACGAAGACGGTGGTGATGCCGAGGTCGAGCTGGATGGCGCGGATTTCCTCGCGCAGCGAGACGCGGATCTTGGCGTCGAGTGCGGACAGGGGCTCGTCGAGGAGCAGCAGGCGGGGACGCGGCGCGATGGCGCGGGCGAGGGCGACGCGTTGCTGCTGGCCACCGGACATTTCATAGGGGTAGCGCTTTTCAAAGCCCGGAAGGCCGATCAGCTTGAGCATTTCATCGACGCGGGCGCGGCGCTCATCGGCAGGCATGCCGGCGATCTTGAGACCGAAGGCGATGTTGTCGCCGACGTTCAGATTAGGGAAAAGCGCATAGGCCTGGAAGACCATGCCGAGCTTGCGCTGGTTGGGCTTGAGGCCGGTGATGTCCTGGCCCTCGACCTTGATCGAGCCCGAGGTCGGGTGTTCGAAGCCGGCGATCATGCGCAGGATGGTGGTCTTGCCGCAGCCGGAGGGGCCGAGGAGCGAGATGAACTCGCCCTTGTCGAAGGCGAAGTTGACGCCCTTGACCACGGTGTTGCTGCCGAAGGATTTGACGAGATTGTTGACTTCGAGGAAGGCCATGGTCAGTCGGAGCTCACTCGTTTCTGGCAGAAGTGCGGGGGGCAAAGCGGCCCAGGACATTGATCATGCCCATGGCGCCCCAGGTGATGACGAAGGAAATGATGGCCAGCGCGGCGGGCTCATAGGCCTTGTTGGTGCCGATGCCGACGAGATAGGGGCCAAAGGCCGGGCGGGCCAGAAGGCTGGCGATGGTGAATTCGCCGATGACGATGGCAAAGGTCAGGAAGGCACCGGAGAGAATGGCGACCAGGATATTGGGCAGGATGATCTGGCCGATGATCTGGGCCTGATTGGCGCCCATGATCTGGGCGGCCTCGGTCAGCGTTGAGATGTCGATGGTGCGCATGCCATTGTCGACGGCGCGATACATGTAGGGCAGCGCCAGCATCACATAGGCGCAGGTGAGCAGGATGTCGGTGCCCAGTACCGAGCCGGTGAAGGGGATCAGCGAGCTCGAGCCGTAGAGGCGGATATAGCCATAGACCAGCACCAGTGCCGGGATGACCAGCGGCAGAAGGGTGACGAATTCCATGAAGGGGCGCAGCCAGGGCATGCGCAGGCGGACGAAATAGACGGCCGGGACGATGACCAGCACGCCCACGACGATGGTGAAGAAGCCGACGGTCAGAGAATAGCCGAAGGTCGAGAAGAATTTCGGGTCGGAAAAGACCGAGGCATAGGCATCAAAGCTTAGCTCGTTGCGGCGCATGCGCAGCGAGAAGATGAAGGTGGCGACCAGGGGCACGATGAAATAGGCCGCGCCCAGGACAACGATGAACCAGGGCCAGAACTTGTTGGCTTTCATTTCATCCACCTTTCAGCGCGATTGGCGACGACCAGATAGATGACATTGGCGAAGGAGGTGATGACGATCATGCCGACCGCCAGGGCGGCGCCAAGGCCGGGGTTCTGCAGGGCATCGCCGCGGATCTGGTTGTAGAGCAGCACGGTCACGATGTTGAGGTTGGAGCCGGTCAGGGCCCAGGCCGTGGCGATGGCGCCGAAGGCATTGGCAAACAACAGGCTCAGCGTGCCGAGGAAGCTCGGCCACAAAATAGGCAGGCCGACATAGCGCCAGAATTGCCATGGCGTAGCGCCAAGCGTCTGGGCGGCTTCGCTCCATTCCTTCTTCAACCCGTCGATGGCCGGCGCGATGGTCAACATCATCAGCGGGATCTGGAAGTAGAGATAGGTCAGCGTCAGGCCCCAGAAGGAGAAGAGGCTGAAGCCGGCACGATAGAGGTCGAGACCGAAGACATCGCGCAGGATGATGGTGACGAGACCGATGCGGCCAAGCGAGGCGATGAAGGCGAAGGCCAGCGGCACGCCGGCAAAGTTGGAGGCAACGCCCGAGAAGGTCATGACAGCGGCGCGGAAGCCGGAGGGCAGCTTGCCGCGAATGATGGCGAGGGTGATGGCGAGGCCGATCAGGGCGCCGAGGATTGCCGAGGCCCCAGAGACACGGATCGAGATCGCATAGGCGGACATGATCTGGTCGGAGAAGAGACCGCCGATATTTTCGAAGGTGAAGTTGCCGGCCCGGTCGGTGAAGGCGGCGCCTATGAGGGCGACGGCCGGCAGGACCAGGAACATGATCGCGAAGACGACGAATGGCACGACGGCCAAGCTGTCCCAGGGTATGCGGCGCTTTGGTCGGGAGGTGGCGGAAATGTCGGTCATGCTACCTCGGGTTCCTCAGATCATGTCGAAGACCAATGCCATCTTCGGTGCGTTGCATGCACTGTCCGGGCCATCCGGCAGTGACGTCGAAGATGGCATGGGGCTTCGCCATTCGGGCATAGGGAGGACCCCCGCCGCGTGAGCGGCGGGGGTGAAAATTTTACTGAACCGAAGCGCCGACGGTGGAGTCCCAGCCGCCAGTGATGGTTGCCTTGTTGGCGTTCTGCTCTTCGATCGAGGGGAACACGGCCTTGGCATAGTTGTCAGCCGGCGGCAGCTTGGCCATCAGGTCTTCCGGCAGGGTGCCGGCTTCAGCCATGGCGTTGAAGCGGATCGGGTGGCAATAGCCGGCGAGGTAGGCGTTCTGGCCTTCGTCGGAATAGATGTATTCCATCCAGAGCTTGGCAGCGTTCGGGTGGGGCGCATAGGCCGAGATGGCCTGGACATAAACGCCAGCAACGACGCCGTCAGAGGGGACAACGATCTCGAGCGGCGGGTTGCCGTTCATGTTGTCGCGGGCTGCGAGCAGGTTGTAGTCCCAGTTGATGGCGATCGGGGTCGTGCCCTGGGCGATGGCAGCGGCTTCGGCGTCGACGGGGACGAAGTTGCCCTTGTCGTTGAGAGCCTTGAAGAATTCGAGGCCAGCCTGAGCAGCGCCAGCTTCATCGGCGGTCGAGAGACCAGCGGCGAAAACCGACATGATGGCATTGTTGGCGGTACGCGGATCACCAGCAAGGGCGACCGAATTGGCGTATTCGTCCTTGTTCAGGTCGGCCCAGGAAGCCGGGTTGTCGCCGGTGACGATGTCCTTGTTGATGCCGAAAGCCAGCACGCCATAGTAGTCGCCGTACCAGAAGCCTTCTTCATCCTTGGCGTCGGCCGGGATTTCGTCCCAGGTCGAGACCTTGTACGCCTGCAGCAGGCCTTCTTCCTTGGCCTGGGGGCCGAAGGCGAGGCCGATGTCGAGCACGTCGGGAGCCTGCGGGCCGGTATTGCCCTTGTTGGCGCGGACGGCTTCGAGCTCGTCAGCCGAACCGGCATCGGGGTTCAGTTCGTTGATTTCGATGCCCGGATACTTGGCCTTGAAGCCTTCGAACATGCCGCCATAGTTGCACCAGGAGTGGGGCAGGGCGATCGTGGTCAGCTGGCCTTCGGCCTTGGCGGCTTCGTAAAGCGCGTCGAGGTCGGTCTGGGCGAAAGTGGGTGCAGAAACGGCAAGAACGGCAAGCATCGAGACGGATGCGCCGAGGGTCTTCTTGATGGACATGTTCAGTCTCCCTGAAAAGTCGTTCGCGACCACCTCGGTGAAGGGTCGGGGCGAACTGGAGCGGGGAAGTAGAGAGGCTGTGTGACAGTGCAATGACGGTTCTCACACCGGCATGTGACAGTGGTGAATGCCGCTATTTCAGCTGTTTAAGTCCCCCTTGCGTCCTCCCAGTCGCAATTGTGACAGTGCCCGTTTGTGACAGTTTCGTCCAGATGGTCAAAAACGCAAAAAGCCGTATCCGCGGTGCGCGGCCACCGCCAGGAACGTGACGCTGCAAGTAACTATAGTTGCTGCGAATTTCCGCTCTTTAACATGCTGCTTCCGGATACTTTAGAATATTTCTAACGTATTGAAAGGTAATTGCTTTTTTAAGTTGAGAGGCGTAGTCCGCTTCTAATTCATTCAGGAGGATCGCCCATGATCTCGTTCGGCAAGCGCTCGCTGCGCCATCTTGCCATCGCACTTACGCTGACGGTTTCACCGATTGCAGCACATGCCCAGGCACCGGCCGATGCCGATGTGCTGGCCAATTACGCCGATATCGCGCTGGCCGGCTACGAAGACTCGCTGACGACGGCGAAGGCTCTCGAAGTGGCGGTCGATGCGCTGATTGCCAATCCGAGCGAAGAGACGCTGCAGGCGGCCAAGGATGCGTGGCTGGCTGCGCGCGTGCCCTATCAGCAGACCGAGGCTTTCCGGTTCGGCAATCCAATCGTCGACGAGTGGGAAGGGCGCGTGAATGCCTGGCCGCTGGACGAGGGCATGATCGACTATGTCGATGCCAGCTATGGCAGCGAGAGCGACAGCAACGAGCTTTATGTGGCCGATGTCATCGCCAATCCCAAGGTCAGCATTGGTGGCGTCGAGGTCGATGCAACCGAAATCACGCCGGACCTGCTGCAGAATACGCTGCAGGAAGCGGCTGGCGTCGAGGCCAATGTGGCGACCGGCTACCACGCAATCGAGTTCCTGCTCTGGGGCCAGGACCTGAACGGCACCGAAGCTGGTGCCGGCGCGCGTCCTTTCACCGACTATTCGACGGCAGACAATGCCGATCGTCGTGCGGCCTATCTCAAGGCGGCGACCACTTTGCTGGTCAGCGATCTCGAAGAGATGGTTGCCAACTGGACGGCCGATGGTGCGGCGCGCACGGCGCTCGACGAGCAGGGCATTTCGACCATCCTGACCGGCATGGGCTCGCTGAGCTTTGGCGAGCTGGCCGGCGAACGCATGAAGCTGGGCCTGCTGCTGCATGATCCGGAAGAAGAGCATGACTGCTTCTCGGACAATACGCATAATTCGCATCTCAATGACGCGATTGGCATCCAGAATGTCTATCTAGGCAAATATACCCGCATCGATGGCAGCGTGGTCGAGGGTCCGTCGCTGTCGGAAGTGATTGCGGCCAAGGATGGTGCGCTGGATACCGAGATCAAGGGCCTGCTCGACGAGACGCTGGTTGCCATGAACGTCATGGCCGACCGCGCCAATGGCGGCGAGGCCTATGACCAGCAGATCGGCGAAGGCAATGCAGAGGGCAATGCCGTGGTGCAGGCCGCGATCGACGGGCTGATTGCCCAGACCCGTGGCATCGAGCGTGCCGTGGCCCTGCTCGAGCTGGGCGATGCCGTCACCATTGAGGACAGCGACTCGCTGAGCAATCCCGACGCCGTGTTCGAATAAAACACATTGCCATCACCGGCTTGTCCGGTGATGGCGTTTTCCTTCATTCTGGCATGGGCTCAGGCGGCATCCGGCTCATGACCAACGGATCTATCGACCAAATGAAAATGCCATTCAGTCTTGCTCTCGCCGCGCTTCTGGCCGGTGGGATGGTTTTCGCGCAGGATGCCGCCCTGCGCAGTGATCTGACGCCAGAGGACCTTGCCCGCGTCCAGGCGGTGACCCGGCCGACGACGGATTTTTCCAAGCCCGAGGGGTCGGAGAAGCGATCTGCGGGCAAGGGGACGACGCAGTTTAGCGTCAATGCCGATTCCTTCAGTCATTTTCTCGACAACCTGAGTTTCGAGCAGGAAGAGCAGTTCAAGCTCGGCAACGCACTGTTTCGCAAGATCTGGGTGTCTTCGCCCAGCTCGACGCAGGCGTCGGACGGGCTGGGGCCGCTGTTCAATGCCCGCGGCTGCCAGAGCTGCCATCTCAAGGATGGACGCGGGCATCCGCCCTATCCGGGCGCGGAGAATGTCTCGATGTTCTTGCGCCTTTCGGTGCCGCCGGGCGAGGACGACACGCGGCTGGCCATGGACGGCGTGATTGCCGGGGAAGTGGGCGATCCGACCTATGGTACGCAATTGCAGGATTTTGCCGTGCCGGGACTCAAGTCCGAAGGGCGCATGGTGATCGACTATGCCGACCTGCCGGTGACGCTTGGCGATGGCGAGGTGGTGACACTGCGCGCCCCGACCTATTCGATTGCCGATCTCAATTATGGGCCGCTGGCCGATGATGTGATGATCTCGCCGCGCGTGGCCAATCCGATGATCGGGCTGGGGCTGATCGAGCAGATTCCGGCCGAGGATATCCTGGCGCATGCCGATCCTGACGACGCGGATGGCGACGGGATTTCGGGGAGGCCGAACTGGACGGTCGATCCGGTTAGCAATTCGGTGATGCTGGGGCGGTTTGGCTGGAAGGGCGGCAATGCCACGATCCGGGCGCAGGCGGCCTCGGCCTTTGCCGGCGATATCGGGATTTCGACGCCCCTGGTGAACCTGCCGCATGGCGATTGCACGGAAAACCAGCCGGAATGCCTGGCTTTGCCGACCGGCGAACAGGAACGGCTGGGCGAGAGCGAGGCGCCGGACCCGATCCTTGATCTGGTGACGTTCTACTCGCAGACGCTGGGCGTTCCGGAACGGCGCGATGTGGACGATCCGGCCGTGCTGCGCGGCAAGGAAGCCTTCTACAACAATGGCTGCGAGAGCTGCCATGTGCCCAAGTTCGTCACCAGCCGGAATGCGGAAAACCCGGCGCTGCAATTCCAGCTGATCTGGCCCTATTCTGATTTCCTGCTGCACGACATGGGCGAGGGGCTGGCCGATCATCGGCCAGAGGGGCAGGCGGATGGCTATGAATGGCGCACGCCGCCACTCTGGGGCATCGGGCTGACGCAGGATGTTTCGGGCCATACGTTTTTGCTGCATGATGGCCGCGCGCGCAATCTGACCGAAGCCATCCTTTGGCATGGTGGGGAGGCGCAGGCGGCGCGCGACGGCTTTGCCGCCATGGACAAGAAGACACGCGATGATCTCATCGCCTTTCTGGAATCGCTCTGATGCGCAAACTGCTCGCTCTTCTGCTGATGCTGGCCGTGACACCGGCCCATGCCCAGGCACCGACGGAAAGCGAGGTGCTGGCGGCTGCGGTCAACCAGGTGATCCGGCCGAACCTGGCCGAGTTCAAGCGTGATGCAAGCGGGCTCGAAGTGGCGCTGGGTGCGCTCTGCGCGGTGCCGTCGGAGGCAACGCTTGCCATTGCGCACCAGCAGTTCGGGCTGGCGGCAGAGGCTTATGGGCGGGTGGAGTTCCTGCGCGTCGGGCCGCTGATGGAAGACAACAGGGTCGACCGGCTGCTGTTCTTTCCGGATCGCAAGGGCATCGGGCTGCGGCAGGTGCAGGCGATCCTGGCGGAAGAAGACGATACAGCGACCTCGCTGACCACGCTGCGCGAGAAGAGCGTGGCGGTGCAGGGCTTTGGAGCGTTGGAATTTGTGCTGTTCGGGACGGATTTCGAAGTGTTGCAGGGCCAGGATGGCGCCTTCCGTTGCCGGTTTGGCGAGGCCATCGCACAGAATATCAGCCGGATGGCGGATGAGCTGGCGATGGGTTGGTATCGCTATGACGGCGTCGCTGCGCATCTGATGCGGCCTAATCCCGACTATGTCGATTACCGCACCGAAACGGAGTCGATGGAGGCGCTGGTGGGGCTGGTTTCGCATGGGCTGGAGGCGGTTCGCGACACGCGGGTCAATCCGTTCATCGCGCAGGGCGAGGCGGCGGCGAAGCCGAAACAGGCGCTGTTCTGGCGATCGAAGCTGACGCTGGCGATGGTCCGGGCCAATTTGGAAGGCATGGAGCAGTTGGTGGCCGTGTCGGGCATGGCGCGAGCGGTTGGCGAAGACCAGGCGGGGCTCGATAATTCGATCGCCTTCGAATTTGCCAATGCCCAAAGGGCGATAGACCTGGTGACGCTGCCGGTGGAACAGGCGGTGGTCGATCCGAAGCAGGCGGCGGCGCTCAATTACCTGGTGATCGTCACGCAGTCGCTGCAGGCGCAGGTGGGCGAGCAATTGTCGGCGGCACTGGGGCTGTCGGTTGGTTTTTCGTCGCTGGACGGTGACTGACCATGTGGCAGCGAAGGGCATTTTTGCAGGCAGCAGGCTTGGGTTTTGCTGCAAGTCTGCTGCCGCAGCAGCTGGTGGCGCTGGAAAGAAGCGAGCTGGTGTTTGCCAGTTCGATCCAGACCGCGAGCGGGCGCTATGGCGCCGTGCTGCTCGGCGAGCGGGGCGATGTGATTTCGACCATCGAGCTGCCCGACCGGGGGCATGATATCACGATCAGCGCCGAGGCGGGACGCGGCGTGGTGTTTGCGCGCCAGCCGGGGACGTTTGCGCTGGTGTTCGATCCGAGCGGGCGCGAGGCGCCGGTGACGCTAACCTCCATCGAGGGGCGGCACTTTTTCGGCCATGGCGTGTTCTCGCCGGATGGGCGATTGCTCTATGCGACGGAGAGCGATTTCGAGGCGGCGCAGGGGGTGATCGGCATCTATGATGCGACGGATGGCTATCGGCGGATCGGGGAATTTCCGACCTATGGGACGGGCCCGCATGAAATGCTGCTGATGCCGGATGGGGTGACTTTCGTGGTGGCCAATGGCGGGATCGAGACGCATCCCGACTATGGGCGGGCCGAGCTCAATCTCGATACGATGGACCCGTCGGTGGTGTTTGTCGATCGGCGCGATGGGCGTCTGGTCGGGCAATTGCGTCTCGATGCGGGGCTGCATCAATTGTCGATCCGGCATATGGCGGTGGATGCCCGCGGGCGTGTGTGGTTTGGCTGCCAGTACAAGGGGCAGCCCAGCGACAGTCCGCAACTGGTGGGCTATGCGACCATGGATGGGCAGATCGAACTGGTGGAGCTGCCGCCGGGCACTCTGGCCGATCTGCGCAATTATGTGGGGTCGGTCGCGGTTTCGGCCGATGGGGCGACGGTGGCCGTCTCCTCACCGGAAGGTGATCTGCTGGTGGCAATCGATGCCGAGGGCAAAAAGCCGGTGCTGGTCGAGACGCTGCGCAATGGCTGTGGATTGGCGGCGGATGGATCAGGCTTTGTGGCGACCAGCGGCACGGGTGAAATGATCGGCATTGCCGGGGCCGAGCGCGATGTGCAGCGGTTTCAATTCCTGTTCGACAACCACATGCTTCGGGTTGGCTAAGGCAGGGCGTTAGCGCTTTGTTAACCATAGAGGCACTTCATGGATTTGAGGGCGGAGCCCCTGATTTGGAGTGTCGGTCATGGCGCAGAATGGCGCGCATATCATCGCGGTGGGCAATGAAAAGGGTGGGTCGGGCAAGTCGACCACGGCTTTGCACCTCGCCGTCTATCTGCTGCATCAGGGCTTTCGCGTGGCGACCATGGATGTGGACAGCCGCCAGCAGACGCTGACCCGCTATGTGCGCAACCGCCGGACCACGATGGAAGCGACGGGGCGCGAGGTGCCGATGCCCAAGCATGTGCATCTGCCGACGGCCTGGGGCGATTCCATTCGCGAGAACCAGAAGGTCGAGCTCGACCTGTTCACCCGCGCGCTGGACGGGTTGCGCAAGGAGATGGATTTCATCGTCATCGACACGCCCGGCTTTGACGGCAACCTGCAGCGGATCGCGCATGCGCAGGCCGATACGCTGGTAACGCCGATCAATGACTCCATGATCGACCTCGACGTGTTGGCCAAGATCGACGTGGCGACGGGCGAGCCGATCGAGACCAGCCCCTATTCGCGCAATGTGCAGAAGGCGCGGACGGAGCGGCAGGCCAATGGAGGCGCGAGCATCGACTGGGTGCTGGTGCGCAACCGCATTTCGAACCTGGGCTCGCGCAATGCCAGTTCGGTGCAGGATACGGTCGAGAAACTGGCGCAGCGCCTGGGATGCCGCGTGGCGCCGGGCATTGCCGAGCGCGTGATTTTCCGCTCGCTATTTCCCATCGGCATGACGGTGTTCGACCCGCTGGAAGCGGATCTGTTGGGCGGGGCGCCGAGCATGTCGCATGTCAATGCGCGGCAGGAATACCGGAGCCTCGTGGCAGCGCTGAACCTGCCGGCAGCGGCCGAGCCGATGCGGCTCTCGGCTTAGTAGCCGCGGAGCAGGATACGGAACGTCGACGTCAAAGACTGGTTAATACGCCGAGCGTAGATGGCGATGGTTTCGACCAGACCCGGCGGGTCACGGTAGTCGGCCAGCATGCGTTCGGCCATGCGATAGGCTTCGCGGACGATCAGGCGTTCATCGAGCGGCAGGCCGATGGATGGTACGCGCATATGGGCCTCCCGGTCATGGTTTACGAAACCTTAACACGGGAGGCGGCGGCCTCAAGCCTGGTCAGCGGATATGGTTTACGGCGATGAATCAGTTGAAGGTCAGCGGGGCGGCGGCGTCGAAAACCTGGGTGGCCAGTTCATCGACCCGGTCCTGGTCGGCGCCATAGACCTTGACGATCAATTGGTGGTCGTCTGCCCAGAGCTGGTAAGTCGCGGAATAGTCGCCGGTGGCGCCTTTGGCGCTGGTCCGAAAGCCCTTGGCGGAGGCGAAGATGACATCCTCGGTGCTGTAATATTCAGCGCCATTGCCGAGCTGGGCGGCGTTGGCCTTGCCGATTTCGGTCCAGGTATCGGCGGTGGTTTCGCCGGAGGCAACGCGGCTACCGGTGCCATCGTCGGCTCGGGCCTGGACCTGTAGCATCAGGCTGCCTTCGCAACTTGTGCACATGCCGATGAAGTCGCCTTCGCGAACGCCAGAAATCCAGTCGGGCGCGGCGACGCCGTCAATGGTCAGATCGGACCAGTCGGGGTCGAGATATTCGGCAAGGGCGGGCAGGGGCGCGAGAAGCGTGAGGGCAAGGAGAGCGCCGGTCAGGCGCGGAAAGAGGTTCGGCATGCAATACTCCGGTCAGCAATGGCGGGATAGTAGCGCAGGGATTTTGACCGCAAGATGATGGTGCGGCTGGGAAATCAACTTGCGGGGGCGGGGCCGGTGCTTTCGCGCAGGACGAGTTCGACGGGCCAGAGTTCATGCACGTCGGCGACCGGCTTGCCTGCCATGATCTGCAGCAGAAGTTCGGCGACGCGGGTGCCGGCCTGGAGGATGGAGGAGCGGGTCGTCGACATGGTGGGATACATGTTGTCGGCGTTGAGATAGGGGAAGACATCGTCATGGGCGATCATGGAGATGTCCTTGCCCAGCACGAGGCCGGCCTGGCGGATGGCACGGAAGACGCCCAGCGCCGTCATCATCGAACCGGCGAGGAAGGCCGTGGGACGCGGGCGCAGTTCAAGCATGGTCTGGGCCATGCGGAAGGCGATTTCGTCGGTGAAGATGGAACTGCCCATCAGGGCGGGGTCGAAGGGAATGCCGCGTGCCGAGAGCGCTGCGAGGTATCCGATCTCGCGGTGCTCGGAAAAGGTGCGGCCCTTGATGCCATTGAGCAGGGCGATGCGGCGGTGGCCAAGGTCCAGAAGATGCGTGGTGGCTCGTTCGACGGCGCCGGTATTGTCGATGTCGAGCCAGGCGACGGGGCGGGCAATATTGGTGCGGCCATGCAGCACGAAGGGCAGGCCAAGATCGAGCAGCAGGTCGGCGCGCTCGTCGCTGAGCGTGGGCGAGCTGAGGACGAAGGCATCGACCTTCTGGCTGGCGGCGGCACGGCGATAGGCGGCGAGCTCTTCCTGGTAGCTGGAGACGGTGGTGAAGAGAATGTCGACCTCTTCGAGGGCCAGTCGGGCGCCCATGCCGCCCAGAAATTCGGTGGTGTGGGGACCAAATTCATTGGCGCCGTGCAGGACCATGCCGATGGCGCCGGAGCGTCCGGTGGCGAGGCGCAAAGCGCTGGCATTGGGGCGATAGCCCAGCCGGGCCGCGGTCTCGGCGACGCGCTGGCGCGTGGCCTCGTTGACTTCGGGATAGCCATTGAGGGCGCGGCTTACGGTGGTTTGCGACAGGCCGAGATGCTCGGCCAGTTCCTTCAGTCTCATTGCTGCCAAATGGCCCCAGGCTCTGGCTTGACCGGTGCTCTTTTGAACCGCACACTGCTGCGGCTTTGGCCCGGTTCAAACAGCCTTTAGGGCATGCAGGGCGCCTTGAACAGCGCTTCCTGCGTCCTCCTCCTGCGAGTATTCAAAGCGATTTCAAATTTTGACGCAAGGCCTGAATTTCAGCAGCAAATTCTGACGTGCGTACATCAGCCGAAAATCCATGGCATTAATGATGTGATGTCACGATGGAACCATAACCTGCTGATTGAGTTACAGGATTTGTCGGGCGCTCACGAAATTCCTAACAGGACGATCACGATCCGCTTGACAGAAATCTGTCGCTCTGGTTCCTTTTCACTCAAAGCGCTTTGAAAACGCGGTCGGCATGGCCATCGTGGGCGGCGCTTTAGGGAGGAGATATGGGTTGGTCGCGCTTGCTGCGCATGGCTGCCCTATCACGCCTCCTTCGCCATGGTTCATTTGGGAGGTATCTAATGAAGATCAACAAGTTGCTCGTCGGTTTGATGGCGAGCGTCACGCTGGTGGCTGGTACGGCACACGCTGTCGAGCTTTCGATCGTGTCGGGCGACACCGGCACGGGTCTGCAGTTCCTACAGTCCGAGCTTGACCTGTTTGCCGAAGAAACCGGCAACACTGTCACCATCGTGCCGATGCCGTCGTCCACCAGCGACCAGTTCGGCCAGTACCGCCTGTGGCTCGCTGCCGGCAATACCGACATCGACGTGTACCAGACCGACGTGATCTGGGCGCCCCAGCTTGCCGACCAGTTCGTCGACATGACCGCGGCCTTTGCCGATGTCGTCGACCAGCATTTCCCGTCGGTGATCGAGTCGCAGACCGTTGATGGCAAGCTCGTTGCCGTACCGGCCTTCACCGACGCTCCGGCGCTCTACTACCGTACCGACCTGCTGGAAAAGTACGGCAAGGAAGTCCCCACCACCTGGGCCGAGCTCAAGGCCACTGCCCAGGAAATCATGGATGCCGAACGTGCCGAAGGCGCGGCTGACATGTGGGGCTATGTGTTCCAGGGCAATGCCTATGAAGGCCTGACCTGCAACGCCCTTGAATGGGTCAATTCCTATGGCGGCGGCCAGATCATCGAAGCCGACGGCACGATCTCGATCAACAACGAGAATGCCGTGGCCGCTCTCGAAGAAGCTGCAAGCTGGATCGGCACTATCTCTCCGGAAGGCAACCTCGCCTATATGGAAGAAGAAAGCCGTGGCGTATGGCAGCTGGGCAATTCGGTGTTCATGCGCAACTGGCCCTATGCCTATGCCCTGAGCAACAACGAAGACTCCGCCGTCAAGGGCAAGTTCGACGTGGCTCCGCTCCCCGCCGGTGAAGGCGAAGGCGCCAAGTCTTCGGCAACGCTGGGTGGCTGGAACTTCGCCGTGTCGAAGTATTCGCAGAACCAGGAAGCGGCTATCGATCTCGCCCTGTTCCTGAGCTCGGCCGACTCGCAGAAGCGTCGCGCCATTGCCCAGGCCAACCTGCCGACCGTGCAATCGCTCTATTCGGATGAAGAAGTGCTTGCCGCTTCGCCCTTCATGGCCAACTGGGAAGAGATCTTCCAGAACGCCGTGCCGCGTCCGTCGGCTCCGACCCAGGCCAATTACAACGAGGCTTCCTCGCTGTTCTGGAGCGCCGTCCATAACACCCTGTCGGGCAATGGCTCGGCTTCGGAAAATCTCGAAGTGCTCGAGATCGATCTGGAAGACCTGCTGAACTAAGCGGTTCTGACCAAGCCGGGTGCGGATGGGCAATCGTCCGCACCCCCATAACCATAACAAAATCAGGGGGAAGGCATGACGACCGAAGCGCTCAGTTCGCCGGCAATTCCGCAAAAACGGGCACGCTCCGAACTGATGCAGCAGCGCGTCCGCGCTGCGCGCTGGTTCCTGTTGCCAATGATGATCGCGCTGGCCATCGTGGCCGGCTGGCCTCTGGCCCGCTCCATCTACTTCTCCTTCACCGATGCGACGCTCAACGACCTTTATGGCGCCGAGTGGGTCGGCTTCGGCAATTACCTGCAGATCCGCGTGCTTGAGAGCGGTCGCACCATCTATCGCGGCGTGCTGGCCGATCCCGACTGGTGGAATGCGGTGTGGAACACGGTGCGTTTCGCCTTCTGGTCCGTGGCCTGGGAAACCGTGCTCGGCATGATCGTGGCGCTGGTGCTCAATGCCGAATTCAAGGGCCGTGGCATCGTCCGCGCCGCCATCCTGATCCCGTGGGCCATCCCGACCATCGTGTCGGCCCGCATGTGGAGCTGGATGCTGAACGACCAGTTCGGCATTCTCAATGACCTGGGCATTCGCCTTGGCCTGCTCGACCGCGCCGTTGCCTGGACTGCCTCGCCCGATACGGCGATGCTGGCGGTGCTGGTGGTCGATATCTGGAAGACAACGCCCTTCATGGCGCTGCTGATCCTGGCTGGCCTGCAGATGATCCCCAAGGACATTTATGAAGCCGCCGAAATCGACGGCGTGCATCCGGTCAAGCAGTTCTTCAAGATCACGCTGCCTCTTGTGCGGCCAGCCCTGATGGTGGCCATCATCTTCCGCGTGCTCGATGCGCTGCGCATCTTCGATCTGATCTATGTGCTGACGCCCAATAGCGCGGCGACAAAGACCATGTCGGTGCTCAGTCAGGAGAACCTGTTCCAGTTCAACAACTTTGCCGAAGGCTCGGCGCAATCGACGCTGCTGTTCCTGCTGATCGCGATCTTCACGATCGTCTATATCTGGCTGGGCAAGGTCAATTTCGACGGGGGAGACCGCTGATGACCGCGAGTTTCGATCTCTGGAAGCTTACCAAGACCGTGCTGTTCTACCTGCTGGTGATCGCCATCGTGGTGATTGCGGTGTTCCCGTTCTACTACGCGATCCTGACCAGCCTCAAATCGGGTACGGACCTGTTCCGCATCACCTATTGGCCGACCTCGTTCAGCCTGGCCAATTACCAGTCGGTGTTCAGCCAGGGCGCGTTCCCGCGTAACCTCTTGAATTCGGTTTTCGTTGCCTCGGTGACGGTGATCGGTGCCCTGTTCCTGGCCGTGACAGCGAGCTTTGCGCTCAGCCGCGTGCGGTTCCGCGGGCGCAATCTGCTGCTGATGACGATCCTGGCCGTATCCATGTTCCCGCAGATCGCGGTGCTGGCGGGCCTGTTCGAGGTGATCCGGTTCCTGGGCATCTACAACACGCCCTGGGCGCTGATCTTCTCCTATACGATCTTCACGCTGCCCTTCACGGTGTGGGTGCTGACCACCTTCATGCGTGACCTGCCGGTCGAGATCGAGGAAGCCGCCATTGTCGATGGAGCGACGCCCTGGGTGATCATCACCCGCGTGTTCCTGCCACTGATGTGGCCGGCGCTGGTGACGACGGGCCTCCTGGCCTTCATCTCGGCCTGGAACGAGTTCCTGTTCGCGCTAACCTTTACCGTGTCCAACCAGACCCGCACCGTGCCGGTGGCCATCGCGCTGCTCTCGGGTGGATCGCAGTATGAAATTCCGTGGGGCATCATCATGGCCGCATCGGTGATCGTCACCGTGCCGCTGGTGGTCCTCGTCCTCATATTCCAGCGCAAGATTGTGTCCGGCCTGACGGCTGGCGGCGTCAAAGGCTAAGGGAGAAAAACAATGGCAAGCATCGAGCTTCGCGATATTCGCAAATCCTTCGGCGCGGTCGAAGTCATCAAGGGCGTGGACCTGGAGGTCCGCAAGGGCGAGTTCATGGTGTTCGTGGGCCCGTCGGGCTGCGGCAAGTCCACACTGCTGCGCCTGATCTCGGGGCTGGAGGACATCACCTCGGGCGAGATGCTGTTTGACGGCAAGCTGGTCAATTCGCTGGCGCCGAGCAAGCGCGGCATCGCCATGGTGTTCCAGTCCTATGCGCTTTATCCGCATATGACGGTCTATGAGAACATGGCCTTTGGCCTCACGCTCGAAAAGGGCAAGGGCAAGGACGAAATCCGCCAGCGCGTCGAGCGGGCTGCCGACATGCTGCAGATCCGGCAGTATCTGGATCGCCTGCCCAAGCAGCTTTCGGGTGGCCAGCGTCAGCGCGTGGCCATCGGCCGCGCCATTACCCGCGATCCGAAAGTGTTCCTGTTCGACGAGCCGCTGTCGAACCTCGACGCGGCACTGCGCGTGGCGACCCGTATCGAGATCGCCAAGCTGCATGAGGAAATGCATGAAGTCACGATGATCTATGTGACGCATGACCAGGTGGAGGCCATGACCCTGGCCGATCGCATCTGCGTGCTGCGCGATGGGTTGGTGGAACAGGTCGGCACGCCGATGGAACTCTATGAGCGCCCCAATTCGGTGTTTGTCGCCGGCTTCATCGGGTCGCCCAAGATGAATTTCATCTCGGACGAGCGCGCCCAGAAATATGGCGCGCATACGCTGGGCATTCGCGGCGAGCATATCGAGATCAAGCCCGAAGGGCAGGGCCTGTGGAACGGCAAGGTGATCCACAAGGAAGAGCTGGGCGCCGACACCTACATCTATCTTGAGATGGGCACGGAAGAACCCGTCGTGGTGCGGATCGATGGTCCGAACACCTACAAGACCGGCGACGTGGTCCACATTTCGCCGATGGAAGACAAGGTTCACCGCTTCAACGAAGCGGGCAAGCCCGTGGCTGCCTGAGCCGATCACAAACAGGGTGGCGGCCATACGGTCGTCACCACTTTCAGACAATCATATTTCCAGACGCCCGGCGCCCTCCCTGCCGGGCTTTCGACCATAGGAGACTATCGATGGCTATCCGTACCCTGGTCTGGGGCGAAAATGTCCATGAACAGAAGAACAAGGTCGTCGCCGAGAATTATCCCGACGGCATGCACAACCAGATCGCCAAGCTGCTGCGCGAAGACAGCAATCTTTCCGTCAAGACCACGACGCTGCAGGAGCCCGAGCATGGGTTGACCGATGCCGTGCTGGCCGAGACCGACGTGCTGCTGTGGTGGGGCCATGCGGCCCATGACAAGGTCGACGACGCGGTGGTGAAGCGCGTAATGGAGCATGTCTGGCAGGGCATGGGCCTGCTGGTGCTGCATTCGGGGCATCACTCCAAGGTGTTCAAGGGCCTGATGGGTGCGCCGGCAAACCTGCACTGGCGCGAAGCGGGCGAGCGCGAGCGCCTCTGGGTGGTCAATCCGGGCCATCCGATCGCCAAGGGCCTCGGGCCCTATTTCGAGCTGGAATACGAAGAAATGTATGGCGAGCCCTTCTCGGTGCCGGAGCCGCTGGAAACGGTGTTCGTCTCCTGGTTCCAGGGTGGCGAAGTGTTCCGCTCGGGCCTGACCTATCGTCGCGGCGCCGGCAATATCTTCTATTTCCGCCCGGGCCACGAAACCTATCCCACCTACCACGACGCCAATGTGGGCCTGGTGCTGCGCAATGCCGTCAACTGGGCCTATAATGGCGATCGCCATGCCCATCTGATGAAGGCGCCCAATACGCCGGTCGGCGAAGCCATCGAAAAGATCGAAGAGCGCGGCGCCAAGCTCAGCTCCGCCGATCATGCCGGTGAAGTGAAGAAGTGATTTGAGGTCCTGGCCATTCCCTCCTTAGGGAGTGGCCAGACTTTTTTCGAACAACGGGCAGGGGCCCCAGGGAATAGAAACATGCGTATCCTCATTCTGGGTACCGGCGGCATGGCCAATACTCATGCCAAGAATTTTGCGGCTATCGAAGGCGTCGAACTGGTCGGTGGCGTCGACGTCGATCCGGCACGCGTCGATGCATTCTGCACGGCGCATAATATGGAACATCGCTTCGGTTCGCTCGATGCGGCACTGGCCTGGGGCGAATTCGACGCCATTGCCAATGTGACGCCGGACAGCGTGCATCATGCGACCACGATGGCGGCGCTCAAGGCCGGCAAGCATGTGTTCTGCGAAAAGCCGCTGGCGACCGATCATGCCAAGGCCATGGAAATGACCGAGACGGCGGAAGCCGCGGGCCTCGTCAACATGGTCAACCTGACCTATCGCAATGTCAGCCAGCTGCAGAAGATGCGCGAAATCGTGCAGTCGGGCGCCGTGGGCAAGGTCAAGCATTTCGAGGCGAGCTATCTGCAGAGCTGGCTGGTCTCGAAAGCCTGGGGCGACTGGCGCACGGAGTCGCAGTGGCTGTGGCGCCTCTCCAAGAAGCACGGCTCGAACGGTGTGCTGGGCGATATCGGCGTGCATATCCTCGACTTTGCCGCCTATGGCGCGGGCAGTGATTTCTCGAAAGTGTTCTGCCGTCTCGAAACCTTCGACAAGGCCGAAAATAACCAGATCGGCGAGTATGACCTCGACGCCAATGACAGCTTCGCCATGACGGCGCAGCTGGAAAACGGCGCGCTGGGCGTGATCCACGCGACCCGCTGGGCGACGGGCCATTTCAACGAGCTGCGCCTGCGCGTCTATGGCGAGCTGGGTTCGGTGGAAGTGCAGCATCGCCACGACTGGAGCAAGCTGGTGACGTGCCTCGGCGACGACGCCGAGACCGGTACCTGGACCGAGGTCGACGTGGACACGGTCGAGACAAATTACATGCGCTTTGTCGAGGCGGTGCGGACGGGCAAGAATCTCGAGCCAAGCTTCCGCCATGCGACCAATATCCAGAAGGTTCTGGACCTGGCGACGGTCACCGATCGCGACCGGACCGAACATACGGTCTGAACGAATGCAAAGGCCCGCTTCGGCGGGCCTTTTCTTTGGCTAGTCCAATACCGTCCGTCGGGTTTCCGCATCCACCAGCGTCGAGGCGAGGGCGCCGAGGAGGAGCAGGGCGGCAAAGAGCGCTATGGCGAGCGAGAAGCTCTGGGCGAAGACCAGACCCATGAGCGACGGGGCGAGGAGGCCACCGAGGCGAGCCATGGCACCGGCGGCGCCCATGCCGGTGGCGCGGGAGACGGTGGGATAGAGCTCGGGCGTGAAGGCGTAGAGCGCGCCCCAGGTGCCGAGCAGCGCAAAACTCATCAGGAGGATCGAGGTGCCGATCAGCCAAGCCTCGCCGGCAAAGAAGAACAGGGCGCAACCCATGGCGCTGAGGACAAGGAAGCCGATCAAGGTCGGCTTGCGGCCCACGGTTTCAACGCCCCAGGCGGCGAGGGCATAGCCGGGGATTTGCGCGAGGGCGACCAGCACGAGGAAGCCGTAGCCGCGGATATAGCCGAAACCGTCTTGCGCGAGGCGGGCGGGCAGCCAGGTGAAGATGCCATAATAGGAAATCGACACCAGGAACCAGACCAGAAGAATGGCGAGGGTGCGCTGGCGCAGGGCGGGCGAGAAAATGCCTTGGCGGGCTTCGGTCCGGGGTGCGGTGATCTCTGTTTCGGGCGGGAGTTCGGGCTTGCCGTTGGTGCGCAGGATGGCGTTGAGCACATTGCGGAGATCGGTGTGGCGATTGTTGCGCAGGAGAAAGAGCGGGGATTCCGGGACCCAGAGGCGAAGCCAGATGCCGATGAGGGCGGGCAGGGCCGTGAAAGCCAGGATATAGCGCCAGGCGTCGCCGGGCGGCACGTAGAGACTGGCGAGCCAGGCGGCGAGCGCGATGGCGACGGTGCCGACGGCCCAGAAGCCCTCGAGGATGACCAGCCAGCGGCCGCGGTTTTTGGCGGGGAGGAATTCGGCCATCATGGCGTAATCGACGGGCAGAGTACCGCCAACGGCGATGCCCGTCAGGAAACGCAGGCCATAGAGAAACCATAGGCTGGGCGCAAAGACCGAGAGCAGGCCGAAGATGGCGTCGCAGGCCACGGTGATCAGCAGAACATTGCGCCGGCCGAAGCGATCGGCGAGACGACCGAAGAGGGCGGCGCCGATCAGCATGCCGAGAAAAAACAGCGTGCCGGTCTGGAGGGCCTGGGGCAGTTCGACCGCAAAGCTTGCGGCGATCGAGGCGCTGGTGAAGCCGACGGCGAGGACCTGCATGGCGTCGGCGGCCCAGACCAGGCCGAAGATGCCAAGGAGGCGGCGCTGGTAGCGGCCGGCGCCAGCGGTGTCGAGAACCTGTTCGACGGTCAGTGCCATGACGACTCTCTCCTCCCAAAGACGAGGACAGGTAGCGCCTTAATGTTGCTGCGGCCAAGTGCGTCTTTTGGCGTGTTGGTAGCCCTTGTCGAAAAAGACTTGCGCCATTCGTCGTCTGGATGAAGCGTTATTGAAGGAGGACAGCATGTTACCGATCATCACGGCTTTCGCGACCTCACCGGACAAGGGCAGGGGTCTTGCGCGGGATATGCGCGTGCGCTGGGCGCTGGAAGAAGTGGGCCAGCCTTACGAGGTGAAGCTGGTGAGCTTTGCCGAGATGAAACAGGCGGAGCACTTGGCGCGACACCCGTTCGGGCAGATCCCGACCTATGAGTATGGCGACCTCGTCTTGTTCGAGTCTGCGGCGATCGTGCTGCATCTGGCCGAGACGCATGAGGGGCTGTTTCCGAGGGATGCGGATGGGCGGGCGCGGGCGATTACCTGGATGTTTTCGGCGCAGACGACGGTGGAGCAGCCGATCGTGGAACGGGAGCAGGCGATCCTGGTCGAACGGGACAAGCCCTGGTTTGCGGAACGCTCGGTGCTGCTCGATGAACGGGTTATGAACAGACTTCGGGCGCTGTCTGAACGGCTGGGGACAAGCGAATGGCTCGATGGTCCGTTCAGCGCCGGCGACCTGACGATGGTGCTGGTGCTGCGGCGGCTGGAGACGTCCAGTCTGCTGGGTGAATTTCCGAATCTTGTCGATTATGTCGCGCGAGGCAAGGCGCGGCCGGCTTACCAGCGCGCTTATGACGATCAGCATGCGGTGTTTACGGCACTGACAAAGTCCTGAGCCTCTTGCAACCAGTGGTGCCCGTTCCGACTTATCCGCTCATCGAATATGGAGCGTCAAACTATGGGTATCATCTGGGCCATCATCATCGGCTTTCTTGCGGGCGTCATCGCCAAGTGGATCACGCCGGGCGACAACAAGCCGAGCGGCTTCATCCTGACCACGGTGCTGGGCATCGTCGGTTCGGTGCTGGCGAGCTGGCTGGGCCAACAGATTTTCGGCGGCGGGCAGAGCGACGGGATCGGTTTCATCAGCGGCATCATCGGCGCGGTGATCATCCTGCTGATCTGGAACCAGCTGGCGCGCCGCAACGCGTAAGAGCTGCGATTTAGACGAAAAGGGCCGCCCATGAGGCGGCCCTTTTGCGTTCAGGCGGTATAGCGAGCGGCGGGGGAGCCGTTCTGGGTGCCGCCGAACAGGGTCTGGCGGGCCGTCTCGTAGGTGTTCCAGAGATCAAGGTCGTGGACCGAGGGCAGGGTGACCTCCTCGCCGCGATCGAAACCGACGAGTGCGGCGTCGACGAGCTGTTCGGCGGTCATGAAGACCGAGCGGTCGAAGTTGTCGATCGACATGCCGGCGGCCTCGTAGAATTCGGTGATGGTGCCGGCGGGCAGCACGGCCTGGACAAGGATGCCGACATCCCTGACCTCCTGCTGGATGCCCTGGCTGTAGGTCAGCACGAAAGCCTTGGTGGCGCTATAAAGCGTGGTCACCGGGAAGGCACCAAAGGCGAGGACAGAGCCGACATTGACGATTGCGCCAGACTTGCGGGCGCGCATGCCGGGGAGGGCGGCGCGGGTCAGGCGCATGAGCGCGGTGACATTGAGGGTGAGCGTTGCGGCAGCATCGGCGTCGGACATGTCTGCGGTCGTGGCAGCAGGGCCCATGCCGGCATTGTTGACCAGAAGGTCGATCTGCTCGTTGCGCAGGAGCTGTTCGATCCGGGCGGTGTCAGCATCGGCGGTGAGGTCGGCGGCGACGGTTCTGACCGCGACGGCGTGAGCCTGCTGTAGCTCGGCGGCCAGCTTTTCCATGCGGTCGGCACGACGGGCGACGAGGACAAGATTGTAGCCGCGGGCGGCGAGGCGCTGGGCATAGACGGCGCCGAGGCCGGAGGAGGCGCCGGTGATGAGGGCGGTTTTGGTCGACATGAGACACTCCATTGGTTGAGTGCTCAACTAATTGGGAAGAGGGTTCGATCTTGTCAATGGTTGTGCACTCAACTATTTTTCAGGCTGGAGATCAAGATGGCCAGAGCAATACCGGACGATGTCGATAGTGTTGAGGCGTATGATCCGCTGAACTGCACGCATACCGCGCTGCGGCAGGCGTCGCGGCAGTTGACGCTGGTCTATGACGAGGCGCTGGCCCCGTCGGGGCTGACCTCGGCGCAGGCGCTGGTGGTATCGCGGATTGCCGAGCTGGATGGCGCGCCAGGTGGCAGGGGGCCATCGCTGCAGGCGCTGGCCAAGCGGCTTTCTCTGCAGATTTCGGCGCTGACCCATGCGCTCAAGCCCCTGGTGCGCGATGGGCTGGTGCAATTGCAGCCCGACGCCGAGGACGGACGAACCAAGCGGGCCGTGCTGACGGAACAGGGGCAGCGGCAGATGCAGCAGATGACCGCGCTGTGGATCGCGGTCAACGCCAAGCTGGATGGCGTGCTGGGCGACGGCGTCGCGCATGAGTTGCGGCAGATGGCGAGCAAGGTGGCCTCGCCCGATTTTGCCGAAGCGATGAAAAAGTAAAGGGCGCCCAATGGGCGCCCTTCGTGTCTGTGGCCTGGTGTCGAACTTTACTCGACAATGGTGATGCGGCCGTCGGTATAGGGCGTGTAGGTGCCGCCCTGCTTGGCGATATAGCTGGCCAGGATGGTGTCGAGGGTCGGGCCAAAGTCATAGGCATTGTCGCCTTCGGCAAAGGTGCCGTAGCCGTCGCCGCCGGTGCGCATGTAGTTGTTGGTGACGATGGTGTAGGTGGCTTCCTCGTCGATCGGAGCCCAGCTATCGCCCTCGCCCTTGACCAGGACGTCGCTGATGCGCTCGCCGATGGGATTGGCAAGGGTGTAGCTATACTTAAGGCCGGCGACCTGCGGGAAGCGGCCAGCGCCGTTCTCGATGTCGGACACGCCGTTTTCCAGTGCGTCGATGACATCGGCGCCCGAGATGTCGACGGTTGCGAGGGTGTTGGAGAAGGGCAGGACGGTGATGACTTCACCCAGGGTGATGTCGCCAGCGTCGATCGAGGCGCGGAGACCGCCGCCATTGGTGATGGCAATGGTGGCACCCAGGTCAGCCGAGGCATCGAGCAGGGCGTCGGTCACCAGGTTCCCCATGGAGCATTCCTCGACGCGGCAGACTTCGCGGCTGCCTTCGATGGCTTCGGTGGTGGTGCCGATAACCTGGTTCATGATTTCCTGCAGCGGTGCCTCGAGTTCGGTGAGGCGGGCGGCATATTCGGCATTGGGCTCGACCGAGGCATCGACCAGGATCGGAGCGCCTTCTGCAGAGATCACCTTGCCTTCGTCATCCCAGGTGACGACGAGGTCGCCGAGATATTTGCCATAGGAATAGGCGGTGACGACGGGGACTTCGACGCCATCGGGATTGTTGACGAGGGTCGGGTAGGGGCCAAGGGCGCCTTCCTCGGTATTGGACAGCAGCGTGTGGCTGTGACCGCCAACGATGACGTCGATGCCGGCGACATTGGCCGCGATCTCGAGGTCGTGGTTGTAACCGATATGGGTGATGGCGATGATCTTGGTGACGCCGGCGGCGGTCAGGGCATCGACCTGGGCGCGCAGGCTTTCGAAGGCGTCGGTGAACTGGACATTGTCGCCGGGGGAAGCGAGTTCGGCGGTGTCTTCGGTGGTGGCCGAGACGAAGCCGATCTTTTCGCCGCCGACTTCGAGCACATAGGTGCCTTCGAGCTTGTCGGCCAGCAGGGGCTCATTGGCGACATCGGTATTGCCCGAGATGATCGGGAATTCGGCGGCGTCGATCAGCTTGGCCAGCTCTTCCGGGCCATCGTCGAATTCGTGGTTGCCCACGGCCATGACTTCGATGCCGAGCTTGTTGGAGAATTCGGCAATGATCTCGCTCTTGTAGTGCGTGTAGAACAGCGAGCCCTGGAACTGGTCGCCGGCGTCGATCAGCACGGTGTTCTGGCCTTCGAGTTCGGCGCGCTTGGCGTCGATGGCGGTCTTGAGGCGGGCAATGCCGCCAAAGCATTCACCGGCTGCGTCGGTTTCGGCGTCGCAGTTGGAATCGCTGCCGGTGATCGGCTGGAAGCGGGAGTGGAAGTCGTTGATGTGGAGGATATTGAGCGTGAAGTCCGCATGGGCAGCGCTGGTAAAACCGGCGCAGAGGGTGAGCGCCGTGGCGCCGAGGAGTAGTTTTTTCATCCCTGTATCCTTTGGTTTGTTGACGGCAATCCAAACCCCGCGGCCGTCATTCGCAATCGGTCGCTGCCTGAGGGCAGTCGTTCCAGCCACGGCGATAGCGCAAGTTAACCAGTGTTTTATGACAGTGGAAAGCCAAAGGTTTCAAATGCTTCGCTGCGTTCATGGTGGCCATGCGCGCATGGGGCTTCACCCCGCCTCAACCATGGCGGTAAACAGGGGTGTCACGGGGCGTGGATAATCTGTCTGTAAGGCTTTGGCGCTATAGAGAAAGCGCAAGAGCCCCTGCGTTAGGATAAGACCGGTCGATGAGTGCTGCCCTCAATAGCCTGATGCGTGACGTGCCCGTTGATGGGCCGGATCGTTCGCTGTTTGCAGGGCTCGCGGCTTTTCTGCTGGTGGGTGGCAGTGGCGCGGCGGCTTTCGTCGTGCTGACAAGCCTGGGCATCTGGCTTTTGGCCGGCGTCGAAGCCTGGCAGATCAATGCGGTCTGCTACGCCATGATCATCCCACCGGTCTATCTGATGCATCGCCGCTATTCCTTCGAGTCCGATGCCAGCCATTGGCAGGCGCTGCCGCGGTATCTGGCCGTTCAGGCCATGGCGCTGGTGCTGGCGGCAGTGTTTTCCTATGTGATTCATGGCATGGCCGTGCCGACGGTGTTTGCCTCGATCCTGGTGATCGGGTTGACGTCAGGCGTCAATTTCATGGTGCTGCGGAGCTGGGCCTTTGCCCAGTCTCGGCTCGCTGTGGGCGTTGCGGCCCAAGCTTAGGCTTTCAATACTGGATCAGTCGGGTATTGTCCTCCGCGTTTGATTTGCGGGGGAGTTACGCATGAAAAGCGCCTTGATCGTTTATGGTGGCTGGGATGGGCATGAGCCCGAAGAATGCGCCGCCATCTATCGCCGCTGGCTGCACGAGGATGGGTATTCGGTCCGCACGGCCACGGAAACCAGCGCTTTTGCCGATCCGTCGATCCATGACCTGAGCCTGATCATCCCGATCTTCACGATGAGCAAGATCGAGAAGGCCGAGGTCGAAAACCTCACCAAGGCCGTCGAGAATGGCGTGGGCCTGGCCGGCCATCATGGCGGGATGAGCGACGCCTTCCGCGACTCGGTGGACTATCAGTTCATGGTTGGTGGTCAGTGGGTGGCCCATCCGGGCAATATCATCGACTACACAGTCGACGTGGCCGATCCGCTCGATCCGGTAATGGCGGGCATCAAAAGCTTCGCCTATCGCTCCGAGCAATATTACATGCATGTCGATCCATCCAACAAAGTGCTGGCGACGACGACCTTTACCGGCGAGCATGCGTCATGGATCGATGGCGTCAAAATGCCGGTGGCCTGGAAGCGCCAGCATGGCAAAGGCCGCGTGTTCCACTCGACACTGGGCCATCAGGCCAAGGAGTTCGAGGTGCTGGAGATGGCGACGATCATGCGGCGTGGCATGAACTGGGCGGCGCGGGAGGAATAGGACTCTTAGCGGGTACCCCCACCTGACCTCCCCCTGATAGGGGGAGGGACAGATCGAGTTTATGGCAGGTCTATGCCACGCTACCAGCGCAGCAGAAACCGCCCCAGCAGTGCGCCTGCCAGTCCAACCAATAGGATGGCGAGCGTGTACCAGAGGGCGAGGAACATCATGCCGGTTTCGGTGCAGGCGAAGGCATAGATCCAGGCGCCGGTGGCGCCGGACATGATGCCGGCGGCAAAGCCGGCCAGCGTCGGGCTGCGCGGGGCGAGGCGGCGTAGCGCATAGAGACTGGCGAGAAGCACCGGCAGGGCGAAGATCGGCACGAAGGTGAGGGCGCGCTGGATCGAGGTGCCCATTATCATGGGCATCATGTCCTCGACGCGGGCCATCTGCAGCACGGCGCCAATGACCAGCAGGGCCAGAAGGGCGAGGCCGGCCAGCCAGGGCCAGCGCGTGCGTCCATCGGGACGGGCGAGGACAATGGTCGCGGCCAGGCCGAGCAGGGCCAGGGCCAATGTGTAGATGAACTTCGTCCAGTAAATCATGGTGACGCTGGCGTCGGCCATGTCCGGACGCATGCCGAGCAGGGCCAGCATGGCGATGATGGCCGCCACGCCGCTGAGCAGCACCGCGCCAAGCAGCAGGCGTTGCAGGGCCATCGGCCGCACGGGCTTGAGGTCGGAAGCGAGGCGCTCGATCAGGTCGTCAGTCATTGCGCTCTCCCGAGAAGCGGGCGGCAAGGGCCTTGAGGCCGCGGTGGATGGAGACTTTTGCGGCCGTCTCGCTGATGCCGTGGGCGGCGGCGGCCTCGGCCACCGACGCGCCATCGATTTTAGTGCGGCGGATCAGGTCGGAGGTGCGTGACGGCACATTTTCCAGCACGGTGTCGAGGTCGCGACGGGCCAGGGCATCCCCGGTATCGTCATGGGCGATGATGGGGGCATCATCCTCCAGCGGCACGGTCAGGCGGATCGACTGGCGGCGGACGTGGTCGACGAATTTGTGGTGGGCTATGGCATGCAACCAGGCGGTGAAGGGCCGGTTGCGGTCCCAGGTCATGCGGCGGGTGTGAATGGCCAGCAGGGTCTCCTGCACGAGATCCTCCGCGTGCGATGCAAAGGCGGGGGTGAGCCGCCGCGTGAAATAGGGGCGCAGGTGCCGGCCCAGTTCAGCCAGCAGCCTGCGATAGGCGGCCGCATCACCGTCAAGCGCGGCGAGCATCAGTCCTCGCAATCGCGTTTCGGTCGGGTCAGCCTGCATTGCTCATCCATTCGCCTGGGGCCGGGACATGGTTACATCTGCCACCGCAAACAGGAAAGCGCAGATCACCTCGGCGTGAGGACGTAACGCATCGGAAGGGCAAACGAATACATGCTATGAAACCAAAGGCCTGAGCCGCGCCGTTACTGCTGGGTCATGAAGAGGGAAGCGATGCGCCAAGCGACGGACAAGCCCAAGGGCCCGCTGATCTATCGGCAGTCGATCTGGACGCGGGTGACCCATTGGGTCTGGGCGATCTGCCTGTTCTTTCTGCTGCTGACGGGGCTGCAGATCTTCAATGCCCATCCAGCGCTCTATATCGGCCAGCAATCTGGCTTTGAGTTCGACAATTCCATTCTCAAGATCGGGGCGGTCAATACGCCGGAAGGGCCGCGCGGACGGACGACGATCTTTGGCAATACCTATGACACGACCGGCGTGCTGGGCATGAGCGGGCCGGCGGAGCGGCCGGTCTATACAGCCTTTCCGGGCGAGGTGACCATTCCCTCCTATCGCGACCTGGGCACCGGGCGCGTGGTGCATTTCTTCTTCGGCTGGGTGTTTGTCGCCACCATGCTGATCTGGTTTGTCGCCAGTTTCATCAATGGGCATATCCGTCGCGATATCGTGCCGGGGCCGGGCGACATCGCCGGCGTGCCGCGCGACGTGGCCGATCATGCGCGGTTTCGCTTCAAGCATGGCCGGACCTATGGGCCATTGCAGAAGCTGAGCTATTTCGCAGTGTTTTTCATCCTGTTCCCGCTGATCGTAGCCACGGGGCTGACGATGAGCCCGGGGATGAATTCCATCGCGCCCTGGATGCTGGACCTGTTTGGCGGACGGCAGACGGCGCGGACGATCCACTTCGTGGTGATGCTGTTGCTGGTGAGCTTTTTCATCGTGCATGTGCTGATGGTGGTGGCAGCAGGGCCGATCAACGAGCTGCGCTCGATGATTACCGGCTGGTATCGCGCCAGCCCCGGTACGCCGGTTACCGAAAAGGACAAGCCATGAGCGGGTTGATCACGCGCCGCAATTTTCTGCGGACATCTGCGGTGGCCGGATCGGGCCTGATCCTGTCGGGCTGCAACCAGTTCGATTTTCTGGCGGACAAGTCCGGTCCGGCGCGGCAGATCATGGAAAGCGCCAATGTGCTGACCTACAAGGCCCAGCGCGCGCTGATCGGCGAGCAGACCCTGGCGCGGGAATATGCGGCGAGCGAGATCCGCCAGGGGATGAAACCCAATGGTTCGGTGGAGCCGTCGACACCCGAATATATCTTTCTCAAGATGCAGAATTTTGCCAGCTACAAGCTGACCATCAAGGGCATGGTGGAGCGCGAGGTGAGCTTTACGCTCGACCAGTTGCGCAACATGCCGGCACAGAGCCAGATCACACGCCATGACTGCGTGGAAGGCTGGAGCTGCATCGCCAAATGGACCGGCACGCAACTCGGGCCGCTGCTGGACATGGCGGGCGTCAAGCCGACGGCGCGCTATGCGGTCTACCATTGTTACGACAATATCCAGCGGACGCTGTCGGGCGATATCCTTTATTACACCAGCTCGGACCTGATCGACGCCTATCATCCTCAGTCCATCCTCTCCTATGGCCTCAATGACCAGGTGCTGCCGGTGAGCAATGGAGCGCCGATCCGGCTGCGGATCGAGCGGGCGCTGGGCTACAAGCAGCCGAAATACCTGCACACGATCGAGCTGGTGGATGACCTGTCGAGTTTCGGCAAGGGGCGGGGCGGCTACTGGGAAGATACAGGCTATGACTGGTACGGCGGGATCTAGCGCTGGACGCAAGTGGGCCATGCGCCACATAAAAACCGAAAAGCCTTGCCTTTTGGGGGCTTGTGGCCCATATCAGCGCCATCGTCGCAGCCGGACTATCGTTCCGGCCGGAAAACTACATGCGACGGACTTCACTTCTTGTCCCCTGCGGTGAGCGGCGAAGTCAGCCCGGAAACCAGATTGGCCATGCCAGTTCCGTCCGGGTTCGAGCCAGCACCCGCGCGATAATCCCTATCGCCCGATTGCATCTGTTGCCGACGCTTTCGCGTCCGGCGTTCTGCGCGCTTGCACTGTCCTGCGCGCCTGCAAGCGCCTTTGGGCGCAGAAAGACGAGTTCACTTGAACGATTTCATTTCCCTTGGCCTGCCGACCGTTCTCACCGATAGCCTCGCGGCTGGTGGTTTTACGACGCCGACCAAGATCCAGAGCCAGGCCATTCCCAAGCTCCTCGAGGGCAAGGACATGATGGGCATTGCCCAGACCGGCTCGGGCAAGACGGCGGCCTTCGGCCTGCCCATCCTTGCCGGCATCCTCGGCCTTGCCGGCCGTCCCCGCCCGCTGACCACGCGTGCGCTGATCCTGGCGCCGACGCGCGAGCTGGCCGTGCAGATCGACGAGAACCTGCGCAAGTTCGCCGGTTCGAAGATGAAGCTCGAGACCGTACTGCTGCTCGGCGGCGTGTCGCGCTATCATCAGGTCAAGAAGCTGGAACGCGGCGTCGACATCACTGTCGCGACCCCGGGTCGCCTCAAGGACCTGATGGACGACGGCAAGATCAAGCTCAACGAGACGCGCTGGTTCGTGCTCGACGAAGCCGACCGCATGCTGGACATGGGCTTCATTGCCCCGGTGCGCGCCATTGCCAAGGCCATCGGCATCAAGCGCCACACGATGATGTTCTCGGCCACGATGGCGCCCGAAGTGGCCGATCTCGCCAAGAGCCTGCTGCAGGACCCGGTGCGCGTCGACGCTTCGGTTGCCGGCTCGACCGTGGTCAAGATCGACCAGCGCGTCATCATGTCGGGCTCCAAGGCCAAGCGCGGCGTGCTCAACGAGCTACTGGGCAGCGAGACCGAAAAGATGGAGCGCGTGATCATCTTCTCGCGCACCAAGCATGGTGCCGATCGCGTCGCCAAGAATCTCGAGATCGACGGCCACAAGGCTGCGGCCATCCATGGCAACAAGAGCCAGAATGCGCGTCAGTCGGCGCTCAAGGGCTTTGCCACGGGTGACGTTCGCATTCTGGTTGCCACCGATATCGCAGCGCGCGGCATCGACGTTCCCGGCATCACGCATGTGGTCAATTACGAGCTGCCCGACGATCCGGAAAACTATGTGCACCGCATTGGCCGCACGGGCCGCAATGGCGCCTCAGGTTTTGCGATCACGCTGTGCGACGGCACCGAGCGCGGCAAGCTGCGCGATGTGGAACGCCTGATCCGTCGCACGCTGCCGGTTTCGGGTGATCTGCACACTGGGAACGACACCGGCGTGGTCGAGGCACCGCGCTCTGCCTACAAGAAGCCCAATGGTGGTCGCCCCGGTCCGCGCACCGCGCGCAATCCGCGCAAGGACCAGACGGACCGTCGTACGGTTGCCGAGCGTCGGCCGTTTGCCGAGTTTGGCGATGGCCAGAAGAGCGAGGGCCAGCAGGCTCGTCCCAAGCCGGCCAACAATAACCAGCCGCGCGCCAAGAAGGTCGACGGCAAGCCCGCCGCCGCTGCCAATAACAAGCAGCGCTGGGGCGCGGCGCAGAAGCGGGTCGCCAAGACACGGCGCGCCGCAAACGCCTGAATCAGCTAGAAGAGGGGCGGTCCGCAAGGGCCGCCCTTTTTGCATGGAGGCATGGCATGACCAAAGTTGCGATCATCGGGCCTGGTGCCATCGGGGGGACGCTGGCGGCGTGGCTGGCGCAGGACCAGGCGCTGGACGTGTCGGTCTGCGCGCGGACGCCGTTCGAGGATATTCGCCTGGAGACTCCGGAGGGGCTGATCACGGCCAATCCGGAGATCGTCGTGGATCCATTCCAGGCGCCGCGGGTCGACTGGGTACTGGTTTGTACCAAGACCTATGATGCCGATGCCAGCAAGCCCTGGCTGGATCGATTGATGGGCCCGGAGACGCGCGTGGCCATCGTGCAGAATGGCGTCGAGCACAAGCGGCTGTTTGCGCATCTCGTGCCGGAAGAGCGTATCGTGCCGGTGATGATCAACCTGCCGGCCACACGCAATGCGCCGGGCCGGATCACCCAGCATCGGCATGGCATCATCGCCGTGCCAGCGGGGCAGGATGGAGAGGATTTCTGCGCGCTGTTCGCCAGGAGCGAGATCGAGGCCAGGGCGCATGAGGATTTCACGTCGCAACTCTGGATCAAGCTGACCGGCAATAGCCAGTCGATCGTGCCGACGCTGACGCTGGGGGCGACGGGGCCGGCCTGGAATGACGAGCTGGAAAAGATCGTGCGCGGCGTGGCCGAGGAATGCGCAGCCGTCGGCCGGGCCGAAGGCGCGACGATCCCGCAGGAGGTCATCGACAATGCGGTCGAGGCGTCACGCAACATGCGGGAGGGGGCCGTGTCCGGCTCGTTCCATGCCGACCGGCTGGCGGGGCATCGGCTGGAGGTCGACGCGCGCAATGGGGTCATCGTGCGGCTAGGCGAACAGCATGGCATCGAGACGCCGATGAACAGGGTGCTGGTGACGCTGCTGTCGGCATCGGGTACGCCCTGGATCGGTCAGGCTACCGAGGCCAGATAAAGGATATCGCGGGTCGAGGAGCCTTCGGCCGCCGACGGGATCAGGCGGTCGAGGAAGCTCTTGCTCCAGTTGTCGACGCTGTGCCGCTGGGCGGCGGCCATCAGCGTGCCCCAGCGTCGCTTGCGCTCGTCGAGATCCATATCCAGCGCCATGCGCAGAGCTTCGGCAGTTTCGTCGGTATCGAAGGGATTGACGAGGATGGCATCCTCGAAGATTTCCGCCGCGCCGGCGAAGCGGGAGAGAATGAGGACGCCGGGATTGTCCGGGTTCTGGGCACCGACATATTCGTGGGCGACGAGATTCATGCCATCGCGTAGTGGCGTGACCAGGCCGACGCGGGCGAGGCGGTAGAGGCCGGCGAGGCTGGGCTGGCCATAGGCGCGTTTCACATAGGTCAGTGGCGCCCAATCGGGCTCGGCAAAGCGGCCCATGACGCGGCCGACCATGGCGTCCAGCGTGTCGCTGGTTTCCTGATATTCCTTGATCGTGTCACGCGAGGGCGGCGCCACCTGCAGCATGTGGGTGAGGCGGCGGAAGCGGGTGTTGTTGGCGAGAAGCTTTTCATAGGCCTCGACGCGCTGCGGCAGGCCCTTGGAATAGTCGAGCCGGTCGACGCCCAGGATCAGTTGCTGTTCGCCCATGGCGCGCTCCATGCGCTTGATCATCTTGATCGCGGCCGGGCTGGTCGACAGCTTTGCAAAAGCATCGGGGTCGGAACCGATGGGGAAGGCGGCGACTTCGGTGCGGCTGAAATCGACCGTCTTGAGCGGCGAGCCGGCCAGCGTCGAAGGCGCCTGGTGCTCGGCAAATTCGGTGAAGGCGGCGACGTCGCGATTGGCCTGCATGCCGACGAGGTCATAGCGCGACAGGTCGCGCATCAGCTCCTGATGATGCGGGATGGCATAGAGCGCGTCGGTGGTGGGGAAGGGGATGTGCAGGTAAAAGCCGATGCGATTGCGCACGCCGAGGTTACGCAGCTCGCTGGCCAGGGGGATCAGGTGATAGTCGTGCACCCAGATGATGTCGTCGGGCTTGAGATGGGGCAGCAGCGCCTTGGCGAACTGCAGGTTGACCCGGCGATAGCCTTCGTACCAGTGCGCCTCGATGGTGGCGAGGTCGAGCCGGAGGTGAAAGCTGGGCCAGAGGATCGAGTTGGAGAAGCCGGCGTAATAGGCGTGGTGATCGTCGCGGGTCAGATCGACCTGGGCGACTGTCAGGCCATCGATGTCCTGGAAATGGGCTTCGGTGTCGGGCGTTTCGACCAGCTTGCCGGACCAGCCGAACCAGAAGCCCTCGCGTTCGGCCAGCGTCTTGCGCAGGGCGACAGCAAGGCCCCCCGCCGCCGGACCCTTGCCCGGCGTACGGTTGGAAACAACGATGATACGGCTCATGAACGCCCCCGCGCAGTCAGTTTCAATGTGTGGAGATGGCGTCGCGCTCACGCGCCACGATGTCGCCAAGGCCACGGATCAGTGCATGGACGGATGCAACATCGGGAATGCGCATGCGGGCAGCGGTTTCGCCATCGCCCAGCTTGATGCCGACGCCGCCCAGATCCTGTGCGGCAATGAAAGCGTCTTCGTCGCTGGTATCGTCGCCAATGAAGATCGGCGTGCGGCCGAGGAAAGGCTCTTCGCGCATGAAGGCGCGCAGGGCATCGCCCTTGTTGACGCCACGCGGCCGTGCCTCGATCACCATCTTGCCCGGCACAAGCGTAAAGTCGGGTACGCCCATCACGGCTTCTTCCATGGCGGTGCGAACAGCCCCCTCAAGCTCGGGCGCCTGACGGAAATGCACGGAAACCGAGCCTTCCTTGGGTTCGAGCAGCAGGCTGGGATTGGCGGCAAGCAGCGGCTGGATGGTCTGTGCGATTTCCTCGGCGCCGAGAATGGCGGCCGGATCGACGGTTTCGACAAAGCCGTCGGCGCGGCGTCGCTGCGTGCCATGGGCACCGGCAACCGGCAGATGGAGCGGCGCCAGGAAATTGTCGATATCGGCGATTTCGCGGCCGGTGATGACGGCAAAGGCGCTGTCGAGTTCACGCATGGCGCGTTCGAGCTGGGTGGTCAGCGTATCGTCGACGCGCACGCCATCGGGCGTTTCGGCGATTTCCACAAGCGTGCCATCGAAGTCGGTGAAGATGGCCAGCTGCGGCACAGCGGCATGATGGCTTGCGTCGATCTGTGACATGGCGGGGCCTTCTCTCGGATTGGGAGTCAGGTCAGCAACGTCTCAGATCGGGTTTGGTTCGCCCGCACATGGCTGGCATGCGGGGCGGGGTATTATGAACGACACATTAATCGGGCATTGATGGCGGGTGACTTCAGCCTGAAAACGAGACGAGATGCCTGCCTTCAGCAAGATCGCCCAGCTCGTCCTCGCAGCCCTGCTGCTGAGTTGCCTGACCTTTGCGGCGAGCTTTGCCGAAGTGCCGCGCAGCGAGTTTGCGCCCGTGGTCAGCCGGGCTGAATAGCTCGATCGCTGATCGTCACAGCTTCCGTGAAATGATGTTCTTCCAGATTATTGCCGTCGCCGCCACGGTCGACGACGATGAAATCGGCCTCGACCTCGAGCGGGGTCAGCACGCCATGCCAGGTGTTGATGGCGATATTGACGCCCTGACCCGGTGACGGGCGGAAGGCGCGAAGGCGGGTCGGCGTGCCATGGTCATCCTCGGCGGTGATGACCAGCCAGGGATTTTGCGACAGCGGATAGAAGGCCTGGCTGCCAAGGGGGTGGCGTTCAACAAGCTTGAGCGCCAGGGGCAGGCTATAGGGCTGGCCGCGGAACAGGGAGATCAGCGGGCGCGCATTGGCGCCGGCCAACTCGATGCGGGCCAGGTCGTGATAGCGCTCGGTCATGCCGGCATTGATGGGATAGTGATGCGCGCCAGCCATTTCGATGACCTGGCCAAAGGGCGAAAAGGCCTCGGCGGTGAGGGGCTCGATGGTGATCGTCTGCATCAGAATGGCAATTTCGCGTGGCGGTTGACGTCCTTGTAGAGCAGGTAGCGAAAGCGCTCCGGCCCCGCATAGCAGGCCTGCGGGCAGAAGGCGCGCAGCCACATGAAATCGCCGGGCTCGACCTCGACCCAGTCGCGATTGAGCCGATAAACCGCCTTGCCTTCGAGCACATAGAGGCCGTGCTCCATGACGTGGGTTTCCTCGAAGGGGATGACCGCGCCGGGCTGCAGCGTGACGATGTTGACATGCATGTCGTGGCGCAGGTCATCGGGTTCGACGAAGCGGGTGGTGCCCCAGGTGTCATTGGTGCCCGGCATCCAGCGGATCGGTTGGTCCTGCTCATTGGTGACGAAGGCTTCGGGCAGGTCGATCCCGTCGACCGCCTCATAGCGTTTGCGGACCCAGTGGAAGCGGGCGGGTTCGGTGCCCTTGTTGACCAGTGACCAGGGGGTGCCGGGCGGCAGGAAGGCATAGCCGCCGGATTTGAGAAGATGAGTCTCGCCAGCGATGGTCAGCGTGGCCTGGCCATGCACGACGAAAAGCACGCCTTCGGCTTCGGGATTGGGCTCGGGCTGGGTACTGCCGCCGCCGGGCAGGACTTCGACGATGTACTGGCTGAAGGTTTCGGCGAAGCCGCTGAGCGGGCGGGCGATGATCCAGGCGCGGGTCTCTAACCAATGCGGCAGGTAGGAGGTGACGATGTCGCGCATCACGCCGCGTGGAATGAAGGCATAGGCCTCGGTAAAGACTGCCCGCTGGGTATGCAGCGCCATCTGGGGCGGCAGGCCGGCGGCGGGGGAGGCATAGGGGGAGTCGGCCATCATGATCCTGAGCGTTCGCGTCGTGGGCCGATCATCGGCGAGTGCGGTCGTCACGGCAAGGCTCAGGCTGGCGTCTCGACCATTTTCTTGAGCTTGCCCAGCATGGTGGCGGCATAGGCCGCATAGGGACCGATCCAGCGCTCGTGGATGGCGTGGATGGGCAGGGCATCGAGGTGGTTCCAGCGCTCGCGGCCGCGCTTCTCGGCAATGACGAGGCCGGCTTCTTCGAGGACTTTGAGATGCTGCATGACGGTGCAGCGGTCAATCTCGGGCAGCAGGTCGCAGAGCATGCCGGTGGTGCGCGGTTCCGGTTTGAGCAGATCGCAGATGTGACGCCGCGTGCGGTGGCTGAGGGCCTTGAAGATCAGGTCGTTTTCGTCTTCGATTGACATGTTATATTTTTATAACCTATCGTTGGGTCCGTCAAGCGAGGAGCAGGATCATGGCCTATGATTTTCGGGTAAGCGGACGCATTTCCAAGCCGGTGCATGAAGTGTTCGAGGCGGTGGCCGACCCCGGCAAGCTATCGGGTTATTTCACCACGGGCGGCGCCGAGGGGCGGCTGGAGACCGGCGCGACGGTGACCTGGGATTTTCACGACTTTCCCGGTGCTTTTCCGGTGCATGTGGTCGAGGTGGAGCAGGACAGGAAGATTGTGCTGCGCTGGGGTGCGGCGCCGGACGATGATCCGGCGGGAATGTATGAAACCACGGTGACCATGGAATTCGAAGGCTTGGACGATGGCCGCACGCTGGTGACGATTGCCGAGAGCGGCTTCCGCGACAATGCCAAGGCGCAGAAGGCGGCCTTCGGCAATTGCGAAGGCTGGACCGGCATGCTGATCGCCATGAAGGTCTATCTTGAACACGGCATCAACCTGCGCGAGGGCTTTTACAAGTAGCTAGGGGAGGATGGCCTGCAATCGCAGCAGGGCGATGCGCTCGACCTGTTTGCAGGCGGTGGCAAATTCCTCCTCCGGCGAATTGGCTATGCGCTGCTCGAAGGCGGCGAGGATCGACGCCTTGTCGTGGTCGCGCACGGCGATGATGAATGGAAAATGGAATTTATCGACATAAGCGGTGTTGAGCATGGTGAAGCGCTGGCGCTCGCCATCGGTCAGGGCATCGAGCCCGGCGGAGGCTTGTTCGGCGGTGGATTCTGCCGTCAGGCGCTTGGCGGCGGCGAGCTTGCCGGCAAGGTCGGGATGGGCGCGGAGAACGCCGAGGCGTTCTTCGTCGCTGGCCATGCGGAACTGGCTACGCAGGGCAAAGTGGAGGCCGATGGCCGTGTCGTTGACGGGCGCCAGCTCGCTGTCCCAGGCGCGCTCGGCGATCCAGGGCGAGTGCTCGAAGATCGAGCCGTAGCGGGCGACGAAGTCGGATTTATCGAGCTGGGAGGGGAGCACCTCAGGTGCCTTATAGGGATGTTCACTGGTCCAGTGTTCGGCAATTGCGAGGCGGGTGGGGATCCAGACCTTGTCAACGGTCCTGATATAATCGACGAACTTCTTGAGACCCTGGAAGCGGCCGGGTTGGCCGACCAGGCGGCAGTGCAAACCCAGCGACATCATCTTGGGTGAGCCGGCCTGGCCTTCGGCATAGAGGACGTCGAATGTGTCCTTCAGAAACTGGAAATATTCCTCGCCATTGTCGAAGCCCGGACCGGTGACGAAGCGCATGTCATTGGTGGAGAGGGAATAGGGGATGATGAGCTGGGGCGTGCCTTTGTGGACGCGCCAATAGGGCAGGTCATCGTCATAGGTGTCCGAGACATAAGCGAAGCCGCCGGCTTCCGAGACGAGGTCGACCGTGTTGAGTGACGAGCGGCCGGTGTACCAGCCACGCGGGCGCTCCCCGGTGGCAATGGTGTGGAGGCGGATGGCCTCGGCGATCTGGGCACGCTCCTCGTCGGGCGGCATGTCCTTGTGCTGCACCCATTTGAGGCCATGGCTGGCGATTTCCCAGCCAGCCTCCTGCATGGCGGCGAGCTGGGCCGGGGCGCGCATCAGGGCGGTGGCGACGCCATAAACCGTGACGGGAAGATTGTTTTCGGTGAACAGACGATGGAGGCGCCAGAAGCCAGCGCGGGCGCCATATTCGTACATGCTCTCGACATTGGCGTGGCGCTGGCCCGGCCATGGCACCGAACCCAGCACATCGACCAGAAAGGCTTCGGAGGCGGCATCGCCGTGGAGGATATTGTTCTCGCCGCCTTCTTCGTAATTGAGCACAAATTGAACCGCGACATGGGCGCCGCCGGGCCAATTGGCCTTGGGTGGATTGGCTCCATAACCGTGCATGTCGCGGGGATAGCGCATTTTTTTGCCCTTTTGTTTGCGTGGACATAATATGGCCTAGAGCCATTCAAGCAATGTGCACAAAAATGGACCAGTTGGTAAAAAATGGGCATTGCGCATGGCGGATGATGCGCTAGTCTCATAGTTGGGGAATTACGGAGCAGCAGACTATGGCCGGAGCAGGCCGTCTTACGACGCATGTCTTGGATACCGCGCATGGCAAGCCGGCGCGGGGGATGCGGATCGAATTGCACTATGTGCATGGCGATCACACGCATCACATCACCGACAGCTATACCAATGCCGATGGCCGGGTGGACCAGCCGCTATTGAGCGAAGACCAGTTCGACAAGGGCGAGTTCGAAATCCGCTTCCATGTGGGACAGTATTTCGAGCGGATCGGCGTCGAGCTGGAAAACCCGTTCCTCAACGTGGTGCCGGTGCGTTTCACCATTTCCGAAGACGCCCATTACCATGTGCCGCTGCTGGTCAGCCCCTACAGCTATTCGACCTATCGGGGGAGCTGAGACATGGTCGAGGTCTCGGGCGCCATTCGCTTCATTCTCAACGGCGAGGAAATCAGCCTCGACGATGTGAAGCCCGACCTGACCCTCTTGGACTGGCTGCGGCTGGATCGTCGCCTGCGCGGGAGCAAGGAAGGCTGCGCCGAGGGCGATTGTGGCGCCTGTACCGTGCTGGTCGGGCGCCTGATGGGCGACAAGATCATCTATGACTCGGTGACTGCCTGTATCCGTTTCGTGGGGAGCCTGCACGGCACGCATGTGGTGACCGTCGAGCATCTCAAGGGCAAGGACGGGCTGCTGCATCCGGTGCAGCAGGCCATGGTGGATTTCCACGGCTCGCAATGCGGCTTCTGCACCCCGGGCATCGTGATGAGCCTTTATGGGCTGTGGATGCGCGAGCCTGACCCCAGCCAGGGCGCCATCGAGAAGGCGCTGCAGGGCAACCTCTGCCGCTGCACGGGCTATGCGCCGATCATCAAGGCGGGCAAGGCGATTTCCACCTATGGCCGGCCGCAGGGCGACCCGCTGTGGGCCGAGCGCATTGCGCTCAAGGAGAAGATCAAGGCGATCAATGACGGGCGCCGGGTGGAGATCGGCGAGGGCGCAGACCGCATCATCGTGCCGGCAAACCTCGATGATTTCGCCGCGATCTACGAGGCCAATCCGACAGCAACCATCGTCAATGGCTCGACCGATGTGGGCCTCTGGGTCACCAAGTTCATGCGTTCAATCGGGCCGGTGATCTTCATCAGCCATCTGCAGGAACTCAAGCGCATTGCCGACAATGACAGCGAGATCCGCTTTTATGCTGGCGTTTCTTATTCCGAAGCGTTGCCGGTGATTGCAGCGGCTTTCCCGCAGCTCGGCGAGCTATGGGATCGCATTGCCGGCGAGCAAGTCCGCAATATGGGCACGATCGGTGGCAATATTGCCAATGGGTCGCCAATCGGCGATACGCCGCCGCCCTTCATCGCGCTGGGCGCCAAGCTCAGCCTGCGACGCGGCGAACATCGGCGCGAGATCCGGCTAGAAGATTATTTCCTCGGCTATGGCAAGCAGGACCGGCAGCCGGGTGAGTTCGTCGAGAGCGTGACTCTGCCGCTGCTGCCGGAGGGCGAAAAGTTCGCCACCTACAAGATTTCCAAGCGGCGCGAGGAAGATATTTCGGCGCTGTGCGGCGCCTTCCGGGTGTTCGTCAATGATGCCGGCGTGGTCGGCATGGCGCGGATTGCCTTTGGCGGGATGGCGGCGACGCCCAAGCGGGCCAAGGCCGTGGAAGCGGCTTTGGTGGGCAAGCCGTGGACGCTTGACACCGTGGAAGCGGCCATGTCGGTGTTTGCCGAGGACTATCAACCCCTGACTGACATGCGCGCTTCGGCCGAATATCGGTTGTTGAGCGCGCAGAACCTGCTCAAGCGCTTCTTCCTCGAGACGACCGGCCAAGGCCAGCGTTTGCGGCGGCAGGTGGCGTGATGAACAAGCCCGTCTCGATCGCCCAGCCGCAACTGCATGTGTCGATCAAGCATGACTCGGCCATCAAGCAGGTGGCGGGCAAGGCCGACTATATCGACGACCTGCCCGAGCCCGAGGGGCTGTGCCACGCCTATCTGGGGCTTTCGACCAAGCCGCATGCCGATATCGTCTCGATGGACCTCGACGCGGTGCGCAAGGCGCCGGGCGTGGTGGCGGTTCTCACTGCCGCGGATGTGCCGGCGGAAAATGACGTCAGCTCGGTGCACAAGCATGACGAGCCGGTGTTTGCGAGCAAGCGTGTTTCGACCTGGGGGCAGCCGCTGTTTGCGGTGATCGGCCGGACACGCGACGACGCGCGGCGGGCGGCAAAGCTCGCAAAGATCGAATATGCCGAGCTGCCGTTCTTTACCGATGTCGACAGCGCCATTGCGGCTGGCGGCAAGGTGGTGACCGAGCCGCTCAAGCTCGAACGCGGTGATGTCGAGGCGGGTTTTGCCGCGTCGCAGCATCGGGTCAAGGGACAGGTGCGGATCGGGGGGCAGGAGCATTTCTACCTCGAAAGCCAGGCGGCGCTTGCCATTCCCGGCGAAGACAATGAGCTGACCATCCATTGCTCGACCCAGCATCCGACCGAAATCCAGGTGATCGTGGCGCAGGTGCTGGGCATTCCCCATGCCGCGATCACGGTCAACATGCGCCGCATGGGTGGCGGCTTTGGTGGCAAGGAAACGCAGGGGAATCTGTTTGCGGCGGTGGCGGCGATCGCGGCCAGGAAGCTCAATTGTGCGATCAAGATCCGGCCTGACCGCGACGATGATTTCCAGATCACCGGCAAGCGCCACGATTTCATGGTCGACTATGATGTCGGCTATGATGATGACGGCAAGATCCAGGCGGTGAATGCGACTTTTGCGGCGCGCGCCGGCTATGCGGCCGACCTTTCGGGGCCGGTGACGGACCGGGCGCTGTTTCATGCCGACAATGCCTATTGGTATCCCGCGGTGCGGGTAAACTCGCTGCCGCTGTTCACCAATACCGTGTCCAACACCGCGTTCCGTGGCTTTGGTGGACCGCAGGGGATCATCGGGGCGGAGCGCTGGATCGAGGACATTGCCTATGCGCTGGGCAAGGATCCGCTGGAGATCCGCAAGGCCAATTTCTATGGCACCGACACGAACAACATCACGCCCTATCACCAGACCGTGGAAGACAATGTCATCCACCGGGTGATCGAGGACCTTGAGCAAAGTTCGGACTATCAGGCGCGACGCGCGGCTATCCTTGAATACAACAGGACCAGCCCGATCTTGCGCAAGGGCATTGCCATGGTGCCGGTCAAGTTCGGCATTTCCTTCACCGCGACCTGGCACAATCAGGCCGGTGCGCTGATCCATGTCTATCGCGATGGATCGATCCATTTGAGCCATGGCGGCACCGAAATGGGGCAGGGGCTCCATATCAAGGTGGCGCAGGTGGTGGCCGATGTGTTCGGCGTGCCGGTCGAGCATATCCAGATCATGGCGACCAATACCGGCAAAGTGCCCAATACGTCTGCGACGGCGGCATCGTCGGGCACCGACCTCAATGGCATGGCGGCGCTGGATGGGGCGACGCAGATCAGGGACCGGATGACGGCGCATGCGGCCTTCATCTACGAGGTCGAGCCGGGCGAGGTGCATTGGGAGTTTGGCGGCGTCCGCGTCGGTGCGCAGTTCGTGCCGTTTGCGGAACTGGCGACGTCCTGCTGGATGAACCGCGTACAACTCAGCGCGGCGGGTTTTTACAAGACGCCGAAAATCCATTGGGATCGGGCGACGGGCCGGGGCAAGCCATTCTATTACTATGCCTATGGCGCGGCGGCAGCCGAGGTCACAATCGACACGCTGACCGGCGAATATCAGGTCGATCGGGTCGACGTGCTTGAGGATGTGGGTCGCTCGCTCAATCCGGCCATCGATATCGGCCAGGTGGAAGGCGGCTTCATCCAGGGCATGGGGTGGCTGACCACCGAAGAATTGTGGTGGGACCAGAAGGGCCAGCTGCGCACGCATGCGCCGTCCACGTACAAAATTCCGCTGGCCTCGGACGTGCCGCCGATCTTCAATGTGCGGCTGGCGGAATGGTCGGTCAACAAGGAGCCGGCCATTGGTCGTTCCAAGGCGGTGGGCGAGCCGCCGTTGGTGCTGGGATATTCGGTGGTCGAAGCTCTCTCCATGGCCGTGGCTTCGGTCGCCGACTACAGACACGCGCCGCGCCTCGACATGCCGGCAACGCCCGAGCGGGTGCTGATGGGCTGCGAGCGGCTCAAGAAGGAGGCGCGGGGGTGAGCGCGCGTTTCGCCGAGATTGCCGCTTTTTTTGCCGGTGAACCCGACGCCATTGCCTGCGAACTCACGTCCGTCCGTGGCTCGTCGCCGCGTGAGCAGGGGACCTTCATGCTGGTGGGGCGCAAGGGCCTGTTCGGCACCATCGGCGGCGGCGCGCTCGAATATATGGTGATCGAACATGCGCGGCGGCTGATCGCCAATGGCCAGGCAGAAGAAGCGATGGATGTGCCGCTGGGGCCCGAAATCGGCCAATGTTGCGGGGGGCGCGTGGCGGTCAGCCTGCGCTATGCCGAGCCGGTGTTGCGGGCGCAACTGGCGGCGCTGGTTGCCGAGGAAGAAGCGGGCCTGCCGCATGTCTATGTGTTTGGCTCGGGTCATGTCGGGCGAGCGCTGGCGCAGATCCTGTCGCTGCTGCCGGTGCAGCTCGAAGTGATCGACACGCGCCGCGAAGAGCTGGACCTGTTGCCGGCCGGGATTGTGTCGCGGGCGGTGGCCATGCCGGAGGCGGTGGTGCGGGCGGCGCCGCTGGGCTCGTCCTATGTGATCCTCACCCATGACCATGCGCTGGATTTCCTGATCGCGCAGGAAGCCCTAGCGCGGGTCGATGCGCCCTATGTCGGCATGGTGGGGAGCCAGACCAAGCGCGCCAAGTTTTCGAACTGGTTCCGGGGCGAGGGCGGCGATGCCAAGGCCCTGACACGGTTAATTTTACCAATCGGACAGATGGGTCTTGGGGATAAGCGCCCGGCGGTTATCGCGGCACTAGCGGCAGCCGAAATTATGGTTCACATTGGGTCTCGGGAAGCTGAAGTCGTGCGCACAGGCGCCCCCGAGAAATTGGGGGTGGCGATTGGACTCTAGCATGCCGCATCGGCTTGAATTGACCGGTATCACGAAGCGCTTTCCCGGCGTTCTTGCCAATGACAATGTGAGTTTCTCCGTCCAGCCAGGCGAAATCCATGCGCTGCTGGGCGAAAACGGCGCCGGCAAGTCCACTCTCGTCAAGATGATCTACGGCATCATGCAGCCCGACGCCGGCGAAATCCGCTGGAATGGCGAAGTTGTTGTCGTGCCTAACCCAAAGGCCGCCCGCAAGCTGGGCGTGGGCATGGTGTTCCAGCATTTTTCGCTGTTCGAAGCATTGACCGTGCTGGAAAACATCGCGCTGGGCATGGATGCGAAGATCCCCTCGCGTGAGCTGGAAGCGCGTATCCGCGAGGTGATGCAGACCTATGGGCTGCTGCTCGATCCGCATCGCACGGTGGCGACCCTGTCGGTGGGCGAACGCCAGCGCATTGAAATCGTGCGGGCGCTGCTGCTCAATCCGAAACTGCTGATCATGGATGAGCCGACGTCGGTGCTGACGCCGCAGGAGGTCGAGCAGCTGTTCGAAGTCCTGCGCAAGCTTGCGGCAGAAGGCTGTTCCATCCTCTACATTTCCCACAAGCTGCATGAGATCAAGGCGCTGTGCGATACGGCGACGATCCTGCGCGGTGGCAAGCTGGTCGATACCTGCGATCCGAAACAGGAAACCAGCCGCTCCATGGCCGAGAAGATGATTGGCACGGGGCTCAAGGATATCGTGCGCGCGCCGGGCCGCACGCTGGGCCAGCCCAAGCTCGTGGTGTCGCGCCTGTCGACCGAGAAGGGCGGGCATTTCGATGTGCCGGTCGACAATGCAAGCTTTACCGTGCGCGCAGGAGAAATCCTCGGCATTGCGGGTGTTGCTGGCAATGGACAGAACGCTTTGCTCGATGCCCTCAGCGGGGAAATCCGCGCCGATGACAAGGATGCCGTCACCATCGATGGCTACGGCATTGGCCTCCTGGGCACCACCGGCCGGCGCAAGCGCGGCCTCAGCGCCGTGCCGGAAGAGCGCAATGGCCATGCGGCGGTGGGCGATTTTTCGCTGAGCGACAATTCGGTGCTGACGGCGCGCGACCGGCTGGGCATGGTGATCATGGGCCTGATCAGCTCGGGCGCTGCCAAGACCTATACGGGCAAGGTGATTGCCGATTTCGCCGTCAAGGCGCTGGGGCCAGCATCTATGGCGGGATCGCTGTCGGGCGGGAACCTGCAGAAATATATCATGGGCCGCGAAATCCTGCAGAAGCCCAGCGTGCTTGTGGTGAGCCAGCCGACCTGGGGCGTCGATGCCGGTGCGGCTTCGGCCATTCACCAGGCGCTGGTGGACCTGGCGGCGGCTGGTTCGGCCATCGTGGTCATCAGCCAGGATCTCGACGAATTGCGGGCTCTCAGTGACACGCTGGCCGTGATCAATATGGGCCGTCTCTCGCCGGCGCGGCCGGTGGACGAGATGACGGTTGAAGAAATCGGGCTGCTGATGGGCGGCGTACACGGCGCGACGGAGGCCCATGATGCAGTTTCGGCTTGAGAAGCGGCGCGAGCCATCCAAATTCATGCTCTATGCGACGCCGATTGCGGCCGTGCTTTTGACCATGGTCATCGGCGCGATCATCTTCTCGCTGATCGGCTTCAATGGCGTCGGCGCAGTGCGGGAAATTTTCCTGACGCCGCTGACCAATCCCTACAAGTGGCAGGACCTGGCGGTGAAGGCCGCGCCGCTGATCATCATCGGCGTGGGCCTGTCGGTGGCCTATCGGGCCAATGTCTGGAATATCGGCGCCGAGGGCCAGTATATCATCGGCGGACTCGCGGGCACCTGGGTGGCGCTCGCCACCTGGGGCATGACGGGGTGGTGGATCCTGCCGCTGATGATCCTCGCGGGTATCCTTGGCGGCATGCTCTATGCGGCCATTCCCGCGCTGCTCAAGACCCGGCTCAACGTCAATGAAATCCTGACCTCGCTGATGCTGACTTATGCCTCGGTGCAGCTGATCTATTATCTGATCCGCGCGCCGTGGAAGGACCCGATGGGCATGGGCTTCCCGCAGACGCGGCTGTTCTCGGAAGCGGCGCGCCTGCCCACCATCATTCCCGGCACGATCGTCCATCTGGGCGTACCGATCGCTATCATTGTTGCGCTGATCGCCTGGTTCGTGATGACGCGGACGGTGTTTGGCTATCGCATGCGCGTGGTTGGCGCGGCGCCGCATGCCGCGCGCTATGGCGGCTTTTCGGAAACCAAGACGATCTGGCTGGCCATGCTGGTCAGCGGCGCCTTTGCCGGTCTTGCCGGCGTGCTTGAGGTCGCCGGGCCGTTCCAGCGCATGGTGCCCGGTTTCCCGACCAATTACGGTTTCACTGCCATCATCGTTGCCTTCCTCGGGCGCCTGAGCCCCTTGGGCGTGGTGCTGGGCGGCATTGTGCTGGCCATTACCTTTGTGGGCGGAGAAGTGGCGCAGACGACCATCGGCCTGCCCAATGCGGCAACCGGAATTTTCCAGGCCATGGTGCTGTTCTTCCTCCTGGCGGGTGACATCCTGATCAAATACCGGTTGCGACGCGTCGTGCCGCAGGCTTCGGCGGGGGCGGCGTGATGGAATTCACCCTTGTTCTTGCCATCCTCGTTACCGTGGTCGGCGCATCGACGCCGATCCTGATCGCGGCGCTGGGCGAACTGGTCGTCGAGCGGGCCGGCGTGCTCAATCTGGGTGTCGAAGGCATGATGCTGATCGGCGCCATTGCGGGCTTTGTGGTGCAATTCCATACCGGTAACCCCTATCTGGCCCTGCTCGCGGGCGCAGCGGCAGGGCTCTGCGCCTCGCTGATCTTTGGCTTTCTGACCCTGTCGCTTTCGGCCAACCAGACGGCCACGGGCCTCGCGCTCACCATTTTCGGCACCGGTTTTTCGGCGCTGGCTGGCGCATCCTATTCGGCGCGTCCGGTCACGCTGATGCAGCCGCTGTTTCCGCTGGAGTTGGCGACGCATCCGATCGGCAAGGTGATCTTCGGCTATGCCTTTCCGATCTACTTTTCCTTCTTCATGGTCTTGGCCATCTGGTATTTCCTGCACAAGACGCGTGCGGGCCTGATCCTGCGTGCTGTCGGCGAGAATGATCAATCGGCCCATTCAATCGGCTATTCGGTGATCGGGGTGCGCTATCTGGCGGTGATGTTCGGGGGCGCCATGGCCGGGCTGGCCGGCGCCTGTTTCCCCCTGCTCTTGACCCCGCAATGGGCGGAGCGGATGACGGCGGGTCGCGGCTGGATCGCGGTGGCGCTGGTGGTGTTTGCCAGCTGGAAGCCGTTCCGCCTGCTCGCCGGCGCCTATCTCTTTGGCCTTGTCATGACCATGGAGCTTTATGCCAAGGCCGGCGGCGGGCCGCTTTCGGCCATTCCCTCGGAACTCTGGGCGGCTCTGCCGTACCTGGCCACCGTTATCGTGCTCGTGCTGATTTCGATCCGGCGCGACGCAACCACCAATGCACCGGCCTGCCTCGGCAAGCCGTTCTTGCCCAGCAATTGAGGCGGCGCTCAATGATCACCTCAATCTCGAAAAAAGTAAGTCACCAGGAGAATGAACGTATGACTCTGTCTCGTCGCAGTTTCGTCAAGGTCGGCGGTGCCGCCCTTACCCTGCCACTGCTCGGCTCCACTGCCTTTGCGCAGGAAAAGCTCAAGATCGGCTTCATCTATGTCGGCTCGATCAACGACAATGGCTACAACTATGCCCACAATCAGGGCCGTATCTTCGTTGAGGAAGCCCTTGGCGATGCGGTCGAGACCGTGTTTGTCGAGAACGTGCCGGAAGGCCCCGACTGCGAGCGCGTGCTGCGCGAACTGGCCCAGCAGGGCTGCAAGCTGATCTTTGCCACCAGCTTCGGCTTTGGCGACTCGGTGATCAAGGTTGCCCAGCAGTTCCCCGATATCGCCTTCGAGCACGCCACCGGCTATATGAAGGCCGACAATGTGGGCCTCTACAATGCCCGCTTCTATGAAGGCCGTGCCGTTTGCGGCACCATCGCGGGCCACATGTCGGTTACCGGCAAGGCCGGCTATATCGGCTCCTTCCCGATCCCAGAAGTCGTCATGGGCATCAATGCCCTGGCGCTGAGCGGCCGCAAGATCAATCCCGAGTTTACCGTCAAGCCGGTCTATATCTCGACCTGGAACGACCCGGCCAAGGAAGCCGACGCGGCCCGCGCCATGATCGACCAGGGCATCGACATCATCGCCCAGCATACCGACGGTCCGGCAGCTTTGCAGGTTGCTGCCGAGCGCGGCATCGTGGGCGGCTTCGGCCAGGGTGCCGACATGAGCGCCTTTGCTCCCGAGACACAGCTCACCGCCATCATCGACCATTGGGGCCCGCATTACCTGGCCTCGGCCGAGGCCGTGATTGCCGGTAGCTGGGCACCCGGTGACACCTGGGAAGGTCTCAAGGAAGACGTGGTCCAGATGGGCCCCTATGGCGAGAAGGTGCCGGAAGACGTCCGCGCTGCGGCCGACGCCGTGCGCGAAGGCCAGATCGATGGCTCGTTCCACATCTTCACCGGCCCGATCAACGACAATACCGGCACCGAGCGCGTTGCTGCAGGCGTCACCATGACCGATGCCGAACTGCTCAGCATGGACTGGTATGTCGAAGGCGTCGAACAGCCGGCGTAAGCGGTTTGAATAAGCTTGAAGGGGCGGGCTCGCGCTCGCCCCTTTTCTACGACTGAGGGGGAAGATATGCCCGATTATGCGATTTTCTATGAGTGGCTGATGTTCGCCGTCCGCTGGCTGCATGTCATCACGGCCATCGCCTGGATCGGCTCGTCCTTCTATTTCATCGCGCTGGACCTTGGCCTGCGCAAGACGCCGAGCCTGCCGGCGCTCGCCCATGGCGAAGAGTGGCAGGTGCATGGCGGCGGCTTCTACCACATCAACAAATATCTGGTGGCGCCGGAGTTTCTGCCCGAACACCTGACCTGGTTCAAATGGGAAAGCTACTGGACCTGGCTGAGCGGCGCGATGCTGTTGGCGCTGATCTATTATGTCGGGGCCGATCTCTACCTCATCGACCGCAATGTGCTGGACGTGCCGCAATGGGGGGCGATTGCGCTTTCCATTGGCTCGATCGTGCTGGGCTGGGTGCTTTACGACGCGCTCTGCAAATCGCCTATAGGGCAATCGACGACCGGGCTGATGCTGGTGCTGTTCGCCATTCTGGTTGCGGCGAGCTGGGGCTATACGCAGCTGTTCACCGGCCGAGCGGCAATGTTGCATATGGGCGCGTTTACCGCGACCATCATGGCAGCGAATGTGGCCATGATCATCATTCCAAACCAGAAGATCGTGGTCGCCGACCTCAAGGCCGGCAAGGTGCCCGATGCCAAATATGGCAAGATCGCCAAGCAGCGCTCGTTGCATAACAACTACCTGACGCTGCCCGTCATCTTCTTCATGCTGTCGTCCCACTATCCGCTGGCCTTTGCCACGCAGTGGAACTGGATCATCGCCTCGCTGATCTTCCTCGTCGGCGTGGTGATCCGGCACTATTTCAACACCCGTCACGCGCGGAAGGGCAATCCGCACTGGACCTGGCCGATCGCCATCATCATTTTCATCATCATCGCCTGGCTGTCGTCGGGCCCCAAACTGCCCGGTTCGGGCGGAGAGGCGGTGGCGTCGCGGGCGGCCGAGAGCTTTCTCGAAGCCAGCCATTTCCCCGCTGCCAGCCTGACGGTGCAGACTCGGTGCTCGATGTGCCATACGGCCGAGCCCGTCTGGCCGGGGGTCTTCCAGCCACCGAAAAATGTCATTCTCGACAATGACATCGCCATTGCCAATCATGCTCATGACATTGCCATGCAGGCGGGATATGCCCATGCTATGCCACCCGGCAATATCACCGAAATGACGCCGGAAGAGCGTGCTCTGCTGGTTGAATGGTTCCGAGAAGGCTCCGGCCAATGACCCAGACTATCCTGCGCGGCCGCGTGCTCAGCTTTGTCAGCGAGCCGCAGGCGATCGATGACGCAGCGAGCTATCGCTATTACGAAGACGCCGGGATCATCATCGCGGACGGCAAGATCGTCGCGGTCGAGCCGTGGTCGGCCATTGCGCCGCTGGGTGCCGACTATATCGACCATCGCCCGCATCTGATCATGGCCGGGTTCATCGACATGCATCTGCATTATGTGCAGTCGCAGATGATCGCCTCCTATGCCGGCTCGCTGCTGGAATGGCTCAATAGCTACACTTTCCACGAAGAGCAGAAGTTCAGCCAGCAGGGGCATGCCGGGGCGGTCGCCTCGGCCTTCTACGACGAGCTGATCCGCAATGGGACGACGACGGCCGTGGCCTATTGCTCGAGCAGTCCGCGGTCGGTCGATGCCTATTTCGCCGAGGCGGAAAAGCGCAACATGCTGATGGTGGGCGGCAAGGTGATGATGGATCGAAACGCGCCCGAAGCGCTCTGCGACACCGCCCAGTCCGGCTATGACGACAGCAAGGCACTGATCGCGCGCTGGCATGGCAAGGGCCGGGCGCTCTATGCGATCTCGCCGCGCTTTGCCATCACCTCGACGCCGGCGCAGATGGAAGCGGCGCAGGCGCTGGTCGGCGAACATCCCGAGGCTTACGTCCAGACCCATCTCAGCGAGAACGACGCCGAGATCTCCTATTCGATGGAGCTTTATCCCACTTCGCCGGACTATACCGGCATCTACGAGGATTACGGCTTGCTCGGTCGCAAGACGCTGCTGGGCCATTGCATCCATCTCAACCATCGCGAGACCGCGGTTCTGGCCGAGACCGGGTCGGTTGCCGTGTTCTGCCCGACGTCCAACCTGTTCCTTGGATCGGGCCTGTTCGATCGCGAGCGGTTGAGCAAGCATGGCGTGCGGATCGGGCTGGCCACCGATATCGGCGGCGGCACCAGCTATTCCATGCTGCGCACGATGGACGAGGGCTACAAGATCCTGCAATTGCGCGGACAGCGGCTCAATCCATTCGCCAGTTTCTACATGGCGACGCTGGGCAATGCGCGGTCGCTGTCGCTCGAAGGGACTATCGGTTCGGTGGCCAAGGGCAATGCGGCCGACCTCGTCGTGCTCGACGCTTCTGCGACGCCGGCCATGCGGCTGCGCATGGCGACGGTCAGCACTTTGGCCGAGGAATTGTTCCTGCTGCAGACAATGGGCGACGACCGTTCGATCGCCGAGGTCTATGTGTCTGGTGCAAGGGCGAAGTCTACTTTAGGCGGGTTGTGACACTTCCATTCATGACTTAAGTCTCGTCACTGTGCACATAAAGGAAGCAATGATGAGCGATTATCTCACGAAGTCCGGCCTCTCGGTTCATTCCCTGCTGGTCGATTTCGTCGAGAAGGAAGCGCTCCCCGGCACGGGTGTCACGGCCGACCAGTTCTGGGCCGGCTTCACCGCGCTGGTTGCCGAACATGGTCCGACCAATAGCCGGCTTTTGCAACGTCGCGATGACCTGCAGACGCAAATCGACGACTGGCACCGCAAATATGGTCCGGTCGCCAATAATGTGCAGGGCTACGAATTTTTCCTCAGGGACATTGGCTATCTGGTGCCAGAACCGGCTGATTTCACGATCGAGACCACGGGACTCGATCCGGAAATCACCACGCTTTGCGGTCCGCAGCTGGTGGTGCCGGTTTCCAATGCCCGCTATGCGCTCAACGCTGCCAATGCGCGCTGGGGCAGCCTCTATGATGCCTATTACGGCACCGACGTGATCGCGCGCGATGGCGAGTTGGCGCCGGGCAAGGGCTTCAACACCGCCCGCGCCGCCGCCGTTGTCGACAAGGCTGCGGCCTTCCTCGATGCGACTTTCCCACTCGCCGCAGGCAGCCATCGCGACGTCACCGGCTACCACATCGAAAAGCAGGGCGAGACGCGGGTCTTTGTGGTCGATACCGCAGAGGGGCGCACCGGCCTGCGCGATCCGGCCGGCTTTGTCGGCTATGGCGGGACGCAGGAGAGCGGCCAGCTGGTGCTGCGCCACAATGGGCTGCATGTGATCCTGGTCATCGAGCCGGGCTCGGTGATCGGCAAGACGCACAAGGCTGGGCTCAGCGATGTAATCGTCGAAGCGGCGCTGACCACGATCCAGGATTGCGAGGATTCCGTTGCGGCGGTCGATGCCGAGGACAAGGTCGGCGTCTATCGCAACTGGCTCGGCCTGATGAATGGCTCGCTGGAAGACACGTTCGAAAAGCAGGGCACGACAGTCACGCGCAAGCTCAATGCTGACCGCGCCTACAAGGATGTCGACGGCAAGCCGCTGACGCTCAAGGGTCGCTCACTGTTGTTGGTGCGCAATGTGGGTCACCTGATGACCACGGATGCCGTGCTGTTCGAGGGCAAGCCGATCGGCGAGGGGCTGATGGATGCCGCCGTGACAGTACTCTGCGCATTGTCGGACAAGGTCAACAGCACGACGGGCGCGATCTATATCGTCAAGCCGAAGATGCATGGGCCGGAAGAGGTCGCCTTTGCCTGCGCGATCTTTGCCTCGGTCGAGAAGATGCTGGGCCTTGACGCCAATCGCATCAAGATCGGCATCATGGACGAAGAGCGCCGCACCTCGGCCAATCTGAAGGCCGCGATCTACGAGGCGCGCGAGCGCGTGTTCTTCATCAACACCGGCTTCCTCGATCGCACGGGCGACGAAATCCACACCTCGATGGAAGCGGGCGCCGTGCTGCGCAAGGACGAGATCAAGTCGGAACGCTGGCTCTCATCCTATGAAGACCGCAATGTGCTGATCGGGCTGGCCTGTGGTCTTTCCGGCCGGGCGCAGATCGGCAAGGGCATGTGGGCGCGGCCGGACGACATGGCGGCAATGATGGAGGCCAAGTCGGGCCATCCCAATGCCGGCGCCAATACGGCCTGGGTGCCGTCGCCGACTGCCGCCACGCTGCATGCGCTGCATTACCATCAGATCGACGTGTTCGCCGCGCAGCAGCGGCGGCACAACGAGGCGCTGCCGCCGCTCAGCGACCTGTTCTCCATGCCGGTGCAGGTGCCCTATTCGCTGAGCCGCGAGGAGATTAACCGCGAGCTCGAGAACAATGCGCAGGGCATTCTCGGCTATGTGGTGCGCTGGGTGCAGCAGGGCGTGGGCTGTTCCAAGGTCCCCGACATCAACAATGTCGGGCTGATGGAAGACCGGGCTACCTGCCGAATTTCTTCGCAGGCCGTTGCCAACTGGCTGCGCCACGGTCTGGTGTCACGCGACGAGGTGACGTCGACCTTTGAGCGCATGGCTGCGGTGGTCGATCAGCAGAATGCGGGCGATCCGATCTACAGGCCCATGGCCGAAAACTTCCAGTCGGTGGCGTTTCAGGCCGCGCTCGATCTGGCCCTGCATGGCGCCGACCAGCCGAGCGGCTATACCGAGCCGCTGCTGCATGCGGCCCGGCGCAAGGTCAAGGCACGTGACGCGAAGTAACCCCTCATCCGCCCCTTCGGGGCACCTTCTCCCGCAAGGGGAGAAGGTTGGTCTGGTGCCTGTTAAAACTCGGTGCCAACCCTCTCCCCTTGCGGGAGAGGGTGGATCGGCCGAAGGCCGAGACGGGTGAGGGGTATCAATCCCCCAGCGCCATCCTTGCCGTCTTGGCCATCTTGACCAGGGTGATGTGCATGTCTTCGGGCACTTTCAGCGCCTCGTCGAAGAAGATGCGTCTGACGTCGTCGCCCAGCGTGATGTCGATGCCTTCGGCGTCGATGCCGGCCAGGGTCCAGTTGCCGGTCGGTGCCTTGCAGTAGTGGCGGGCATAATTGGCGACGGCGTCGAAATGGTCCTCGTTCATGTGTTCGAGAGCGTTGGGCTCTGCGGCCGCCAGCGCCGGATCATTGCTCGACAGCAGGTCTGCGCCGGCTAGCGCATAGGCCTTGCCAAAACCGCCGTTGAAGCTGGCTGACTGCGGCACCAGCCGCCAGAAGCGGAAGTCGCCGAGGTCGATATAGAGCTTGGCCTTGGGCTGATGTGCCAGGTAACGGGCGGCGATGCGCTGGTGGTCGGGCGTGTCGCGCTCGATCTGGACGGCCTCGCAGGCAATGGAAATGCGCGGATGGGCCAGCGGATCACCCTTGCCGGTTTCGCCGGCCAGCAGGGAACAGCGCGGGTCGGCGGTGAGGGCCGGGAAATGCGCAGCAAGGCCCGAGATCAGGATGACCGGCACGCCGTCGAAATCGGTGGTGAAGCCGACGCGGCTGACATGGGGCGCGCCGGTGGTGGGATCGAGCGTCGCGAGAGCACCATAGCGGGCGGTGCGGATGATGGTCTTGACCTGGCGGATGGTCTCGTCGGTCGTCGGCTGCAGCAGGTCTTTATTGGTCATGGCAATCTCAAGGGCGGGCGGCGCGGGCCGCTCAAGGCGGCCGCACTAGACCTCAAGAAAAGCTGAATAACAATGTCAGATTTGACGCAGGCTGGGTATTTCGCTGCAAGCCTTTGTCAGTCCACGAAATCGAACTTGTCGACGTCGAACAGGCCACGGTCGGTCATCTTGAGATGGGGGATCACCGGCAGGGCCAGGAAGGCGACCTGCAGGAAGGGTTCGGGCAGGGTGCAATCGAGCGCATAGGCCGCTTCGCGCAGGGCATGGAGGTCGTGCGTGACCTCCTCGAAAGGCTTTTCGCTCATCAGGCCGGCGATGGGCAAAGCCAGTTCGGCGGTGACCACGCCGCCATCCGAGACGACGAAGCCGCCCTTCAACGCGATCAGCCGGTTGACCGCCACGGCCATGTCCTCGTCGGTGGCCCCGATCACGGTGATATTGTGGGAGTCATGGCCGACCGAGGAGGCGATGGCGCCGCGCTTGAGGCCAAAGCCTTTGACGAAGCCGCGGCCGATATTGCCGTTGATGCCATGGCGCTCGATGACGGTGACCTTGAGCACGTCATTGGCGAGGTCAGGCAGAGTGCCGCGGTCGCTGCTGGGCAGGGTGGCTGACTCTCTGAAGGTGAGGATCAGGCCGGGCTTCACGCCGATCACCGGCGTCTGGTTGCGATCGGGGCGGGCCGGCACGATGAAATCATCGGCGCTGACCGGCTTGGCCTTCATCGACTGGAGGCCAACCGGCGCGACCGGCTGGCGCGTCGCAAACAGTTGTGGCGACACCAGTCGTCCGCCGGTCACCACATCGCTGACGTGGCAGTCTTCGAGACTATCGAGCAGCACGATATCGGCACGCCATCCCGGCGCGACCAGACCGCGATCCCGCAGGCCAAAGATGCGGGCGGCCGAATGGCTGGCGGCGCGATAGACATGGTGCAGCGGACGGCCCATGGCGATCAGCCGGCGGATGGAGCTATCGAGATGGCCTTCCTCGGCAATGTCGAGCGGATTGCGGTCGTCGGTGCAGAGGGCGACGAAGCTCGATGTGTTTTCGTCCAGCACTTCGGCCAAGGCCTTGAGATCCTTGGAGACCGAGCCTTCGCGGATCAGGATGGCCATGCCCTTGCTGAGCTTTTCGCGCGCTTCGGCAGCGGTGGTGGCCTCGTGGTCGGTGCGGATGGCGGCGGCGAGATAGCCGTTGAGCGCCATGCCGAGCAGCAGCGGGGCGTGGCCGTCGATATGACCGCCCTGGAAGGCTTCGAGCTTGGCGATGATGCCCGGGTCGGCATTGAGCACGCCGGGGAAGTTCATCATCTCGGCAAGGCCGATGACTTTGGGATGGCTGCGGAAGGGTTCGAGATCCGCGATCTCCAGCACCGCGCCGGCGGTTTCAAAGGCGGTGGCCGGAACGCAGGAAGAGAGGTTGATGCGGACGTCCATGATCGTCTGCTCGGCACAGTCGAGGAAATAGCGAATGCCCGCGGCGCCGATCACATTGGCGATTTCATGGGGATCGCAGATCACGGTCGTCACGCCATGCGGCAGCACGCAGCGGTCGAACTCCAGTGGCGTGACCAGCGAGGATTCGATGTGGAGATGGGTGTCGATGAAGCCGGGCAAGGCAAAGCGTCCCTTGCCGTCGATTTCGGTCAGACCCTCGTAGCGGGCATGCGTGCCGACGATGCGGTCGCCGACGATGGCAATGTCGGTTTCGGTCACCGCGCCGGTGATGACGTCGAGCAGCCGCACATTCCTGATGACGAGGTCGGCTTTTTCCTTGCCCTGTCCGGCCATGATCATGCGGGGCAGGGTGCTGGTCATCGAATTATCCTGAAAATCACTCATGGCCGAAGGTCTTACCCTCACGGCTTTGCGTCAAGGCCTGGCGGAACCGGCAGGACCCTGCATCGTTGGCTCTCCACATGAAGGAGAGCGCTATGAAGACCTATGACGCTGACAAGACGGCGACGGAAGCGCGCCAGGCCAGTCCCCGCAAGATGAATCTGCGCGTGCTGGTGACCTCGCTGATCGGCGTGGTGGTGCTGTTTGCGGTGATCTACATCGTCTTCACGATGACCCAGCAGGGCGTGGCGAGCTAAGATGCGCCTCAGCCGCGTGAGCCGTGATGACCTGACCCTGAGCCGTCGCAAGAGCGGCAAGGGTTTCTGCTATCGCGATGCGAGCGGGACTCTTGTCACCGACGCGGCGACCCGGGCGCGCATCAAGTCGCTGGGTATTCCCCCGGCCTGGCGTGACGTCCGCATTGCGGCCAAGCACAATGCGCACATCCAGGTGCTGGGGAAGGATGAGGCTGGGCGGGACCAGTATATCTATCATCCCGATTGGGAATTGCGCCGTGACGGCAAGAAGCAGAAGCGGCTGGCTGCGCTGACCGCCGTGTTGCCGCGGGTCCGCAAGCGGATCGCCGAGGCGCTGGGCGCGGAGACTGGCAGTCGCGAACTGGCGCTGGCGATTGCCGTGGCGCTGATCGACCGGACGGCCATGCGTGTCGGCCGCGAGAAATATCTCGAAACCAGTGGGACGCGTGGCGCTGGCACGCTCTATGCCCGCGATGTGCGCGTGGCCGGCGATGAGGTTTGCATGACTTTTGATGCCAAGGGCGGCAAAAAGGCGGAATATTGCCTGATCGACGCTCCGCTGGCGGAAGCGGTGGGCCGGATCAAGACCCTGCCGGGCAAGCGATTGCTGGTCTATCGCAACGAGGCCGGCAAGGTGCGGCCGATCAAGACCGGCACGATCAACGAATTCTTGCGCGAACTGGCCGGGATCGATATTTCCGCCAAGGACTTCCGGACGCTGCATGCCTCGGCCCTGGCTGGCGAGGCGCTGGCCGAGATGGAAGTGGGCACATCCGAAACTGCCCGCCGCCGTCAGATGGCACAGGTGGCCAAGGACGTGTCGGAGGTGTTGCGCAATACGCCGACCATCTGCCGCAAGAGCTATATCGCGCCCTGCCTGTTCAAGCTGTTCGACGACGGCAAGCTCAAGGATCTCTGGCATAGCGCCGGCAAGGGCAGGCCGGGGTTGTTGGCCCGCGAGAAGCGACTGGGGGTCGTGCTGGCTGCGACCAATTAGGCGGCGCGGATCGCCGGGTCGTTGAAATAGGCCATGATGTGATCCTGGCTGACGCCACTCGAGAACAGGAAGCCCTGCAGCGTGTTGCAGCCGAGCTGGCCGAGGATTGCCGCCTGGCCTTCGGTCTCGACGCCCTCGGCTGTGACTTCGAGGTCCATGGCATGCGCCAGGGTGACGATGGCGCGGGTGATCTCGACCGACATGTCGCCGTCCGCCAATTGCATGACGAAAGACCGGTCGATCTTCACCCGATCCACCGGATAGCGCTTGAGATAGCTCAGCGAAGAATAGCCGGTGCCGAAATCGTCGAGCGCGATGTGAATGCCCGCGGCGCGGAAGGTGCGCAGGTTTTCCGATGAGACGTGTTCGTCATCGAGCAGGATGGATTCAGTGATTTCCAGTTCCAGGTCGGCGGGCTGCATGCCGGTCTGCTTCAGGATGGCAAAGACCTGCGCGGCGAAGCGTGGATTACGCAGCTGGGTGGGCGAGATATTGACGGCAATGGTACGGCCCGGCGCCATGGCGCCCAGAGCGCAGGCGCGGCGCAGCACGAAATCGCCGAGGGCCAGGATCAGCCCGGTATTTTCCGCGACCGGGATGAAGCGGGCTGGTGAAATCTGGCCATAGAGCGGGTGGTGCCAGCGCGCCAAGGCTTCGGCGCCGATCACCCGGCGGCTGCGCTGGTCGACCAGCGGCTGGAAGACGACCGAAAGCTGGTCATTGCGCTCCAGCGCCTCGCGCAGCTCGGCTTCGATGGTGTGCTGGAGCTGCACCTGCTCGTCCATATGCTCCTGATAGACCACATGCCGGTTGCGGCCATTGGCCTTGGCCTCATAGAGGGCGATGTCGGCCTTGCGCATCAGTTCGAAGGGCTCGTGCCCGGCGCCGCGCGCGGTAACGATGCCGACGCTGGCGCCGACATGGGCCTTGAACTGGTGCAGATCAAAGGGCTGGCCGATGGCGTCGATGATACGCGCCGCAATGGCGGTGCCGTCCTCGATCTGTTCGCGATCGCTGATCATGACGACGAATTCGTCACCGCCCAGGCGCGCGATCATCGGATCATCGCCCACCACGAGGCGGATGCGCTGGCCGACGGCGCGGATCAGCTCGTCGCCGGCCTGGTGGCCAAGCGTGTCATTGACCTGCTTGAAGCGATCGAGATCGAGCATGAGCAGGGCGACATTGGTGTTGGGCCCGGTCCGCTCCAGCAGGAGGCGCGCCAGGGTTGCATCGAACTGCATGCGATTGGGTAGGCCGGTCAGCAGGTCGTGGGCGGCCTGGTATTCTGCCTGGCGGCGACCCGTTTCGAGGGCTGCCGACGATCGGCGCAGCTGCATCAGCAGCAGCGAGACCAGGATCGTGCCCATGACGAAAGCGGCCAGCAGCACCGGCCCCGTATGGCGCAGCATCATCAGGCCGGGGCGGTCGCGGTCCCATTCGAAAAAGGCGACGAAGCGGCCCGTGCTGCTGAAGATGGGATAGATGGCCCGCTCGTCATGCAGGCTCTGTGTCAGCGTGAAGCGGCCGTCCTCGAAGCGATATTCGCGATTCAAGCGACTTGCAGCCACATCGTCGAGAAACATCACGCCGATCAGCAGGCTCTCGCTGCCGGGCTGCTGAACGATGGCGCCGGTGTCCGAGACGATGGTGGTCACGGCAATCATGGCCGGCATGCCCTCGATTACCGCGAAATCGGAGATCGAGCTGAGGGTCGGGCCGCGGCCATCGGCATTGCGAGGCGGGAGCGCGCGGATACGCTTGACCAGCGCCATGATCGGTCCGTTGAGCCCGTCATAGGTGGGGGCGTTGAGCGCCGCGCCGTCATGCATGACATAAAGCGGCTGGTCATGGGCGCTGAGCACGATGGTGCGGTGATGGCCAAAGAAATTGGCCATCCATTTGCCCATGTTGTTGTCGGTCCAGTTGAAGCTGAAGGCCAGCTTTGTATTGATGACAGCCGCATCCTTGCTGGCAACGCTGCTGAGATCGCGCACCAGTTGGGCGCGTTTGCCCTGCATGACCTGCTGGATCATGTCCTTCTGCCGGGACAGGGCGCGTTCGTCGATGGTGGCCGTAGACCAGAACACAAAGCCGACTACAGCAGCCGCCGTCAGCCCCAATACCAGCACGACCGGCAGCAATACGGCTGTCGTGAAATGCCAGCGCTGGCGCGATGAAGCTTTGTTCTGCATGGGCCCACAGGCAATGAATATCGAGCCGGGACCATAGCCTACGGGAAATTGCGGATATGTTACCAAGTCGAAGCCAATAACTCTATTTGGCGAAAGAGCTTTTTCCTTTCGCAATACTTCGGATGCCGAAGGATTGTCGCCGGACGGAATAGGCGTGCACGGCCTTGCCCAAATCTGCCGAACTGCCCTAGGCTTCGGCGAAACAACCAGCGGTCAGTCCATGGCCCGGCTCGATAGAGGAAGATTGTCAGATGACCAAGGTTCGCGCCCTCGTTCTCGAGCGCCAGCATGAACTGGCCCTGCGCGAAATCGACCTCCCCATGGATGTGGGGCCCGGCATGGTCAGGATCGCCATTCACACGGTGGGCGTTTGCGGCTCGGACGTGCATTACTACACCCATGGCAAGATCGGACCCTTCGTGGTCAATGCACCCATGGTGCTGGGGCACGAGGCAGCGGGTACCGTGGTGGAAGTGGGGGCGGGCGTCACCCATCTTGCCGTCGGTGACCGCGTCTGCATGGAGCCGGGCATTCCCGATCCCAATTCGCGGGCCTCGCGACTGGGCATGTATAATGTCGATCCGGCCGTCAGCTTCTGGGCGACGCCGCCCATTCATGGCGTCCTGACGCCCGAAGTGGTGCATCCGGCCAATTACACCTTCAAGCTGCCCGACCATGTGAGCTTTGCCGAAGGCGCCATGGTCGAGCCTTTTGCGGTGGGCATGCAGGCGGCCACCAAGGCGAAGATTACGCCCGGTGACACGGCCGTTGTGCTCGGCGCCGGGCCGATCGGAACCATGGTTGCGCTGGCGGCGCTGGCCGGTGGCTGCGCCCGTGTCATCGTCGCCGATCTTGCCCAACCCAAGCTCGATATTGCTGGTCAATATCAGGGCGTAATCCCGGTCAATATCCGCGAGAAGAATATCGCCGAGGAGGTGGCGCGGCTGACAGATGGCTGGGGCGCCGATGTGGTGTTTGAATGTTCCGGCTCGCCGCAGGCCTGGATGACCATCATGGACCTGCCGCGCCCGGGCGGCTGCATTGTCGCGGTCGGCCTGCCGGTCGAGCCTGTGGCGGTGGATATTTCCAGCGCCTCGGTCAAGGAAGTGCGGATCGAAAATGTGTTCCGCTATGCCCATCAGTATGACCGTGCCATTGCCCTGATCGCTTCGGGCAAGGTGGATCTCAAGCCGCTGATTTCGGAAACATTTGGGTTCGAGGAGTCCAAGGCGGCGTTTGATCGAGCGGTCGAGGCGCGGCCGAGCGATGTGAAGCTGCAGATCAGGGTGGCGGGATAGGAGGCGGGGATGGATCTCAATCTACGCGACAAGGTTGCCGTCATCACGGGCGGAACGGTGGGGATCGGCCTTGCCATTGCAGAAGGGCTTGCAGCCGAGGGCGCCAATCTCGTGCTGGTTGGGCGCAGCAAGCAGCGCACCGACGACGAGGCGGCGCGGGTGGCCGACAAGCATGGCGTCATCGCCATGGGCATTGCCGCCGATGTGGCGACGGCCGAAGGGTGCGATGCGGTGATCAACGGCGTCACCAAGGGTTTTGGCGGCGTCGATATCCTGATCAACAACGCCGGCACCGGTTCGAACGAGACCATCGCCGAGGCCGATGACGCCAAGTGGCAATATTACTGGGACCTGCATGTGATGGCCGCGGTGCGGCTGGCGCGGGGGCTTGTCCCTTCGATGAAGAAGCGCGGTGGCGGCGTGGTGCTGCACAATGCGTCGATCTGTGCCGTGCAGCCGCTGTGGTATGAGCCGATCTACAACACGACCAAGGCCGCGCTGATGATGTTTTCCAAGACGCTGGCCAATGAGGTGGTGGGCGACAATATCCGGGTCAATACGGTCAATCCGGGTCTCGTGCTGACGCCGGACTGGATCAAAACGGCCAAGCAGATCGCGGGCGAAGACGGCTGGCAGGCGCATCTGCAGGGCGTCGCCGACGAGGCGGGCGGCATGAAGCGGTTCGCGACGCCTGAAGAGCTGGCCAATTTTTTCGTCTTCATGTGTTCGGACAAGGCCAGCTATTCCACCGGCAGCACCTATTTCGTCGATGGCGGATGGCTGAAGACGGTTTGATGCTGCCCGAAAGTGGCTCGGTGCTTGGCGTCGATGTCGGCTGGTCGCTGACGCAGCGATCCAGTGCCGTTTGCCGGCTGGATTGGGACGCGCAGAGCCTGCGCTGGACCCTGCTGCGCTTCACAGGCCAGTCCGAGGCTCGCGCTGCGGCGATCGCCGAGATCGTGGGGGCGCATCAACTGTTGGCTGCAGCAATAGATGGATCGCTGCGCGGGGACCTCACGGTGATCGATCGCTACCGCGCGGCCGAGAAAGCGCTGGCGGCCAAGCCGATCTCCAGTCGCATCAGCCAGCCGGGCTCATCCCGCAGTCCTGTCGGCCGGACGCTCAATCACCATGCCAACGAATTCGCGCGCCTCATCATCGAGACGGGGCAGCTCGGGCCGGCGTCGCATGATCATGCCATTCACCGCCTAGCCCTGGCCGAAGCCTTTCCGACCAGCTATCTCGGCCTGCTGCATCCGGACCCGGAGAAGGGTCTTCGCACCCGGCGCTCGGATCGGTACTACGAACATGCCGTCATGGAGGGTGTGCTCGAACAGATGGTCGTGCATCACCTACCGGGACGGCGCATGCATCAATCCTTTGCCGATGTGACCAATCACGACGACCGTGCGGCCCTGATCTGTGCGCTGACCGCTCTGGGCGTGGCGCGCAACGACTATGTTGCGGTGGGCGATGCCGACGGCTGGATCATCCTGCCGCCGCGCGATTTCATCGCCGCCTGGGCGCGGCCGCTGGTCGCTGGCTGGAACTAGTCTTTGCGCTTTTGGGTTGTCACCCTAGCGTCACAAGTCCCGGAATATTGCCATGGATGTCGGCAACGAATTTGGTTTCGTTCAGACCTATCTTCCGCAACACATCATCGCCATCCGCATCCTGATCGCCGCCGTGCTCGGCGCGATGATCGGTTTCGAGCGCGAGTTCAATACGGCTGAAGCCGGTTTGCGGACCCATATTCTGGTCGCGGTGGCGGCGGCGCTGTTCACCATTCTGGCCTTTGAGATTTTCCACACGCTGGAGCCGGGCGGGCCCAATGGGCCGCAGGCCGATCCGATCCGTGCGGTCGAGGCGGTGACGGCCGGCATCGCCTTCCTGGGTGCCGGCGCAATCTTTCGTTCAGGCACGAATGTGCAGGGGCTGACCACCGGCGCGGGCATGTGGCTGGCCGGCGCGGTCGGCGTGGCGACGGCGCTGGGCTACTATCTCATCGCGCTGGGTGTCGCGATCCTCGCCGTCATCGTGCTCGCGGCCCTGCGGGCTTTCGCCCACAAGGTGGTCGATCAGGGCAAGGACAAGGCGAGTGCCGACGGCGATTGATGTTCCCGACAGGGGGCGATGGGAGAAGCAGAAGTCACGGCTGCTGCGACGAGGGACATACGCGCGCCGATCTGCCTCTCCCGCTGACGATCCTGACCGGGAGGTGTCACGACCGTGCCCATTGCGTCCCGTTCCCTTGGAGTGGAGCGGAGCGCCTTCCATCACCCAAACTGGCGATGAAAGATCAGAGTGGCCGGAGGAGCGCCTGGGAATGCAGACCAATCGGGGGATTGGGCATGCAGCGCTCCTCCTGACCTAGGCATGAACCTTGTGGACGCAGGGTTCATGCCAACTGGTTCGGACCCATACGGGTCCCGACGATCAATCAAGGCGATCGTCAATTGGTCGAATTCGGGTGATCTGCGCCCTCTGTGCGGGGCCTGGCTGCGCAGGACAAAGTCGGCTCAACGTGCCGATGGCCGCCCTATGGCTGATAAACTGTCCACAGGGTAGGCTAAGTCAGGTAAGGATCAGGTAAGCCGAGCTTGTGTTTTACATGTAAAGCGTCACTATCCCCTCCGGTTGCGGAGGAGAGGCTTTGGCAGAGGCGATGCCACAGCGTGAGATCGTGCAGGAAGCTCTGGAGCGTTTGCTTCAGTGGCCAGAAATTGCGCGCTCTCCGCAACTTGGCAAGTTTCTCGACTATATTGTCCAGCGCCGCCTCGAAGGCGATGAACAGGCCATCAAGGCCTATTCCATAGCCGTGGATGTCTTCGGACGAGGCGACGATTTCGACCCGCAGAGCGACCCCATCGTGCGGGTGCAGGCACGGCGCCTGCGTGGCTTGATTGACGACTATTATCGCGGTCCGGGCGCTGATGAGGCGCTGCAGATTCGTCTGCCGGTGGGTCGCTATATTCCTGAATTCGTCGAGCGGCCCAGAGAGGAGCCGGCGGCTTTGCAGGAGTCGTCTCCGGTTGCCGTGGTGCCCAAGGTCCAACCTCGCTCCCGGTTCCTGCTGGCAGGCCTGGGACTGGCTGTGGGCGCTGCTGTCGCGGCGTTGCTGGTCCAGTGGCCGCGGTCTCCGGGCAGTGGTTCCGCCGTCGGCATCCTCGAACGCCCAACCATCAATGTGGTGGAATTCCAGAACCTTGTGACGGATGCGGCCATGTCGCCGCGGGTTGCAGGCCTCGCCATCGAAATGGTGACCGATCTCGAGCAGTTCGAGAACCTGCGGGTGTTCTATCGGAGCGGGGTGGAAGACCCGACCAGTAGCGGCGATGAGGCGGCGAATACCTTCGTGCTGACCGGTATCGTGCGGCTGGAGGGCGACGAGGTTCAATACAGTGCCATCCTCACCGAGACGCGGAGCGGGAGCGTCGTCTGGAACCAGACGTTGTCCGTGCCACAAGTCGAGGCGGCGACGCCCGATATCCTCGATCGCGTCTCGCTGTCTTTCGGTCTGGTTCTCGGCAGCCCGCGTGGTCCGCTGCATGCTGCGGCGCGGCAGTTGATGGAAACGGCTTCACCGGTCGAAAACGTCAATCTCTATCTCTGCCGGGTGCTGTTCGATCGGTTCCGCGAGACTGGCATTGGCACCGACGCGCAGGACACGCGCGCCTGTTTCGAGGCTTTGTCCGAGGCCGACAAGCAGGATCCAATCGCTCTCGCGGCGCAGGCGAGCCTTCTGGTCGAATATGCGGATTCGGCCGAAAGCGAGGCCATGCCGCTGGCCGACAGAGTGCGCATGGCGCAGACCAATCTGACGCGGGCCATCAACGACGATTCAATCAGTGGTTTCATCTGGGAGCAGCAGGGCCGGCTGCATGAGGGGCAGGGGCTGCTGGCCGAGGCCCGCGCCGACTTTGCCTCGTCCGTGCAGCTCAATCCGGCCAGTGCCGATGCCCTGGCGGACTTTGCGCGCCTGCTGGCCTTTGGGGGTGATCTGACCCAGGCCGAGCCGATGGCGCGCAATGCCGCCGAACACTCACCCAATCCGCCCGCATGGTATTTTGCGGTGCCGACGCTGCTGGCATTGCGCGATGGCGATTTCGGTAGGGCTGTCGAGAATGCGGAGCTCTATGCCCAGGCCGATCGCGAGCTGGGGCCGGTGCTGGCCATCATGGCGGGGCAGCAGGCGGGCAATAGCGATGTGGTCAACCGCTATCTGCCGCAGGTGCTCGATGCGCCCAGCTTCCGCGCCAAGGGGGTGATGCCGCGGCTGCGCGAGCGGATCAGTGACGATGGGTTGATCGAACAAATCCGCCGGGCGCTGACCGAAGCCGGGGTGCCCTGGGCGGCGTTGACGCGCAGCTTCTAGTGGGTGGAAGAGTGCGAAAAGAGGTTGATCACCAGCACACCCGCAAGGATCAACCCGATGCCGATCATTGCCGGGACGTCCAGTGTCTGGCCATAGGCGAAGAAAGCGATGATCGAGACGAGAATGATCCCGACGCCCGACCAGATGGCATAGCCGATGCCGACAGGAATGGTCTGCAGCGCCAGCGAGAAGAAGTAGAAGGTGATGCAATAGCCGACCACGACGATCACGGATGGCACCAATTGGGTGAAGCCGGCCGAGGCGCGCAGGAAGCTGGTGGCAATGACTTCGCCGACAATGGCGATGGCGAGATAGGCGGCGCCGTTCATTTCGTCTCCGGAGCAAAGATCGCCTCTGCCAGCTCGACAAATCGGCGGCCGCGTTCCTCGAAATTCTTGAACTGGTTGTAGCTCGGCGCACCTGGCGAGAGGATGACAGTATCGAAGCGGTCATCGAGACGCTTGAGCGCATGCATGGCCGTTTCGAGGTCGGGCTCTTCGAGCACGGTGATCCCCGGAGCCGATGTTCGTGCGGCTGCGGCGAGACGCGAACCGGTCACCGGCAGGCAGAGCAGGACGGTCACCAAGAAGTCGTCAAGCATGCTTGCCAGTTCGGCATAGTCCTGCTGGCGCTCGTGGCCGCCGCCAATCAGCGCAATGCGGTGGCCCTTGTAGGCCGCCAAAGCCGCCTTGGTGGCTTCGGGCGTGGTCGAGATCGAATCGTTGATGAAGAGCTTTTGGCCAAAGCGATGCTCTTCGAGCCGGTGGGGCAGGGGCACGAAAGCCGCTATGCCGCGCAGGACACCGTCGAGATTTCCGCCTGCTGCCAACGAGATACGCGCAGCCAGCTGGGCATTGTCGAGATTGTGGGCACCCTTAAGCCGCGAGCCGAGCACGGCCTTGTCGATGGCCTTCTTTTCGTCCGGCGTCAGGTCGCGGATCAGCCGGCGATGGTCGCGCACCGCCATGGCCACGAGCGCATTGCCCTCAGCCGCCGCGCCCAGCGCCACGGGGAAGCCGCCGTCGCGATCGATCAGGTGCAGCTTGTCCTTGTAGTAGCGTTCGACCGAGCCATGCCAATCGACATGTTCGGGGTAAAGGTTTGTCACCGCTGCAATATCGGGCAGGAAGTTCATGTCCGCCGTCTGGTAGCTAGACAGCTCGAAGATCACCACGGCGTGCTGATCGGCGGCTTCCAGCGGCGCCAGACCAACGTTTCCGGCCAGCCCTGCATCCACGCCGGACCGGGTCAGCATGAGGTGGGTCAGGGTCGCGGTGGTCGACTTGCCCTTGGTGCCGGTGATGGCGATCACCGTCCGGCCGGTGCGGTATGTGGCGCCCCAGAGGTTCAGGTTCGATGTCGTCGGGATGCCGGCGTCGCGGGCGATGTCGAAGATGGGCTTGTAGCGCGAGACGCCGGGGCTCTTGACGATCAGGCCGAAACGATGGGCTTTGATGGCCGCAGGCAGGTGCTCGGGAGCGATGGTCTCGGCGTCGGGGATATTGGCGTCGCCACTATCGACGGTCACGAAAACCTTCAGATCCGGCTGTCGCGCCTTGAGAAAAGCCCGGGTAGAGAGGGCCTCGCGGCCCGCGCCATAGAGCAGGATGGGCTCTTCAAACCGCATAGGCCGCCACCTTGGCTGCCAGGGCCGGCGGGATGTGATGGTCGTGGCTGTCGGTCAGGCATTCGGCCATGGCCAATTGCAGAGCCGGTTCGCCATATTGGGCAAAAAGGTCCGCCTTGACCGCCTTGACCACCGCCGCCTCGTGCCAATCGGCGTGGCGTGTCAGCGTATAGAGGCAGGCGGCGGCCTCGAGAATTTCGCCGACGCATTCCCAGGGCTTCTGCCCGGCAAGACCAGCCAGTTCGCGGAAGGAGGCTTCGTTGGCGGGGTTGTCGAGCAGATTCTTGCCGAAGATCGACAATAGGCGATCCTTGGCCATGAAAGGCGCGAAAATCAGGAAGACGAAATGGCATTTCGGGCATTCACCGCACCACAGCGGGCCGTCATTGCCGGTCAGGCGGAAGTTCCTGTTGCAGCTCGAAAAAACGTGGTCGAACTTGCTTTCCTGGGTGAAGAGCGAGGCGATGCGCGCTTCCGAATAGGGGCGCAGCAATGAGAAGTATTTCAAGGCGCCGCCGGTTGCGTCGCTGAGGATCGAGGCGATCAGCAGTTCGAAGCCGAGCGATTTGGAATATTGGTGATTGGTCTCGCGACCATCAAATTCAACATTGCCCTCGCTGGCCGAGCGCTCGTTGCTGAGCACGATCTGGTTGTAGCCAAACAGCAGGGCGCAGAGCGAGGCGATCATGGAATTGATCGCGGTGGAGGGCACGTGGCCGTTGTAATAGCCGGGCTCCTTGCCCAGCCGGATCATCTCCGGGTCCAGCGTGCGGGTGACGTAAACCGGGTCGGTGCCGATCTTGTCCACCGAGGTCAGGATCGGGCCTTTGGGATTGACGGCGAAGGGCGAAAATTCAACGCCGACGTGGCTCAGGAGGTCCACGCTGACCAGCGAATCCTTACCGCCGCCAATGGGCAACAGAGTGCGCTCGGGCAGCGCAGGCGCAGGCTTTTTGGCTTCGGCATCGTGGGGCGCGCTGATGGTCAGCTTGCCGAAACGCTGCAGATTGTTGCGGGCATAAAATTCGCCCAGCCCGTTTTCATAGACATCGATGGCAAAGGCGCGCTCGGCTTCACTCAGCGAAATATTGGGCGCGACGATCTCGAAGGGCGCGCGCAGCTTGAAATAGCTGACGCCGAGCACGACGGCGGTGAGATCCAGCAGCTTGCGGAAGGCAGGGCTATCCGCCTTGGCCGCATGATCGCCGGTGGGCAGGTCGAGGCGCTCGACAAAATGCAGGTCGCCCAGGCCATAGCCGAAGCTGGCCGTGCCGGTGGCGGGATTAAAAGTCGGGCGCTCGATGAGAAACTGTTCGGTCAAGGCTGAAATCACTCGGTGTAGTCTGATCATATAGGTGATTTGCCCGCGTGGCGGGAGTGGGGCATTTTTGCTGTCGAAATCGGCTGGAGCCATTCGTTGTCATGGCATGAGGCCAATGTGGCCGGGACAGAGGAGAAGACAATGCGTGTATTGGTATTCGTCAAGGCAACGGCAGACAGCGAAGCGGGCGTCATGCCGTCCAGCGATCTGCTGGAGGCGATGGGCCGCTACAATGAAGAGCTGGTCGATGCGGGCATCATGCTGGGTGGAGAGGGGCTCAAGGATTCCTCGCATGGCAAGCGCATCGGCTTTGATGGCGCCAGCCGTACGGTGATCGACGGGCCATTTACCGAGACCAAGGAACTGGTCGCCGGCTACTGGATCTGGGACGTGCGCGACATGGACCATGCCGTCGAATGGGTGAAGCGCTGCCCAAACCCGATGCTGGGCTATAGCGAGGTGGAAATCCGCCCGGTGTTCGAGCTCAGCGATTTCGCCGAGATCATGACGCCGGAAGCCGAGGCGGTGCATAACCGGGTGGCGGAGAAGGAACGGGCTCTCGAAAAGTAAGAGTACCCCCACCTATCCTCCCCCTGAAAAGGGGGAGGGACTAGATCGCGTTTGGGGCACTATCCTGCCAAGACCACTGAGCGGTCCCTCCCCCTATCAGGGGGAGGCTAGGAGAGGGTATCCGCTCTTCGCCATTCGAGCGTAGCTCTCATGGCCTGCTTCGCTAAAATCGCGCCACTGGCGCGATTTTCCCTGTGGGCCGCTCAGCAGATACGCATCTGCAATCTCATGACGATGTCATGGCCCAGGCGCTGGAAGCCGTATTCGCGCATGGTGCAACTCCAGCCGTCGCTGGTGCGCTCGATCTTGAAGAGATTGTAGCGCGCCGGGTCATCCAGCGTACCGCCCTGGGCCGCGCTGGCGGCGGCGACGCCGACAACCGGCACTTCCTTGCCCTTGCCGGGAATGGAGTGGATCGAGGAGCGATGCGTGTGGCCATGCAGGATCAGCTCGGCGCCGTGTTCGGCGATCACCTGGCGGAACAGCTTATGTCCCTTGAGGCCGAACGAGGGATGCTGCAGTTCCGGATTGGGCGGATGATGGATCATCACCGTGCGGAAGAAGCCCGCTTCGCCCATGACGCTCAGAATGCGGCTCAGGCGCTCAGCCTGTTTTTCATCGAAGCGGCCGACGGCGAGGAAGGGGCGGGTCGGAACGGCGCTGGAGCAGGAGATCATCGCGACTTCGTCGCCGACGCGGCGCACAAAGGGAAAGGCGGCTTCGTCCAGCGTTTCGCCTTTCATATAGTCGCCCCAGATTTCCTGGGCAGATTCGAGTGCTCCGGGGACATAGGCGTCGTGATTGCCGGGGCAGACGGCGATCTTGTCTGCTTCCCCTAGTGCTTCCAGCCATTTGCCGGCGCGCTCGACCTCAAAGCGCAGTGCCAGGTTCACCAGATCGCCCGTCACTGCCGTGAAATCGGCATTCTGTGCCTGCATATGGGACACCAGATTGGTCAGCGTTTCGCTGTTGAGCTCGCCATGGCGCTTGAGCTTCCAGTTGAGGAAGCCGGTCAGGCGCTTGCCCAGAAGGTCCCGCCAGACCACGTCGGGCATGGGGGACAGATGGATGTCGGAAATATGAGCGAGTATGATCATCGCGGGCCTAATGCCAGATGGGGCGCGACAAGAAAACGGTCAATCGCCCCAAGCATTGATTTTGTCCTCATCAAGTCTCTGCTACCGGTAGCCGCCAAAGGAGTGTTTCGATGCAGCTGACTCGTACGCAACAGTTGATCGGCAAGGTCTTTTTGACGGCCAAGGGGCTGCTGCACCGGCTGACCATGGGGTCGCGGGTGATGCTGGTCGATGGCGACAAGGTATTGCTGATCCGCCATCAACACTTTCCTGGCTGGCAGTTTCCCGGCGGTGGCGTCAGTCCGGGCGAGACGCTCGAACATGCCGGAGCGCGCGAGACGCTGGAAGAAACCGGCTATCGCGTGATCGGTTCCATGCAGCTCTTCGGCATCTACCACAATACCGGCCCGGTGACGAACCGCGACCATGTTGCCTTCTGGATCTGCAGCAATTTCGAAAAGGAATTCGAGCGCAAGCCGGACCGCGAGATTGCCGAGGTGGTCTGGTTCGATCGCCATTATCTGCCCGAAAAGATCACGCCGGCGACGTCGCAGCGGATCGACGAGTATTTCGACAAGGTCGAGAAGCGCGAAATCTGGGGCTATCCGTAAGGGCCTCAGCCAAGTCGGGTCTTTGCTCTGATGATTTCACACCCGCTGTGTCATCCCGGCCTTGAGCCGGGATCCATCTCGAGATTTCGTCATAGCCGCAAGGTGGTTGGAGCAATAGCGATCTGGCGGCAAGCGACCTGATCTCAAGATGGGCCCCGGCTCAAGGCCGGGGTGACACCGTGGGTGGGCCAGATAATGCCCGTGGCCTACTACTGCAAAAACTCAAGCACTGGGCCGACGGGCACGACGCGCGTCGGGTTTATGGTGATGTGGCTCCAGTAGTAATGCGTCTTGATGTGGTCGAGATCGACGGTTTCCTTGACGCCCGGCTGTTCGTAGAGCGCCTTGAGATAGTGCGAGATATTTGCGTAGTCGGCGATGCGCCGGATATTGCACTTGAAGTGGCCGACATAGACGGCGTCGAAGCGCACCAGGGTGGTGAACAGGCGCCAGTCGGCTTCAGTGATGGTGTCGCCGGTCAGATAGGCGGTCTCGCCCAATAGGGCATCGACCCAGTCCAGCGCCTCGAACAGCTTGGTGACGGCGCCCTCGTAGGCCTCCTGGGTGGTGGCGAAGCCGGCCTTGTAGACGCCATTGTTGATGTCGTCATAGACCCGGGCGTTGATGGTATCGATCTTCTCGCGAAGCGCTTCGGGGTAAAAGTCTTCGGTGTTGCCGGTCAACTCGTCGAAGGCCGAGTTGAACATGCGGATGATTTCCGAGCTTTCGTTGGAAACGATCGTGCCGGTCTGCTTGTCCCAAAGCACCGGGACGGTGACACGGCCGGTATAGTTGGGGTCGACCTGGGTATAGACCTGCCAGAGGAAATCCTTGCCGAGCAGGTCGTCGCCGGTCGAGCCGCTGGACTTGTCAAAGCTCCAGCCGGTTTCGTCGGGCATCTTGGGCGATACGACCGAGACCGAAATCAGGTCTTCGAGATTCTTGAGCTTGCGAAAGATCAGCGTGCGGTGGGCCCAGGGGCAGGCCAGCGACACATAGAGATGGTAGCGGCCGGGCTCGGCCTTGAAGCCACCCACGCCGGATGGGCCGGGGCTGCCGTCTGCCGTGATCCAGTTGCGGAAGCCAGCGGTCGTGCGCTTGAAGGCGCCGCCGGTGGACTTGGTGTCATACCACTGGCTGGACCATTTTCCGTCGATCAATTGACCCATGATGGAGCCCTTTCCGTCATCTTATCGACTCGTTGTCCGGTTCAACTGCCGGACGTCGGTTGCGTTGCCTGAAACATAGCGGCCGGCCCGAGAAGAGATAAGGCGGCTCTGCCGTAACGAACTGTTGTGCATTTTGGGCACAGGCGCCTTGCAGGCATTGAATTTGAGGCTTGAGCCGATGATTTTCGTTTTACGCGAGGCCCCCATGGTGCTAATGCGATTTTCAGGCGTGGAGGCGCCCAGGATGGCGAAGGTTTTGCGAGTGACAGTGTCGGCTAACCGACGACCGTAATCGGTCCCTACCAAGCGGTGCTCATGCGAGCGCCGGGTTTGTCCTACGCATATCATCCTGGATCATCATCATGACCGCTCCTTCCGCGCCCTCGGCTGCCATCGCTGCTGTCTCCGCCACTCCTGTCCGTGTCCCCAATGTCCGTCCTGCGACGCCTGCCGATGATGAATTCATCGAGGAATTGCACGCGATTGCCTTTGGACCGGGCCGCTTTGCCAAGACCGCCTATCGCATCCGCGAGCGGTTCAACATCGATCCCCAGCTGAGCCTGGTGGCTGAAGTCGATGGCACGGCCTGCGGTTCGGTGTGGATGACGCCGATTTCCATTAGCGGCATCAATGGCTGGATGCTGGGGCCGCTGGCGACCCATCCCAATTTCCGCAAGCTGGGCGCCGGCAAGCTGCTGGCCCGCGAAGTCAGCGAACGCGCTCTGGCGCGGGGCGATGGCCAGTTCGTCATGCTGGTGGGCGATCGCGACTACTATTGCCCGCTTGGCTGGGAGCCGACCACCCTGGGCAATATCGCTTTCCCCGGTCCGGTCGATCCGACCCGTGTGCTGCTGCTCGCCGAGGACAAAAGCCTTGCAGCAAGCCTCAGCGGTCCGATCGAGGCCTGGCAGAACGCCTGACACGCGCCTATATCGAGGGAAGAACGGCGAGGGGGTGCCAATCGGCATATCCTCGCCTAAAGTCCTGTTCCCGAAATCACTTGCGGTAGTCCCTTGTCGTCTGACGACACCATCATCGAACGCCTGTCGACGCGCCTGCTGACCACGCCGCCGCCCTTGCCGCCGGCGGAGCGGCTGGTGCCCGACTGGGCGCCGTCGCAACCCTTCACGCGCCCGCCGGTTCCGGCCGCGGTGCTGATCGCGCTGATTCGGCGGCCCGAGGGACATACTGTGCTCTATACCGAGCGCTCGCCGGATCTGCGGGCCCATTCCGGCCAGGTCGCCTTTCCGGGTGGCAAGGTTGACGCCAGCGACGAGGATGTTGCCGCCGCGGCGCTGCGCGAGGCTTTCGAGGAAGTGGGCATGGAGCGCGAGGATGCGCGCGTGCTCGGCTTCATGCCGACCTATTTCACCGGCACCAATTATCTGATCACGCCCGTGGTCGCGACGGTTGAACCCAGCGGTCCCTTTGTGCCCAATCCGGGCGAGGTGCATTCGGTGTTCGAAGTGCCGTTGCAGCGGATCCTGCAGTCGGAGAGCTATGGCGAGTTCCGCATCAAGCGTGACGGCAAGGAGCACCGCACCTGGCAGATCGATCATGACGGGCACCGCATCTGGGGGATTACGGCCAATCTGACGCGGCTGTTCCGCGATCTCGCCCTGAGCGAGGCGGCATGAGCGGATTGGCGCAGGCCGAGTGGCTCAACCGGCGGGAAACGCAGGCGATCTTTGCCGCGCTGGACGGAAACAGGCGCCGTACGCGGGCGGTGGGTGGCGTGGTGCGCGACACGATCATGGGTCGCGGGCATAGCGGCGATATCGACATGGCTACCGAGCTTTTGCCGGAAGAGGTGATCGAGCGGGCCAAGGCTGCGGGCATTGCGGCCTATCCGACCGGCATCGAGCACGGCACGGTGACGCTGAAGCTGCGCGAGACGCTGGCCGAGGTGACGACGCTGCGGCGCGATGTCGAGACCGACGGGCGTCATGCGGTGGTGGCTTTCGGCACCGATTGGACCGAGGATGCGCGGCGGCGCGATTTTACGCTCAATGCGCTGTATTGCGCGGCCGATGGCACGCTTTACGATCCGCTCAATGGCGTCGAAGACGCTCGCAATGGCCATATTGCCTTCATCGGCGAGGCCGCGCAGCGCATCGCCGAAGACGGGCTGCGTGTCTATCGGTTCTTTCGCCTCTCGGCCAGCCATGGCGGGGAGCAGTTCGATCCGGATGGGTTGACGGCCTGCGCCGCTGCAGTGGGCAGGCTCGATCACCTGTCGCGGGAACGCGTCGGTGGAGAAGTCATGCGCATGCTGGGGCTGCCGCGTGTAGCTTTGACGCTGGCAGTGATGTCGGAGATCGGTTTGCTGCCGCTTGCCGACCAGGTGCTGCGTGATCTGGTCAGCTATGAGAATATGGGCGGACAGTCTGCGGCCTCGCGGCTGGCGCTGGTGGCCGGCGATGACCTCGATGCCCTGCAGGCACAATGGCGGCTTTCCAACGAAATTGCCGGGCAGGGCAGGGCCATTGCCCGGGCTGCAGCGCTACTGGCGGAGGACAGGATTGCCGAGGCTGCCTATCGGCAAGGGGAGTTTGCCGTCGAGGGGCTGGCGCTTGCTGGTGCCAAAGGCAAATGGCCGACGGCCCGTCTTGCCGAGGCGGCCCGAATGCTTGGCTCGCTGGTTGTGCCGCCGTTTCCGGTCAGCGGACATGATCTCGCCGGCCTCGGCATGACACCTGGACCGGCTCTTGGTCAGGAGTTGGCGCGTCTAGAACGTGCCTGGATCGACAGCGGCTTTGCCTTGGGCAAGCCGGAACTCCTGACGCTCGCCAAAAACTAGTGCTTGGTCGGCGCCTTGGCGTCGGTATCGACGATACGTTCCTTGATGCGCTCGATCATCTCGGGGCGCACCTCGAGTTCATCGTGGCGGGTCTTGAGACCTTCGACGGCCTTGCGAACCACTTCTGCTTCGCTTTCGGCTTCGGCATGCCAAGTGGCGCCAGGGATCAGTGAACCAGCTTCAAAGCGTTTCATTGTTTCATCTCCCTTGATGATTGGGAAAGGAACAACGCGTGGGCTCAGGCGCGGGTTCCGCTCAGGGCCACTTCACCGCAGGCGGCATGGAGGAGAGGATCGAGTTCACATTGCCGCCGGTCTTGAGGCCGAAGGTGGTGCCGCGATCGTAGAGCAGATTGAATTCGACATAGCGGCCGCGGCGGATCAACTGCTCGTCGCGCTCGGCTTCGGTCCAGCTCTGTTCAAAATTGCGACGCACCAATTCGGGATAGATGCCGAGGAAAGCTTCGCCCACGGCCTGGGTGAAGTCGAAGTCCGCATTCCAGTCGCCGGAATTGTGGTGGTCGTAGAAAATGCCGCCGATGCCGCGGTGTTCATTGCGATGGGGCAGGAAGAAATAGTCGTCGCACCAGGTCTTGTAGCGCTGGTAGTCGACGCCGGGGCGGTTTTCGCAGGCGGCCTGCATGGCGGCGTGGAAGTCCAGGCTGTCCGGGTCGGTCTGGGTGCGACGGCGGTCGAGCACCGGCGTCAGGTCCGCGCCGCCGCCGAACCATTGCTTGCCGGTGACGATCATGCGCGTGTTCATGTGCACGGCTGGGACATGGGGATTCCAGGGGTGCACGATCAGCGAAATGCCCGAGCTCCAGAATTTGGCGCCTTCCTCGGTGCCCGGCATCTGCTTGGCGAAATCGGCGGAGAATTCGCCGTGGACGGTCGAGATATGCACGCCGGCTTTCTCGAAGACGCGACCATGCAGCATGCCCATTTCGCCGCCGCCACCGGCTGCGCGGTCCCAGGGAGTGATCTCGAAACTGCCAGGCGCGCGATCGGCATGCGGGCCCTGCACATCGGCCTCGATCTTTTCGAAGGCGGCAATGATCCGGTCGCGCAGGGCGCGGAACCAGGCCAGGGCCGTGGTCTTCTTGGCGTCGATATCGTGGGGCAGGGCAGTGTTCAGTGTCATGGCGGCTGAAATGAACCCTCAGCGTAGTCCTGTAAACCCGTCTGTCTGCCTTTTTGCCTCGCCAAGCACGAGTGTCGCAGCCAGGGCCACATTGATCGAGCGCAGTCCGTCGCGCATGGGAATGCGGATGCGGACATCGGCCTCTTCGGCGACAGCGTCGGGCACGCCGGCGCTTTCGCGACCGACCATCAAGATATCATTGACTGCAAATTCAATCGTGTAGGCCGAGGTTTGGGTTTTGGTGGTGAGCAGGACCAGACGCCGGCCATTGTCCTTGCGCCACTGGTTGAAGGCGCTCCAGCTGACATGTTCCTGCACCATGGCGTGGTCGACATAGTCCATGCCGGCGCGGGCCAGTGCCTTGGGCGAAAAGGGAAATCCAGTCGGGTGGATCAGGTGGATTCGCGTGTCCAGACAGGCGCCCAGGCGGATCAGTGTGCCGGTATTGTTGGCGATGTCGGGCTGATAGAGGGCGAGTTCGACCGGCATGGCGCTTTTCTGGCTTTTGAGTGCTGTCAGGCCCTTGGCGAAAAGGGGCCCGGAATGAATCGGGTATAGTGTCGCAGAAAGTCGGTGTCATCCGTGGCCGCACTGGACAAGTTCATGTGACAGTGCAAAAAGAACCCGGACTGACGGGTCGCTTGAGGGTGGCCGGCTGCCGATTCTGCGTATGCGTGATCTGGTCTGCCGCTACCGACCGCGTCGGAGTGATTGTACGGGGATACGGACCTTGGCCACGCAAGCTCAACATTCTACCAATCGGCGAGATTTCATCTTCGTCGCAACTGGCTCTGTGGCCGCTGTCGGCGCCGCCGCAACGGTCTGGCCACTGATCAACCAGATGAATCCCGATGCCTCGACGCTGGCCATGGCCAGCATCGAGTTCGACCTCTCTTCCATTCCCGAAGGGCAGTCCGTCACGATCACGTGGCGCGGCATGCCGGTCTTCGTGCGTCACCGCACGCAGGCTGAAATCGATGAGGCGCGGGCGGTTCCGCTCAGCGAACTCAAGGATCCGGCGACGGACGAAGAGCGCACGAAGGAAGGCCACGAACAGTGGCTCATCATGATTGCCAACTGCACTCACCTGGGCTGCGTGCCCGTGGGTCAGTCCGGCGATTTCGACGGTTGGTTCTGCCCCTGCCATGGCTCGCACTACGATAGTGCCGGTCGTATCCGCAAAGGCCCCGCACCTGCAAACCTGGTGTTGCCGCCTTATGAATTCGTCAGCGATACGCTGGTCCAGATCGGTTAGTGGGGGCTCCGATGTCCGAACATTCGTCTTATACGCCCGGCACCGGCATCGAGAAGTGGCTCGATGAACGTTTGCCGATCATCCGGTTCTCCAAAGAGCACCTGATGGACTTTCCGACGCCGAAGAACCTTAACTACTGGTGGACCTTCGGCGCGATCCTGGTGATGTGCCTGGGTATCCAGATCGTCACCGGTGTGATCCTGGCGATGCACTACACGCCAAACGTCGCCATGGCCTTCGACTCGGTCGAGCATATCCGCCGTGACGTCAACGGCGGCCGCATGATCCAGGCGTTCCACGCCGTGGGCGCTTCCATGTTCTTTGCCGCCGTCTACATCCACATTTTCCGTGGCATGTATTTCGGCTCCTACAAGGCGCCCCGCGAAATCCTCTGGATCCTGGGCGTGCTGATCTTCGTGCTGATGATGGCAACCGCCTTCATGGGCTATGTGCTGCCGTGGGGCCAGATGTCTGGCTGGGCTGCGACCGTGATCACCAATATCTTCGCCGCCATCCCGGTCATCGGCAATCCGCTGCTGGAACTGCTGCGTGGTGGTTTCTCGGTGGGCAATCCGACGCTGAACCGCTTCTTCTCACTGCACTACCTGCTGCCCTTCGTGATCGCCGCCGTGGTGGCGCTGCACATCTGGGCTCTGCATGTGCCGGGCAACAACAATCCGGTCGGCGTCGACGTCAAGGACAGCCGCGATACGCTTCCCTTCCATCCGTATTACACGATGAAGGATGCGTTCGGCATGGTGCTGTTCCTGATCCCCTTTGCCTGGTTCGCCTTCTTTGCACCGGATATCCTGGGTCACCCGGACAACTACATCCAGTTCAACTCGCAGGTGACGCCGGCCCATATCGTTCCTGAATGGTACTTCCTGCCATTCTACGCGATCCTGCGCGCCATCGACTTCAACATCCTGTTCATCGACTCCAAGCTCGGCGGCGTGATCTTCTTCGGTGGCTCGATCGTCATCCTGTTCTTCCTGCCGTGGCTCGATACCGCCAAGACCCGTTCGGGCAACTTCCGCCCGATGTTCAAGTGGTTCTACTGGCTGTTCGTGATCAACTTCATCGGCCTCACCTATCTGGGTGCCGCGCCGGCTGAAGGCATCTACGTGATCCTGGCCAAGATCTGCACGGCATACTACTTCCTGCACTTCCTCGTCATCCTGCCGGTGATCGGACGCATCGAGAAGCCTCGGCCCTTGCCGACCAGCATCTCGGAAAGCGTTCTGGCCAAGTCGCACGCCTGAGCGAAGGGGAAGAGAAAATGAAGACCATCAAAACCGCCTTCGTCGCCCTGGCCATGCTAGCCGGCCTTGCTGCTCCCGCCTTTGCGCAGAGCCACGAGACGCCGCATATCGAAAAGCAGAACTGGAGCTTTGCCGGTATCTTCGGCACCTATGACACCAACCAGCTGCAGCGCGGCTTCCAGGTGTTCCGCGAAGTCTGCTCGAGCTGCCACGGCGCTCGCCTCATCGCCTTCCGCAATCTGTCGGAAGAGGGTGGTCCGAGCTTTTCGGAAGAGCAGGTCAAAGCCCTGGCTGCCGAATATGAAGTGGCCGATGCAACGGCCGATGGCGGCACGCGTGCCGCCGTTCCGGCCGACCGCTGGCCGTCGCCCTTCGCAAGCGAGCAGGATGCCCGTGACGCCAATGGCGGCGCGCTGCCGCCGGACTTCTCGGTGCTGGCCAAGGCGCGCGGCGTGACCGACGCCTTCCCATTCTGGGTGTTCAACTACTTCACGGCCTATCAGGAAGGCGGCTCGGACTATATCCACGCGCTGCTGAACGGCTATCACGAAGAAGTCCCGGAATCGGCTCCGCACAATTCGGACGGTACGCCGTTCGAGCTGGCCGAAGGCAAGTATTACAACGACTACTTCCCAGGTCACGCCATCGGCATGGCGCCGCCACTGATGGACGGCCAGATCACCTATGAAGTGGCTGAAGGTCAGGTCGCGGTTCCTGAAACGCTGGAACAGTATTCGCAGGACGTTTCGGCCTTCATGTTCTGGATGGCTGATCCGCATCTGGCGGGCCGCAAGCAGACCGGTTTTGTGGTCCTGCTGTTCCTGGTCGGCTTCTCGGCGCTGATGTATCTGACCAAGCGCCGCATCTGGGCCGGCATCGAGCACTAGCTATCGGCCGCGGCGCGGCGAAAACGCGCCAGTGGCGCGTTTTCAGATAGCTAGGCCCGAAGAGCTACGCTCGCAGGGCTCGAAGCCCAAGACGAATTTGAAGGGCCCTACGGGGCCCTTTCTCTTTGTGACCACCACGGACGTTTCACCCTATTGCCATTCGGCGCTCACGCCGCAATATACCAAAAGCGCAAATCAGGTGGCGAGGGAGCCAGCCATGTCTGCCATTCGCATCGCCGTAACCGTTGTCGGCGCCGCCATCACCATGAGCCGCCATCCTGCCGTTCGGGCCGGGATCGCGGCCGTTGCCGCCAATCCACGGGCGCGGGAGACGGCTATCAGTGTCACGCGCACCGCCGCTTACAATGCCGGCGTCATCGCGCGTCATATCGTCGGCAATCGCCTTACCAAATAACCAGACTGTTCAGGACTGCCATGTCGCTCGACCTTAAGGCCCTCGTGCGCACGATTCCGGATTATCCCAAGAAGGGTATCCTGTTCCGTGACATCACCACGCTGATCGAGAACCCGGAAGGGTTCAAGGAAAGCGTCGAGCGGATTGCCGCGCAGTATCGCGGGCAGGGCATCAGCCATGTTGCCGGCATCGAGGCGCGCGGCTTCATCTTCGGGGCAGGCGTCGCCATTGCGCTGGGTGTGGGCTTCATTCCGATCCGCAAGAAGGGCAAGCTGCCCGGCGAGACGATCGGCCAGAACTATGCGCTCGAATATGGCGTCGACACGATCGAGATCCATGCTGATGTGCTCAAGGCCGGCGACGTGGTTCTGGTGGTGGATGACCTGATCGCCACCGGTGGCACAGCCGTTGCCGCTGTGGGCCTGCTGCGCCGCACCGGTGCGACGGTGGATCATGCTGCCTTTGCCATCGACCTGCCGGACCTCGGCGGCGCTGCAAAGCTCAAGGCCGAAGGTGTGACGGTATCAGCGCTGATGGAGTTCGAGGGACACTAGTCCCTCGTTTTCTACCAGCTGTTGCGGCCGTCCATCTGTTCAACCTCGATGCTGGTCCAGTCGAAATCGTCGATCAAGCGCAGGTTGACGGCGTAGCTTCGCTCGGTCGGCATGCCGCCGGCCTCAAATCCTGGCTTGGGGGTGCCGTCCGCATTGTAGATCGAGCCCCAGTCAGGGGTGTCGCCCCAGGTCTGCATGCCGCAGGTGCCGCAGAAATGGTGGTTGTTCATGCCGCTTGGCGAATAAATCCGCTCCCCTTCGGTGGAGATGATCTTCATTTCGCCGGGCTTGTAATAGCCCCAGACGGCGCCCGTGCGGCTGCAATAGGTGCAATTGCACTCGCCGGCCGAGACCGGCGGGTGCGGCAGTTCGATCCTGGTTGCGCCGCAATGGCAGGTGGCGATCAGTGACATGGCAAGCCTCCTCGCTGTGATGCCGTCACCATGCTAGGCCCTCGTGCCAGTTCCTGTCAGCAGGTTCTTCAGGCGGCCACGTCGATCTCGGCGGCGACTTCACCCGCATCGACCAGGCAGAACTGATTGCCTTCGGGGTCGCGCATCACCGTATAGGTGGGCAGGACGCGCACGGGCTCGGCGCCCGCCTCCTTGAGCCGCTCGACCTCGTTGGCGCGGTCAGTGACTTCGATATCGAAATGCACGCGGTTGTTGTCGTAGCGACGTCCCTCGACATTCTGGAAGCATATGGAGGGGCCGGGCCCGTCGACCATGACGGTCGGATCGGTTTCGGGTGTCAGGCCAAGCGCAGCAAGTCGCGCCACTTCGGCCTCGTCATAGTCACGCACCTGATAGCCATCCAGCAAATCAGCCCAGAAATGGGCCAGCCGGGAGGGCTTGTCACAATCGAATACGATTTCCTGGATCTTGCCCATGGTCGTCTCCTTCTTGCTTTGCCTTCTGGCTAGACCGCAATTGCGGCAAGACTGGTGCAAAGAAAAAGGCCGGCGTTTCCGCCGGCCTTCCATATTCAGTGTGCCTGACTGCCTTATGGCTCGAGCTGACCCTGCTTGGGATCTTCCGCCGCGCTGACATTGGGTTCATTGCGGGTCTTGTAGAGCGAGAAGATCACGCCGCCGGCAAGAATTGCGATGGTCACCGTCAGCGACAACAGTGTGTCGATATGGATGTGGAAGGGTACCAGGGAGATCTTGATACCGACCAGCACCAGAATGATGGCCAGCGAGGTCTGCAGGTAGCGGAAGCGGTTCATCGCGGCTGCGAGGGCGAAGTAGAGCGAACGCAGGCCAAGGATGGCGAAGATGTTGGAGGTGTAGACGATGAACGTGTCCTGGGTCACCGCGAAGACGGCGGGGACAGAGTCCACGGCAAAGATCAGGTCGACGACTTCCACCATGATCAGGGCCACGGCCAGCGGGGTCAGCCAGGTGACGAGCTTGCCGGTCTTGGGATCAGGCTCCTTGACCGTGAAGTTGCGGCCATGCAGCTGCTTGGTGACGCGGAAGCGGCTGGAAATGAACCGGTAGACCTTGTTGTCTTCCAGGTTTGGTTCTTCGTCCTGATGGCTGAACATGCGGAAGCCGGTGAAGACTAGGAAGGCGCCGAAGAACAGCAGGATCCAGCTGAACTGGTTGACGAGGGCCGCACCCACGCCGATCAGCACGGCACGGAACAGGATCACGCCCAGGATGCCCCAGAACAGCACGCGGTGCTGGTAGAGGCGGGGAATGCCCAGGAAGCCGAAGATGGTGGCGATGACGAACATGTTGTCCATCGCCAGGCTCTGTTCGAGCAGGTAGCCGGTATAGAATTCAAGCCCGGCTTCGGCGCCGCGCTGGAACCAGACCCAAGCACCAAAGGCCAGGGCAATCAGCACATACATGCCATAAAGCAGGAGGCTTTCCTTGGCCTCGATCTCGTGCTCGTCCTTGTGCAGGATGCCGAGATCGAAAACCAGAAGGCCAATGACGATCGCGATGAACGCGACCCAGAACCAGACGGGAGTACCTAAGAAATCGCCCGATAGGGCGGCAAGCAGCGAATCCATCGCCGGACCTTTCTCCATGAAGATTGGAGCAGCTCCGACATCACGAGGACATAAGTCATCCTCGCCAGAGGGGCCCGGCGCTGCAGGATGAAAATGCCTGAACTGACGAAAAGTTCAAGCCCCCGGTGATCAGAATCTGGGGTGAGGGGCTGTCTTGGCGTCGCAGGTGTCAGCGCGGCGTGCAGAGCATGACGATGGCGTCGGCCGTTTCGAGCTGGATTGCGGTGCCATAATTGGGGTCGGGAATCAGGCGGCCCTGCTGGATCGAGCGCGTGGCCCTGAGCCCGCCATCGTTGAGCCCGACGCCATCCTGATAGGCGGTAATGGTACCGGTGCCGGAGCTCTTGTCGCCAAAGACGGTCGAGGAGAAGCCGTAGACATTGCCATAGATGGTCAGGATGCCTGCCTTTTGCGTGGTCGCGTCGCGACAGGCCCAGTTCCCGGTAAAGGTCTGGGCGAAAGCCGGGCTGGCGGACAGGGCGATGAGGGCAGCAACAAGGGCGATTCGGCGCATGGGGCAGAGAGTGCCCATGCCCTGATTTGCAATCAAGTGCCGCGCTTGAGAAGCGGGCCGATAACGGGAATTCTGGTGAGGGCGAGCAACACCTTGAGTTTGAGCGGCATGCGGTAGTCGCGCAGCTTGGAAAAGGCCACCAATTCTGCCTTGTAGACCAATTCGCCGCGCTGGTTTTTCGCGGTGATGCGGTTGAACAGCAGGCCCCAGCCAGGAATGGAGTTCGATGCGCGCTTGTCGGTCACGACAAGTTCATAGCTCACCGTATCGCCCGGACGGACCGGAACCTTGAATTCCATGGAATTGACGCCCGGTGAGGGGCCGGAAACGCCGGGCTCGTTGCCTTCGTCGCGGAGGCGTTCTTCCTCGGCCTCGAGCGTGTCGACCATCTTGCGATGGCCGATGCTGACCGTGTGCCAGCCGCTGGCCACAAGCCCGCCGAAATGGCTATGCCGTGCCGCCTCTTCGTCGATGTGGAAGTATTGCGGATCATAAGCCATGGCGAAGCGGATGATCTCCTCGGCGCTGAAGGTGTGATCGCCAAGCGGAAACACTTCGTCGATCACGATGTTTTCGAACCAGCGGGTCATGCCTGGCTCCTTGTCTCGACCAGATTGGCCAGCCGCATGGTCAGGACCGGTGCCTGCTTCTGGTTCTGCACGTTGAAGTCGAGCGTGACGATGCCCCATTGCGGGTGGCTTTCGGACCGGCGCAATTCGGCAATGGTCACCGTGCCGCCGATGGTGTCGCCGACCATGACCGGGTTTTTCCATTTGAGATTGGTGAAACCCAGGCCACCGGCCGAGGCGATCTTGCCCAGAAAGCTGTCGACCAGCATGCGCAGGCTCAATGCGCCTGTCTGCCAGCCGCTGGAGGCCAAGCCTCCCAGCAGGCTCGCCTTGGCCGCGGCTTCGTCGAGGTGAAAGGGCAGGGGGTCGAATTCGCGCGCGAAGGAGAAGATCATCTCCTTGCTCACGCTGACATGGCCCAGGTCGATCACTTCGCCGACCGCCAGATCCTCGAAATGACGCCGATCTTTGGTGACAGGATTGGTCATTGGCTTGCCCTATACGTCAAGGCGAGCTTTTTGCGCCATTGGCGCCCTGATGGCAAGGCCGTCCTGTCGCTGGCGAAATTGCTGGGGCGACAGTCCCATGCGCCGGCGAAAGCGCTGCGAGAAGTAGAACTGATTTTCAAAGCCGGCGCTGGCGGCAATCTGCTTGATGGGAAAGCTGGTGCGGCGGAGCAGGTCGGTCGCGATATCGAGGCGACGAGCTTCGATATGGGACTGGATCGTGCCGCCGGTTTGGTCGCGGAACAGATGCGCCAGCCGTGACGGCGACAGGCCAACGGCCTCGGCAATCCTTTCGATCAGCAGCTTTTCGGTCAGGTGAGATTCGATGAAATCAATGGCACGGGCAATGCGCGGGTCGCCCGGGCGTGATTCACGCGGATTATGCGCGTCGCAGGCGAGAAGCAGGCCCTCGAAGGCGTTGACGGCCAATGCCTCACGCCGGCGATGCGAACCTTCGAGCAGATGATGGAGCTCCATGAAGCGCTGGGCCAATTGGGCTTCGGTGAGATGCAGGCGGAACAGGCCTTGCGCCGCTTCGGGCCATGCGAGGAGATCGAGCCAGTCGGGGCGCGGCTGGAAATGGGCCCAGAGTAATTCCCAACGTTCCAGTGATGACTCGACGCCATAGTCATGGGGCGCGCCCGGTCGCAGCAGAACCCAGTCGCCCGGCTCGGCGATCATCTCACCTGCGGCATGGCCGAAGCGGCCGCGACCTGAAACGGTATGGATCAATAGCCAGTCGGCCACGCCGTTGCGGCGGACGGCGCGATAGCCCGATGTTTCATGAAAGTGGCCGGTCAGGATGCGACGCGTGGCTTGATATGGTGCTTCAAAGACTTGAGTCATAGCAGGATATTATATCTGATCGGCAGCATGTTCCATGGCTCACGCCGATCATTGGTCGTAACTTTGGGCCATATGGAGGCCCAGATGACCAATCTACATCTTGATGAGCAGCAGATTGCCCAGTTCGAACGCGACGGATTCTTGGCGGTGCGCGGACTGATTTCGCCCGAGGAAATCGCGACCATTCGCGAGACTTTCATGACGGCAGCAGCCGATGGTCCGATACCCGGCCTATCCGATCTGCCGCGCAATGGCGTGGCCAATAGCAATGACCCGTTGAGCCGCTACCCGCGCATGATGCATCCGCACAAGCATCCCGATAAGCCCGTCGGTCAGCTCGCCATGCGCTACATGCGCGATCAGCGGCTGCGGCCGATCCTGGCCGACCTGTTTGGCGAAGAGCCCTTCGCCTGCCAGTCCATGTTCTACTTCAAGCCACCGGGCGCGCGTGGGCAGGATCTGCACCAGGATAATTTCTACCTGCGGGTCAAGCCCGGCACCTGTATGGCCGCCTGGGTGGCGGTGGATGACGCCGATGCGGGCAATGGCGGGATGATGTGCGTGCCACAGACTTCAAAGCTCGATATTGCCTGTCCGGAGCAGGCCGATCCGGCGCTGTTCTTCACCACCGAACATGTCGAGCCGCCCGAAGGGCTCGAACCGCAGATGATGCAGCTCAAGGCGGGCGACGTGCTGTTTTTCAATGGCAGCGTGATCCACGGCTCGACGCCCAATACCAGCACGGACCGCTTCCGCCGCTCGCTGATTTTCCACTACATCCCGGCCAGCACCAGGGAGATCAGCCACTGGTACGAAGCCATGAGCTTTGACGGCGACATGCAGCAGATTGCCGTCAACGAAGACGGCGGCCCCTGTGGCACGCTACAGGACGCAGCGATGGGGCCACACTAGAAATACCTGGCACTTTCCAGGTGTCGAGCGATACGCCATACTGTTGAGATGAACGTCACGCTCGATATTTCCGACGAATTGCAGGCCCGCGTCGAAGCCATTGCGCAGCGATCGGGCCTGTCTGCGTCACAGGTCATCGCCGACGCGCTCGACAAGGGCCATTCGCTCGACTGGCAAGAGCAGTTTCTCGACAAGGTCGCGGCTGGCATGGAAGCCGCTGAGAGGGGCGACTTTGCGGGCGATGACGAGATTGCGCAGGTCCTGAACAAGTATCGTCCAGCCTGATGCGCGTCAGGTGGACGAAACCCGCCTTGGCCAATCTCGACGAAATTCAGACGTATGTTGCTCAGGAAAGTCCGCTCGCGGCCTATCGGCTGGCGCAGGACCTGTTTGGCCGCACTCAGAATGGGCTGGCGACGTCACCGATGATGGGCCGGCAGGGGCGGGCGCCAGGCACGCGGGAACTCGTCTTTGCCGACCTGCCCTATATCGTCGTTTATCGCATGACGGACGCTATAGACATTCTCGCGGTGGTTCACACCGCGAGACGTTGGCCAAAGGCGTTTGAGTAAGCGCCGCCGCGGAGCGGGGGCGCTTACGTGTTGAACTTGAACAGCATCACGTCGCCGTCCTTGACGACATATTCCTTGCCTTCGTCGCGGGCCTTGCCGGCTTCCTTGGCGGCGACTTCGCCGCCCAGGGTGACGAAATCCTCGTAGCCGATGGTCTGGGCGCGGATGAAGCCGCGTTCGAAATCGGAGTGGATGACGCCAGCGGCGGCGGGAGCCTTGTCGCCCTTGTGGATGGTCCAGGCGCGGGTTTCCTTGGGGCCGACCGTGAAATAGGTCTGAAGGCCAAGCAGGTCATAGGCTTCGCGGATCAGACGGTTGAGGCCGGCTTCGTGCAGGCCCAGCGATTCCAGATATTCGGCCTGTTCGGCATCGGGGAGCTGGGCCAGCTGCGATTCGATCTCGGCGGAGATGATGACCACGCCAGCATCATTGGCCCTGGCATAGTCCTCTACCTTGGCGCTCATGGCATTGCCGTTTTCGGCCGAGCCTTCGTCGACATTGCAGACATAAAGCACGGGCTTGCTGGTCAGCAGCTGCAGCTCCTGGAAGGCCTTTTCTTCCTCGGCCGAGCGCTCGACGAAGCGGGCGGACTTGCCTTCACGCAGCAGGACGAGCGAACGGTCGATCAGGTCGAGCGTGACCTTGGCGTCCTTGTCATTGCCCTTGGCCTTTTTCTCGACGCCGGTGCGGCGCTTTTCGAGCGACTCGAGGTCGGCCAGCATCAGCTCGGTCTCGACCACTTCGGCGTCGGCCAGGGGATCGACCTTGTTGGCGACGTGGATGATGTTGCCGTCCTCGAAGCAGCGCAGCACATAGGCAATGGCATCGCATTCGCGGATATTGGCGAGGAACTGGTTGCCAAGGCCTTCACCCTTGGAGGCGCCCTTCACGAGGCCCGCAATATCGACGAAGCTCATGCGCGCGGGCAGGACATTGACCGACTTGCCGATGGTGGCGAGCTTGTTCAGCCGGATGTCCGGCACCGGCACGTCGCCCACATTGGGCTCGATGGTGCAGAAGGGGAAATTGGCGGCGGCGGCGGCGGCAGTGCGCGTCAGCGCATTGAAGAGGGTCGACTTGCCAACGTTGGGCAGGCCGACAATGCCCATCTTGAAACCCATGGGGAAGCTCCGGAATGTGTTGGCCTCCACTTGGTTCGGAATGGAGGCGATGTCAATGATGCTCGGGCTTATTGGCCGCCGAGCAGCTTTTTGAGCATGTCGGCCATCGGGCCGGATTTGGGGACGTCCACCTGCGGCTTGGTGGGCCGGGCCTGGCGAATATGGCTCTGCGCCTTGGGTGCCGGTTTTTCGGGTTTTTCGTCACCAGCCTGCGTGGCCAGCGCCAGCTTGTTCATGAAGCCGGCGTCGTCACCCTTGAGCAGCAGGCCGACATGCTTGGCGATCCCGTCGAGCAGGGGTGTCAGCCAGGTCTGGTCGGCCTTGGCGAAATCGCCCAGCACATGGTGGGTGACGTTCTCCTTGCCGGGGTGGCCGATGCCGAGGCGTACGCGCTTGTAGTTGATCCCGATCTGCGGATCGATGGAGCGCAGGCCGTTGTGCCCGCCATTGCCGCCGCCGACCTTCACGCGCACCTTGCCGGGCGCGAGGTCGAGCTCGTCATAGAGCACGATCACGTCGGCTGGCTCGATCTTGTAGAATTTGGCGACCTGCTGGACGCTGTCGCCCGAGCGGTTCATGAAGGTCTGCGGCTTGAGGAGGATGACCTTCTCGCCGCCGATAGTGCCTTCGGCGAGCAGGCCGGAATGCTTGGAGCGAAACTGCGTAATGGAATGCTCGCGGGCAATGGCGTCGAGCGCCATGAAGCCGATATTGTGGCGATTGCCCTCATATTGGCCGCCGGGATTGCCCAGGCCGACAAGCAGTTTCATCACGCATATCCTCAAATGAAAGAGGCGACCCGGAGGTCGCCTCAAACTGTAGCAGAACAAAGCAGGCGAGATTACTCGGCCTTGTCTTCGCCTTCTGCAGCAGCTTCTTCGCCTTCTTCGGCATCGCCAGCGGACTTGAGAGCCGACGGAGCAACGATGGTTGCGATCGTCAGGTCGTCTTCGTGGCTGTGGTCAGCAGTGCCCTTGGGCAGCTTGATGGCCGAGATGTGGACGCTATCGCCGATGTCGAGGCCCGTCAGGTCGACGGTGATGGCCTCGGGGATATTGTCGGCAGAAACGGTCAGGTCGAGCGTGTGGTGCACGATGTTGAGCGTACCACCGCGCTTCAGGCCCGGGCTGGCTTCTTCGTTCTCGAAGTGAACCGGAACCTGGACGTTGATCTTGGAGCCCTTGCCGATGCGCAGGAAATCGACGTGCAGCGGGAAGTCCTTGACGGGGTCGAGCTGGTAATCGCGCGGGATCACCTTGTGCTTGGTGCCGTCGACATCAAGCTCGATCGTGTGCGACAGGAAGCCGCCCGAATAGATCGCCTTGTGGACGTCCTTGTAGGACAGGGAGATGGTGACGGGTTCTTTCTTGTCACCGTAGATAACAGCAGGGACGAGACCCTGACGGCGCAGTTCACGAGCGGCCCCCTTGCCTACCCCTTCACGCGCCTGTGCACTGAGCACCTTGGTCGTAGCAGCCATGGAAATATCCATTCTGGTTGGTGTATGCGTCACTACAACAGCATACGCGCCCGTCCTCCAGGGGTGACGAGCGCTTCATGGCGCGGGCTATAGCCGAAAGGGGGGCGGGGAGCAAGCGGGAAGGGGCTCAGCCGTCCTGCAATCTGTGGCGCTGATCCAGCAGATATTGCCGCACGGCATCTTCGCTGGTGAGGCCGATGGCGAGAGTGAGGGCTTGATGGGCTTGCGCCTTGTCGCCGGCGCGGGCGGCGAGGTGGCCGCGGGCGGCCCACCAAGGCTGGTATTGAGCCATGCGCTTGTCATCGGCGATGGCGTCGAGGCTCTCAAGCGCGGCCTCGGGCCCTTCGGTTTCGGCCAGTGCCATGGCGCGGTTGAGCAGGACGACGGGCGAGTTGGTGAGTTTGAGCAGCACATCGTAGAGCGCGACGACGGCGGGCCAATTGTCCTTGCCGCTGATGCGGCGGGCGATGTGGGCGGACTGGATGGCGGCTTCGATCTGGTAGCGGCCGGTGGGACCCGCCTGGTTGGCGTCGCGCAGCAGCGATTCTGCGAGGATGATCTGCGCTTCGTCCCAGAGCGCCAGATCCTGCTGGCCGAGCGGCACATAGGCGCCGTCAGAATCGCGGCGCGCGGCACGGCGGGCCTCGGCATAGAGCATCAGGGCGAGCATGCCCTTGGCCTCGGGCTCGTCGGGTAGCAGCGAAACCACCAGCCGCCCTAGCCAGAGTGCCTCGTCGGCCAGGCGCTCGGCAGAGGTGTCGCCTATTTCGGTCCAGCCCTTGGCATAAGCGGCATAGATGGCCTCCAGCACTGCATCAAGCCGTTCGGGCAGGTCTTCCCGCTCGGGGATGGCGAAAGGAATGGCCGCGTCGCGGATGCGTGCCTTTGCGCGGACGAGGCGCTGGCCCATGGTGGCCGGCGGGATCAGGAACGCACTGGCAATATCTGTGGCCGTCATGCCCAGAATGGTCTGGAGGATCAGCGGTGCGCGCATGGCGCGTTCCATGTCCGGATGAACACAGGCGAACATCAGCGCGAGGCGCCGGTCGGGAATGGCATCGGGGTGCGAAGCGGCCTCTTCCATTTCCTCGCTCATCAACTGGAGATGCATCTCGCCCTGGCTGCGGGTCTGCCGACGCCGCATCAAGTCGGTCTGGCGACGGCGGGCCACGGTCAATAACCAGCCATCGGGGTTGTCCGGTACGCCATCGCGGGGCCAGGATTTGAGCGCGCTGGCAAAAGCTTCCGCCAGCGCATCTTCGGCGCCCGCCACGTCGCGGGTGCGGGCTGCGAGCAGGGCGACCAGACGACCATAGCTCTCACGGGCCAGGCGCTCGGCCGTCCTGTTCGCCGCCGCGTCCAATTACTGCAGGTCCATCGGCCAGATCGGGCGGATTTCCACCGTGCCATAGCTGGCGCTGGGGCAGCGCGATGCCCATTCCACCGCAGCGTCGATGTCGGGCAGGTCCAGCATGAAATAGCCGGCAAACTGCTCCTTGGTGTCGGCATAGGGGCCGTCCAGAAGCTCCACCGTGTCGCCGCGCTGTGCGATGGACTTTCCCTTGCTGGCGTGGTCGAGCCGGAGGCCCGGCGTGCCTTCGGCCTTGGTCAAGGCCTCGTTGAAGGCGGCATATTCGCCCCAGAGCGAGGGCGGTGCCTTCGCCAGGGCTTCGTCGTCGTGATGGATGAGGAACATGTAGCGCATCGTTCTTCTCCTCAGCCCTGAACCACGGCGCGCACTTCAACCGTGCCCAGCCGGCTTGCCGGGCAGCGCCTGGCCCAGTCGAGCGCGGAGTCCATGTCCGCAGTCTCGATGATGTAGTAGCCGCCGAACTGTTCCTTGGTGTCGGCATAGGGGCCGTCGAGCACTTCGGTCCTGCCGTTGCGGATGCGGACGCTGGCCGCGTCGGTCGTGGGGCGGAGGCGGCTGCCCTCCAGCAGCGCGCCGGCCTTGATGAGCGCTTCGGTGTAGGCGGAATAGCCTGCACTCATCACCTTGGTGTCGGGTGGCGTGGCGGCGTTGCTCTGCGTTTCGTTGCCATGGATCAACAGCATGAATTTCATCGTCTGGTCTCCCAATCTTGCCTCGGGGCTCCTGGCTCCGATGTGACGATGTCGCGATGCGAAGGCGGCTTTCGACTTTCGGGCAGAAGATTTTTCAATCCGGCGCATAGCCCTGATGATAGGGGCGGATTTCGATCTTGCCCCAGGTGGCAGCGGGGCATTGTGCGGCGAGCACTACGGCCTGTTCCATGTCCGCGGCTTCGATGATGAAATAGCCGCCGAACTGTTCGCGGGTTTCGGCATAGGGGCCGTCATGCACCTGCAGGGCGCCATTGGTGGTGGTGATGGTGCGGGCTGCGTCGGTGGCTTGCAGCGCCGCCGTCGCCACGAAGGCATTGGCCTTTTCCAGGGTCTCCTGATAGGCGGCCATCTGGTGCATAAAACCGGCCATCTGTTCGGGTGGAATGGCCTGGCCAGCCTTTTCGTCGGCGTAGAGCATCAGCAGGTATTTCATCGGGTCTCTCCTCGGGCGGCAGCATAGCCGCTCGAGACAGTGTCGCGCGAGGGGCCGTGATTTCGACGACCAGGCAAAAATAGTGCGCAATTCAACAATGACGACCAATGACATATTCCGGACATGAGCCGATGATCACTGCAGATCACGGGCCCGTGTTTTGGGTCTTTGGGGACACTATTGAATGAAGAAGACCATTGTTATCGGCGCCGCCCTGTTTCTCGCTTTGGGCACGCCCGCCTTCTCGGCTCCGGAATTCTCGTTTGGCGACGATTCCAGCGAATATTCCAACGACGGCGAATGCGATGATCCGCGCTTCGAGGGCGCCGGCATGACCAGCACGCCGCTGCTCAGCGATGACGTGCTGACCGATGCCTCCGACTGCAAGGCGGCATTTGAAAAGGGCCAGATCAACCTGCGCGGCGTGGCCGATGATGGCACGGTGGATTTTGGCGACGATGCCGGTGACTACGCCAATGACGGTGAATGCGACGACCTGCGCTTCAAGGGCCCGGGCATGACGAGCACGGCGCTGATCGAAGACGACATCATGCATGATGCCACCGACTGCCAGACGGCTTTCACCAAGGGCAAGATCGAGTTGAACCTGATGTAGGTGAGGCTGGTGGCACGCGGGTCGGCGTATGCTGAGCCTGCGTGCCATTCGGGCGTGGCCCTTATGGCCTGCTCGCCTAAAATCGGTCCACCGGACCGATTTTCCCTGCGGGACGGCTCTCAGTCAAACAGGCTCGAGACGCTCTGTTCGCTGGCGGTGCGGGCGATGGCCTCGCCGATCAGCGGGGCGATGTTCATGCGGCGGATATTGTGGGCGGCCTTGATCGCAGGGGTTTCCTCGATCGAATCCGTGACCACCAGTTCCTTGAGCTTGCTGGCGGCGATGCGTTCGGCAGCGCCTTCCGACAATACGCCATGGGTGATGAAGGCGGAGACTTCTTTGGCACCGGCCTTGAGCAGGGCCTCGGCCGCGTTGACCAGCGTGCCGCCGCTATCGACGATATCGTCGATCAGGATGCAGGAGCGGCCCGAGACGTCGCCGATGATGTTCATCACTTCCGAGACGCCGGCGCGCGGGCGGCGCTTGTCGACGATGGCCAGGTCGGTGCCCAGACGCTGCGCAACGGCGCGGGCGCGGGCCACGCCGCCCACGTCAGGCGAGACGATGGTGGTGTTGTCGAGCTTGTAATTGTCCAGGATGTCGCGCGTGATGATTGGCGCGGCATAGAGGTTGTCGGTCGGGATATCAAAAAAGCCCTGGATCTGGGCAGCGTGCAGGTCGAGCGTGATGACGCGGTTGACGCCGGCTTCGGTGATCAGGTTGGAAACCAGCTTGGCCGAAATCGGGGTGCGGCCGGTGGCGCGACGATCCTGGCGGGCATAGCCGAAATAGGGTAGCACGGCGGTGATGCGGCGGGCCGAAGAGCGGCGCAAAGCATCGGTCAGGATCAGCAATTCCATCAGATTATCGTTGGCGGGAAAGCTGGTCGACTGGAGAATGAACACATCCTCGCCGCGGACGTTTTCGTGGATCTCGACGTAAACTTCCTTATCGGCGAAGCGCTTGACCGTGCAATCGGTCAAGGGAAGTTCGAGGTAGCTGGCCACTGCCTGGGCAAGAGCCCGGTTGGAATTGCCGGTCACCAGCTTCATGGGCGCGATCCTGTCTCAACGGGCCCGGGGGAGGGGACCCTTCAGTTTCGCGGCACCTTTAGCGAGTCATTGGGGGACTCGCAACGCAACATTTGTATGACGCCAACAATTAGGTGAACGAGGCCTCAAGCCAGTCCGATAACCGCGACCTGACGCCCAGTTCTCGTGCCCTGATGGGTCGCATAGCGGTGGGAGAAGAACCGTTCCGGATCGGCATAGGTACAGGCGTTGCGGGCATCTATTTCCGTCAGACCGCTGCGCATGGCGTCGTTGTGGAGGAAGCGCGACAGGTCGAAATGCTCGCGGCCACCTTCGGGGGTGAAAAATGCACTCTGGGCATCGGCATTCATGCCCACGGCCTCGCGCATGAAGTCAGGACCAACCTCGTAATTGCCGCCGCTGATGGTAGGGCCGATATCCATGGCAATGCGGCGGCGCTGGGCGCCCAGCGCTTCCATGGCGCGCAGGGTGTTTTCTACGATGCCCGTCACAGCGCCCTTCCAGCCGGCATGGGCGGCGCCGATGACGCCGGCATGCGGGTCGACAAACAGCAGCGGCGCGCAATCGGCGGTCAGAATGCCCAGCAGCACATCGGCGCGCCGCGTCACCAGGCCATCGGCTTCCACGGTGGCGTCGGGCAGGGCGCCGGCCTCGACCGTCACCACACGGTTAGAATGGACTTGCTTGAGGATCACCAGCGGACCGCCGCCCATGACGTCACCGATCAGGTTGCGGTTGGCGGTCACATTTTCGGGCAGGTCACCAACCGAAAAGGAGGTGTTGAGGCTCGATTGCTCACCAGCAGAAACGCCGCCGCGCCGGCCAAAGAAGCCATGGCGAACCACATCGGTGTCGCGAAAGCGTTCCGATTGCAGATAGGGGATGTCCATCAGGCAAAACCTGCAGGCTCGAGACCGGGGCTGGCGGCGCAGAAGACCTTGAACAGCTGTCCCATCTGGCCAGCTTCGACCAGCCGCGCCTTGGCGCTGGCCACGTCGCTGGCCGAGCGGGGATTGGCAAGGCTCAATTGGCTGGCACGGTCATTGATGCCCATGCGGGTCAGCCACTCGCCCTGCGTCGCCAGAGGTTGCACGGCGAGACCGGCCTGGGCGGCCAGATTGCCGAGGGCCTCGAAATCGACATGGGCGGAAAGGTCGGTCTCGCCGGGCGCATCCAGCACGTCGGCATATTTATGGGCGCGCACGCCCTGGAGGGTCTCGCCGGTCTGGGTACGGCCATAGCCGTAGTCGACGGCAAGGATGGCGCCGCCCTGGGTGGACACCAGATGGGCCAGGCGCTTCATGACCTCGCCGCTGGCAAGCCCGATTTCAAAGACAGCATTGGTTTCGGCGCTGGCAATGGCTCCAGGCATGGCGCTGGCGGGAATGGGTGTCGGGCTGAGGCCAAAGCTGCGCTTGCCATCGCTCAAGCCGACCATGCGCTCATGCCAGCCATCGGGCATGCGGACAAACTGGCGGATCGGCAGGGCGTCGAAGAATTCGTTGGAGACGACGATCAGTGGCCCGGGTCCGACCTTTTCGAAGCTGTTGATCCAGCGCGCGCCATAGGCTTCGAGGCGGGCATTCTGTTCGGCGATCAGGTCGGGGTTGGTTTCGAACAGGCAGAGATCGAGCGCGTCGCGAAACCCTTCGGCGCGACAGGCGACGCGCAGGATATCGGCCATCAGCGTGCCGCGGCCGGGGCCGAGCTCAAGCAGGCTGAACTCCTTGGGGCTGCCCATCTGCTGCCAGAGGTTGACGACGAAAAAGCCCATCAGCTCGCCAAACATCTGGCTGATTTCCGGCGCGGTGACGAAATCGCCCTTGGTGCCGAGCGGGTCTGCGGCCTTGTAATAGCCCTTGGACGGGTGGGTCAGGCAAAGGCCCATATAGGAGGCGATCGACATCGGCCCGCTGGTGCGGATCTGCATATCGATCAGTTCGGGGAGGGTGGGGTTGATGGTCTGGGTCATGCCGGCGCCCGCAATGCGCTCTGCTTGCGCGTCAGCGACCAGATGACCAGACCGATGCCGCCGACGACGAGTGGGACTGACAGCACCATGCCCTGGGTGATCCAGGTGGTGCCATAGAGATAGCCTAGCTGCACGTCGGGCAGGCGGAAGAATTCGACGAAGATGCGGGAGAGGCCGTAGCCAATGCCGAAGATGCCCGCGACCATGCCCGGCCGGCGCAGGGCATAAAAGACATGGGTGAAGATGCGGATGACAACAAACAGCAGCAGGCCCTCAAGCGCGGCCTCATAGAGCTGGCTGGGGTGGCGCGGCAGGCCGAGGTCGTCGGTCGGGAAGATCACTGCCCAGGGCAGGTTGGTGGGGCTGCCATAGAGTTCGGCATTGCGGAAGTTGGCGAGGCGGACGAGGAAAATGCCGATGGTCGAGACCGAGGCGATCAGGTCGAGCCCGCTCAGCCAATTGCCATTGCCTTTGACACGGGTGAACCAGATGACCGCGATCATCAGGCCCAGCATGCCGCCGTGGTAGCTCATGCCGCCGTCGAGCGTGTTGAGCATTTCGAGCGGATTGGCCAGGTACATGGGCAGATTATAAAAGAGGATATAGCCGACACGGCCGCCCACGACGATGGAGAGCATGGTCCAGAAGGCGAAGTCCCAAATGTCCTTGGCAGCGAAGGGCGGGCTGCCCTGATGCCAGAGGCGGGTGTTGTTGAGCAGCAGATAGCCATAGGCCGCGCCCAGCCCGACGCCGAAGAGATAGCCCAGCGCATACCAACGCACGGCGAAGGGACCGATGGGGAAGGCGATGGGATCGAAGAATTCGGGTGGGAACAAAAGCGGCTCCTGCGGCAATCGGCCGGACCATTGCCGCTTCGGCCTCTCTGGTCAAGTCGGCTGGCATGACCTAGATAGGGGAGCAAGCAAGCCGAACCAAGAGAGTATGCGATGAGCCAGAGCAACAGGATCTTCGACGATCTGGGTCGTTTGATGAATGAAGCCGCCGGCGTGGCCGATGGCGTGCGCCGCGAGGTTGAGACCGTCGTCAAGTCGCAGGCGCAGCGCATCGTGGTCGACATGGACCTGGTCAAGCGCGAAGACTTCGACGCGCTGCGCGAACTGGTGCAGGTCCAGGGCGAGGAAATCGACGCCCTGCGCAAGGAGCTCGCCGCGCTCAAGGGCGGCAAGGCCAGCTAAGGCCTCCCGCCCACCATCTTCCATATCGAAATGAAGCATCGCGTTTCGCGCGGTGTTTTTGTGCGCCTGATTGGCGCTACTGAACCGCACGCCGTCGCAGGCGGTTTATCCACAGACCTACACCTGAGTTTGCCGATTGCATCGTTGCCGGGCAGAGCCCCGGCCTGCGGGCGTGATGCTCCGATGTGGCACGTTTTCACGCGTTGAATGACGCCGATGTTAACAGTCCGTTAACCGAATGGCGCCCATCGTCATCCACAAGAGAATGCCGTCCTCGGCCCGCGTCGTGTCCCCTGAATCAGTGCGGACATGTAGGGTCAAATCATCAGGACGATTCGTAAGCCCTTGTGCGTGCGGCCAGTTTCCTGCGTATCCAAATATCAGCCGGTTAACGGACGGATCCGTCTATGTCTCTTTTGCTTGCCGAGCCCGATCGCAATGTCCACCCGGTGGACATTATCGAGCATATCGCTTCGATAAACGACTGGAACTTCGAGCGTCAGGACGCCGACGAGATTTCCATATCCGTGCGCGGCGGCTGGAGCGACTACCATGTCTCCTTCAACTGGATGGAAGACCTGGAAAGCCTGCATATCGCCTGTGCTTTCGACCTCAAGGTTCCTGAAGGCCGGCGCCATGAAATCAAGCAGCTGATCTCGCTGATCAATGAGCAGCTGTGGATCGGCCACTTCGATATCTGGAACAAGGAAGGCGTGGTGCTGTTCCGCAATTCGCACCTTCTCACGGGCGGTGCGGACGTGTCGCCGCAGCAATGCGAGGCGCTGTTGCGCTCGGCCACCGATAGTTGCGACCTTTACTACCAGGCCTTCCAGTTCGTGGTTTGGGCCGGCAAGACCGCGGCCGATGCATTGAGCCACGTCATGTTCGAGACGGTCGGCGAGGCATGAGCATTTCCCTGCGCGATGTCGGCCCCGTCATGCTGGTCGGCGTGGGCAATATGGGTCTCGCCATGGCCAGGGGCTGGGTCGATGCCGGCCTGCCGCCAAGCAACCTGATCCTCATCGCGCCGCGACCCAGCGCGGCTGCGCAGGCATTTGCTGACGAGAACGGCATTGCCATTCACCCCGAGGCCAGCGGGCTGCAGCCCAATATCATCGTCTTGGCGGTCAAGCCGAAGATGATCGAGAGCGTTGCTGAAAGCCTGGCGCCGGTCATCGGCCCCCATACGGTAGGTGTTTCCGTCGCGGCAGGGATTGGTCTGGACCGGCTTGTGCGCGCCTTTGGCACCGGCAAGGTTGTTCGCTCGATGCCCAATACGCCGACGCAGGTGGGCAAGGGTGTGACGGGTGCCGTTTCCGGCCCCGACGTGACCGGTGAAGATCGCGCCAAGGTCGAGGCCTTGCTGGCCGCTGGCGGCATTGTGCCATGGTTTGACGACGAAGCCGCGATCGACGTCGTGACGGCCGTGTCAGGCTCCGGCCCGGCTTATGTGTTCCACATGGTCGAGGCGCTGGCTGCGGCCGCGCGGGCACAGGGAATGGACGCCGTCATGGCCGACAGGCTAGCGCGGCAAACCATTGTGGGTGCCGCGGCCTTGATGGAGGCTGACCCGGCCAGCGCGACAGTGCTCCGCCAGAATGTGACCTCGCCCAATGGCACGACAGCCGCGGGCCTTTCCGTCCTGATGGGCGAGAATGGGCTGAGCGATCTGATGACGCGTACCGTTCAGGCTGCCAGGGACCGTGCCGAGGAAATGGGGCGCGACTAATGCCTCGGCCGGCTGCGGCGGTCGCGCAGGTCCAGCAGGTGATCACGAATGGACTGGATCCATTCCAGCATATCCGTATCGCCAGCGCGATGCAGGGCCTCCTCGGTGCCATCCAGTGCCAGATGGGCCTGCAATATATCCGTATCGCTGGATAGCCGCGCGTCCTTGGCGAGATAGACCAGAGCCAGATTTGCCCGGGCCGATGCCCAGCCTCTTGCGGCTTCGGTGGGGTTGTAGTGCTGCAGAGCGTCAATCAGCAGCAGGCGCGCCCGGTCCAGATGGTTGAGCGCCAAGGTCATATCGGTATCAGGGCGACGGGCCAGAACAGTCAGGGCGGCGGCGAGATTGGTCTGTGTTTCGAGATGAACCGGCTGGGGCAGGTCCGCCTTGAGCAGTGCGTCCAGCAGCTTGGTGGCGCCGGAATAGTCATCCTGCTCCACCAGGGATCTGGCATCGGTGAGCTGGGCTGCGGTGGCTTCGTCCAGGGTGATGTCTTCGGTTGCCGAATTCATAGTTGTTTAACCATCTATATTCGGCGCTCGGGCCAATATGGATTGCATAACTGTGGATTTTGCCAATCGCAACAGCATTTGCACTGACGAATGCTTGGTGCTGGTCGAAACAATAAAGGGCGCATCCCCTCCAAGCGGATGCGCCCTCTGATCGTCGTGCAGTCTATGTGGTTCAGGCGCCGGTCAGATTGTCGGCGGCGGACTTGCCGGTCCGCTTGTCCTTGACGATCTCGTAGTTGACCTTCTGGCCTTCATCGAGACCATTCAGACCCGAACGCTGAACGGCAGAAATGTGGACGAAAACGTCCGCGCCGCCTTCGTCCGGCTGAATGAAGCCGTAGCCTTTTTGGCCGTTGAACCACTTTACAGTGCCAGTTGCCATGATGCGCGTTCCCTCGTGCAGTCGCTGCTGTAGGCTGTCCCGACCCCAATTGGTCAAGACATGGTATTATCGAGTATCGGAAAGTGACGTCAGCAGGCGGCGAATGGAATTCGCAGGATCAGATCGGTCGGCCGCAATATTCGATCAGGTCAAGGTAGCCTGAAAATATGGTGCGTTCAATATCTGTTTACACATAGTAAACCGCTCGGCAAAATCATGGTTTTGCCAAGGGAAAGACTATTGCCGTCAAGTATTTGCACCAGACACTCGGTCTGACGCGATCGTGAAGGCGGGCAGGGAGTGCCGCGCCGAACAACCACAGCATAGCGCAAAAACCGTTGCTGGAAAGCTGCATCAAGGTCGCAGATGCGATCAAGCCTGCTTGACGACTTCTTGCTTTTCGCTGCGATTTGGCGCACATGCCGCGCGCCAGACAATGGGTCTGGTGACCTCCAGAGATCATACCGTCTTGACCAAGGCGTTTCATTCTTCCGGCGATGTGATCGCCGACCGTCGTGCAGGCTATGCCAAGATGCTCGCGGAGGGCGGCGACCATGCCGCTGCTGCCGAGTTGATGGTGCAGGCGCTCGAAATCACCCCCGAATGGACTGCAGGCTGGGACCTTTTGGGTCAGTATGCCGAAAAGGCGGGCGACATTGCCGGGGCGATCTCGGCCTGGCGGCATCTGGAAGCGCTCGATGATGACGGCGTGTTCGGCGCGGGGCTGAAGCTGGCTGCGCATGGCGCGGGTGTCGCGGGCGAGGGCACGGCGGTGAGCTATGTCGAGGCGCTGTTCGATCAATATGCGCCCAAGTTCGAGGCGGCGCTGGTCGACAAGCTCGGCTATCGCGTGCCCGACATGCTTGACGAGATGGTGCAGGCCGAAATGGCCAGGCTCGGTATCGCGGGGTTCTCCCGCGCGCTGGACCTGGGCTGCGGCACCGGGCTGATGGGCGAAAGGCTGCGCGGCAAGGCAAGCTATCTCGAAGGCATCGACGTGTCGGCGGCGATGATCGCCGAGACGGCACGCAAGGGCATTTACGACAGTCTGCACAAGGCGGAGCTCGTCGCTGCGTTGAATGCCCGCCGGGCCGATACCGACCTCGTGACGGCCGCAGACGTCTTCATCTATTGCGGCGCCATCCAGCCGGTGCTGGCGGCCATGGTGCCGGCGATGCAGCCGGGCGGTCTCGCGGCCTTCTCCCTGGAAGCCCATGATGGGCCAGAGCCGCATTTCCTGCGACCCTCGCTGCGCTATGCCCATGGCATTGACGCGACGCGCGATGCGCTGCTGCTGGCAGGTCTCGAAATCCTGCGCTTCGAGACGGCGGTCCTGCGCTTCGATCGCGGGGCGCCGATCACCGGCATGCTGATCGTGGTGCGCAAGCCCATGCTGGAACTGTCGCCGGCCAATGATGGCCACAGCGATGGCGGTGACGTCGCCGCCTAGCATCCCGGCAAGGCGGATGGCACAAGGGGTGACCCGATCCACCGAGTCCCGCCATGAACGCCATCCGCTACGACTTCCGCTCCGATACCGTTACGAGGCCTTCTGCCGGCATGCGCCAGGCCATGGCCGAGGCGGAGGTGGGCGACGACGTGTTCGGCGATGATCCGACGGTCAATCGCCTGGAACAGCGCATGGCGACAATGCTGGGCAAGGATGCGGCCATCTATGTGCCTTCGGGTACGCAGTCCAACCTTCTGGCGCTGATGAGCCATTGCGGGCGCGGCGATGAATATATCGCGGGCCAGCATGCCCATCTCTACAGTCATGAAGCGGGCGGAGCGGCGGTGCTGGGTTCGATTCAGCCACAACCGATCGCGCATCAGGCCGATGGCACGATGGATCTGGGCGAGATCGAAGCGGCGATCAAGCCGGACGATCACCATTACGCCCGCACCACGGTCATTGCGCTGGAAAATACCTTCGGCGGCAGGGTGCTGCCAGTGAACTACATGGCGGAAGTCGCAGCGATCGCGCAGCGGCACGAGCTGGGCCTTCATCTCGACGGCGCCCGCGCCTTCAATGCCTGCGTGGCGCTCGGGACCGACATCAAGTCTTTCACCGCGCCCTTCGACAGCGTGTCGATCTGTCTTTCAAAAGGACTGGGCGCGCCTGTGGGATCGGTGCTGGTCGGGCGGCGGGACCTGATCGACAAGGCGCGGCGTCATCGCAAGATGCTGGGTGGCGGATTGCGTCAGTCGGGTATCCTCGCGGCAGCAGGGCTTTATGCGCTCGACCACAACATCGCGCGGCTGGCCGAGGACCATGCGCGGGCGAAGCGGCTGGCCGAGGGGCTGGCAGCATTCCCGGATCTCAAGGTGGTCATGCCCGATACCAATATCGTCTTCGTCGACATGGACCGTGCGTTGGAAAGCCGTTTCACCGCATTCCTGGCCGACAAGGGCGTCGGCATGATGGGCAGCTACGGTCGTCAGCGCTGGGTGACGCATCTGGATGTCGATGATGCAGCGGTCGACGGCGCGCTGGAGGCCGTGGGTGCATTTTTCGCCCAATGAAGTCTAGCTGCGCATTGCCATACGATGTGCTTGGCGAAAAGCATAGCAAAAGCTACCCCCGGCTTGGACGAAGCTGCGTCATGATGTGGTCAGGTCGGATACTGGCGCAGCGCCAATCAACGCCTTTGTGGAAATAGACTGAGCATTGCAAGGTTTTGTTCAACCTGTTGGGCAAGAGGTTATTCAGGCCTTTTTGCTAGCCTCCCTCCATTGCTTTGGGGGTTGAATGCTGGCCCGTATTGATACTGTCTTTCGAATTTTGAGCGACCTCAACGAGATCGAAGCGGCCGCGGAACAATGGCGGGCGCTGGAAAAGCGCTGCACGCAGCCCATGGCCTATTTCCAGACCTATGACTGGTGCCGCAATTGGCTGGCGGAATATGTCGAGCGCGGGCAACACGAGGCGCATGTCGCTACACTGTGGCGCGACGAGCAGCTCGTGGCACTCTGGCCCCTGATGGTTGCGCATGGTGGCGGCATACGCCGGCTGATGACGCTGGGCGCGCCGCATAGCCAATACTGCGGCATGCTGGCGGACCCGGGCCTGGATAGCGAGCGCGAGCTCAAGCCGATGATGCGTCAGGCGCTAGGGAATTCGGGCTGCGACGTCGCCGTGTTTCGCGCCGTGCCAGAGGGTGGCTCGCTGGCGCAGGCGCTGGGCGACATGCCATGGATAGAGGATGCAGGCGACGCTGCCTCCATGCTCGATCTGACTGCCTATGCGTCGGCGGACGACTACACGGCGCAACTGGGCAAGCTGCAGAAGCGCAATCGCAACCGGCGGCGCAATCATCTGGCACGCGAGGGCGAGCTGGAGTTTTCGGTGATCTGGCCGGATGATCCGGGGTTTTCCGCGCTTGTCATGCAATGCGCCGACTGGAAGCGGCATTGGCTGGCGCAGATGAAAATCTATAGCGCCGGTTTTGCCATGGCGGGTTTCGACCATTTCCTGGCGAGCCTGACGGGCAGCGGTCCGGCGCATTCGGGCGCCTGTCTGTCCGTGCTCAAGGTCGGCGGCGCGCCCGTGGCCATCGAACTCGGCTTCATCCGGCAGGGACATTACTACGCCTATATGGGTGCCTTCGACTGGGCGCGGCGCGACCTCTCGCCCGGCAAGGTGCAGATGGACTTCACCGTCTGCTGGCTGATCGACCAGCGGATCGAGACCTATGATCTGCTGACCAATTCTGCCGATTACAAAAAGAGCTGGAGTAGCCGCAGCGTGGCGGTGCGCTGCCATGCCAAGGCACTGACCTGGAAAGGCCAGTTCTTCGCCTCGGTCTGGTTGCCGAGGCTGCGGCCGGCCGTGAAGCGGCTCCACGCGCGCCTGCCTCAGATCAACAACAAGGGCATGGCGCTGCTGCGCAGTTCGCTCTGCCTGTTGCTCTATGTCTGAAGCCGGTGCGGGGCGGCTGGATGCGGCGCTGGCGCTGCTGATCCGCATTGCCGGAGCGGGCCTGGTCTTTGCACTGCAAGTGCTGTTGGCCCGGCTGATGCCGGTCGATGGCTATGGCGGCTTCGTCACCCTCTGGACCTGGATGCTGGCGCTGGGCAGTTTCGCGGCGCTCGGATTTGCCGAATCCAGCCTGCGCTTCCTGCCGCGCTATAACGTGCGTGGGCGCCGGGCGCCGCTGCGCGGCTATTGGCGCTTTGGTCTTGGCATGGTGATCGGTGTCAGCGGGATCACGGCGCTGCTGGCTGTGCTGGTGGCGCTGGGCATCGGGGCCGTGGACGGGCCGGGGCTGATGGTGCTGCTGGTGGCGCTGGGCCTGCCGTTTCTGGCGGTGGAATATTATCTCGAAGGCGTGGCGCGCAGTTTCGGCTGGTTCCGGCTGGCCGCCGTGCCGGTCTACATCGTCCGGCCCATAGTGATCAGCGCCATCGCCCTGGGGCTGTCGGCCAGTGGCGTGGTGCTGACGCTGCCAGTGGTTGGCGCGGTGCTGATTTCGGCCATGGCCATGGTTTCGATCGGGCTGGCTCTGTTGATCTTCATGCGGATGCGCAAGATGGTGGGCGGCGCGGCCTCGCCGGTATCGCGCCGGCAGAAGCGGCTGTGGCTGATGGCTTCGCTGCCGCTGCTGGTTCTGTCGGGCCTCGAAGACCTCACCACCTATGCCGACGTATTGTTGCTGAGCCTGTTGGCCACGCCGGAAGAGGTCGGCATCTATTTCGCGGCGGCGCGGGCGCTGGCACTGGCTGGCTTCGTTGCCTATGCGATGACGCTGGTGGCCGGGCGGCGCTTTGCACTCGATCTCGCTGGACGCTCACGCGCGCAATTGCAACAGAGCATTCTCGATAGCACGCGCCTGACGTTTTGGGCGACCACGATCGCCGTGGGGGTAACGCTGGTCGCCGGGCCGCTGTTGCTGGCGGCCTTTGGATCAGATTATGCCCAGGGGCAGTGTGTGCTGGTCATTCTTGGCCTGGGCATGGTGCTTCGGTCCATGGCAGGGCAGGCCAGCGAGGTGCTGATCGTCGCCGGGCGGCAGCGTGAGGGCCTGGCGGTGGGGCTGGGGGTGTTGGCGGTGATGGTGGCGCTCTGCACGGTGCTGGTGCCAGTCGTGGGCATGGTCGGCGCCGCAATCGCCAGTGCCACGGCGATGGGTGTACGCAGTCTCGGTCTGATCCTGGTGCTTTGGCGGGTGGAAGGCCTGCGTGTGGTTTCGCTGCGGCTGCCAGTGCTGAAGGTGGGGTGAGCGCCCAGCCGAGACCGGGCGCTCGTTCGACCTAATTGTTCTTCCAGAAGGTGTAGAGCGCGTCGACGTCAGCCGATGTCATCAGTTCCATCGCCTGAGTCAGCCTTTCCTGCTGCCAGTCCCACCACGCCATTTCCAGCAGCTTTCCAATGCTGATCTCGTCGAAGCGCTTACGGATCAATTTGGCCGGATTGCCACCGACAATGGCATAGGGTTCGACGTCCCTGGTCACCAGAGCCCGCGTGCCGATGACAGCGCCATGGCCGATCTGGACGCCGGGCATGATGATGGCTTCCGAGCCGATCCAGACGTCGCTGCCGATGACGGTATCGCCAGAGGACTGATAGGCGTCCATGGCGCCGGCGAATTCGGGCGAGTCAGGATAATAGGCGAAGGGGAATGTCGAGATCCAGTCGTTCCGATGGCCCTGATTGCCGGCCATGATGAAGGCGGCGCCTGACCCGATGGAGCAGAAGCTGCCGATGATCAGCCGGTCGACACCGGGTTCCGTCATCAGATAGCGGGCGCAGTCGTCGAAGCTATGGCCGTGATAATAGCCTGAATAGTAGCTGTAGCGACCGACCAGGATATTTGGATTGGTGACCTGACGGTCGAGCGGAATGCCCAGGAACGGGCTGGCGAAGTAGTTGGTCATTGTGACTCTCATGAAGTCGCGGCTGCGCTGTGGCGGCCATTTTGCAGAATGTGTGGAAGCGGCCGGCGATAAGGCGAGCGCGTGGCTCTGCCTGCCGGCTGGGGCGCTCCCTCGTCGCGTGTCAGGCGAGCAGGAACGCTATGGAGGTGGTTCGGTCTGCGGACTTCATGATGGCGGCAGGATAGAGAGCGGCTGTGCGACGGGCAAGGAAAAAGGCCGCAGCGCGGAGGCTGCGGCCTTTTTCATGGAATCGATGCCGGATCAGGCTGCGAAATAGCTCTGCAGCGGGCGGACCTGGAGGTTGCCCTTCTGCAGGGCGACGATGCCTTCCACGGCGGCGAGGGCGCCGTCGATGGTGGTGTAGTAGGGGATCTTGGCGAGCAGGGCCGTGCGGCGGATGTCGCGGCTGTCACTGATCGACTTCAGACCATCGGTGGTGTTGACCACCAGCTGCACGCCGCCGTTCTTCATCGAATCCACGATATGCGGACGGCCTTCGAGCACCTTGTTGATCTTGGTGGCCGGAATGCCGTTTTCGGTCAGGTATTTCTGCGTGCCGCCGGTGGCGAGGATTTCAAAGCCAGCCTCGACGAGATGGCGGGCCATGTCGACGATATACTGCTTGTCATTATCGCGCACCGAGATAAAGGCCTTGCCCGATGTGGGCACCTTCTGGCCTGCGCCCATCTGCGACTTGGCGAAGGCCACGGCGAAATCGGTATCGAGGCCGATGACTTCGCCGGTCGACTTCATCTCCGGACCAAGCACCGTATCGACGCCGGGGAAACGGTTGAAGGGGAAGACCGCTTCCTTGACCGCGATATGCTTGAAGCTCTTTTCGGCAAGGTTGAAGCTCGACAGCTCTTCGCCGGCCATGATGCGCGAGGCGATCTTGGCGATAGGCTGGCCGATCACTTTGGCGACGAAGGGCACCGTGCGGGACGCGCGCGGATTGACTTCGAGCAGGTAAATGACGCCGTCCTTGAGTGCATATTGAACGTTCATCAACCCGCCGACCTTCAGGGCGAAGGCCAGTTCGGTGGTCTGGCGCTTGAGCTCTTCGATGATCTCGGGGCTGAGGTTGCGCGGGGGCAGCGAGCAGGCCGAGTCACCGGAGTGAATGCCGGCCTCTTCGATATGCTCCATGATGCCGGCCACGAAGACCGTCTTGCCGTCGCACAGCGCGTCGACGTCGATTTCGGTGGCGCCAGAGAGATAAGCGTCGAACAGCAGCGGATTGTCGGAAAGGACCGAGTTGATCTGGCCGGTCTTGTCGTTGGGGTAGCGCTGCAGGATATCGGGCGGCACGAGGCCGGTCAGGGTGTCCTGCACATAGCGTTCGAACTCGTTGGCCGAGTGGACGATGGCCATGGCGCGGCCGCCTAGCACGTAGGACGGGCGGATGACCAGCGGGTAGCCCAGGCGTTCCGCGACGAGGCGGGCCTGTTCCAGCGAATAGGCAATGCCATTCTTGGGCTGGGTCAGTTCGAGCTTGTTGAGCAGCTTGGAGAACAAATCACGGTCTTCGGCGAGGTCGATGGCGTCGGGCTGGGTGCCCAGGATCGGCACACCGGCCTTGAGCACGGCTTCGGCAAGGTTCAGCGGGGTCTGGCCGCCGAACTGGACGATCACGCCATGAAGGGTGCCGTTCTGCTTTTCGGTCTCGAGGATTTCGATGACGTCTTCTTCGGTCAGCGGCTCGAAGTAGAGGCGGTCCGAAGTGTCATAGTCGGTCGAGACGGTTTCGGGATTGCAGTTGACCATGATGGTTTCATAGCCGGCGTCCGACAGGGCAAATGCGGCGTGGCAGCAGCAATAGTCGAACTCGATGCCCTGGCCGATGCGGTTGGGACCGCCACCGAGGATGACAACCTTCTTGCGATCGGACGGGCGGGCTTCGTCAGCCACCTGGCCGGCAAAGGGGGCTTCGTAGGTCGAATACATATAGGCCGTGGGCGAAGCAAACTCGGCTGCGGAGGTGTCGATGCGCTTGTAGACCGGGCGCACTTCGAGCGAGTGACGGAGCTTGCGCACGTCGGAGGGCTTGAGGTTTGCCAGTTGGGCGAGGCGCTTGTCGGAAAAGCCCATGGACTTCAGCGAGCGCAGGTTTTCAGCGTCCTGGGGCAGGCCGAACTGCTTGACCTTGGCTTCCATGTCGACGATGCCCTGCATCTGCTCGAGGAACCACGGGTCGATCTTGCAGGCTTCGTGGATGTCTTCAAGGCTCATGCCGAGTCGCATGGCTTCGGCGACATGCAGCAGGCGATCAGGCGTCGGTGTGCCGAGCGCGGCCTTGATGGCGTTCTTGTCTTCGCCTTCGCCGAGGCCGGGAATGCCGATCTCGTTGAGGCCGGTGAGGCCGGTTTCGAGCGAACGCAGGGCTTTCTGCAGCGATTCCTGGAAGGTGCGGCCGATCGCCATGGCTTCACCGACCGACTTCATGGCAGTGGTCAGGCGGTTGTCGGCGCCGGGGAATTTTTCGAAGGCAAAGCGCGGGATCTTGGTGACGACATAGTCGATGGTCGGTTCGAACGACGCCGGGGTCATGCCGCCGGTGATGTCGTTGTCGAGCTCGTCGAGCGTATAGCCGACGGCAAGGCGCGCGGCGACCTTGGCGATGGGGAAGCCGGTGGCCTTGGAGGCCAGGGCCGACGAACGGGAAACGCGCGGGTTCATCTCGATGACAACCATACGGCCATCAGCGGGATTGATGCCGAACTGCACGTTGGAGCCGCCGGTTTCGACGCCGATCTCGCGCAGGACAGCCAGCGAGGCGTCGCGCATGATCTGGTATTCCTTGTCGGTCAGCGTCAGGGCCGGCGCAACCGTGATGGAATCGCCGGTGTGTACGCCCATCGGATCGATGTTCTCGATCGAGCAGATGATGATGCAGTTGTCCTTCTTGTCGCGGACAACTTCCATCTCGTATTCTTTCCAGCCGAGCACGCTTTCCTCGACCAGAACCTCATTGGTCGGCGAGGCGTCGATGCCGCTCTCGCAGATGTTGAGATACTCCTCGCGGTTGTAGGCAATGCCGCCGCCGGTGCCGCCGAGGGTAAAGGACGGGCGGATGATGCAGGGCAGGCCGATCACCTCGAGCGCCTGCAGCGCCTCGATCGTGTTGTGGGCCAGCATGGAGCGCGGGGTTTCAAGGCCGATCTTCTTCATGGCGTCGCGGAACAGTTCGCGATCTTCGGCCTTGTCGATGGCTTCGGCGGTGGCGCCAATCATTTCAACGTTGAACTTGTCGAGCACACCCATCTTGCGCAGCGAGAGCGCACAATTGAGCGCCGTTTGGCCGCCCATCGTGGGCAGCAGCGCGTCGGGGCGTTCCTTCTCGATGATCTTGGCGACCACTTCGGGGGTGATCGGTTCCATGTAAGTCGCGTCAGCCAGGTCCGGGTCGGTCATGATCGTCGCCGGATTGCTGTTCACCAGAATGATCCGGTAGCCCTCTTCCTTGAGCGCCTTGCAGGCCTGGGTGCCCGAATAGTCGAACTCGCATGCCTGCCCGATGATGATCGGACCCGCACCGATGATGAGGATCGATTTGATGTCGGTACGTTTTGGCATGGCGCTCGCTCAACTCTGAATGTTCAGGCAGGCGAGGGAAGAATCGCCCGGACACACCCGTCCGCGCGAAACCCGCGCAGCAACTGAGCGCTGCGGCACGGGGAAGATGATCAGACATGGTGGTTAGGTGGGCTGTCTAACCGAAGAGTCGGGAGAAGGGAAGGGCGGAAGTGGCAGACTTCCACCCTTAGCCGTCAGACAAACTCGACAATGGCCCTTTGTTCGGTCCGGCTGCTGACGCGGCAAGGCCATTCCAGATTGTCGGAATTGACGCGGAGGGTGAATTCCTCGGGCAGGTTGTGCGGGTCGATAACGGCGAGTTCGGCGCTGTGCTGGCCGAGCGCGCGCAGGGTGCAGTCCATGGTGGAATGGCGGTTGTTGAAGACGATCTGGCCGGCCTTGAGCACGCGGCGGCGCTCGTCACTGGGCAGGATGCCGCTCTGGCGCCAGGAGACGCATTTGTTGCGACCGCTGCGCTTGGCTTCGTAGAGCGACTCGTCGGCCTTTTGCAGCAGGCTGTCGATGTCATCGGTGGCGGGGTCGAGCGAGGCGACGCCGAAGCTGGCACTGATGGATATGGGCGGGCGGCTGCCGGGGAAGGTCAGCCCGCGGAACAGCAGGCGCAGTTTTTCCGCTACTTCCATGGCGCGCTGGCCTTCGGTGTGCGGCAGGAGCACGGCGAATTCCTCGCCGCCGAGACGCCCGATCAGGTCGGTGCGGCGCTGCTGGGCCGAGGCGGCACGGGCAACAGAGACCAGCACCTGGTCGCCGCCGGCATGGCCATAGACGTCGTTGACCTTCTTGAAGTGGTCGATGTCGAAGCTGATGCAACTGAGCGGATGGCGGTGGCGCTTGGCCAGGTCGACGAATTTCTGCGCGTCCTCCTTGAAGGCGCGGCGGGTCAGGACGCCGGTCAGGCTATCGACGGCGGCGATCTGGCGAAGCTCGATCTGCTCCATGGCGATGGCGGCGAGTTCGGCGAGGATTTCCTGCTCGCGCTTGGAAAAATCGCGCGCGGTGGAGCCGACGGCGCAAACCGAACCGATGACGAAGCCGTCGTGTGTGGTCAGGGGCGCACCGGCATAGGAGCGGATATGGGCCGGGCCGGTGACAAAAGGATTATCGCGGACGCGGTCGTCACGTTCGGTGTCGGGGATGATGAAGGGTTGGCCGTCTTCCAGCATGTAGCGGCAGAAGGTGACATCGAGCGGCGCCTCGGACACGCCGATGCCCTGGATCGCCTTGAACCACTGGCGATGTGCGTCCATCAGCGAAACATGGCCGATTTCGACATTGAGCGTCAGGCGGATCAGCTTGGCAATGCGCTCGAAAGCCGCCTCTTCGGCGGTGTCGAGGATATCATAGCGATCCAGCGCGGCGAGGCGCGCGCTGTCCCTGGCCATCTGCGGAACGGTATCCATGTTGAACTCCTTTCGCTCCAGCAGGTTAAGACGGCAGGACTAAACTCATGTTAACGCGCGGCACCAAGCTTGAGTGCCACGGAAATCATGTCGCCGACGGTAATGCCGAGCTTTGTGCGGATCGCCGCCTTGAGCGGCAGGAGGTAGCCGCCGTCCTTGGGAAAGAGCGCCGTATAGAAGGTCAGATCACCAATTGTGACGTCGACCGGAATCATGCCCCAGCCGTAACTGACTGATCGGGCGGCATTTGAGATGACCTCGACCTGCTCCGGCGGCACGGGCGCGTAGAAGAAAGGCGCGGGGCCGCGCCAGTGGATGATCTGGGTGTCGAAGCGCAGCTCAGTCGGCATCCTTGGTCCGCCAGAGGCCTATGCGAAGGCCTCCATGCAAGACTGTTGGCTCGACGAGGTCAAGCTTGAGGCCCGTGGCGCGAGCCAGTTCCTTGTCACTGGTGATGATGCCAACTGTCCAGCCGGAGAATTTGCTGCGGATGACCTGGCCGAGGGAGCGATGCAGACCCATGAGCGGCGCCTTGTTGCCGATGCGGGTGCCATAGGGCGGGTTGACGATCAGGATGCCGGGCGGGCCATCGGGTGCATCGAGGTTCTCGACGTCCGTCTGGGTGAAGGTGACATGGTCACTGACACCGGCGCGGGCGGCATTTTCGGTGGCCATGCGGATCGCGCCAGCGTCACGATCGGAGCCGTAGAAGCGGATGGCCGGTGCCTTCGCCGGTGCGGGCGTAAGCATGTCGGCCCAGGTCTTGTTGTTGAAGCCTGGCAGTTGCTCGAAGGCGAATTTTCGCTCGCGGCCGGGCTTAAGACCCAAGGCGATTTCGGCGGCTTCGATGACGAAGGTGCCAGAGCCGCACATCGGGTCGAGTACGGCTTGCGTGCCATCATAACCGCATTGGCGCAGGAACATGGCCGCCATGGTCTCGCGCATGGGCGCCTTGGCCACGCCCTCCTTGAAACCGCGCTTGTGTAGCGATTCACCTGTCGTATCCAGGCTGATGGTGACGAGGTCATCCTCGATGCGGACCATCACCCGCAGTTCGGCCTCGTCGCTGATCGGCGCGCCGAATTCTTCGGCTATGGCGGTGGCGACGCGTTGGCCGGCGGCTCCGGCATGGTAGATGCGCGAGCGCTTGCAACTAGCCTCGACCTTGACGGGCATGTCCTTGCGCAGCAGTTCCGCCCATTGCACTTTTCGCGCCCGCTTGTCGAGCTGAGCCAGATGCATGGCGCGGAAGCTCGCGACACGGGCGAGGACGCGGGTGGCACCGCGCAATTCGAGATTGGCCTTCCACACGTCAGGCCAGGTGCCCATGAAGGCGACACCGCCGGGCACGACAACAGCCTCGGCAAAGCCGGCTTGGCGCGCCTCGCCGCAGAGTGGGGCTTCAAGCCCGGGCGTGGCGACGAGGTAGATTTCGAATGGTGCACTCATGGCGCAGCGATAGAGCTTTTTGCTGCGGCGCGAAAGTGTCAGGCGGCCTCTTCAGGCGGCTTGGGCCACGCGGCGGTCCAGCGCGTCGAGGATCTGGTTGATGCCATAAGGCTTGGGCACAAAGACCGCATTGGGCGGCAATTGTGCCCGTGTTGGGCGGATGCCAGCCGAGACCACGACGATAGGAAGGTTTGGCTTGAGCTGGGCACAGCGCCAGGCAAGGTCGAGGCCCGAATTGGTGCCGGGCAGTTCGATATCGGTGATCAGCGCATCCACATCGGATTTGCAGAGCGTGCGCGCCGCGCCATCCGCCATGCCGAGCGCCACGGAGTCGATGCCGTGATCGGCCAGATTGTCAACGAGGTCGAGCAGGAGCATGACCTCGTCTTCCACCACCATAACCCGCTTGATCTGATCCATGATCGCCACCCCGCAGTTTGCACGAGTCTACAAGCCCCGACCTTGCCGAAGCGTTGCCGCATGGCTGGATTGCCTTATCCTATGGTTAGCATTTGCCTAAAATTGTCTGCATCGGCGGGCGGGTGAGGCCTTCAAAAATAGTCATCTCTGGCGTCGAACAGGGCTTTCCCGGAACGTCGTCTTGCTATCCCATTCGGGTGGCGGGAGGAGAGACGTCATGACCGAGCGCAAGCTCTATTATACCCACAATATCAATCCGCGCGTGGCGGTGGCGGTGGCGCGGCATCTGCAGTCGCCGGTCGAGTTGGTCCGCTATGAACCGATGGGGGCTGACAAGGACAGGTTCCTTTCGCTCAATCCCAATTCACTGGCGCCGCTCCTTCTGGAGGATGGCAAGCCGCTCTGGGAGACGGATGCGATCGCGATGCGGCTGTCGGAGCTCGCGAGTGGGGCGTTCTGGCCGGCCGACCACGCTGTCGAGATGATGCAATGGGTAAGCTGGAGCGCGCATCACTTCACCGCGGCGGGGGCCGGGCTCGTCTGGCACAATCATACCGCCGTCGTGTGGATGGGGCTGCCGGAGCCGGGCATCGTGGCCTCGTTCAACGAAGATTTCCATCGCTTTGCGGGCATTCTCGATGCGTGTCTGTCCGAGCGAAACTGGCTGGTCGGGGACAGGCTCAGCTATGCCGATTTCCGCGTGGCATCAGCGCTGCCCTTCGCCGAGCGCGGACTGATTCCCGTCGGGGACTATCGCCATATCATGGCCTGGCATGAACGCCTCAACCAGCTTGACGCCTGGCGCGAGCCGTTTGCCGGGCTGGACTGAAATTGGCAGGAAGCGCTGCCGGGGTGTAGCGTTTCCCGCCACGACGGGAGTGACTGCCATGTGCCGCAATATCAAACCGCTGTTCAATTTCGAACCGCCCGCCACGCGCAATGAGATGCACGAGGCGGCGCTGCAATTCGTGCGCAAAATCTCGGGCTACAACGCGCCGTCGAAGGTGAATGAGGCTGCGTTCCACGAAGCGGTGGAGGACATCGAGAAGGTGGTGAAAAAGCTGCTCAAGTCGCTCGAGACCCATGCGCCGCCCAAGGATCGGGAAGAGGAAGCCGAAAAGCGCCGGGAGCGATCCAAGCTGCGTTTCGGCTGACTATTCTTCGGGCTCCGAGGTGAAGAGCAGCGGATAGCCATGTTGACGCGCATAATCGGTGGCGCGCGTGGCCTTTTCCTCGGCAACCTCCCTGGTGAAAACGGCCACGACGCAAGCGCCCTTGGTATGGGCCGTCAACATGATGATGCCGGCCTGAGCTTCGGGTACGCGGAACTCGGCCTTGAGCAGGCGCACGACGAATTCGCGCGGCGTGTAGTCGTCATTGAGCAGGATCACCTTATGCAGCGGCGGCTTGGCCGGTTTGAGCACGGTGTCGGTACGATTTTTCGTATTGGTATCAGCCATCTTCGCCTCCGGGCGGCGGGAACGGCGGCGCTGTCCTGGCGTTAGGGAAGCAAACTAACAGCGTCACGGTCAAGCCATGCTTCAGCTTCTCATCGTCCTCATCCTCGTCGCCCTGGTATCGGGCGCACTGGGCTTCACCGGCCTTGCGGCCGGCGCGGCGACGCTGGCCAAGATCGTCTTCGTCATCATGCTGATCGGCATCGGGCTGATGCTGCTGCTGGTGATGATGGGCATGGCGATCTTGTTCTAGCGGGCTAGATGGGCAGACGAGCCTATAATCTTCGACTGTCAGCCGAACACGCTCTTCATGATTTCGATCATTCGAGCCTGGTCGGAAGCTGCGAGCTTGCCAAGCGGACGAAGCAAGAGGTCGTTCGGCAAGGTGAACAGTTTGAAACGGATGACCGACGGCTGCATCAAACCCGCAGAATTCAGGTCAGTTATCGGGACGTCGCTGGGCCAGATTGACCGCCGGGCGGTGGTGATCATCGCCATGATCGATTGACCGCTGTCGACGTTGAAACGTCCCGAGGACAGCACGACCGACGGACGATGTTTGGCTAATGGCAGATCAACAAATGGAAACGGCACGACGACGGTATCACCGAAGTCAAAGGTCGGCATAGGCCGCCTCGTCTTCGGGAGAGCTCCATTCGTCCAATGTCGCCGCAACAGCGTGCAAATAGGATTGTGCCGTCTGCACCTCGCGAATAGGCACGACATCGCCGGTGCGTTTCCGCATCTCGGCCCAAACCTGCTTCATGTGCGAAATTGGCTTGATGCCTGGTGTCGGTACGCCGTTGACACCATCCCGCATGCGTTCCCACTGGCCGACGACGCCGTCAACTTCGAGATCAAGAACCGCGCCGGCGCGGAGTACTCTCAGGCGATCCTGCAAAGCGGGCGCACCTTCGATGTGGCCGATCCAGATTACGTCGTCTCTGATTTTTACCGTCGCCATCATGCCTGCTCCTGTCGAGATTATACGACTGGGCGCAAAGGCCGTCAAAGCTTGAGCTTGAAGCCTTCGTGGCTTTTGGCGAAGCCGAGTTTTTCGTAGAAGCGGTGGGCGTCGAGGCGGACCTTGTTGGAGGTCAGCTGGACCATGCCGCAGCCGGCGTCACGGCAGCGTTCCACAGCCCATTGCACCATCTGTGTACCAAGGCCTGTGCCGCGCTGGTCGGCGCGGATATGGACGTTTTCGAGTATGCCGCGTTTCATGCCGAAGGCTGGCAGGCCGGGGAGGTAGCTGATCTGCAGGGTGCCAACCACTTCACCGTTTCGCTCGGCCACGATCAGGCGGTGACTGGGGTCAGCCTGGATCTCGTCGAAAGCGGCGCGATAGCGTGGATCGTCCAGAGTGGCGGGATCGAGCGGCGGCGTGTCCGGGCCACGAGCGTCGCCGGCATGGCTCAGGTGCAGCATGATGGCGATGTCGGCTGGCGTGGCGTCGCGGAAGGTCAGTTCGGTCATATCGATCTCAGGTCTTCTGGTCGCACTCTCTCGAAGTGCTCAGGGGCGGCGGGGCGCGAGCATTCTTGCGATGCAGAGCACCAGAATGGCCACGATTGCCGGGCCGAAAGCCAGCCAGGATCCGGCGGCCAGCATGGCGCCCATGCCGGCCCACATGATGGAGGCGAAAGCTTCGCTCAGGGTTGCGGCGCGCGAGGCGACTTGGCGGCGGCGGAACATGGAGCGCTTGGCAACAACGCGGAACCAGAGCTGGATGGCGGTGGCCGAACCGGCCGAGAGCATGGCGCCAAAGGCGGTGATGAGCGCCATCTGCCACGAGGAGAGTGCCATGAGCAGCAGCAAGGGCGCCATGACGCAGAGGATGACGGTCAGCACAGCCTCGATCTTTGCCAGCAGAACGGTGCGCGGCGAGACCGGGGCGGTGACGACGAGATCATGGGCGTCCTCCCCCGAGATGGCCAGCCAGGCCAGGCCACCGGCCAGTTGACCGGCCGCCATGACGAGCACGGGCACGACCACCACGAAGGCGCCAGCGTCGCTGCCGAAATTGTGCCAGAGCAGAAGGGCCGGCGGCAGCAGGTAGAGGATCTGCATCAGCGTCTGCGACAGCAGCCACGGATCGCGCTGCAGCAGGCGCCATTCCTTGCGGCGCAGGGCGTGGCGCTGGGAAGCCTGTTTGAAGGGATTGCGCGACACACGACGGGCGCTGCGAATATGGGTGAGACCGGCGGCTGAGGTCGCGTGCTGGCCATAGCTCGGCGCGGCGAGGGCAATGGTGGCGACCAGGGCGGTAATGCCGACCACCAGCATGGTTGCAAGCGCATCGCCATAGCCCATGACAGCCTTGGCGGGCAGCCAGAAGGCGCTGTCGACTTCCGGCGCGATATCGATAATCGCCTGTGACTGGAACAGGGCAAAGCGCGACATGTCGCCGTAGTAGAGGATGGCGGCCGCCTGGATGCCGATGACGAAGCCGGCGCCGACCACGGCGGCCACGATCTGGGCGATCAGGCGGGTCTGGCGCGGGCCAACGAAACGGAACAGCAGCAGCGTGATGCCGATGGCGATGGCGGTGGAAATGGCGCCCATGGCTAGAACCACGCCATAGGCGAAAAGCCAGCGGGGATTATCGAGCAGCGCCAGCATGTTGATCAGCGGGCTCGCCAACAGGCCGGGCAGCAGCATGCTGGTCAGCGCTACGGCGCCCGTGCGTACGGCAAAGAGCCGGCGCGAGGAGGCGGGCGACGACAGGACCAAGTCGAGGTCGGAACGGCCGTAATAGACCCGCGTCACCGCTTCGAGCGCCTGGGACAGCATGATGGTCCAGAACAGGAAGCCGGTGCCGGTCAGCATGACCAGCGTGGCGCCGTCCTCGTTGATGCCACGGCCGGCCCAGGGGCCGACGAGGCCGAGCGCCATCAGATGGAGGATGATGACGACCACGGCGAGGAAGATGACGATGCCGAGGCTGCGGGCGCGGCGACCGCCGGTCATCATGGCGACCCAGTCGCGCCAGCCCAGGATCAGTTCATGCTTGGCGAACCAGGCGATGGAGGCGGGTGCGGCGCTCATGCGGCTTGTTCTTCGGCGCCCTGCGCCACGAGGTCGAGAAAAATGTCCTCGAGGCTGGATTCGCGGCCGATGCGATTGCGCAGTTCGGCCAGGGTACCCTCGGCGATCAAGCGGCCGCCCGTGATGACACCGATGCGTTCGGCCATGCGCTCGGCGACCTCAAGGATATGGGTGGTCATGATGACGGTAACGCCTTCGCGCACCTTGCCCAGCAACACATCCTTGACGGTGCGGGCAGAGCCGGCGTCGAGGCCGGTCAAAGGCTCGTCGAGGATGATCAGCTTGGGGTCGTGCACCAGGGCGCCGGCCAGGGCGACCTTCTGCAGCATGCCCTTGGAAAAGCCACCGCAGAGTTCATTGGCATGGGGCCGCAGGCCCAGCCAATCGATCAGCTCATTGGCCTTGTGCTGTGCCTGCCGGCTCTCGACCTGCCAGAGGCCGGCGACGAATTCGAGATATTCGAGCGGGGTCAGGCGGTCATAGACCATGGGTTCGTCGGAGACCCAGGCCAGCACGCGCTTGGCGGCGATGGGGTCGCGCCGGGCGTCGATGCCGAAAATGGAAATGCCGCCGCTGTCGGGCTGCAACAGGCCGGCCACCATGCGCAAGATGGTGGTCTTGCCGGCGCCGTTGGGTCCGAGCAGGGCGTAGAATTCGCCGGCTCGGATCGTCAGGTCGAACTGCTTGATGACCGGACGGTCGAAGCTCTTGTTGAGGCTCGTTACGGCGAGGGCAGGGACGGTCATGGGGCGTCGCTCCGGCGGAATAGCCGTTCAAACCTAAGCGGAGAGCCTTTCGCGGGGGTGAATCGGAAGCGTTAACATTTTGGCATGCCTGCACTTTTGTGCAGGGCCGCTGTGCAGAATGAAGGGTGGCGGCGGGCGGGACTAACATTTTAGCTTGGCCCAACCTGTTCGCCCCGACAGGTCTTAATCCCATTGCCTTTACCGAAGCTGGCCATCTTGCCAGTGACCGGACGCGTCTGGAGCAGACTATGACGACCCCCAATTCATCCGGCTCCGGCCTCGGCGATCTCAATACCAAGCTCGCCATTCTCGCCATGGCCATCGGCTCCTTCGGCATTGGCACCGGCGAATTCGCCATCATGGGCCTGTTGCGCAACCTGGCCGGTGACCTGCAGATCTCGATCCCGGATGCAGGTCATGTGATCAGTGCCTATGCGTTGGGCGTGGTGGTCGGTGCGCCGCTGTTTGCCATTCTGTTTGCCCGCACGCCGCGCAAGCCGCTGATGATCTGGCTGATGGGTCTGTTTGCCATCGGCAATTTCGGCAGCGCTGCAGCACCGGACTATTATTCATTGCTCGGCCTGCGGTTCCTCTCTGGCCTGCCCCATGGCGCCTATTTCGGCATTGCCGCGCTGGTCGCTGCCTCGATGGTGGATGTCGGCTATCGTGCTCGCGCCGTGGGCCGGGTCATGCTGGGGCTGACCATTGCGACGCTGATCGGCATGCCGCTCGCTACCTGGCTCGGCCAATATATGGGCTGGCGGCCGACCTTTGCCGGCGTCGGCGTGATCGGCGCCACGGCGGTGGTGATGATCTTCCGTTACGTGCCCGTGTTGAAACTGGCCGAAGGCGCGAGCCCGCTGACCGAGCTTTCCGCGTTGCGCCGTCCGCAGGTCTGGCTGACGCTGGGCATTTGCGCCGTCGGTTGCGGTGGCATGTTCTCGGTCTTTACCTATGTCGATCCGCTGCTGATCGATGTGGCGCATATTCCCCAGATCTGGGTGCCGCTGGTACTGGCGCTGTTTGGCGTGGGCATGACGCTGGGCAATATCTTCGGCGCGGCCATGGCTGACAAGGCGCTGATGCCCACCATCGGCGGCATGCTGGTGTTCAACATCATCAGTCTTGCCGTCATTCCCTGGACGGCCCAGCTCTGGTTGACGGCAGCCCTCAGCATCTTGCTGGTTGGTTTCACCGTCGCCATCGGCACAGCGCTGCAAACGCGACTGATGGATGTTGCCGCCGAAGGACAGACCCTCGCCGCAACGCTCAATCACGCGGCCTTCAACACGGCCAATGCCTTGGGTGCGCTGCTTGGTGGTGCGGCGATCGGGGCGGGCTGGGGTCCTGCCTCGACCGGACCCGTCGGTGCCGTGCTGGCGGTGGGTGGCCTGGTGCTTTTCATCATCTCGGCCATGCTCGACAGGCACCAGCGCCGCTGGCAGCCGCTCGATGTCGTGCCGCAACCGGCCGAATAGGATGCAAAAAGGGCGGGTACCTCGGTACCCGCCCTTTTTATTTGACGCTCACAAATCTCAGGCGACGGTCAGCTTGACGTCGACATTGCCGCGCGTGGCATTCGAATAGGGGCAAACTTCATGGGCCTTGTGGACCAAGGCTTCAGCTTCCGCCTTGTCGAAGCCGGGCAGGGTCACCTTGAGCTCGACCGCAATGTTGAAACCCTTGGCGCCTTCATTGGCATTCTCGCCAAAGGACACCGAGGCATCGATGGTGGTCTCGTCGGGAACCTTGATCTTTTCACCGCGGGCGACAGCCTTGAGCGCGCCGAGGAAGCAGGCGGAATAGCCGGCCGCGAAGAGCTGCTCGGGATTGGTGCCGGGGCCGTCATTGCCGCCCATGGCGGCGGGCGTATCCAGCGTCACTTCCAGGCGGCCGTCATCGGTCTTGCTGGTGCCGGTGCGGCCACCGGTGGTGTGGGCATGGGCGGTGTAGACAGCGGATTTGATCGACATGGAAAGCTCCTTGGCTTCGGGTTGATGAATATTCATTAGCGCGCAATTAAATTGCGTGCAATTGAAATTTGACGTGATAGAGTGATTTCGTTCTTTCGAGGGTGACGACCATGGCCAAGTCCGCCGATCCGATGCAGCTTGATTCCATGCTGTGCTTCGCCGTCTATGCGGCCGGCCATGCGTTCACGCGCTTCTACAAACCGCGGCTGGATGCGCTGGGCCTCACCTATCCGCAATATCTGGTCTTCCTCGTGCTCTGGGAAGCAGATGGTTTGACGGTAAAGGCGCTGGGGGAGAAATTGTTCCTCGATAGCGGCACGATCACGCCGCTGCTCAAGCGGCTGGAAGCGCGTGGCTTGGTGCGCCGCCAACGTGATGCCGAGGATGAGCGGCTGGTGCGGATTTTCCTGACCGACGAAGGCAGGGGGCTAAGGGCCAAAGCCTTGGCCGTGCCCCTCGAAGTGGGCAAGGTTCTGGGCGGCACGGTCGAGGATGGCGCAAAGCTGCGCGAAGCCTTGCATCTGCTTCGGGAGCGGCTGGATGCGGTTGAGTGATATGGGGCAGACGCTCGCCGAATCCCACCGGATCAACCTTCTCCCCTTGCGGGAGAAGGTGGCTCGGCGCAGCCGAGACGGATGAGGGGTTCTCTGGTTTCTTCAAACATCAAGGTATGGGGTAGCGCAGCACCCCTCACCCTGCTTTTCGTCTGAACGACGAAAAGCTGTCCCTCTCCCGCAAGGGGAGAGGGTTGGCGTCGAGCGTAGGACTACTGCAGTCCCACCGCGTCGACCATGCCGCCGTCACAGCCACCGTCGGTCGGACGTGCCGCAAGGATCAGTCTGCCAAAGCTGTCGGGTCCCTGCGGTTGACCGGTCAGACCGATGGTCAGTTCGTCGATCAGGCGACGATTGCCATCATTGATGCAGGAGAGGCGTACCCGGTCGCCAGCCCCTTGACCGAAGGCCTCGTCGAATGCAGCGCGGATCTGTTCCTGGGTCAGGCGCTTGCCGATATTGCCGGCGAAAAGATCGCGCACGACGGTCTCGTTGACGGCATCGAGCAGGTCGAGGGAATCCCCGAAATAGGCTTCGGCATCGCCGTCGTAGCAGGTGCCGTGGGTGATCCATTCGTGCCGGTCGAGCGCGGACTGCGTGCCGGGCATCATGACACGCAATTCATCCCGCAGCGCTGCGGAAATGTCCGGCTCGGGCAGCAGGTCCCAATCGCCCTGTTCATCCAGGGCGACGGTCTCGGCGTCCACGCCGCAATAGTCGCGTGAGCGTGGCTGCGGCCACAGCCCATGCAGGGCAAAGTTTCCAGCGTCGAAGCGGTCCTCGGTCTGGCTCTCGCATTCGGGACGATCGGGCCGGGTTTCGCAGAAGGCGGGCTGCCAGCTGATGGCCAGCACATATTGGGTGCGGTCCTGCGCCAGGGTTGGCGAAACAAGGAGGCCGAGCAGGGCAAGGGCGGAAATGAAACGCATGATCAAATCCTCAAATGAAAAGGGCGGCCCTGGAGGACCGCCCCGTAGTCTTACAGCGTGATGCGATAGACGCCAAAGCCTTCGGCATTGCTTTCGCCGGTGGCTTCGATCTTGACGCCCTTCACGTCATCGACGAATTCGGCGCCCTTGGGGCCGGTGGTGAAGAGCACCGAGGTGTCACCGATTTCGGCCAGCGACCAATTGCCGTCAGCGGACGGCGAAATGGTGCCGTTTTCGACGATGAAGCGGATGATGATGTCGCGATTGGTATCAGGACCAACGAAGACGATCTTGTCCGAGGTGATGCCCGGGAAGGCGCCGCCGCCGCTGGCGCGGTAGTTGTTGGTGGCGACGATGAATTCCTGGGCCGGGTCGATCGGGGCACCGTCATACATCAGCTCGACGATGCGATTGGCATCCGGATTGGTTTCGGCCGAACCGTCTGCCGCATATTTGGACGGCTGGGTCAGGTCGATCTTGTAGGTCACGCCGTCGATCACGTCGTAGTTGAAGGACGGGAACTCCGGGTTGATCAGTTCGGCATCCTTGGCGCCGGCTTCGACCTGATTGAAGATGCCTGCCGAGCGTTCGAGCCAGTTCTTGACGTCCGCGCCGGTGATTTTCACGGCCTGGATGGTGTTGGGATAGAGGTATAGGTCGGCCACGTTCTTGATGGCGACCGGGCCAACGGGGACGTCGGTGTAATATTCCGGACCACCACGACCGCCGGCCTTGAACGGGGCAGCCGCCGACAGGATCGGCAGGGCTTCCCATTCGGTGCCCTTCATCATCTGCGCGATGTACCAAGTCTGGGCCTGGCTCACGATCTGCACCGACGGGTCATCGGCCACGAGCGCGAAGTAGGAATAGAGCGGGGCCGAGGTTTCGCCCACGGCGCGGCGCACATATTCGAGCGTTGCGTCGTGATCTTCCTGAGCAGCGGCGGTGACTTCGGTCTCGTCCTCGACCAGGGCATTGACCTTGCCTTCGACGCGTTCGGAAATCGGACGGGCTTCGGATGTGTGCGACACTACCGTCCACTTGCCATCGGCATCCTGTTCCAGCAGCAGGTCGAGAAGGCCCATGTGCGAGCCCCAGAAGCCGGGCATGACGGCAGGCTTGCCGGCCAAAGTGCCAGTCGTGGCATCGACTCCTTCGATGCCCTCGAAGTTGGGGCCCGGGAAAACCAGGTGCTGGTGGCCAAGGAGCAGGGCATCGATGCCTTCGACTTCGGCCAGCTGCAGGGCCATGTTTTCGGCGCCGGTGGTCTGGTCGGCGGCAATGCCGGAATGGCAGAGGGCGACGATGATATCGGCGCCTTCTTCCTTCATCTTGGGCACATAGGCCTTGGCGGTCTCGACGATGTCGCGGGCATTGGCGACGCCTTCAAGATGGGCGGCATCCCAGGTCATGATCTGGGGCGGGCAGAAGCCGATCAGGCCAACCTTGATGGTTTTGGCGGCGCCCGAACCGTCAGTCAGTTCCTTTTCGAGGATCAGATAGGGGGCGGTGTAGGTGGTGTCGCTAAGGATGTCGGCAGCCAGTTCACCTTTGACCACATTGGCCGAAACGAAGGGGAAGTTGGCGCCTTCGATGGCCTTGTCGAGATATTCGAGGCCGTAATTGAATTCGTGGTTGCCCAGGGTGGCGGCGTCGTAGCCTAGCGTGTTCATCGCGGCGATGACCGGGTGCACATTGCCGTCGAGGCCCTTTTCATAGGCGATATAGTCGCCCATGGGATTGCCCTGGATGATGTCGCCATTGTCGACCAGCATGGAATTGCCGGCTTCGGCGCGGATGGCTTCGATGATCGAGGCGGTGCGGGCCAGGCCCATGGTATCGTTGGGCGCGTCGGCGAAATAGTCATAGGCAAAAACCGCGACATGCAGGTCGGTGGTTTCCAGGATGCGCAGATGCGCCTGGTTTGCCTGTGCCATGGTGGCAAAAGGATGCATTGCGGCCATGGCTCCTACGCTCGCGGAGCCCGCGAGGAATGTACGGCGAGAAATCTTGGGCAGGAAATTCATCTGTCTATCCCTGATCGTTCAGTGGCTGAACCAAAGACCGGGGGCCTTAGCGTCCCCGGACGCGGGCAGCGGGGCCCGGCGCGTAGCGCCCGGACAATACCGGCGCGCGCATGCTCTTGCCGCTCGAAAATGACGGTGCGATGACGGCGGCGTGATGAGGCTAGGGAAGTTTGACCAGGCGGTCAATTTGTGACGCTTCGAGCCGGTCGCAGGCGAGATCGCTCCAGTGGAGTGATTTCAGGCGAGAAGGCCGCGAGGGCTTTGCCTAAGTGGCCCAGATGCCCCAAAACCTCGAACTGTTTCTACCCTCTGGAACCCATTGCATCGGCTTGGCTTGTTGCTAGGCTTGGGGACACACGGAGAATTCGGACATGAAGTGGCGCGGTCGGCAGCAGAGTTCCAACATCGAGGATCGCCGTGGCCAGAGCCGGGGCGGTTTCGGTGGCGGCAGTCCATTCGGGCGCGGTGGCGGCGGTGGCATCCGCCTTCCCTCCGGCGGGCGCGGTGGCCGTGGCGGCATCGGCAGCGTGTTCGGCATCATCGTCGTCCTGGGCATCATCTGGCTGGTGACTGGCACCAATCCGCTTGAGATGCTGATGGGCGGTGGCAGCAGCAGCGGCCCGTCGTCATCGGCCAGCTCGTCAAGCCAGGCGCCGACCACGGGCGAACAAGCCGAATTGCGCGACTTTGTCGGCGTGGTGGTCAAGGAAACCGAAGATCTGTGGACCGAAGTGTTCCAGGCGTCGGGCGAGGACTATCCGGAGCCAACGGTGGTGCTGTTTTCTGGTGGCGTGGACACGGCCTGTGGCGCCGCAGATTCCAGCACCGGCCCGTTCTACTGTCCGGGCGATAAAAAGGTGTATATCGACCTCAGTTTCTATGACGAGCTGCGTGACCGGTTCGGCGCACCGGGCGATTTCGCCCAAGCCTATGTGCTGGCCCATGAAGTGGGGCATCATATCCAGAACATCACCGGCGTGCTGCCCGAGTTCAACCAGCGCCGGCAGTCGATGAGCCAGACCGAGGCCAATGCCTATTCGGTCCGCGTCGAGCTCCAAGCCGATTGCTATGCCGGCGTCTGGGCCAGTTATGCCGGTCAGGAAGACCTGCTCGAAAGCGGCGACATCGAAGAAGCGCTCAACGCCGCCGAACAGATCGGCGATGACACGCTCCAGAAACGCATGCAGGGTTTCGCCGTGCCCAAGACCTTCAATCACGGCACATCGCAGCAGCGAAAGACGTGGTTCGAACGTGGGTATACGTCGGGCAATCCGAGCCAGTGCGATACGTTTTCGGGGAGTGTGTGAGGGTTAGTCCGCGCCGCGCATGATGGTTTCGTAATTTTGGCCATGGAAGAAAATACGGGCAATACGAACGCGCTTCGCTTCCACGACATAGAAGATCTCGGCGCTTGCCTCGAAGGGGACTGATCGCATTGCAGGGCGAAAATCGGATCGATCTCTGCCGCCGTTCGGCGCGTGTCCTATCCTCTCACAGCGGTGACGGATGCGAGAAATGTACCGACGCGCTGTGACCGAGCTGGTGCTGGCCGAAAAAATGTAAATGAACTCGTTTCTGAGATCGACGCTTGCCTCTTTCGTAAAGATTACTGGCAGGCTGCGCACACTAGCCTGCCTTGTTGATTTTTGCGCTCTCTTGCGCCTCGGTTTCAGCCACCCAACGATCTATCTCCGCCCGCATTTCCTCGCTTGAGAGGCCTGGTCTCGGATCATCAAGGGCTTCATTGACCAGACGTTTGAGCGTTTCAGTGTCCGGCAGCCATTCAGGCAGGTCGTGGTCGTCGTGGATGAAACCAGCAGTTTCAATCGCGGCCGTCACGTAGTGTTCTGGCGACTCGAATTCGCCCCGAGCCACGCTCTCGCGGATTCTTTCGGCCTGGTCGCCGGTTATGGTCACTGTGAGCTTGTCAGGCTGGTCCATGTCGACCTCCGATAGGGCGCCAATGTAGTGCGGCACTCGCAACCCATAAAGCAAAAACGCCGGAGGCTGGCTCCGGCGTCTGGTTCAGGTCAGGCGGCGGGCGCCTTGTGTTCGGGCAGCTCGGCCACGCCTTTCTGCTTCCTCACATGGTTGAGGAAGCGCGTGAAGAGGTAGTGGCTGTCGCGCGGGCCAGGGCTGGCTTCGGGGTGATACTGCACCGAAAAGATCGGCTTGCCCTCAACCTGGAGGCCCGCATTGGACTGGTCGAAGAGCGAGATGTGGGTTTCGGTGACGCCAGCGGGCAGGCTTGCCTTGTCGACGGCAAAGCCGTGGTTCATCGAGGTGATTTCCACCTTGCCGGTGGTCAGGTCCTTGACCGGGTGATTGGCGCCGTGGTGGCCCTGATGCATCTTGGAGGTGGTGGCGCCCAGTGACAGGCCAAGCAGCTGGTGGCCAAGGCAGATGCCGAAGACCGGCTTGCCGGTTTCCATCAGCTTCTGGATGGTCGGAACGGCATATTTGCCAGTCGCGGCCGGATCGCCAGGGCCATTGGAGAGGAAAATGCCATCGGGATTGTGCGCGAGCACTTCCTCGGCCGTGGCGGTGGCGGGAACGACCGTTACCTTGGCGCCCTGATCGGCAAGGCAGCGCAGGATGTTGCGCTTGGCGCCGTAGTCGATGGCGACGACATGGAAGTCGGCATTGTCGACCTGGCCATAGCCCTTGTCCCATTCCCAGCCGGTCTGGTCCCAGTGGTAGGTCTGGGCCGTGGTGACTTCCTTGGCGAGGTCGAGACCTTCAAGGCCTGGGAAGGCATTGAGTTCGGCCTGGATCGAAGCCGTGTCGAACTGGCCGCTCGGATCGTGGGCCACGACGCCATTGGGCATGCCGTTTTCGCGGATCAGGGCGGTGAGGGCGCGGGTGTCAATGCCGGCGATGCCGACGATGTTTCGCTTCTTGAGCCAGGCATCGAGCTGCTCGGCCGCGCGATAATTGGACGGATTGGTGATATCGGCCTTGAGCACGACGCCGCGGACGCCCGACAGAGCGGCCATGTTGACCGTCTCGATGTCTTCGTCATTGGCGCCGACATTGCCGATATGGGGGAAGGTGAAGGTGACGATCTGGCCGGCATAGGACGGGTCGGTGAGGACTTCCTGATAGCCGGTCATTGCCGTGTTGAAACAGACTTCGCCTGCCGCGTGGCCAACTGCGCCGATACCGCGGCCTTCCAGGCGCGTACCGTCTGCCAGGATCAGAAGTGCGGTCGCGGGGGATTGCTGCCAGCCGGTCACGGTGGGCCTCCATAATTTGTTTCAGGTGCTCGCACGGTCAGAGAGCCAAGTTTTGCAACTTTGCCCTTGCAGCGCTCGCGTCGATGTCGATTGAGGCCTCTCCCTAGACGCCCCAGACCGACTCCGCAAGTGGCGCGACGCGCTTATTGTGCCTATATGGGGCCAAGAAAACGCATAGCAAGAGGATGAAAACCCATGCGCGAACAGTTCAGCGAAGGCCTCAAAGAGGCCCTCAAAGCCCGTGACCAGCGTCGCACCGCGACGCTCCGGGCCATAACCGCGGCGATCAAGGACAAGGATATCGCCATCCGCCAGGAGAACCGCGGCCCGGCGACCAATGACGAAATCCTCGCCATCATCATCAAGATGGTCAAGCAGCGTGAAGAGAGCTTTGCCATCTATGCACAGGCCGGCCGCGCCGATCTCGCCACGGTGGAAAAGGAAGAGATCGACATCCTCAACGAATTCCTGCCCAAGGGGCTGAGCGAGGAAGAGGTCGAGGCGGCAATCAAGGCCGCCATTGCGACGACCGGTGCCGCCGATCCCAAGGACATGGGCAAGGTGATCGCCCAGCTCAAGGCGGATTATCCGGGCCGGATCGACTTCGGCAAGGCGAGCGGCAAGGTGCGCGCGGCACTGGCCGGCTGATCCTTAAGCGATGAGACGAAGCGTGGCGGACGTGACCTGGTTACGGCCGCCATGTTTTGCGCGGTAGAGCGCGTCATCGGCGCGATTGAGGACCGCGGAGAAGCTTTCGCCGACGCCAGTGGTGGCGACGCCCACGCTGACGGTGGCAGAGATGGGCTCGATGACGTGACGGGTCGGGCGGTGTTCGAAGTCGGCTCGGATGCGCTCGGCAATCTGCTTGGCCTGTTCCACGGCCATGGGCTTGAGGATGGCGCAGAATTCCTCGCCACCAATGCGGGCGACCGCGTCGTCGCTGCGCATATTGTCATGCAGGATCGTGCCGAAGTGGCGGATCACCGAGTCGCCGCCGGCGTGGCCATGACGGTCGTTGATCTGCTTGAAGTGGTCGATGTCGAACATCAGCACGGCGGTGCCGGCCGGGAGGTCCTGCTTTTCGAATTGGTCGAACAGGGCGCGGCGGTTGAGCAGGCCGGTGAGGGAATCGGTATTGGCTTCATGGCGGTGCTTGCGGGCCGCGCGGGAGTGATGCAGCGTCAGCGTGATGGCGCCAATGCCGGTCAGGCCGACCAGTGACATGATGGAATTGAAGCGTTCCGCCCAGTTGTCGGGCATGGCCGTCAGGACGAGCTGGCCGTCCAGCGCGATCATCACGCAGCAGCAGAAGAAGGAAACGCCGCTCAAGGTGTAGAGCACGGCATTGGTGACGAGCGCTGCCGGCGACTCGATGCGGCCGCGCCAATATTCCACGGCACAGAGCAGCATGATGGCGCCGCCGGTCAGGTTGAGCATGAAGACACCAACGCCGCTCAGGCCAGCAACCAGCGGCACGACCAGCAGGACCATGGATATGGCCCAGGTGATGAACGCAGGTCGAACCGAAGCCTGTGGATCGCGGAACAGGCGGGACGCGGCGTAGATCAGGCCAAAGCCGGTCAGGATCAGCGTATAGGGCGCCAACAAATGGAACAGATCGACCTGGCCGTTGCGAATGCCCAGCAAAACCATGGCGATGACGACGAAGCCGATGCCGGCCGAACCATAGGCCAGGTAGGTCTCCGCCTTGGCGTTGACCCAGCCGATAAGAAGCGCACCCATCAGCGCCGCGCTCGAAAAAGCGATGGCTATCAGTAGTGTAGCGTTGTCGATCATTGCCCGTCCCCCGATCGCGCAAAGGCGTTTTTCTCGCCGGAGGGCAAGGGACGCTGGCGGCATTCAACCCTTAGAAGATGACCAAAGGGTTATTTTCTGCAAGGACTTAGGTTGCTACTCCGCGGGCTGTGGCAAGGTGGCATCGCTGCGCTGTTCCTGCCACCAGGACCAAAGCGCGATCAATACGCCCAGAGCCAAGGCACCGGTGCCGATCAGAGGCAGGCTGCGATAGCCAAAGCCTCCATCGAGCAGGGCCGCGCCCAGGATGGCGCCGATGGCGATGCCGATGTTGAAGCCGGTGGGGATGAGCGCCGAGGCCAGATTGGGGGCGTCGCCGGCCCAGGCCAGAACGCGGGACTGGACCGGCGAGCCGAAGGCAAAATTGACGCCACCCCAGACCACGACCATCACCGCCATCAGCATCGGATAGGGACTGACGAAATAGAGCAGGGTAAAGGCCATGACCTGCGTTGAAAGGATGGCAATCAGCGAGGGCATCAGCTTCCAGTCGGCGAGCCTGCCGCCGATAAAGACGCCTATGGTCGAACCGACGCCATAGAGCAGCAGCACCCAGGGAATGACACCTTCCGCCATGCCGGTCACTTCGAGGAGCAGCGGTGCGATATAGGTGAAGAGGCTGTATTGGCCGATCATGGCGAGGATCGAGATCAGCAGCGACGTAACGATCTGCTGGCGGCCGAGGGCCTTGAACTCGCGCAGCAGGCTGCCATGGGTTGTGGCATTGCCGCTGTGACCCGGCAGGAAGAAGGCGATGCCCAGCGTCGAAACAAGGCCCAGTGCGCCAACCGCCCAGAAGGTGGCGCGCCAGTCCCACATATTGCCAATGGCCGTGCCGAGCGGCACGCCGATGATATTGGAGACGGTAAGGCCGGAGAGAATCAGGGCCACGGCAAAGCCGCGCTTGTCGGCTGGTACGAGGCTGACGGCGACAATGGCGGCGAT